>NZ_JAMBKT010000030.1 GCF_025290035.1 Apilactobacillus sp.
CTGATCAAATTAGTGATGCTATCTTAGATGAAATGTTAAAACAAGATCCTGATTCTAGAGTTGCTTGTGAATGTTCAGTAACTACTGGATTAGTATTAGTTTTTGGTGAAATTACTACCAAGGCTTACGTTAACATTCAAAAAATCGTTAGAGATACCATCAAAGAAATTGGTTATGACAATGACCAATATGGATTTGATGGAAATACATGTGCAGTCTTAGTCGCTATTGACGAACAATCACCAGATATCGCTCAAGGGGTTGACGATTCTCTTGAAACTCGTGATAGCAGTGAAGATGCACTTGATCAAATTGGTGCTGGTGACCAAGGTTTAATGTTTGGTTATGCTGTTGATGAAACACCTGAACTAATGCCACTACCAATCTCATTAAGTCATAAATTGATGAGAAAAATTGCAGAATTAAGAAAAAATGGAACAATTTCATATTTAAGACCTGATGCTAAGGCTGAAGTTACGGTTGAATATGATGACAATAACAAACCAGTATCTGTTGAAACTGTTGTTTTAAGTACACAACATGACCCAGATGTTTCATTAGATAAAATTCGCGAAGACGTTATTAATAAGGTTATCAAGGAAGTTATTCCTAGTGAATTATTAAATGACGACACTAAATTTTTCATTAATCCTACTGGTAGATTCGTAATCGGTGGACCACAAGGTGATGCCGGTTTAACAGGTAGAAAGATTATTGTTGATACTTATGGTGGTGCTGCTCACCATGGTGGTGGAGCTTTCTCTGGAAAAGACGCTACCAAAGTGGATAGATCAGCAAGTTATGCTGCTAGATATATCGCTAAGAACATAGTTGCTGCTGAACTAGCAACTAGAATTGAAGTTCAAGTAGCTTATGCAATTGGTGTTGCAAAACCAGTTTCAATTTCTGTTAACACTTTCGGTACAGCAACTGTATCAGAAAATGACTTAATCAAAGCTATTCGTGAAATATTTGATTTAAGACCAGCTGGTATTATTAAAATGTTAGATTTGAAGAGACCTATCTACAAAAATACTGCTGCTTATGGTCATTTTGGAAGAACAGATGTTGATTTACCTTGGGAACACACTGACAAGGTATCAGAACTACAAAATTTCTTTAAATAGTATATTTAATGTTAAAAACGATTTATTTGTAGATTGATATAAATAAATCGTTTTTATTTTGGAGGTAACGAGTATTAAAAAACAATCAAATAATGTGTTAATCATCTCAATTGCTTTATTCATGGCTACATTTATGAGTGCAATTGAAGGGACGATTGTCTCAACTGCTATGCCAACCATTGTGGGGGACTTGCATGGAGTCTCAATTATGAATTGGGTCTTCTCAATTTATTTATTAACGACTGCAATTTCAACACCTATTTACGGTAAACTTTCGGATCAATTTGGACGAAAGAAAGTATTTATCTTTGGAATATCTATCTTTTTAATCGGTTCCATTTTATCTGGTTTAGCAAATAGTATGAATGTATTAATTCTTTGGAGAGCAATTCAAGGAATTGGAGCAGGGGTTATAATGCCACTTTCTTATACTATTATTGCTGATATTTATTCTGACGAAAATCGTGGTAAAATCTTAGGACTTAATGGTGCGGTATGGGGGATTGCTTCAATTATCGCTCCTTTATTTGGTGGTTACATCGTTGATAATTTAAGTTGGCATTGGATTTTCTTCATTAACGTTCCATTGGGAATATTAGTATTATTAGTATTCATTATTTCTTTTAAAGAAACCAAAGCGTTAGTTAAAAATTCTGTTGATTATTTAGGAATGATATATCTGTCATTGTTACTACTATTTTTAATGTATATTATTCAATTAATCAGTAACCTATCTAATAATTGGCAACCAATTTCATATTGTACATTTATTTCAATATTATTATTAATCCTGTTCGTTAGAAGAGAACATTGCGCTGATAATCCAATTATCCCAATGAAATTAATGCACAATAGAACATTTGTAGTGCAAAATATTATTGCGTTTTTAATTAGTGGTTTCTTAATGGGATTAGAAGTATATCTACCTGTTTGGACACAAGGTATTTTTGGATATCCAGCTACTGTTTCTGGTTTTGCAATCACACCAACCTCAATTTTATGGATTTTAGGTGCGTTCGTTTCAGGATGGCTTCTATCACGCATGAAACCATTTTATGCAACTATGATAGGATTATTCTTTATTTTAGCTGCAGCTATTTGGGTAGTGCTACTACCATTTAATGTTTCATTTGGTTGGTTCTTTGCGATTGCTGCAGTTTGTGGAATTGGATTTGGAATTACCATTACAAATGGGACTGTTATTTCTCAAAATAGTGTTGATAAAGGTGATATTGGAGTTGCAACATCATTTAATACCTTATGTCGTATTTTTGGGCAAACTTTGATTGTTGCAATTCTAGGGATTGTAATGAACCGACAACTTAAAATTGGTATTTTACATACTGATGATTCAAATATGGGAATGATTAATAAGCTAGTTAATTTTAAAACATCCCATGAAATTCCGGCCAAATTACTAGAACCATTGAGAACTGTTTTATACAATTCATTGCACAAAGTATTTTGGGTTTGTTTAATAATCATTATTATTGCTGTTTTAGTAAATCTATACGATCGATTATCTGAAAAATAAAAAAATGACAACCTTAATGGTTGTCATTTTTTTGTATCGCAATAAGAATAGGCGGGCAATTAATTTGGTTTATAAACTCGTATTTTAGAACTGAATATTGCTTTTGAGCTAATGATTGAACAAAAGATAAGACTTTTTCTTTTTCAATTTCACCGCCTGGGTGACCATAGTATAAGATGATAATTACGATTCCACCGACATTTAGTAATGATAAGCTTGATTGAATTGCTTTGAGAGTTGTTTCTGGCAGTGTGATAACTTCTTTATTACCACCAGGTAAGTAGCCTAAATTAAATATAGCGGCTTGAATATGATCTTCTACATAATTGCTGATATTTTCATGTCCGTCATTTATTAATGTCACTTGATTACTTAGACTGTTTTTATTGATTCTTTCTTGAGTTTTTTGAATTGCTTCTGCTTGAATATCGAATCCAAAGACCTTACCTTGATTACCAACTAGTCTAGCTAAAAATTCGGTATCATTTCCTTTGCCAATGGTTCCGTCTACCACAATATCATTTTCATTTACTACACTTGATAAAAGGGTATGACTATAAGTAACTGATGGTTCTAACTTCATAATAAACTTCCTTTTTATATATTCATTATTGTTATTCTAACACAAATGATAAATGTCCTTGCTTTTAATCTAATTCACTGGTATATTTAAATTAATTTAATAGTCGAAGATAAATTGTTGATACGAAGTATTAGATTAATTATATTTTTCAGAAACTAAATGGTCGTTGCGAATTTAGATTATGATTAATCGAACTAGTCGTTGAAATCTTAATTGAAATGGATAGTAGGTTAAGACGTATTCCGCGTTAAGGACTTAAGTTGCATCTATTTAAAATAGATGAAAATTAGGTGGTACCGCGGTATATTCGTCCTATAAGCATATTAAGCTTATAGGATTTTTTTATTCGACAAAAATAAATGGAGGCATTATTATGGCATACAATCACAGTAAGATTGAAACAAAATGGCAAAAGTATTGGGAAGAAAATAAAACTTTTAAGACTACAAATGATAAAAATAAAGATAACTATTATGCACTAGATATGTTCCCATATCCATCAGGTCAAGGACTTCACGTTGGTCATCCTGAAGGATATACTGCAACAGATATCATGTCTAGATTTAAGAGAATGCAAGGTAAAAACGTCTTGCATCCAATTGGTTTTGATGCCTTTGGTTTGCCTGCTGAACAATATGCTTTAAAGACAGGTAATCATCCTGGTTCATTTACACAAAAAAACATCGCTCACTTCAGAGAACAAATCAAGTCACTTGGTTTTTCATATGATTGGGATAGAGAAGTAGATACTACTGATCCTGAATACTACAAGTGGACACAATGGATTTTCGAACAACTTTACAAAAAAGGCTTAGCTTACGAAGATGAAATTGAAGTAAACTGGGCTCCTGATTTCATGGGTGGAACCGTTGTTGCGAACGAAGAAGTTATTGATGGTAAAACAGAACGTGGTGGATACCCAGTATACCGTGTACCAATGAAACAATGGGTTTTAAAAATCACTGCTTATGCTGACAGACTTATTGATGATTTAGAAGAATTAGACTGGCCTGAAAGTATCAAGGAAATGCAAAGAAATTGGATTGGCCGTTCTAAGGGTGCTAGTGTATTCTTTGATGTTGATGGTCATGACGAAAAAATCGAAGTATTTACTACAAGACCTGATACTTTATTTGGTGCCTCATACATTGTTTTAGCGCCAGATCATGACCTAGTTGATAAGATTATGACTGATGATAAAAAAGATGCTATTGAAGCATACAGAAAAGAAGTTTCTACTAAGTCTGACCTTGAAAGAACTGATTTGAATAAAGACAAATCTGGTGTATTTACAGGCGCTTACGGAATCAATCCAATTAATGGAAAACAAGTTCCAATTTGGATTGGTGACTACGTTCTTTCTTCATACGGTACAGGTGCAATTATGGCTGTGCCAGCTCATGATGACCGTGATTACGAATTTGCTAAGAAATTTGATTTACCAATTAATCCAGTTATTGAAGGTGGAAACATTGAAGAAGAAGCCTTTACTGGTGATGGTGTTCATATCAACTCAGATTTCCTAGATGGAATGAACAAAAAAGAAGCGATTGATGCAGTCATTAACTGGCTAGAAGAACATCATGCAGGGAATGCCAAAACTAACTACCGTTTACGTGATTGGATTTTCTCACGTCAAAGATATTGGGGTGAACCAATTCCAGTAATTCATTGGGAAGATGGGGAAACTACTTTAGTTCCTGAAGATGAATTACCATTAGTATTACCAGATACTGATAACATTGAACCATCTGGTACTGGTGAATCACCATTGGCTAACATCGATGACTGGGTTAATGTTGTTGATGAAAACGGTCGTAAAGGTAAACGTGAAACTAACACAATGCCTCAATGGGCTGGTAGTTCATGGTACTACTTGAGATATATCGATGCTCACAACGATAAAGAATTAGCAGATCCAGAATTACTAAAAGAATGGTTACCTGTTGATTTATACATTGGTGGTGCAGAACATGCCGTTCTTCATTTACTATATGCAAGATTCTGGCACAAAGTGCTTTACGATTTAGGCGTAGTTCCAACTAAGGAACCTTTCCATAAGTTAGTTAACCAAGGGATGATTCTTGGAACTAACCATGAAAAGATGTCTAAGTCTAAGGGAAACGTTGTTAACCCAGATGATATCGTGGACGAATTTGGTGCAGATACATTAAGACTATATGAAATGTTCATGGGTCCATTAACTGAATCAAAACCTTGGAGTACTGAAGGATTAAATGGTTCAAACAAGTGGGTTAACCGTGTTTGGAGATTATTAATTGATGACGATGACAACTTACGTGATCGTATTACTACAGTTAATGACCATAAATTGGATAAAGTTTATAACCAAACAGTTAAAAAGGTTACTGATGACTTTGAAAACTTAAGATTTAACGTTGCTATTTCAAGTATGATGGTATTTGTTAATGAATGTTATAAACAAGACAGCTTATACCTAGAATACATGGAAGGCTTCGTTAAATTACTTTCACCAATTGTTCCACATATGGCTGAAGAACTATGGAACAA
This sequence comes from Apilactobacillus sp., assembly GCF_025290035.1. Lineage (GTDB taxonomy): Bacteria > Bacillota > Bacilli > Lactobacillales > Lactobacillaceae > Apilactobacillus. The sequence continues at coordinate 5,777 of NZ_JAMBKT010000030.1, forward strand.
GTTTGGTCATGATGAAACAATCACTTATGCTCAATGGCCTGAATTTGATGAATCAAAATTAGTTGATGATGAAGTTCAAGTTGTTGTTCAAGTTAACGGTAAAGTGAGATCACACATTAAAGTTGCTGCTGATGCTTCTAAGGAAGCTACACAAGAAGTTGCAATGAATGATGAAAAGATTAAAGAATCAATTGAAGGAAAAACAGTCCGTAAGGTAATTGTTGTTCCTGGAAAAATTGTAAATATCGTTGCTAACTAATAAAAAAAGAGAGATAATCTATGATTATCTCTCTTTTTTTGTGGAATTAAGTACTATGAGAGTTGCTTACTATTAAAATATTGATTAAAATGGACAAGTTAGAGAAATTTGAAAGTGGGAATTGCGATATGCAAAATCAGGAAAATAATTTGAATGAAGATATAGCACAAGATAAAATGCTTAAAGGTTCAGCATGGATGACTGCTGGAAGTGTTTTTTCAAGAATTTTAGGTGCTTTATACATAATCCCTTGGAACATGATTCTAGGAGGGCTTTATTTACAAGCTAATGCATTATACGTTCAAGGATATAATGTTTATAGTTTAATATTAATTATTTCAATTGCGGGAATTCCATCAGCAATTGCTAAGCAAGTGGCACATTATAACGCACTAAACGAATATGGGGTCAGCGTTAGGCTTTATAAACGTGGTGTTTTACTATCTGTAATTATGGGGATAGTTTGTGCCTTGTTCTTATACTTTTTTAGTCCATTAATAGATAATGGTAATCCTGATTTAATCCCCGTTATGCGTTCATTATCTTGGGCTGTTCTAATCATTCCAACAATGAGTTTAACTCGTGGATATTTCCAAGGATTTCAAGATATGGCACCATCTGCATTATCACAATTTGTAGAACAACTATTTAGAGTTATATACATGTTAATAGCAGTATTCTTTATTATTAAGGTGCTAAGAGGTAGTTGGGTAACAGCCGTATCACAATCTACATTTGCGGCTTTTATTGGAGCTTTAGCCGGATTATTGATTTTAGCTTGGTACTACTTCAGACGACGTAAATATTATCGTAGTTTAGTTCGTAATAGTAATAATCAGCTTCATGTCAATGCAAATAAATTATATTTAGAAATCATTCAACAAGCTGTTCCATTCGTTATTTTAGGAGCAGGAATTTCAATTTTTCAATTAATCGATCAATACACATTCTTTAACATTATGCATGTTGCCACTAGCGCATCTAACAAAGTATTGGATCAATTGTATGCAATTTTCGCAGGTAACGCTAATAAGCTAATTATGATTACAATTTCATTAGCATCTTCAGTCGCAATAACTGTTGTGCCATTGTTATCTGAATCGTATACACGAGGCAATAAAAAAGAAATTAGTCACCAAGTGTCTGCAGGTTTTGTTTTATTTTCATTTATTATGATTCCTGCAGCATTAGGAATGACTGCGATTGCAGGACCATTGAATAGATTATTTTATACCAATGTTAATGGAGCACTATCAGCAAACGTTTTAGCGTTTTCATCAATCGTTTCCATCTCATTTGGTTTATTTACTGTTTTAACTGCTATGATGCAAGGAATATCACAAAACAAGGTCGCTGTTAAATACTTTGTATATGGTGTAATTGCTAAGATAGTTAGCCAATTCCCAATGGTTTATTTCTTTAAGGAATTTGGTCCGTTATTATCATCAGCAATTGGATTCATGGTGGTTAATATGCTAATTATTAGTTCATTAGACCGTCAATTTAAGTTTAGAAATGATAAGATGTTATCTCAAATCAATTGGATTATTCTATTTTCTCTAGTAACATACTTTGTTGCCATTACAGCAGTATATGCTGGTAACTTATTGGTTAGTTTGGGAATGAACCAATATGGCAGAATTGGTAGTGGAATTGTGGTTGCATTTGCTTCATTACTTGGAGGCTTGGTATATGTATACCTTGCTTTGAAGAGCAGAATTGCAGACACTGTTTTAGGACATAAAGCAGAGACACTTAGAAGAAAGTTACACATTGGATAGGAGAAGATCATTTTGAAGCCCAAAGACTTATTTATGCATCCCTTCACAGCTATCTTATTAGCTATTATTAGTGGAAGCATTGATGCATATTCATTTGTTGAACATGGTGGGGTATTCGCAGGATTACAAACCGGAAATACCATCTTGTTAGGAATCAGCATCAGTCACTTTAACATTGCAGCGATTGTTAAGTATCTATTTTCAATCTTGCTTTTTGTATTAGGGATAGTCTTAATTAAATTGATGCAAAGAAATTTGAAAGACGATTGGTTAAGAAAAACCATTATAATTGAATATGAAGTGGCTATCATTTTAGTGACAGGATTATT
>NZ_JAMBKT010000006.1 GCF_025290035.1 Apilactobacillus sp.
TTATCTTCAAAGTCTTTTTCATCTTGATTCCATTTGTCGACATTTAGTTGTTCTGGTAATACTACTTGTTGCATGAATTTTTCATATTGACGATAGGCGTCAAAAAATGAATTATTGTATAGCGCATCATAAACTTTTCTGAATTTTTTAGTAACGATCTGTTTAGCGATGTAGTAACGTTCATCATCTTGGTCTTGGAAACTACCTAATTGTTTACCAGTCATATAATCGTGATATTGTTCTGAACTAAGTTGATCAATTTCTTCGTCAACCCAAGGTTTATAGACTTCAATTTCGATACGTTTTTTTAAAATCTCAATTAAACGATTTTTGGTTTTTAAGAATTTATCCGCTGGTTTCATTAGCTTAGGTTGTTCAGCGTAAATGTTTCTAATCACATCTTTATCAAAGAAAACATTTCCATCCACTAAAATACTTTGGAAAGCGATGTCTTCATTAAAGATAGTTTGGATATATTCTTCAATTAGCTGCATATAACCATGACTTTGTTTAAAAGCTTGAATGGCTTTATCATCATCACTATATTGAGTTTCTAATTCGTATTGATCAAAGAGACTTTGGACTTTAATTCCTTCTAATCGGTGATCAATAAATTCTTGTAATGTTACCTGTCTCATATTGCGTTCACCTAAACTAGGTAAAACATCTGAAATATAATGGGAGAACAATCGGTTCGGTGAGAACAAGATAATTTGATCGGCTTCTAGTGAACTTCTACTGTGATATAACAAGAAGGCAATTCGTTGAAGAATCGCAGAAGTTTTACCAGAGCCGGCAACTCCTTGGACAACTAGTAAGTCATTATAGGTATCGCGAATAATATCGTTTTGTTCTTTTTGAATTGTGGAAACAATGTTTTGCATCACTTCATCGTGTTGTTGACCTAAAACATTTTGCAACATTTCATCACCAACGGTTTCATTGGTATCAAACATGTTATCAATATGGGCATTACTAATCTGGAATTGACGCTTTTTGATTAATTCAGTTGATTGGGTTCCAGCAGGAGTTTGGTATTTAACTTTTCCCAACGTTCCGTTGTAGTAGATACTAGAAATTGGTGCACGCCAATCATAAACTAAAAAGTTATCATCGTCGTCAACGAATGAAGCAGTTCCAATGTAGAGACTGTCAGAATCCACTTCATCCTCGTCTTGAATATCAATACGACCAAAGTAGGGCGAATCAGCTAGCTTTTTGTAAGTTTCTAGTTGGTTCTTAATGATGGCTTCGCTTTGGACTACTTTATTAACTAATCCTCTTTGTTGTTGTAAATCCGCAGAGGTTTCAATTCTATCATCGACTTCGACGTAGTTAACGGAGGTATTATTACCGTAGTTCTGTTGAACACGTTTTGTTTCGTTATGTGCTTTATCGTATTCAATTTGAGTCGTATCAATGCGATGGTATAATTTTTCAACAACTTCATCGACACGTTTTTGCTCATTATTTAAATCGTTATTGCCCATTATTTCCTCCTCGCTCGAACACAAAATCCGTTCATTTATGCTTTACAATTCTAATGAGATTTTAGGCTTGTGTCAATTAATATCCTTTTTGACATGCCCTATTAAATCCAGTAAAATATAAGTAATATTAAAGTAAGTAGCGATGTCATTTACAGAGAGATTATTATGTAGTGAAAGTAATCACGACTAGCGAAATGGATGAATAATGGGAATGCACCCTTATCGCAGAGTGGCGAATGAAATTACATTTGCAAGTTAGGTGGTACCGCGCTAAAGCGTCCTATTGTTTTTTAACAGTGGGACGCTTTTTTTCTAGAAAGGAAGTTTCAAGATGACAGATAAAAAAGTAATTTTAACTGGTGATAGACCAACAGGAAAACTACACATTGGACATTACGTTGGTTCATTAAAGAACCGTGTTCAACTACAAAATTCAGGAGAATATGACACTAATATTATGATTGCGGACATGCAAGCATTAACTGATAATGCGCGTGATCCTGAAAAAATCAGAAATTCACTTCTACAAGTAGCACTTGATTACTTAGCAGTCGGCATTGACCCTAAGAAGTCAACTATCTTAGTTCAATCACAAATCGATGCTTTAAACGAATTAACTATGCACTACTTAAACATTGTTTCAGTTAATCGTTTAATGAGAAACCCAACTGTTAAAACTGAAATTCAACAAAAAAAATTCGGTGAAAGTGTGCCAGCTGGTTTCTTAATTTACCCAGTTAGCCAAGCAGCTGATATTACAGCATTCAAGGCTGATACAGTTCCAGTTGGTGAAGACCAAGAACCAATGCTAGAACAAACTAGAGAAATCGTGAGAAGTATTAACGGTATCTACGGTAAAGACGTTTTAGTTGAACCAGAAGGTTACTTCCCACCAAAGGGAATGGGACGTATTCCTGGTTTAGATGGTAACGCTAAGATGAGTAAATCACTAAATAACTGTATCTACTTATCAGATGACGAAGACACTATCCAAAAGAAAGTTATGTCAATGTACACTGATCCTAACCATATTCATGTTGAGGACCCAGGTCAAGTCGAAGGAAACACTGTTTTCACTTACCTAGATATCTTCGCTGAAGATAAAGAAAAAGTGGCTGACTTAAAGGCACAATATGAACATGGTGGTTTGGGTGACGTGAAGATTAAACGTTATCTAAACGAAGTCCTACAAGCCGAATTAGCACCAATCAGAGAACGTCGTATGGAATTTGAAAAGGATCCACAAGGCGTTTATGATATTCTAAAAGATGGTAGTGAAAAAGCTAGCAAGGTAGCCAACCAAACTCTAGACGAAGTTAGAGATGCTATTGGTATCAACTACTTCAAGTAATGCAAATTATTTTATAGTTTAGGGTGAATCGGATGGAAAACTTAGTAATTGTTGACATCGGTTCTAATTCTGCTCGAATGTCTATTTACCGAATTGAAAGTGATGGATACTGTGTTGAAATAAAACGTAGTAAAAGCGATAGCCGACTTTCAGAGGGAATGGGTAAAGAGAAGATGTTACAACCGGTTGCAATTAATCGGACAATCAATGCGTTAAAATCGTTTAAACGCATTTATAGTGCAATGAATAATACAACTGTAATCACAATTGCGACCGCTGCTGTTCGTCAAGCCGAAAATCAAAAGGCCTTTATCAGAAAAGTACGCAAGAAGGTTGGATTAGACATTCGTGTTCTCTCAGGTCGAGAAGAAGCTTATTATGACTATTTAGGTGTCGTTAATAAGATTAAAATGAATGATTATATGGTAATGGATATTGGGGGGGCTAGTATTGAGCTAGTGCGTGTCCAAGGCAAGAAACGCCGCGATTTAATCAGTTTACCAATCGGAGCGGTTAATATTTCAGAACGTTTTAAACTAAATAATTCTGTTCACGCTGCAGACTTATTTAACGCCCAACGTTTCTTAAAGGAAAATATTCATCGTGTTCCGTGGTTGAAAAAAGCGGACCATTATCAATTAGTTGTATTAGGTGGGGCTGCACGCAGTCTTGCGAGAATTAACCGCAGCTACCAACACTTTTCAAATTCAGATAATTTAAATGGTTATCATTTAAATCAACGACAAGTCATGGGAACCTATGAATTGTTATTAAGAAAGAATTTACACAATCGAAAAGAAATTCACGGATTAGAAAATGAACGTGCAGATATTATCTTAGGTGGGCTACTACCATTAATTACTGTCATCGATGAAATCGATTCTAGAAGAATCGTTTTCTCTGAAGGTGGCGTACGTGAAGGATTAATAGCTGAATATCTAAAGAAACATTATCGACACTATTAATCAGGTTTTTAATCCTTAACGGGATTGAAAACCTTTTTAAATCTAAATTGAAGCATGCGTGTTATCATGAGCATTGAATAGGAGAGAAATCAATGGGCACATTTAAGCATTTTTATCATCGTGATTATCAAGAACGAACCGACTTAGTTAGTGAATTCGCTCAATTATCAAAAGACCAACAAGTACAATTAACATCAGACTACCAAAAAAGAAATGATCATCTCATTGAAAACTATTTAACTGATTATGCTCTTCCAGAAGGCGTGGCGGTTAATTTAGTGGTTAATGGGGATGAAAAGGTAGTTCCGATGGTGACTGAAGAACCTTCAGTGATTGCGGCTGCTAGTAATGGTTCCCGCTTATTAAGTCGTGGTGACGGCATTGAAGCCAAAGTATTAGGACATAACTTAATGGGACAAATCGTTGTTAAGACGGATAACGTTAATCTATTAACAGGTTTTGTAAATACTCATTTTGAAAAGATGATTGAAGTGGCTAATCAAGCCCATCCCTCAATATTAAAATACGGTGGAGGTGCGAAAGAAGTACGTGTCCGCCAACTAGATGCAACGTATTGCTCAATTGATTTATTCGTCAATGTAGGTGAGGCAATGGGTGCGAACATGATGAACACCATGCTAGAAGCACTAGCTGCTTTTATCACTGATAAGATTGATGGTACCATTTTAATGAGTATCCTTTCTAATTACGGTGAAGACAGTTTAGTCCAAGTGCAAGGGGTTGTACCAGTTACTAAACTAGCGACGGCTGGAATTGATGGGGAAACTGTTGCGAACCAAATTGTAGCAGCTTCCCACATAGCCCAAATTGATCCTTATCGTGCAGCAACGCATAACAAGGGGATTATGAACGGAATTGATGCCGTTGTTATGGCAATGGGGAATGACTGGCGGGCAGTGGAAGCTGGCGTTCATTCATTTGCTAGTCAAAATGGTCAATACCGTGGTTTGTCAGATTGGCAAATTGACGGTGATAAGTTAGTAGGTAAACTAACGATTCCATTGTCATTAGGATTCATTGGTGGAGCTACCAAGGTGTTTGATAAAGTTAAAATCAATCAACAAATTGCCAAAGTCAGTTCTAAAGAAGAACTTAGCGAAGTGGTAGCAGCAATTGGATTAGCCCAAAACCTAGCTGCCTTAAAAGCACTCGTTTCAGAAGGAATTCAAAAAGGCCACATGGGACTACAACTTAACTCACTAGCAATCACTGCTGGTGCAACTGAAGATGAAGTTCGCCAAGTGGTTCAACAACTAAAAGAACAACATCAAGCTGATTTAGCGTCAGCAGAAAAAATCTTAAAATTAATTAGAAATAATGAAGGTGAATAAATATGGAAATCGAATTAAATCAAGACACCCAAAGTTTAATTAACGTGGTTAATAAGTTCTTCCCAGGAACAATCGAAGTACAATTTATCGGTCAATTGCAATCAGGATATGTACGCCATGATCAAGCTCAAGTGGTTCAAGATGGTAAGAACCTATACGTCCAAATCTCAGATATGTCAGCACCAAACTACACCGCATCTCACGAATTAATTCATTTATTAATGACACTTCGTGGTTTCCCACAAATCTTCTTTACCTTATCAACTGGTCAAGATGACTTAGATGAACAACTAGAAGTAATGGGAACTGAATTATTCGACATTATCGCTCATTTCGTTGTCGTATCAGAACAACGTAAACACGGTTTAATCGATGATGAAATCGAACAAATGTATCTAAAGGGAATTCAAAACACTATCAAGCCAGAACCAGAAGAATTAGATAATGAAATGGAATTACGTCTATTAACTTTAATTGACGCGCGTGTCTTCTTCGGCGACAAGTTTGATCAACTAGCTCGTAAGACTTTAGAAAAGGATTACCCAACTGCACTTGCTGCAGCTGACAAGATTTACGATATTATTACTGAAAAGCCAACTGATTCACCATTTGGTTTCAGAAGAAACGTAGTTAAGTTATTCAGAGTATTTGATGAACAACTAGCTAAGTGGGGCTTACCAGCACTACACAACAATGAATACGCTACTATTTCTAGTGTTGTTTCAGAACGTCAATTGAACTTAAACGTTAAACAACAATTTGAAATCTTCCATTCAGAATTACACGATAAGGAAACTAACCGTCGTGCATACGTTGGATTCAACAAGTCTGATGACCAAAATTCATTTGTAATTCCAGCACCCACCGGAATGGATGATAGTCCTGAATACTTTAAGAAGTTATACGCAATGACTGTTAAAGACCTATTTAAAGAACTAAAGATGCCATACATTATTAGAAAGTAGTTTTTGAGGGAGGGATTGTTTTGGATAGTAAAATTCAATCATTATTTGTTGAAGCTAAACATATTGTATTTCTAACTGGAGCAGGGGTTTCAACTGCATCTAATATTCCAGATTACCGTTCGAAAAACGGCTTGTATGCGACTGATACTACTGGGAAACCAGCAGAGTATTACTTAAGCCATGCTTGCTTAGTGAATGAACCAGAAGTCTTTTACACTTTCGTGAAAGAAAATATGTATTATCCAAATGCGAAGCCCAACATCATTCATCAAAAACAAGCGCAGTTAACCCAACAAGGAAAGGCGAGCGTGATCACACAAAACGTTGATGGATTATATTCTGCATGTGGGACTAAGAACTTAATCGAGTTTCACGGTACTTTATACAATGTAATTTGCCAAAAGTGTCATCAATCAGTTGATTGGCATGAATACATGCAAAGTGATGTACACAATGATTGTGGTGGACGACTTAGACCGGGGATTGTTTTATACGATGAAGGTTTAAATCAAAAGAATATCGTCGATAGCATTGATTTAATGCAACAAGCCGATTTAGTCGTGATTGTCGGAACTTCAATGCGTGTTTATCCGTTTGCAGGGTTACTCGATTATCGTAATCCAAATGCGAAAGTGATTGCGGTAAATCAAGAACGTTTGAATTTAGGCATCGATTTTGAAATGATTCAAGGGGATGCGACTGAATTCTTTAACGACTTAAATTGTTAGAAAGCAGATGAGGAAATGATAACTTTAGGTGTGACTACTTGGAGTGAACATCCAGCACTGATTAATGGAGAAGAACGACCAGTGAAGTTAAACGAATACGCTGCTCATTTTCCAGTGGTCGAAGTCGATAATCCGTTTTACGGAATCCCACAAACCAAGACAGTGCAACAATGGATGCGTCAAGTTCCAGACTCGTTTCAATTCATTTTAAAAGCCAATCAACTAATGACGAAGCATGACATGCGTTCGAATTTGGCGGCCGATGATGATGAAAGAAAAAAAGTATTTAGCGATTATCGAAAGATGATTCAACCGCTTTTAGCAACTAATCAGTTGAAGACGATTTTATTTCAATTCCCGCCATATTTTGAAAGAAGTAATGAAAACATTCGCTACTTAATGGAAATCCGTCAATTGATGGGACCAAAAACACCAATTGCGGTAGAATTTCGCAATCCCAGTTGGACAGAAGTTAGTCTACGTCAATCGATGGATGATTATTTAAAACGCCTCGGGATTACCTTTGTGATTGCCGATGAACCACATAACGTCAATAATGGGGTTGAATTCTTACCACTAGTATCAACCAATAAACTAGCGTTTTTAAGGCTGCATGGACGGAATGCACAAGGTTGGTTTAACCAGGATAAGAACTGGCGAAGTCAAAGAACGCTTTATAATTACAGCAAAGAAGAACTACAAGCATTCGCTAAAACGGTGCAAGAGTTAAATCAACAAGTGGAGGAAGTATGTGTTATTTTCAACAATAATTCGGGTAGGGATGCAGCGCCAAATGCACTACAACTACAAGAATTACTGCACGTTTCGTTTAACGATTTAGCACCGATGCAATTAGATTTGTTTTAACATCAATATAATTGCTAAATTAATTATGATATACTATTAATTAATATTAAGATTACTGGTTGAAAGGATGATAAAAATGGCAGATAACAAAACATTTTATGTTACAACGCCAATCTATTACCCATCTGGACGTTTACACATTGGGAATTCATACACTACTATTGCGTGTGATGCACTAGCCCGCTATAAACGTGCAGAAGGATACGATGTGTTTTTCTTAACAGGGACAGATGAACATGGATTAAAAATCGAAGAAAAAGCAGAAAGTCTAAAGATGACTCCACAAGCTTATGTGGACCAAATGGCTGCACAAATTAAGGATTTATGGAAGACTTTAGATATTTCTAACGATAAGTTTATCCGTACTACGGATCAACAACATAGAGAAGTAGTGCAAAAAATCTTCCAACAACTACTAGACCAAGGAGATATTTACCTAGGTGAATACAGTGGTTGGTATTCAGTATCTGATGAAGAATACTTTACTGAATCACAACTAGCAGAAGTTTACAAAGACGATAATGGTAATGTGATTGGTGGAAAAGCTCCATCTGGACACGAAGTGGAACTAGTAAACGAAAAGTCATACTTCTTCAAGATGAGCAAGTATGCTGATTGGTTGTTAGATTACTACAAGCAACATCCTGATTTTATTCAACCAGAATCAAGAATGAACGAAATGATTAATAACTTCATCAAACCTGGACTAGAAGACCTAGCCGTTTCTAGAACTTCATTTAACTGGGGAGTACCAGTTAAATCAGATCCAGAACACGTTGTATACGTGTGGATTGATGCGTTATCTAACTATATTACTGCACTAGGTTACGACACTGATGATGATTCATTATTTAAGAAGTTCTGGCCTGCAGATATCCAAATGGTTGGAAAAGAAATTGTTCGTTTCCATACTATTTACTGGCCAATCATATTACATGCATTAGGATTACCATTACCAAAACATGTGATTGGTCACGGTTGGTTAACCATGAAAGACGGTAAGATGTCTAAGTCTAAGGGGAATGTTATTTACCCAGAAGTACTAGCAGACCGTTACGGTTTAGATGCTGTTCGTTACTACTTACTAAAAGCAGTACCATTTGGTAATGATGGAATCTTTACCCCAGAAGACTTCGTTGATCGTATCAACTACGATTTAGCGAATGACTTAGGAAATTTATTAAATAGAACTGTTTCAATGATTAATAAGTACGAAGGTGGAGTAATTCCTGAATTCAAACCAGGTTTCTTAGATGCTGATAAAGAACTAGAAACTCTAAGTGATGAAGTAATTGCTGAATACAAGACTAAGATGGAGGAATCTCGTTTCTCAGATGCCTTAGCTTCTGTATGGCAATTAGTATCACAAACTAACAAGTACATTGATCAAACTACCCCATGGGTATTAGCAAAACTTGAAAATGATGATGATGCCGAAAAATTAGCTGATGTAATGGCTCATTTAGCAGCTAGTTTACGTGTAATCGGTCTATTAATTAGCCCAATTATGACGAAAGCACCTCAACAAATTTTTGCTCAATTAGGACTAAACGACCAACAATTGGACTTAACTAACATTTCAATCAAGGATCTACCAACGGGTGTTAAGGTTGTTGAAAAGGGAACTCCCATCTTCCCTCGTTTAGACAAGGAAGAAGAAGTCGACTTTATCAAGAACCAAATGACTAAGTCTGACAAACAAAAGGGTCGTGCAGCCAAAGAAGAAGCTAAGAAACAAGCTCAAGTAGCTGAAGCTGGTGCTGAAAGTGCTGCTGATAAGAAAGAAATCAAATTCGATACTTTTGAAAAGGTAGAACTAAAGGTAGCTGAAGTGAAAAATGTTGAAACCGTTGAAGGTGCCGACAAGCTATTAAAGTTCACTTTAGACGCCGGTAAAACCGAAACCACTCAAATTCTATCTGGAATTGCCAAGTGGTACCCAGAATATACTGAATTAGTCGGTAAAAAAGTAATCATTGTTTCCAACTTGAAACCTCGAAAGATGCGTGGCCAATTAAGCCAAGGAATGCTATTGTCTGTTGAACATGATGACGGTAGTATTGAACTAGTAACAATTGGTAGCCAATTCGAAAACGGATCCACTTTGGAATAATGGTATAGTCATAAATCAAGATAGCCATTGATTCTATTGAATTGATGGCTATTTTTACGGATAGGAGTAGAATAATGCAAATTTTTGATTCCCATACTCATTTAAATGATGACGCGTTTCGTGATAACGTCCAAGCATATATCGATCATGCTGCTAAATTAGGGGTTACTAAGATGGCAATTGTCGGTTCTAACCGTGCGATGAACGAAGAAGCGATTCAATTAGCTCATCAATACGATAATTTATATGCAATCGTAGGTTTTCACCCCGAAGAAGCACTAAATTATAATGACGAAGAAGAAGTTATCTTACGTCAACAATTAGCTGATGAAAAGGTCATTGGTTTAGGTGAAATTGGTTTAGATTATTATCAAGACCAAGCCCCTAAAGCAGCACAATTTAATGTGTTTAAACGTCAAATTAAAATTGCTCAAGAAATGAATTTACCAATTTCTGTGCATAATCGTGATGCGTTTGAAGATACTTACGCCATTTTAAAAGAGTGTGGAGTTAATAATGGCATTATTCATAGTTTTAATGGGGATGCTGAATGGTTAAATAAGTTCATTGATTTAGGGATGTATGTTTCCTATTCAGGTGTAGCTAGTTTTAAAAAGACCAAGGAAATTCACGATGCGGTCGAAAAGACGCCAAGTGATAAAATGCTAGTGGAAACCGATGCGCCTTACTTAGCGCCGGAACCATTACGTGGTCATCAAAATGAACCAGGTTTTACTTTATACACCATAGAAGCTGTCGCTCGTTTCCGCGATACTACTCCAGATAAAATCGCTGAGATGACATATCAAAATGCATTGAGAATTTTTGGATTGGAAGATTAATGGATAAGATTAAAGAAGTAATCGTGGTCGAAGGCCGCGACGATACCAAAAGAATTAAACAAGCAGTCGATTGTGACACAATTGAGACAAGAGGATCAGCGATTGATGATGACACGATTGCATTAATAAAAAAACTAGACCAACAACGGGGTGTGATTGTGTTTACTGACCCTGATTTTAACGGGGAACGAATTCGCAAGATTATTACGCAAGCGGTACCTAATGCCAAACATGCCTTTGTTGATCGCAAGAAATCAGTACCAACTAAAAGTGACGGTTCACTGGGGGTTGAACATGCGAGTGTGGAAACCATCAGAGAAGCACTAATGAACGTTTACACTGCTAGTGACGATGCTGCGGGGGAAATTACCCTAGCCGATTTAAAAGACGCTAGAGTGATAAATGATCCATATGCGAAGACACGCCGTACGCAACTTTGTGATATTTTGAAAATTGGTTATGTTAATGGGAAACAACTACACAAACGTTTAGAAATGTTTTCCATTACTAAAACTGATTTTGACAACGCTGTTAACCAAATTAAGGAGTAAATTATGCCAAATAACCCAGATATTGCCAGTCCAGCAAGAACCCAAGCGATTTTAAATCGTTTCCACTTATCAGCTAAGAAGAGCTTAGGACAAAACTTTTTGACCGATTTAAACGTACTATCAAAGATTGTTGATGCTGCGCATTTAACGAAAGACGATAATGTAATTGAAATCGGTCCTGGTATCGGTGGATTAACCGAATACATTGCCAGAAGTGCCAAACAAGTATTAGCTTTTGAAATTGACCAAAGTTTATTACCTGTTTTAGCCGAAACACTAAGCCCATATGATAATGTCGAAGTGATCAATCAAGACATCTTACAAGCCAATTTACCTGCGATTATTGAAGAAAAATTCAATAATGAACGCCCAATTAAGGTAGTGGCGAACTTACCTTATTACATCACCACTCCAATTATTTTGGATCTATTAAAGGGAAATGCTGAATTTGACAACATTACCGTGATGATGCAAAAAGAAGTTGCTCAACGTCTCGAAGCCAAACCGGGAACTAAAGATTACGGTTCATTATCTGTTATTATTCAATATTTAAATGACACTAAGATTGCCTTTGAAGTATCTAGAAAGGCATTTATTCCAGCACCGAAAGTTGATTCTGCAATCGTGACTTTAGAAAAACGTGAAAGCATTGAAAATGAAGTCTACGATGAAGCTGCTTTTGCTGGATTTGTTCGTGGTTGTTTTAATCATCGTCGTAAGACCCTTTGGAATAATTTACAAGGTGTCTTTGGCAAAGATGAAGAAACTAAGGCTAACGTTCAATCTGTATTAGAAGAATTTAATATCGCGCCAAGTATTCGACCTGAAAAACTTACAGTGGATCAATATGTAGATTTAACTAATCGTTTCCATGAAAAAAATATGTTATAAAATGATTGAATATTAAAAAAGTATGTGATATAATTTTGAATTCTAATAAATTTATGGTATAATAAGAATCCTAGAGAGGTGAATATTATGCCAACCAGTTTGACAGACATTAAGAACCACTTGGACAATCGCTTAGGCGAAAAGGTTATTGTAACTGTTCAAGTCGGTAGAAACAAAACACTTGAACGCCATGGAATGTTAGCTGAAACATTCCCTGCAGTTTTTGTTGTTGAGTTAGAAGAAGATGAAAATCTAAAGCGTGTGTCATATAGTTACACCGATATCCTAACCAAAAACATCGAAATGGACTTCGCTGAAGAAGTTAATGAATAAGCAAATCAAACAAGAAGCTAATTATTTTAATTAGCTTCTTTTATTTTTCACTGACACAATAAAAGTAAAAGATACACTGACTTTTTAATTTAACTTTAGTATAATGTTAATAACTATTAAGTTGAATTGGAGGTGTGATACTTGAAGACTGTTGAGAAAGCATGCGCCAAACTTAACCTAGGGTTGGATACACCGTTTCGTCATGATGATGGTGAAATTGAATGGGAGATGTTAATGACATCGATTGATTTGGCTGATTATGTCGAAATTATTACCAGCAAAGGTAATGGGATTTCCGTTCATTGTAACCGTGTATTTTTACCACAAGATCAACGTAATTTGGCGTATCAAGCGGCACTTCTACTTAAAAAGAAGTTTAATGTTCATCAAAAAGTCAAGATTAATATCAAGAAAAACATTCCAGTGGCGGCTGGAATGGGTGGTGGGTCATCCGATGCTGCAGCAGTGATTCGCGGATTAAATCGACTATGGGATTTACATATGTCTGATCAAGAGATGGCCACTTTTGGTCTGCAGTTAGATTCCGATGTACCATATTGCGTGTATAGTCAAACCGCAATGGTAACCGGAAAGGGTGACGACATTGAATTAATGCCGAAGTTGCCTAAAATGTATTTCGTGGTGGTCAAACCAAAAGTAAGCGTTTCGACACCAGAAATACTTAATAAGATTAATTATGATAAGTTAAAACACGTTGATATCGATGGATTAGCCAACGCCGTATCAACGCAGGATTACGACGATATCATTTCACACATGGGCAATGTGTTAGAGCCATTGTCTTCAAAGCATCATGCAGAAATAAAACGTATCAAAGAAAAATTTGAAAAATACGGCGCCGACAGCGCTCAAATGAGTGGAACCGGGCCAACCGTATTTGGCATTTGTAAGACCGAGAGCCAAGCTAAACACATCTTTAACAGTATTCGCGGGTTCTGTTCAGAGGTTTACATTGTGCGACCAGTCTAAAAATATCCGTTTAGGGATGAACCTAAACGGATATTTTTTATTTATTTCAATAAAAAAGTGTCTAAAATCCGAACATTATGATAAAATTTAGATGTAGTTTTTACTTAATGAGGTGAAAGAATGAAAGCAAAACGTAGTGCGCGTCTAGTAGATATGACTCGTTACTTAATGGAGAATCCTAATACGGTAGTACCATTGACTTTTTTTGCAAACCGTTATGGTTCTGCTAAGTCATCTATTAGTGAAGACCTAACTATTTTAAGAAATACATTTATGGAAACCGGTACTGGTGTCTTGGAAACAATTCCGGGCGCTGCTGGCGGTAGCATGTTTATGCCTGGTATTCAAAAAGCTGAAGCCAGTCAATTTATCGATGAAGTACAATCAGCATTAGCTGATAACACCAGAGTATTACCTGGTGGATATGTATATATGAATGACTTATTAAACCGACCATCAATTTTACGTCAAATTGGTCGTGTGATCACAACTTTATACAGTGATAAAAAAATCGATGCTGTTTTAACTGTCGCAACAAAGGGAATTCCCGTTGCGCAAAGTGTAGCGACATTGTTAAATGTGCCATTTGTAATTGCTAGACATGATTCTAGAATTACTGATGGTTCTACTATCAGTGTGAACTACATTTCAGGATCTCAAAAGAGAATTGAAAAGATGGTACTATCAAAACGTAGTTTACCAGCTAACTCAAACGTGTTAATCGTAGATGATTTCTTGCGTGGTGGAGGTTCAGCTGATGGACTATGTAGTTTAATTCGTGAATTTGATAGCCAAGTGGCCGGAATTGCGTTTGTTGCCGAACGTGATTACGAAGGTCAACGCAAGATTAATGATAATGATTACACATCATTATTCAAAATTGATACTAATAATGGGGACATTAAAGTTGAATTAGGTAACTTCACCTATGACAAGTTTAGTGATTACACCAAGGAGGATTAATCATGGCGACTAGAAATACAATTATTTTAGCGGCCGGTAAAGGAACTCGTATGAAGTCAAAACTATACAAAGTTTTGCATCGAGTTTGTGGTCGTACAATGGTAGATTGTGTTTTGTCACAAGTTGAAAAAATCGAAATGGACAACATTGTTACCGTTGTTGGTTTCGGTGCTGAAGATGTCGAAAAACAATTAGGTGATAGAAGCCAATATGCATTACAAGAAAAACAACTAGGAACTGGAGATGCGGTTAAAAAGACTGCTAGCATTCTAGAAAATGTCGAAGGTTCAACCATGGTAGTTAGTGGAGATACACCATTATTTACCGCGGAAACATTTAAAAACTTATTTGATCAACATGAAGAAAGCCATGCCGTTGCGACCGTTCTAACTTCAAAGGCACCAAACCCATTTGGGTATGGTCGTATCGTTAGAGATGAAAAGGGTAACGTTAACAAGATTGTTGAACAAAAAGATGCTTCTATGACTGAACAAACAATCGATGAAATCAATACAGGGGTTTACGTGTTTGATAATCATGAATTGTTTGAAGCATTAAAACAAGTTAACAACGATAACGCGCAAGGTGAATACTACTTACCTGATGTTATTGGAATCTTTAAAAATCAAGGCAAGAAGATTGGCGCTTACCAAATGGATGATTTTGATGAATCTATGGGTGTAAACGACCGTGTTGCCTTATCTAAAGCTAACCAAGTTATGCAACAAAGAATCAACGAATATCACATGCGTAATGGTGTTACCATGGTGAACCCAACTGATACTTACATTGATTTCGGTGTTGAAATTGGTCAAGATACCATCGTTGAACCAGGGGTGCACATCACTGGTAATACTAAGATTGGAATGGACTGTAAGATTGGTGCTAACTCTGAAATCAGAGATTGTATCATTCATGATAACGTGACTGTTACTTCATCACTATTAGAAGAATCAGAAATGCTAGAAGGTTCCAATATCGGACCATACAGCCATTTAAGACCAGAAGCAGTTATTGGTAAGAACGTTCACTTAGGTAACTTTGTGGAAGTTAAGAAGGCTCAAATTGATGAAGGTACTAAGGTTGGTCATTTAACTTATGTGGGT
Source organism: Apilactobacillus sp. (assembly GCF_025290035.1). Taxonomy (GTDB): domain Bacteria; phylum Bacillota; class Bacilli; order Lactobacillales; family Lactobacillaceae; genus Apilactobacillus. The sequence continues at coordinate 15,508 of NZ_JAMBKT010000006.1, forward strand.
AATGCTCATCTTGGTAAGAACATCAACGTTGGTTGTGGAGTTATTTTTGCGAACTACGACGGTAAAAATAAACACAACACTGAAGTTGGGGATGATTCCTTTATCGGAAGCAACGCTAACTTAATTGCACCATTGCATATTGATGATCATACATTTATCGCTGCTGGTTCAACCATCACAGATGATGTTAAACAATATGAAATGGCAATTGCTCGTCAAAGACAAACTAATAAACCGGGATACTTTAAAAAGCTTCCATACGCTGATTAGTATTGGATAGATGAATTATTGTTTATTATTTCTATAATTTTTGAATGAAATAAATCGAATTATAGTGTAAAATTAATTGTGAATTAGAAACGAATATAGAATTGATTGTTAGGTGGAGGACTTTATGGCTGAAAGATATTCTGATCCTAAATTAAAGATTTTTGCTTTAAACTCAAACATCCCATTGGCAGAAAAAATTGCTGACCGTGTCGGTGTTGACTTAGGTAAAACATCTGTAGACAGATTTAGCGATGGCGAAATTAGAATTAACATTGAAGAAAGTATCCGTGGGGATAACTGTTACATTATTCAATCAACATCAGCTCCTGTTAATGATAACTTAATGGAACTAATGATTATGATTGATGCACTAAGACGTGCAAGTGCAAAGACTATTAACGTAGTGATTCCATACTACGGTTATGCTAGACAAGACCGTAAAGCGCGTTCAAGAGAACCAATCACTGCTAAGTTAGTAGCGAACATGCTAGAAACTGCTGGAATTGACCGTGTTGTTGCTCTTGACTTACATGCTGCTCAAATCCAAGGATTCTTTGATGTTCCAGTTGATCACATGATGGGTGCACCATTATTAGCAGATCACTTTATTAACAAAGGCTGGGATTCAAACGCAGTTGTAGTTTCACCTGATCATGGTGGAGTTGTACGTGCTCGTGCATTAGCTGAATTCCTAAAAGCACCAATTGCGATTATCGACAAGCGTCGTCCTAAAGCAAATGTTGCTGAAATCATGAACATCATTGGGGATGTTAAGGGTAAATCATGTCTAATGGTTGATGACATGATTGATACTGCCGGAACCATTACACTAGGTGCACAAGCACTTATGGATGCTGGTGCAAAAGAAGTTTACGCTTGCTGTACCCACCCAGTATTATCTGGTCCAGCCATTGAACGAATTGACAAGTCACCAATCACTAAGCTAGTGGTTACTGATACCATTCGTTTACCAAAGGAAAAACAAATCGACAAGATTGAACAAATTTCTGTTGCTCCACTTATTGGGGATGCTATCAAACGTATTAATGAAGACCGTGCAGTTAGTCCATTATTTAGTAACCGTTTCAGAAGTGACGCTGAATAATGAATAAAGCTAAGCTATACGGATTTTTAATTTCTGTGATTGGAGTAATGGTTGGTTTAATAACCTTACTACTACATGTCAAAGTAGTAACGGTTAGCAACTATTTCTTCTTCGTAGGATTATTATTTTTCCTAGTTGGGACAATCGCGGTTTTATCAAAAGGACATCTATTTACTGGATGGCGTATTTTTCATCGTAAGGGTGATAAAGAACGTTTTGAAAATGAAAAGATTCCTGCGGATAAAATCGGGGGCATTAAGAATGCCAAGATTATGATTAGACCCACAGCGCAATTAACATTAATCATTGGAATAATCTGGATTGCATTTGCAATTGTGATTACGCTATAAATAAAAAGAACTGATTTCATTTGAAATCAGTTCTTTTTATTTATTTAATTTTATTTTAACGCGAAGTTTCTAATGGCGTATGCAACCCCATTTTCTTTGTTAGTCTTAGTTTCCTTGTTGGCAACGGCTTTTAAATCATCAGCAGCGTTACCCATGGCAACACCTAGACCAGCGTAAGTAACCATACTAATATCGTTACCTTGATCACCGATGGCCATGACGTTATCAGCAGTGAAACCTAAGCGAGTTGCTAGTTTGCTTAATGCAGCTCCTTTAGATGCATTTTGATTCATGAACTCGATGAAAACAGGTTCACTTCTAACCATTGAAAGGTGGTCTAAGAAACTTTCTGGAACAGCAGGAATGGCTTTAGCAACAATGTCTGGATCAGCAATTAGCATTGCTTTAACTATTTCTATATCTTTAGTAAGTTCTTCAGTCGTTCTGACTTTGATTGGCATGTTAACCAAGTAACTTTCCATCACGCTGTAAGGACTGATGTCACGGTTAGTAGTGTAGATGAAGTCAGTTGTTTCAATTTGAAAGTTAGTGTTTAGTTTGTGACTTAGTTTTTCTAGTTCAACGAAGTCTTTGTGATCTAAATCGAATTTTTCGATGATGTTAGCATCGGCATCTTGAACTTGGGCACCGTTAAAGGTAATCGCATATTCATCGTGACCGCTGATTCCTAATGCCTTTAAGTATGGTTTGACACCAGTTAATGGGCGACCGGTGCAAAGCACAACTTTAATGCCGTTATTACGTGCTTCGGTAATTGCATCAATTGTTTCTTGGGCTAAAATGTTTTGTTCGTTTAGAAGGGTACCATCGATATCAATGGCAATTAATTTAATATCACTCATGGGAAAACTCCTTTAATTAATTAATTCATCATTTTTAATGTGTTTTTGAAACTCTTGATAAACGGGTTCGAATAAATCAACGTTATTGTCGACTGATAACATTTCCTTAGGAAAGAAGAAACGTTCATCCCCCAGGTGTTTACCAGTAACGGCACTAACTAATTGAGAAATCTTTGATAGCTCAATCATAGAACCGTCATTCCTTCTCAATTCGATTTGGGTAGTGTGATGTTTTTTATTTGGATCGTATGCATCATATGGCAAATCAAAACTATTGTTGATTTCTGTGTAGTAGGTGACATCGAAACCAGCTTGTTTGATGTAATCGCGCATGGTTGGAATCAAGTCTTTGGTGTCATCATTAAATTCAACTGACTTGAATGGCTTACGATTAATAAATCGATCAGCCAAATCAGAGAGTACTTTATCATCTGAATCAATCCAGTGAATGAAGTAAGTGTTTAAAACACCATCATCTAGTTTTAAATAATCATCAATGTCGAATTCACCTTTGAAGAACGGCATCAATAAGTAAGGAGTAGTACTATCATTTTTATCTAAGTTAGCTGATAATTCTTTCGCACGTCTTAAAAGGTGATCTAAGATGACTTCCATGGAACGTGAAACGGGATGGAAATATACTTGCATGTACATTTGTAATCGAGAAATGATGTAATCTTCAACCGCATGCATTCCATTAATTTCAAAACAGATACCGCCCTCATATGGACGCATTACTCGCAAAATACGAGTTAAATCGAAATTACCATAATTAGCACCCGTGTTATAGGCATCACGAAGCAGGTAATCCATTCTATCAGCGTCACATTGACTAGAAATCATTTGCACCACTTGCGGATTGCTGTAGGTGTGGTCAATCACACTCGCTACATCTTTAGCAAAGTTAGGTCCCATTTTACTCAAAACTTGGTTTACTTCTGTTTTAGGGGAAGTAATAATTTCTTGAGTAATTTTTTCATGGTTAGTTCCGAAGATGTGTTCAAATGTGTGTGAATATGCACCATGCCCAATATCGTGAAGGAGTGCCGCACATAATGCGACTAATCGTTGGGAATCATCCCAAAGTCCATCACTAGCTTCTTGAGTCGGGTAGTTTCGTAAAAATCCATCACATATACGACGAGTAATTTCGTAAACCCCTAAACTGTGAGTAAAGCGGGAATGTTCAGCACCATGGAAAGTAAATGATGCTGGTCCTAGTTGTTTAATTCGTCTTAATCGTTGAAATTCTTTAGTATTAATCAAGTCTAAAATGACTTGGTGTTGTACGTAAATGTAGTTAAGAACCGGATCTCGAAAAACCTTTTCTCGAGTCAGTAGTTTTTCTTGGTATTCCAAATTCTTACCTCCTTACTTTGATATGTTTACTTATTTAAGCTTATTATAACAAAGATTGTTGTTAAATAATTAATTTCCAACTATTAATTAATGCATTTATTGGCGTCTGCGTATATAATGATAACCTGTGATGAAAATGAAACGAGGTGTTTATTAGATGGAAGAAAAGAATAATCCAGTCGCCGTTAACTTAAAGACGACCATATTTCAAGATGGTGAACGCCAAGATTTTGAATTCGTGGAACAGGGTAATTTAGTTAAGATGTCCAACGGTTTATACTTGCGTTTTAAAGAACATCAAGATGGCAAAGAAGTCGCTGCAGTAACCATTAAGATTACTGACGAACATGTTCAATTAACCCGTAAAGATGAAATGGGCCATCAATCTAGATTGATTTTCAATGAAGAAAAGATTCATAAGACAGCTTACCAAACTCAATTTGGCGCACTTAAAATTGAAGTGAAGACCAAAGAGATTAACTGTAAAATCGTTGAAGATGACAACTCTGGGAGCTTAATGATTGACTATGAATTATATACTGGTGGAATGATTGTCGGAGAATATAATATTACATTGCATTTTTCTGCTTAAAAAGGTATGATATTAATAGTATTTTGAAAGGACGTGCACCGCATTGAAATTAGAAGCCTTAGAAGGTAAAGATAAAAAAGAATTATCAATGGTCGAAGTTGCTCACGCAATTCTATCCGAACATGGTGAGGTAATGGCCTTTGCTGATATCGCCAACGAAATCCAAAAGTATTTGGGTGATTCTGATGAAGAAATCCGCAAACGATTGGTACAATTCTACACAGATATGAACGTTGATGGTAGTTTTATTTCTTTAGGTGATAATCTTTGGGGACTAAGAACTTGGTATCCATATGATTCAATCGATGAAGCTACAGTTCATCCTGAAGACGAAGATATCGATCGTCCTAGAAAGAAAAAGCGTCGTAAGGTTAACGCATTCTTAGCTGATGCTTCTGACGATGACGACGTTATCGATTACGATGATGATGATCCAGAAGACCAAGACGATGAATTTGAAGACGCTGATGAAGGTGTCGATGAAACCGATAAGTATCACAAAGATTTAGATGAAATTGACGAAGAAAATGACGTTGATGAAGACGATGTTCCTGACGGTATTGAAGGTGAATTATCTGAATTAAATGAAGATGATGACATCGACGAAGACGACGACAAAGATTAATTCGAAAATAATGATTATATTTCTTGACTATATATTAGGAACGATGTAATATTATTTTTGGGCTCCTTACAAAAGAGTATTTTTGTGAGGACAATTGATCGATTATAGTAATCAATGACTCCCTATTCTAAATGAATAGGGAGTTTTTAATTTTTACCCTAATAGATTTTATGAGGAGTTTTACACATGACTAAATATGTTTTTGTTACTGGTGGGGTTGTTTCTTCACTAGGAAAAGGAATTGTTTCTGCATCACTAGGACGTTTACTAAAGAACCGTGGTTTAAACGTTACCATTCAAAAGTTTGATCCATACGTAAACGTCGACCCAGGTACTATGAGTCCATACCAACACGGTGAAGTGTTTGTTACTAATGATGGTACTGAAACTGATCTTGATTTAGGCCACTACGAACGTTTTATCGATAATGACTTAAACAAATACTCAAACGTAACTACTGGTAAAATTTATTCAGAAGTTTTGAGAAAAGAACGTCGTGGTGATTACCTAGGTGCCACTGTTCAAGTTATCCCTCATATTACCGGAATGATTAAAGAAAAAATTATGCGTGCCGCTAAGGTATCAAATGCTGATATCGTTATTACTGAAATTGGTGGTACTGTTGGTGATATCGAATCACTTCCATTCTTAGAAGCAATTCGTCAAATGAAGAGTGAAGTAGGAGATGAAAACACATTCTACATCCACACTACTTTAATTCCTTATTTACGTGCTGCTGGTGAAATGAAGACTAAGCCAACACAACATTCTGTTAAAGAATTACGCGCTGTTGGAATTCAACCAAACCTATTGGTTGTTAGAACTGAACAAGATGTTACTGACGCAATGAAGAGAAAGATTGCTTTATTCTGTGATGTTAAGCCAGAAGCGGTTGTTGAATCAAAGGATGCACCTACTCTATACACCATTCCATTGATGCTAGAAGCTCAAGGTATGGATCAACAAGTAGTTGACCACTTTGGTATTGATGCTCCTAAGGCTGACATGACTGAATGGAAAGCACTAGAACAAAAAGTACAAAACTTGAAGAATGAAGTAAACATTACTTTAGTTGGTAAGTACGTTAAGTTAAAGGATGCTTACATCTCAATTACTGAATCACTAGAACATGCTGGTTACCCAGTTGATGCTAAAGTGAACCTAAAGATGCTTAACTCAGAATTAGTTACTGAAGATAACGTTAATGAACTACTTGGTGATGCTGATGGTATTATCGTTCCTGGTGGTTTCGGTGACCGTGGTATCGAAGGTATGATTACTGCAGTTAAGTACGCTCGTGAAAACGACGTTCCTTACCTAGGTGTATGTTTAGGTATGCAAATTGCAAGTATCGAATTTGCTCGTGACGTATTAGGTTACAAAGACGCTAATACTACTGAAATTGACCCAGATACTCCACACAAGATTATTGATTTAATGGCTGATCAAGCTGATATCGATGGTATGGGTGGAACTCAACGTCTTGGTGCTTACCCATGTAAGCTAAAACCAGGTACTGTAACTGCTGCTGCATATGATAACAAGACTGAAATTTCAGAACGTCACCGTCATCGTTATGAATACAACAACGAATACAGAGAAGAAATGGAAGCCCACGGCCTAGTTATTGCTGGTACATCACCAGATGATCACTTGGTTGAAGTTGTGGAAATTCCAACTAACAAGTTCTTCGTTGCTGCACAATACCATCCTGAATTCCTATCTCGTCCAACTAGACCAGAAGGTTTATTCAAGGCTTTCGTTGCTGCTTCATACGACCAACATGTTGAAAACAACAAATAATTAATCAAAAGACTAGGATAATGTCCTAGTCTTTTTTAATTATTTGTTAAATCTAAAGTTATTTTTATGCAAAGTATTGTATTTTTAACTTTTATTATTTATGATGGTTATTGTTCACTGAAATCGGTGAAACTGTAAGTGAGGAATTTTAACTAATGAATAAAATGATAATAAAGGGCGGACATCGACTAACTGGTAGCGTCACAATTGGGGGAGCTAAAAATAGTACGGTAGCATTAATTCCAGCTGCCATTTTAGCGGATACAAAAGTCCAATTTGACATGGTGCCAAACATCTTAGATGTACATAATCTAATGGTGATTTTGGAATCAATGAATGTCTCATCAGATTTTGCCGATGGAATACTAAACGTCGACCCAACAAAAATAGTAGAAAGTGCTTTACCTAGTAAAGCAATTAAAAGTTTAAGAGCATCATATTACTTCATGGGAGCATTATTAGGCCGTTTTGGTCGTGCGAGAATTACGTTCCCAGGTGGAGACAACATCGGACCTAGACCAATTGATCAACATATTAAAGCCTTTCAAGCAATGGGCGCAAAAGTAGTTAATGACGGGGATGAAATCATTATTACTACTGATGAAAATGGTCTACATGGCGCACAAATTTTCCTAGATGTTGTGTCAGTCGGGGCAACTATTAACGCGATTTTAGCTGCTGTTAAAGCTGATGGCCACACAGTAATTAGAAATGCTGCTAAAGAACCAGAAATTATTGATGTCGTTACATTTTTAAATAACATGGGGGCAAAGGTCCGCGGTGCTGGAACCGATGTCATTAGAATTGAAGGGGTTGAATCTCTTCGAGCTAAGAATACCCACATTATTATTCCAGATCGAATCGAAGCTGGAACTTATTTGTCGATGGCAGCTGCTTATGGTGACGGGATTACAATTAAGAATGTCATTCCAGAACATTTGGAATCATTTATTGCTAAGGTGCAAGAAATGGGTATTCAATTGGAAATCAATGAAGATAGCATTTATGTCCCTAAGACAGATGAACTAAATAATATTGAAATTAAGACAATGCCATATCCTGGTTTTGCGACCGATTTACAACAACCAATCACACCATTGCTATTGATGGCCAAGGGGGATAGTACCATTATCGATACTATTTATCCGGAACGTACCAAGCACATCGAAGAATTGAAAAAGATGGGTGCTAAGATTAAATATGATCATGGTAATGGAACAATCATTGTGAGTCATACTGACAAATTAGTTGGTTCTCAAATTGAAGCTGGTGAAATTCGTGCCGGAGCATCAGAAATGATTGCCGGTTTAATGGCTGAAGGGACCACTGTGATTGATAATGCAGATAACATTTTACGTGGTTATGACAACATTATCGATAAACTTACTAATTTGAATGCAGATGTCGAAATGGTGCACCGTGAAAGTTAATTTTATGTTGAATTAACTCTTATTTAGTGTTAATATAATCAAGTCGACTAATCGATAATCTCTGAATCAACATATGATACAGGGCAAAGGAGCGATTTATAATGAAACAAGGAATTCATCCAGAATACCGCCAAGTGGTATTCCAAGATACAAGTACTGGTTTTAAATTCATGGCTGGTTCAACTATGAACTCAGCTGAAACTATCACTATGGATGATGGTAATGAATACCCATTAGTACGTCTTGAAATTTCTTCAGATTCTCACCCATTCTACACTGGACGTGAAAAGTTCACTCAAGCAGATGGTGCTGTGGATCGTTTCAACAAGAAATACGGTTTCAAGTAAAGATAAAAAGAGATATCCAATCGGATATCTCTTTTTTTGTGCTTTTATCTTAAAGGCTTAATACATAATCCAGCCATTTTGGCATGGCAGCATTAATTTGACTGTATGTTAAATCGAAGTTTCCAGTGTACCAAGGATCAGCAATCGCATCACCTTTTTGGTATTCCATAATATCTAGGCATAAGTGAATCTTATGGGCTTGATCTTTAGGACACCAGTGCAGTAAGCTTTTGATGTTTTCATAATCCATCCCTATGATTAAATCATATTTAATGAAATCACTAGATTCGATTTGGCGTGCTGATTGACCTTGATAGCTAATATCTAGGTTATCTAATATTTTTCTAACCTCAGGGTGTGGCGGATTACCGATTTCTTCAGTACTAGTGGCAGCAGATTCTACTAACACTTCGCTTTCTAAATGTCTTTTCTTAATTAATTGATTGAAAATAGCGTGCGCCATTGCTGAACGACAAACATTTCCGTGGCAAACAAATAAGACTTTTTTCAATGTAGTCACATCCCCAAATATTTTATTATATAAAATATATTATCAGTGTTTGATGGAATAGTTAATAGCTTTTATAAGTCCTCATTAAAAACATATCATTATCTAATCAAGCTCAATTAAAACAATTTTGCGTTTCATGTTATAATATGTGTAACACTAATTCGAAAAAAAGAAACATAGGAGAACGATTTAATATGAAAATGTCACTTACAGAAGTAAGTCGAGCAGTTGCTGCGCAAAATGATTCTAGCGAATATGAAGGAATTGATATTACTAGCGTTGCTTTTGATAGCAGACAACTAGAAGCAGACGCTTTATTTGTACCGCTAGTCAGTGAAAATGATGGTCATGATTACATCCAAAGCGCAATTGAACACGGGGCAGTTGCTACATTTTGGCAAGCTGACCATGAAAATGTCCCAACTGATATTCCAGTGATTATCGTTAATAATACGTTGGAAGCTCTACAAATGCTTTCTCAATATTACTTAGCTAAGATTAATCCAAAGGTAGTTGCAATTACAGGAAGTAACGGTAAGACCACTACTAAGGATATGGTGGCATCAGTACTATCAACCCAGTTCAACGTTACTAAGACTAACGCAAACTTTAACAACGAAATTGGGGTTCCAATGACAATTTTAGACATTGAACCCAACACAGAAATTTTAGTGGTTGAAATGGGAATGGATCGTCCAGGTCAACTAGATTTATTGAGTCATTTAGTTGAACCAGATGTTGCTGCAATCACTATGATTGGTGAAGCCCACATCGAATTCTTCGGGACGCGTGATAAGATTGCTGACGCAAAGATGGAAATCGTGAACGGACTAAAAGAAGATGGAATTTTCGTTTATAACGGGGATGAACCATTATTAGTGCAACGTAGTGAAAACTTACCATTCACTAAAACATTCGGATTAAATGAAGCTGATGACTTTACTGCATATGACATTACATCAACTCCACAAGCTACTAGTTTTAAAGTAGAACAAATCGAAGATACTGAATTTAAGATTCCAATGCTAGGTTCATACAACGTTAACAATGCGTTAGTAGCGATTGCGATTGGTTCATTATTCAGAATTCGTGAAGAAAATATGGCTAAAGCATTATTAGAAGTTGACCTTACTAATAACCGTACAGAATGGATTGAAGGAGCTAAGCGCGAAAAGATTCTGTCAGACGTATATAATTCTAATCCTACAGCGGTTAAAGAAGTTTTGAAGGCATTTACTTCTGAAAAGATTAGCGGCCGTAAAATCGCCGTTTTAGGCGACATGTTAGAACTAGGTGATCAATCAAGTCAATTGCATGCATCTTTAGAGGATTCACTTAACCCTGAAGAGGTCCAAAGTGTTTATTTAATTGGGGATGAAATCAAGGTGCTATACGATAAATTAGTAGATGTTTACCCAGCGCAAAATTTATTCTATTTTAAAGCTGACCAACTAGATGATTTATATGAACAATTAAACTCAGAAATCTATGAAGGTGACGAAGTTTTACTAAAGGCTAGTCACGGAATTCATTTAGAACAACTATTAGCTAAATTAACTGATTAATTAATTTGCTTAATTATGGTAAAAGAGTTATATTAGTCTAGTTACATTTTTTAGAACACGGAATTTTTTAATCAAGTCATTAGCGCACCAACAGGAACGGATTCTTCCTTAGCTAGTGATGGTATTATTGAAAATGTTTCGTTTAGGAGGAAACATATTTGAAGTTTAGAGAATTAGGTCTATCAGAAGATCTATTAAAAGCGATTGAAGACAAGGGTTTTAAGGAAGCCACTCCAATCCAAGCAGAAACAATTCCTTTGACCTTACAAGGTAAGGATGTTTTGGGACAAGCACAAACAGGTACAGGTAAAACTGCCGCTTTTGCTCTTCCCATTATTGAACATGTTGATTTAGACAATCCGAATGTTCAAGCTTTAGTTATTTCACCAACTCGTGAACTAGCTATTCAAACACAAAGCGAAATTAGTCGCTTCGGAAAAGAAAAGGGCGTTAAGGCTGTATCAGTTTTTGGTGGTTCTGACATCAGAAGACAAATTCAAAGTTTGAAACGCCGTCCACAAATCGTGGTAGGTACTCCAGGTCGTTTATTAGACCACATTAACAGAAAGACTTTGAAATTAGATCATGTAAAGACATTGGTTTTAGATGAAGCTGATGACATGTTAGACATGGGATTCTTAGATGATATCGAAAGTATCATCAAACAAGTTCCAGAAGACAGACAAACATTGCTATTCTCAGCAACTATGCCTGCTCAAATTAAGCGTGTTGGGGTTCAATTTATGAAAGACCCACAACAAGTTACTATCAAAGCCAAAGAATTAACCACTGATTTAGTTGATCAATACTACATTCGTGTAAAACAATTTGAAAAGTTTGATATCATGACTCGTTTCTTTGATATTCAAGCACCAAAGGTTACTATCGTATTCTGTCGTACTAAGCGTCGTGTTGATGAAGTTTCTAAGGGACTTCTATTACGCGGTTACCGTGCTGCCGGAATTCATGGTGATTTAACACAAAACCGTCGTTCACAAATCATGAAAGACTTTAAGAATGACAAAATTGATGTATTAGTTGCCACTGACGTTGCTGCCCGTGGAATTGATATTTCAAGTGTTACTCATGTATACAACTATGACATTACTCAAGACTCAGAAAGTTACGTTCACAGAATTGGACGTACTGGACGTGCTGGACGTCATGGGGTTTCAATGACTTTTGTGGAACCAAACGAAACTAGTTACTTAAGAGATATCGAAAAGTTAACTAAGGTTAGAATGTTACCTCTAAAACCACCTTCGGCTGATGAAGCTCTAAAGGGTCAATTAGAAGTAGCGACTAAAGAAATTGGTTCACTAATTGAAAAGACTAAGATGGATGCTTTTGCTGATTCTGCTGAAGAATTATTAGCACAATACGATGCAAAAGACTTAGTATCAGTATTACTAAGTAAGATGACTAGAAACCAAGTTAAGGTTCATATCTCTGCTGAAAAACCATTACCTAACAAGAACAATCGTGGTCACGGTGGTGGCTATCGTGGTAACCGTGGTGGCGGTAACCATCGTCGTAATGGTGGTGGATACCGTGGCAACCGTGGTGGTGGCAATGGTAATAGCCGTCGTCGTTACAGTGGTAACGGTAACCACAGAGATGATCACAAGAATGGTGGTCGTTCATCAAACGGCAAACGTCCTAACAAATCATTTACAATTAAAAACAAAGATTAATTAAAAAAGCCATTGATATTGATATAGTCAATGGCTTTTTTGTACATAAAGACTTACAATGAAATAAATATTCCATTATTAATTGGGGGAAAGATTAATATGGTTGTAGGAAATCACAGAAATGCACAGCTTTTAATTAGTGAAAGTGCTGTGCAACATAACATAAACCAAGAAAGAAAACGTTTAAAAGATTCAGATAATTTATTCGTGGTAGTCAAGGCAAATGGATACGGACATGGCGCCGTTAATATTGCCAAAATCGCTGAAAATGCGGGTGCGGATGGTTTTTGTGTCGCGATTTTAGATGAAGCATTGGAATTACGAGAAGCTGGGATTGAAAAGCCAGTGTTGGTATTAGGATTAACCGATGTCCAATATGTATCCATTATGGCGAAAAATAATATTTCAGTGACCATTTCTTCTTTGGAATGGTTAAAAGAGGCTGATGAGTTATTAGCACATAAAGATTTACCAAAATTAAATGTGCATGTCGGTCTAGATACCGGGATGGGCAGAATTGGTTTCCAAACTAAAGATGAATTATCAGAAGTTATGGACTACTTAAAAACTTCGCCAAATCTGTGTTTCGAAGGGATTTATACCCATTTTTCTAAAGCAGATTCTAAAGATGAAGAATATTTTAATTTGCAAGTTGAACGATTTAATGATTTAATTTCTGTTATAGATACATTACCTAAATATGTACATGTGTCTAATTCTGCTACTAGTTTATGGCATGCTAGCTGCAATGGGAATATGATTCGCTTTGGGGTGGCAACATACGGATTAAATCCATCAGGTGGAGAATTAACGGAACCATTTGATTTAAAGCCAGCAATGAGCTTAACTAGTGAGATTGTTTATTGTAAGAAGATTGAAGCGGGTAGAGCTGTTGGCTACGGTGCAACTTATGTGGCACCGGCTGCTGAATGGATTGGCACAGTTCCGGTTGGTTATGCCGATGGAATTGTGAGAAAATTGCAAGGATTCAAACTATTGGTAAACGGTAAGTTTTGTCCAATTGTTGGAAGAATTTGTATGGATCAGCTAATGATTCGTTTAGATGAACCGGTTCCTGTTGGAACGAAGGTTACAATTGTGGGTCAAGATGGTGAAGAAAATATTTCTTTGCAAGATATTGCCACATATTGTGATACAATTCATTATGAGGTAGCTTGCTTATTTACAAACAGACTCCCACGGATTATTGTCAAATAATGATTTTGAGGAGATCAAAATGCCAGCGAAAAATCAATTTGTTTACTCAGTAAATCGCATTTCTGTTTTAAAAGCCAGTTCCAATCATACTTGTAATGACTTAAAATTAAGTCAAAGTAAGGTTGTGATTAGTCCTTACTTCAATGATTATATGATCATTAAGGGATTAATTGCTGGATATACTGAGATGACCGAAATTAACCGTGAAATATCTGAAGAGTTCACATTATGTGATGATCTTTAGAAGTATTACGATAGATTAGATCGTTTTTTATGAAGTTAAGAATGGATAGGGGATGTTTACAATGGCTAACGTTGAAATTAAACGTGGCGATGTGTTTTATGCTGACCTATCACCTGTTGTTGGTTCAGAACAGGGTGGGATGAGACCGGTATTGATTGTGCAAAATAATATCGGTAACCACTATAGTCCGACCGTGATTGTAGCCGCAATTACTGCTAGAATTTCAAAACCAAAGATGCCTACTCATGTGGCAATTAGCGCTGATAAGACTAGAATTGAAAAAGATTCAGTCATTTTATTAGAGCAAATTAGAACAATTGATAAGCAACGATTACATGATCGAGTTGATCATTTAAGTGATAAGTTTATGAAACGGGTAGACGAAGCGCTGAAATTAAGTGTGGGTGTTCAGTAATAATATACATAAAAAAAGGATGCGAATTATTCGCATCCTTTTTGTTTTGGTAATGATTATTTTTCGTCAGCTAAATCTTCGATTTCAGCAACTCTAAAACCTTTACGTTCTAGAGCAGCAGTAATACGTTTTAGTAACTCTAAATTAACATCTGCAGGGAGGGTGAACATAACTCTGTGAACTAGTTCGCCTTCTTGCGCATCTAAACTGATAACGCTGGCAATTGCAGTGTATTTAGTAATGATCTTAGACATTGCTTCAAGATCGCCACGATTACCTGGAGCTAAAACTGTGACCACATAACTACCTACGTTGACGTTCCATGATTGTGATAGCATATCCAATAATCGAGTATGAGTTAAAATACCATAAAAACGATTATTATCATCTAAAACAGAAATGTATGGTAAGTCTTTTATTGAAAAGAAAATGTGGAAGAATGCTGAGTTCACGTTAATAAACTTAGTAGCATTCTTTAATAGTGTAGTAACAGGTTGTGACATATCACCACCTCGTGATTTGTGACGGTAGATATGCATTTTATAGATGTTACCTCTAAAAATGGTTCCAGTTTCATCTAGAATAGGGATACATCTGTATCCTGAATCTTCTAATGTTTTTAACGCTTCCTCTAATGAAACATTTTCGGAAACAGTAACTAAACTCCCTTTAGGCTTAACTAATGACTTCAAAAGCATATTGAGACCTCCCTTTTATTTATTAGAATTTTTCTCATAATCTAATTCTAACATAAAACTAAATTAATGTGTTGACAAATATGATTTAATTCCAAAGAAAAAGTCGAGGCGCAATGCACCTCGACTTTATTAATCTAATTTATAAATTAGATTATTTTAAAGCATCCATACCTTTTTCGGCAGTTTCCTTTAAGGTCTTACCTGAATCTTGCATTTTTGCTTTTTCTTCGTCACTTAGTGGAACTTCGATTACTTGTTTGATACCTGAAGCGTTAACTACGGCAGGTGTACCAATGTAAATATCGGTTAGACCATATTCACCATTAACTGGAGCACCAACAGGTAATACAGAGTTTTCATCACGTAAGATAGCACGAGAAATTCTCATTAGGGCAGTAGCGACACCATAGAAAGTAGCACCTTTCTTGTTGATGATTGTGTATGCCTTGTTTCTAGTTTCATCTTCTAATTGTAGTAAGTCATCTTTGCTTACGCCAGCATCTTTAGCAACGTCTAGTAATGGACGTGAACCAACAGTTGCTTCGTCAATAGCAGCAAATTCTGAGTCACCATGTTCACCCATGATGTAGGCGTTAACGTCAGCAGGGTTAATACCTAACTTCTTAGCAACAGCAACTTGGAAACGAGTAGTATCTAGTGAAGTACCAGAACCAACAACCTTTTCCTTTGGCCAACCTGAAAGTTTTTGAACACCGTAAGTTAAGATGTCAACTGGGTTAGCAGCAACTAAGAAAATACCCTTAAATCCTGACTTAACAACTTCAGGAACGATTGATGAAAGAATCTTTAAGTTCTTTCCAACTAGATCTAGTCTAGTTTCACCTGGTTTTTGAGGTGCACCGGCAGTGATAACAACTAAGTCAGCATCTGCACAGTCACTGTAATCACCAGCGTAAATGTTCTTAGGAGCAGTAAATACTTGAGCATCTTCTAAGTCAAGTGCGTCTCCTTCGATACGATCTCTAATAATATCAACGATGACGAATTCTTCGCCTAGTCCTTGTTGCATCATAGCAAATGCGTATGAAGAACCAACGGCACCGTCACCAACTAAAACAACTTTTTGATGTTTTAAAGCCACAATAATCATCCCTTCAAAAACATATTTAAATCTACAACTGAATTATATCATTAATTTGGAAAATAGTAATTACAAAGCATGAAAAAATATAAGGTTTTTCCAGATTTCGATAGGTTTTCCTCCCGATAATAGGGTCCAGACTATGATATAATTTACATATTATAGTTACGAAAAAGGAGCGTTTTTTTATGAAGATGATTGTGGGATTAGGAAATGTGGGACCACAATATAAAGAAACCAGACATAATACTGGTTTTATGGCAATCGATGCATTTGCTGAAAAACATGGAGTAGAATTAAATACTCAAAAGATGGAAGCTAAAATTGGAACTACCACTATTAATGGTGAAAAAGTAATGTTGGTTGAACCACTAACTTTCATGAATGAATCAGGTCGTTCAGTCGGACCATTAATGAAATACTTTAAGTTAGATTTAAGCGATTTAATAGTAATATATGATGACATGGATTTACCGGTCGGCAAAATTAGATTGAGAACTCATGGGTCAGCTGGTGGTCACAACGGAATTAAGAGTTTAATTGCGCACCTACAAACTGATAAGTTTAACAGAATCAAAGTGGGAACTGACCACCCAACTAACGAAAGTGTCGTTAACTACGTATTAGGTCAATTTACTAAAGACCAAAGAATCGATTTAGATCCAGCATTAGATCGAACTGTCGACGCAATCGAAGAATTTATTGATGGAGTCGACTTTAACAAGTTGGAAAATAAGTATAACTAATTAATCAGAGGGGATAACGGTTTTGGAATTAAGTCAATTTTTTACACAATTACCACAGTTTGAAACAGTTGTAGAAGATTTACAGCCGAAGCATCGTCAGTTAGTAACTGGATTATCCGGTTCAGCTAAGACAATGATGATTGCGGCTTTATTTAACGCAACTAAAAAGAATATCTTAATTGTGACAGATACGCTTTCCAGATGTGATGATATCGTAGAAGATTTACAAAACGTTATCGATGAAGATGATGTAATTGAATTTCCAGTCGAAGAAGTGTTAGCCGCCGAAGTCGCAACTAGTTCACCTGA
This sequence comes from Apilactobacillus sp., assembly GCF_025290035.1. Taxonomy (GTDB): domain Bacteria; phylum Bacillota; class Bacilli; order Lactobacillales; family Lactobacillaceae; genus Apilactobacillus. The sequence goes on from NZ_JAMBKT010000006.1 coordinate 32,754, forward strand.
ATATAAAGCTACCCGTGTGCAAGCATTGGCAGATTTATTGGGTGATAAACCGAAAATTGTCGTGACTTCAGTGTCTGGAACTAAGCGGATTTTGCCATCGGCGGATGACTTTTTAGCTGCTAATTTAACGATTAAAGTTGAAGATGATATTGATTTAGATCAAGTCAGAAATCAACTTTATCAAATGGGATACGTCCCAGAAAAAATGGTGGCAGCACCAGGTGAATTTTCTTTACGTGGATCAATTATTGATATTTATCCACTGAACTCAGATTATCCGGTCCGAATTGATTTATTTGATACTGAAGTGGATTCACTTCGTTACTTTGATGTTTCCAACCAAAGAAGTGTGGAAAATATCGAATCGATTAGTATTTTACCAGCAACCGATATGGTGTTAACTTCGGATCAAAAGAATGAAGCGATTGAAAAGCTATCTGCATTATTGGCAAAACGCCAACCACAATTATTAGATGAAGAACAACAACTAAGATTATCGAATACGGTGGAAGAACTACTTTCTGATGCCCGTCAAGGAGTCATCACACCTGATTGGTTAATGTATGCCAAATTAATTTATGATAATGAAACCACTATTTTTGATTATTTAGATGAAGATGGCGTGGTTTTATTTGATGACTACAGCCGTATTTTAGAAAATAATCAACAATTAGTCGAAGAAGAACAAGCATGGGCAGACGATAAGTTTGAACATGGTGAAATCGTGGCCAATGATTTATACACGGTCGATTTTAGAGAACATTTCCATAAAATTAAACAAGCAGAAATCTTATTATCATTATTCCAAAAAGGGTTAGGAAACTTAAAACTAACGCAATTAAATGATATTAAAGTCCGTCCAATGCAAAAATTCTTTGGTCAAATGCCATTGTTGAAGACCGAAATTGATCGTTGGCACAGACAAGATGACACTGTCGTTATTTTGGTTAAAGACAAAGCGAGAATGCAAAAGGTGACGCAAACGCTTGCAGACTTTGAAATTAAAGCAACGCAAACCAATGGCGATGAAATTTTAGAACACCAGGTGCAAGTGGTTAACGAACGTTTGAAAAATGGTTTTGAATTACCGGTTAAGCAATTAGCGGTAATTACTGAATCAGAAATGTTTACAACCGTGCTTAAAAAAAGGGCTCGTCGTCAAACTTTCTCGAATGCGGAAAGAATTAAGAGTTATACCGACTTAAAACCGGGCGACTACGTTGTTCATGCTAACCATGGGATTGGTAAGTATGAAGGTATGAAAACAATGGAAGTCGATGGTAAGCACCAAGACTACATGACAATTGCTTATCAAAATAATGCCAAGTTATTTATTCCGGTGACACAGTTAAACTTAATTCAAAAGTACGTTTCATCCGAAGATAAACATCCAAGAGTGAACAAACTGGGTGGAAGTGAATGGCAAAAGACGAAGTCAAAAGTACAAGGAAAGATTGAAGATATTGCCGATGACTTAATTGAACTATATGCCAAACGTTCTAATCAACAAGGATATGCGTTCCCAGAAGATGATGAATACCAAGAAGAATTTGAAGCAGCCTTTCCTTATCAACCAACGCCTGATCAAGTGAAGAGTTCCGAAGAAATTAAGCGTGATATGCAACAACCACACCCAATGGATCGATTATTGGTCGGAGATGTTGGTTATGGAAAAACCGAAGTAGCATTGCATGCTGCCTTTAAGGCAATCGAAGCAGGCAAACAAGTCGCTTTTTTGGTTCCTACAACGGTTTTAGCACAACAACACTATGAAACGATGGTCAATCGTTTTGAAGGCTTCCCAGTATCGGTAGCAGTGCTATCAAGATTTAGAACTAAAAAACAAGTTGAAGAAACTAAAGCTGGTTTACTGGAAGGTTCAATCGATATCGTTGTCGGAACCCATCGTTTATTATCAGATGATATTAAGTTTTCGGATTTAGGACTATTAATGGTCGATGAAGAACAACGATTTGGGGTTAAACACAAAGAAAAGATTAAGCAACTACGTTCCAACGTGGACGTCTTAACCTTAACTGCGACTCCAATTCCTCGAACATTAAACATGTCGATGATGGGAGTACGTGATTTATCAGTTATTGAAACTCCACCAGCAAACCGTTATCCAATTCAAACCTATGTAATGGAAGAAAACGCCGGTGCAATTCGAGAAGGCATTACTCGTGAAATGCATCGTGGTGGGCAAGTCTTCTTCATGCATAATCGAGTTTCTGATATTGAAGAAACGGTGATGAAACTACAAGCGTTGGTACCAGATGCACGAATTAGTTATATTCATGGTCAAATGACCGAAAACCAATTAGAAACGATTCTATATGATTTCGTCAACGGGGAATATGATGTGTTAGTAACCACTACCATTATTGAAACCGGGGTCGATATTCCAAACGCAAATACATTATTCGTCGAAGATGCTGACCACATGGGATTATCTCAGTTGTATCAAATTCGTGGAAGAATTGGTCGTTCCAATCGCGTTGCCTATGCTTACTTTATGTATAAACCAAATAAGGTGTTAACCGAAGTTTCTGAAAACAGATTGGAAGCCATTCGTGATTTCACCGAATTGGGATCTGGTTTTAAGATTGCGATGCGTGATTTATCATTGCGTGGGGCAGGAAACCTATTAGGGAAGCAACAATCAGGATTCGTCGATTCAGTCGGTTATGATATGTATACTCAAATGCTAGCGGATGCGGTCGCCACTAAACGTGGTAAACGAGCAGAACAACGTGTCGACACAACCGTTGAAATGGATGTCGAAGCGTACTTACCTAGTGACTACATTGATGACTCGCAACAAAAAATCGAATTGTATAAACGAATTCGTCAAATGCAAAATGATGACCAATACCGTGAATTACAATCTGATTTAATTGATCGTTTTGGTGACTACCCAGTGGCAGTCGAAAATCTATTAACGATTAGTCGAATTAAAATGTATGCAGATGCATCACTAATTGAAAAGATTCGCCAAGTGCCAAAACAAATTGTGATTACACTATCGAGAATTGGAACAGAATTTTATGATAGTAAACAAGTTTTAAAAGCGATTGCCCAAACTAACTTTAGATCAATGGTCGGAACTGCCAACGATAAGATGCAGGTGACATTGATTATTCAACCAAATATGGAAGAACAAGAATGGTTAGCTGAATTAACTAAATTCGTCGTGGCATTAGATAAAGAACACACAGGAAACTTAAATAATGAAAAATGAAAATAAATTAGCGATTATTATGAAGGGTGCAATGATTTTATCAATTGCATCCTTAATCAGTAAGATCTTAAGTGCCGTATACAGAGTACCGTTTCAAAACTTAGTCGGAGATGTGGGCTTTTATGTTTTTCAACAGGTTTATCCAATTTATGGAATTGGAATGGTGTTTGCGTTAAGTGGAATGCCAATGCTGATTTCACAAGTGATATCAGAACAAGATTCAATCGAACAGCAAAAGGGGCTATTACGCCAAATCTTTATTGTATTGGCAATCTTTGGAATCGTCGTCTTTTTGGTCGCTCAGCTTAAAGCGACATCAATTGCGGCAATGATGGGTGACATTCGATTAGATAGTTTGATTCGTGCGGTTAGTTGGATGTTTCTGATGATGCCAATTCTAGCTTGTTTAAGGGGATACTTTCAGGCTACCTTAGTCATGAAACCAACCGCGTATTCTCAAGTGATTGAACAAATCATTCGAGTGGGATTGATTATCTTGGCAGCCTACATTGGAGTTCATCATGGCATTGATCCATATACAATTGGAACGTATGCAATGATTGCAACGCCGGTAGCCGAATTATTCTCGGTCGCAATTTTAGTTAAGTACTATGTTAAGGACATTAAAAAATTACCGAAAATCAAGGTCTTATCCTATCGAGTATTAATCAAACGAATGGTATTTGAAGGGGGAACCATTTGTTTACTATCATCTTTGATGGTATTAATGCAGTTAATTGATTCCTTTACTGTGCGAAAGGGATTAATTATGAATGGTTTATCTATGTTAGACTCACAGGTGGTTAAGGGAATTTATGATCGTGGCCAACCACTAGTTCAATTAGGATTAGTGATTGCAACATCATTTGCTTCGGCCATTTTACCGTCATTAAGTTTGGCATACAGAAAAAAGGAACTGAAATCATTTCACCATTTGGCATCAGAAATGCTCCGCGTTAGCATGTTTTTAACAGTGGGAGTAGCAGTAGGGATGATTAGTTTAATGCCACTGATTAATCGTTTGTTGTTCAACAGTGTTCAACAAAATACAACCATCAGTATTTTTATGATTAGTGTCATTTTAACTACAATGATTACCATTTATAGTAGTATTTTGCAGAGTGCTAATCATTTTAAGGTGACGATTATATCGATTATAATTGGTTTAACGTTGAAATTATTAATCACGCAAACAATGGTAATCTATATGGGAATTAGTGGAGCAAGTATTTCAACGGTGGTTAGTTTATTGATTATGCTAATATTCACCGTTAAATTTGCGCCGAAGACAATTGTTAATATCGAACAAAAATGGTCATTTATGTTTAAACTAGCCATTATGGCGATTACGATGTTGGTAATTGAATTAGGATTAATGCAATTACTAGGACAATACGTATTTATCCATAGTAGTAGATTACAAGCCATCATCTGGTTAGTATTATTTATCCCAGTTGGGGCAGCAGTATTTGGTGGACTCGCAATCAAGATGAAATTATTAACTTATCAAGAATGGCAATCAGTCCCAGTAATAAATAAGTTTATAGATAAGTGGGGATTAAAAAATGAGATTAGATAAATTTTTGAAGATTTCAAGAATTATTAAGAGAAGAACAGTAGCGAAAGATATCGCTGATCAAGGTCGAATTACCATCAATGACCGTGTCGCTAAGTCATCATCTAATGTGGTGTCTAACGATGTGTTAGTGATTAAATTTGGTAACAAAACCTTAACGGTTCAAGTAAATCAATTATTTGAAACAACCAAGAAAGCAGATGCCGATAGAATGTACACTGTCTTGGATGAAAAGTATGAACGTGACTTTTTTGAAGAATAATTAAATTTACATTAAAAAAGCTAATTGTTTGTTTATTTTTTTAAGGAATCAATTATACTAATAAATAGTAATTTGAGAGGAGGAATCGATATGGCTGTGAACAACGTTCATCAACTAGATAATCAATATACTAGAATGAAACAGTCTAGACACAAAGAAATTCTAAAAAGTAGAAAAAAACGTGGAATTATTCTAGTGTCAACATTCCTCTTAATATTTGCGGTTCTAACCTTTCAAATTATCTCAACTAAACAAAAGGTGAGAAATATTTCTGAGCAGCAAGTCCAATCTCAACAAGAACTAAAGAAGAGTAAAGTTGATAATAAGAAATTAAAAGAAAATATTAAGCAGTTGCATGATAATGATTACATCCAAAAAATCATTCGCGAAAGATACTATTACACGAAGCCTGGAGAAACGGTATATAGCCTTCCAGGGGATGTTTCAAAAGATGTAACCCAAAATTAAAATGGTATGAAAAAATACCGTTTTTTTTATACAATTATCATTTGAATGGTGCTATACTTAAATTACTAATCATTTCTAGGAGGAACATTTTTTTTATGGCAATTGAAGTTGGAGCAAAAGTTTCCGGCAAAGTATCAGGAATCACTAATTTTGGTGCTTTTGTTGATCTAGGCGAACACAAAACAGGATTGGTTCACATTAGTGAAATTTCTGATGGCTATATCAAAGAAATTAAAGATGTATTAAAGGTTGGCGACGACGTTAAGGTTAAGGTTTTAAGCGTAGGCGATGATGGTAAGATTGCATTATCAATCAGACAAGCTACTGATAAACCGGCACCAAAAGAAAAGCCAGCAGCACAACCTAAGATGGCCAACAATCGTTCAACTCATGGTAAGTTCGGTGATAATCGTCATCATAATGATAACCATAAAAATAATAAAGCTAATTTTGACGACTTAATGGACAGTTTCTTAAAGGAAAGTGAAAGTCGTTTAGCAACAATCAAGAAGAATACAGAAGGTAAGCGCGGAGGCCGTGGCGGTCGTCGTAGCTAATCATAAAAAATGATTGGGGGAAACCTTAATCATTTTATTTTTACCTAAAAATGTAAAGGAGGATGAGTTTGGGATGGATGAGCCAAAAAAATTACAGCAACAATTTAATTTACATTTAAAAAATCATCATTGGTTTACTCCCAAACAAACCGTCGTAATTGGTGTTTCAGCTGGGGTGGATTCGATGAGTTTATTGAACTTAATGATGAACTTACCAACTGAGAATCGCCCACAGATTGTGGTTGCCCACGTTAATCATCAGTTACGATCCGTCAGTGATGAAGAGGAACAATATGTTAGAACGTTTTGTGCAGAACACGGTTTAACGCTTGAGGTGAGTGCTTGGGATGTAAACAAACATCCACAAACCGGAGTGGAAGAAGCAGCGCGCAAGTTTAGATATGATTTCTTTTTACAAGTTTTACAAAAATATGATGCAGATGCTTTAATTACGGCGCATCACGAAAATGATCAAGCTGAAACGGTATTGATGCGATTAATTCGTGGAACTTTTATCAATTATTTAAGTGGGATTAAGGAAGTTAGAGATTTTCATGGCTATCAATTAGTCAGACCGTTATTGCATTTTAAGAAGCAAGCAATAAAACAATACGCCATCGATAATTCAATTAAATGGTATGAAGATGAGACTAATCAAGATTTAGAAATCACGAGAAATCGGATGAGACACCAACTAATGCCTCTGATTGAAATGGAAAATCCACAGGGGGTCGACCATATCGCAAGTTTTGCCAATCAAGTCGAATTAATGCATAAACAAAATGAGTACTTAATTAAGCAAATTGTGCAAGAAATTAATATGGAAAATAAGTATGACTTAAATCAATTATTAAGTTGTCCAGAGTTTATTCAGCAGGGTGTAATTGATTTGATTTTGAATGAAAATATTCCTAATCAATTTAATTTAGCGTTAATTAAACAAATTATGCAGTTGCTCAATAACCGAACTAAACCACAGGGTGAGGTGCAATTAGCACAGAATTTTGTCATGAAAAAGCAATATAACTATTTTTTTGTCGAAAAAATGGTTAAAAAGCAAATATCAGGATTAAAAAATGAGCGATTTGTGGTAACATTGAATCAATGGTATTCTGCTAATCAATTTAAGTGGATGCTTACTGATAAGTCAGATTACCATGATGAATTAAACAAACGAGAGGCGACTATTTATCTTAGTGATGAACAGTTTCCAATCAATGTACAGCCAACCAAAAACGATGACAAAGTCACGCTTAAAAATGGTGGACATCAGGCAGCCAAACGTGTCTTTATTAATAGTAAAGTCCCGTTTGAAGATCGCAAAATGTCCCAAACGCTGGTAGACAGTAATGGACAAGTATTAGCTATCTTAGGCTATCGTGAGTCAGTTTTTAAGACGGATGTGCAGAAACAAAAATATGCATTAATAATTAAATAATAACGATGTGAAAGGAGCAGCTAATGAACAACGACATTCTAAAAACCTTGTATAGCAAAGAAGATATTCAAGACGCTTGTCGCAGATTAGGACAACAAATTACTTCAGACTATAATGGGAAAAAGCCAATTGTAATAGGTGTATTAAAGGGTGCCATTTTCTTCATGACTGATGTTGTAAGAGAAATGGACGTATACATTGATATCGATTTTATCGATGTTTCAAGTTATCACGGAGGAACAGCATCTAGCGGATCAATTGAACTAGTTAAAGATGTTGAACTTGATGTTAAAGGACGTGATGTTATCTTTATGGAAGATATCATTGATACAGGTCGTACTCTAAAATATCTAGAAGATCTATTGGCTGAACGTGGTGCCAAATCAATTAAGGTATGTACTTTAATGGATAAACCAGAAGGCCGTGTAGTTGATGCCAAGGCTGATTATGTTGGTCTAGAAGTACCAAATGAATTCGTTGTTGGATACGGATTGGATTACAAAGGAATGTATCGTAATCTTCCATATGTTGGTGTGCTAAAACCAGAAGTATATTCAGACAAATAAATGGAGTATTTGTTTGAAAAATGATAATATATGTTTCATGTAATGTATTGAAGAAAGTGGCGGTCTCACCACGTAATTTTTAATACATAGACAAGCATTAAACACAGGAGGCAATTGATGCATAATAACAACAAAGGATTATTCAAGAACAGCCTGTTTTACATTGTTTGTTTCTTAATAGTCTTGGGAGTTACCTTCTTTGTTACATCTAAGAATGGTCAACCTCAAACTCAAGAACTACAATCAAGCCAGTTTGTTCAAGAACTAAAAGATAATAAAATTAAGAGTTTCTCAATTCAACCTGAAAATGGTGTATACACCGTTTCTGGTGAATACAGAAAAGCTCAAAGCGTGAAATCAGACTCTAACAGCAGTATTTTATTTACTGGTGCTAAGAGTGAAACTAAAGTTTCTTCATTCAAGACTAAGGTATTGAAGAACAATAGTACTATCAATGAAATCACTGAATATGCGAAGAAGAACGGCGTTAAGATGGGCGCTAAGGGTGCAGATACCGATGGCGGTTTCTGGTCAAACCTAATCTTCTCATTATTACCAATGTTAATTATCATCGTGTTCTTCTTTATTATGATGAACCAAATGGGTGGTAAGAATGGTAGTAAAGGTGGCATCATGGGTGTTGGTAAGTCAAAAGCTAAGCCAACTAAGAGTGATGTTAGATTTAGTGATGTTGCTGGTGAAGAGGAAGAAAAACAAGAACTTGTTGAAGTTGTTGAATTCCTAAAAGATCCTAAGAAGTTCACTAAGTTAGGCGCTAAGATTCCACATGGTGTCCTATTAGAAGGACCTCCAGGAACTGGTAAGACTTTACTTGCTAAAGCCGTATCTGGTGAAGCAGGCGTACCATTCTACTCAATTTCAGGTTCTGACTTCGTTGAAATGTTCGTCGGGGTTGGTGCCAGCCGTGTTCGTGACTTATTCGAACAAGCTAAGAAAGATTCTCCAGCCATCATTTTCATTGATGAAATTGATGCTGTTGGTAGAAAACGTGGAAACGGTATGGGCGGTGGCCATGATGAAAGAGAACAAACATTGAACCAACTATTGGTTGAAATGGATGGTTTCTCAGGTAATGATGGTGTAATCGTAATTGCTGCTACTAACCGTGCTGATGTATTGGATCCTGCGTTAACTCGTCCAGGTCGTTTTGACCGTAAGGTACTTGTTAGTTATCCAGACGTTAAAGGTAGAGAAGCAATTCTTAAGGTCCATGCTAAGAACAAGCCAATCGCTGATAACGTTGACTTACACGCAATTGCTCAACAAACACCTGGTTTCGTAGGTGCTGATTTAGCTAACTTGTTAAACGAAGCTGCTTTACTAGCTGCTAGAAGAAACAAGTCTGAAATTGGCCCAGCTGAACTGGATGAAGCTGAAGATAGAGTAATCGCTGGTCCTGCTAAGAAGGATAAAGCGGTAAGTAAGAGAGAACGAAACATCGTTGCTAACCACGAAGCAGGACATGCGATTGTTGGTTTAGTATTAAACGATGCCCGTGTCGTTCATAAGGTAACTATCGTACCTCGTGGACGTGCTGGAGGATACGCAATTATGCTACCTAAAGAAGACCAATACTTCTTATCTAAGAAGAATGCAATGGAACAACTTGCTGGTTTAATGGGTGGTAGAACTGCTGAAGAAATCGTCTTCGACTCTCTAGATTCAGGTGCTTCAAATGACTTTGAACAAGCTACTAACTTAGCCCGTTCAATGGTTACTCAATATGGTATGAGTGAAAAACTAGGAACTGTTCAATTAGTTAACCCAAGTGATGACCCATACGCAAGAAGATACTCTGAAAAGACTGCCGCAATCATTGATGAAGAAATCAAACGCATCATTGATGAAGCACATGGTCAAGCTCATGATATTATTGAACAACACCGTGAACAACATAAGGCAATTGCTGATGCATTACTTGAATACGAAACTCTAGACGAAAAGCAAATCTTAAGTCTATACCGTACAGGTAAGATGCCTGAAGAAGAAGAAACTAACGAAGATTCTTCTTTTGAAGAAAGCAAAGCAAAACTAGAAGAAAAAGAAAATCAACATCAAGAAAACAATGATGAAGACTAACTAATAAAAGCGTGGGTTGAATTTATTTGACTCACGCTTTTTTAGGTGATTAGGAGGAATAAAATTGACTGATTATTTAACTAAAAGTGTAACTAAAGATGGAATGTTTAGAGCATATGCCATGGAAGCTACTGGCGTTGTTAGTGAAGCCCAAAAGGATCACCAAACATGGCCAGTATCATCAGCGGTATTAGGCCGTTCATTGGTTGCTAGTTTATTACTATCAACTTCTGTGCTTAAAGGGAAAGAAACAATGACCGTTAAAATCTTGGGCGATGGACCCGCTGGTGGCATCGTGATTGATTCTGACGCCAACGGTCACGTGAAAGGATACATTCACAACCCTCGTGTGGACTTACCATTAAATGCCCACCACAAACTAGACGTAGGTGGAGCTGTTGGTCAAGGTAGTCTTGAAGTAATGAAGAACCTAGGTGGTGACGAACCATACGTAAGTAACGTTCAATTAGTTTCTGGAGAAATTGGTGACGACTTTACTTTCTATCTTGCTCAATCAGAACAAATCCCATCAGCTGTGGGCGTGTCTGTATACGTAAATGAAGATGGTACAATTGGTGCTGCTGGTGGATACTTAATTCAAGTATTACCAGGTGCATCTGAAGATGCAATTGCGAAGTTGGAAGAAAGATTAAAATCAATTCCAATGATTTCAGAATTATTCTTATCTAAACAAAAACCAGAAGATATTTTGAAATTAATCTTTGGTGAAGATAACATCGATATTTTACAAAACATGCCAGTTGAGTTTAGATGTGATTGTTCAAAAGAAAAATTTGCTGATCGAATTTCAGGAATTAACGATGACGAAATTCAAGCGATGATTGATGAAGATCATGGTGCAAAAGTAGTATGTAATTTCTGTCAAAGTGAATATAATTATACTGAAGATGATTTAAGAGCGCTTTTAAGTAGTAATAAAGATGCGTAATTGTTGTTAGGTAGTTTATTAATTAGTGTGATATTATATTTATCATATTAGATGTGTTTAATAGAGGTGAATAAAATGGAATGGAAAATAGGAGACGTTACAATCCCTAATCAAGTTGTAGTTGCACCCATGGCGGGGGTAACTAACACTGCTTTTAGAATGATTTGTAAAGAATCTGGTGCTGGTTTAGTAGTCTGTGAAATGATTTCTGACCGTGGACTAATGCACAAGAATAAGAAGACCTTAAGTATGTTAGATATCGATCCTAAGGAACACCCAATGAGTATTCAAATCTTTGGTGGTACTAAGGAAACTTTAGTTGAAGGTGCGAAGTTTATCGACCAAGAAACTGAAGCAGACATTATTGATATCAACATGGGTTGTCCAGTAAACAAGGTAATTAGATCTGATTCAGGTTCAAAATGGTTACTAGACCCAAACAAGGTATATGAAATGGTTTCATACGTTACTGATGCTGTTAAGAAACCAGTAACTGTTAAGATGAGAACTGGTTGGGATGAAGACCACGTTTACGCTGTTCAAAATGCTTTAATGGCTGAAAAAGCCGGCGCATCTGCAATCGCTATGCACGGTCGTACTAGAAAACAAATGTACACTGGTGATGCTGACTGGAACGTTTTAAAACAAGTTGCGGATGCATTAACAATTCCTTTCATGGGTAATGGGGATGTTAGAACACCACAAGAAGCTAAAAAGATGTTAGACGAAGTTGGTGCTGATGCTGTTATGATTGGTCGTGCAGCAGAAGGAAACCCTTGGATGCTAGAACAAACTAGACATTACCTAGAAACTGGTGAATTGCTAGAAGAACCTTCAGTAGATGAAAGAATCGAAACTGCTAAGGAACATTTACACCGTTTAGTAGGGGTTAAAGGTGACTTTACAGGTCCTCGTGAATTTAGAGGACAAGCTGCATACTACCTAAAGGGAATTTCACATTCTGCTAGAGCTAAGGTAGCATTAAACAATGCAGAAACAGAACAAGAAATGATTGATATTTTCGACGAATTTGTTGAAAAGACTCATAAAAGACAAGCAAAAAATGCAGATTTAAGTGAAATCTAATTTTTTGATATATTTTATGGTATTATGTAAATAGATATAATAATTTATTCTGATGGAGGTTTTACTGTGGCACAAGAAAAGCAAATGAATGACCAATTGCGAGTTCGTCGCCAAAAGATGAATGAATTACGAGAAGAAGGCGTAGATCCATTTGGTAGCCGTTTTGAACGTACTCATTTAGCTAAACAATTACACGATAACTACAAGGATTGCTCAAAAGAAGAGCTTGAAGAAAAAGACATTAAGGTAGTTATTGCAGGACGTATGGTTGCTAAACGTGGTAAAGGTAAGGTAGGTTTTGGTGACCTACAAGACCGTACTGGTAGAATTCAACTTTACGTAAGAAAAGATGAAGTTGGAGAAGATAACTATCACTTCTTCAAACGTGCCGATTTAGGTGATCATTTAGGAATTGAAGGGGACTTAATTAAGACAGACATGGGTGAACTAACAGTTAAAGCCACTCACGTTACTTTCTTATCAAAAGCACTTCGTCCATTACCTGATAAATACCATGGACTACAAAACAAAGAACAAAAATACCGTCAAAGATACTTGGACTTAATTTCTAACCAAGATAGTTTTAACCGTTTCCAAAAACGTAGCAAGATTATTTCAGCAATTAGAAATTATCTAGATAATGAAATGGACTGTACAGAAGTAGAAACACCAGTGCTACATAACCAAGCCGGTGGAGCTAGTGCGCGTCCATTTATTACTCATCACAATGCATTAAATATTGATTTATACCTACGTATTGCCCTAGAACTTCACTTAAAACGACTAATCGTTGGTGGAATGGAAAGAGTATACGAAATTGGTAGAGTATTTAGAAATGAAGGGATGGACCAAAACCATAACCCAGAATTTACTGAATTAGAATCATACATTGCATACTTTGATTTCCATGATGTTATGGATGAAACAGAAGGTATCTTTAAGGCAGCTGCTAAAGTAGTTACTGATAATGGAATTATTTCATACCGTGGGGATGAAGTTGACTTCAACAAGCCATTTGAAAGACTACACATGGTAGATGCAATTAAAGCAGAAACTGGAATTGATTTCTGGAAAGAAATGAGTTTAGAAGAAGCAAGAAAACTTGCTGATAAACATCACATTCAATACCAAGACTTCTGGACTGTTGGTCACATCATTAACGAATTCTTCGAAGAAGAAGTTCAACCTAAGATTACCAACCCAACATTCATTTACGGTCACCCGGTAGAAATTTCTCCATTGGCTAAGAAGAATGCAGAAGATGGTCGATTTACTGATCGTTTCGAATTATACGTAGAAGGAATGGAATACGCTAATGCCTTCTCTGAATTAAACGATCCAATCGATCAAAAGGAAAGATTTGAAGCACAAGCTGCAGAAAAAGCAAACGGTAACGATGAAGCTCAACCAGTCGATTTAGATTACGTTGAAGCTCTTGAATACGGTATGCCACCAACTGGTGGACTAGGTATCGGTATTGATCGTCTGGTAATGCTATTAACTGATGCAGAATCAATTAGAGACGTTCTATTGTTCCCAACTATGAGACCAGAAGACAACTCTGTAGAAGAATAATTTTTTTAAAAGAACTTTAAAGATTGAATTTCAATTTTTAAAGTTCTTTTTTTGTAAAATCGGTTGACGATGTTCCACAAAATTGATAATATATTAAATGTTGTTTGAAAAAACAAAACGAAAAAATAAATATAAAAACATGTTGACTTTACAGTCATTAGATGGCATAATATTTATTGTTGTCGTTAAGGAAAACGACTTATAAATTGAATAAAAAAGTTGTTGACTATGTTTCACAACTTTGATATACTTATTAAGTCGTCAAAAAGACAAAATGGTAGATCTTTGAAAACTGAACAAGATTGATAATCGATGATGTGTAAGGAATCT
>NZ_JAMBKT010000007.1 GCF_025290035.1 Apilactobacillus sp.
AATTATGGGTAAATTAAAAGACAATGACATTGAATTTTTAGTTAATGGAACTGTCGATAATAACCCACTACAACACGTTTTTAATATCTGGATAAAAGGAATTGCATCTGATGTGATACTAGCTAATATGGACTTGGCAGGTTTTGCGATTTCTGCAGGTTCAGCATGTACAGCAGGAAACATCGAACCATCACACGTGTTAGTAGCAATGTATGGTAATGATACTAACAGATCATCAGAATCAATTCGAATTAGTTTTGGTAAGTTCACTACGAGTGAAGAAATTGATTTGTTTAGTGAAGCATTAGTAAAAGTAATAAAAAGAATTAAGAGGGTGGACTAAAATGGCTTTTGAAATTAGTAATCAATTACTTGGAGACAATACAGTATATGCTGTTAGCCCCGAAGTAAAGAAGTACACATTAACTGATATGGGATTTGTGAGTACTAAAGCAGGTAATTACTCATTTGAAAGAACACTAGATCCTAACGATCCATATAATGGCGTTAAGTTAAAGATTGTTTTTAAAGGCGATTTAAGTGCTTTTAAACTTAGTGCCGTTACAAGCAATGGTTTAAATAAAGTAAATATTTTTACTAACAAACAAGCTGATGAGTTAGTAGAACAATACAATTTCTTAATGAACAATTTCGTTGAAAGAAACGTATTTATTAAAAAATAAAAAGGGAGCCTAATGGCTTCCTTTTTGCTTCTTAATTGCATTTTATCGCAGAAATGGGTATCATACTCTTTATGGAATGTGCGACCTTCAACTCGTAGGTTCTAAGAATCTAAAAGAAATGATGGTGATTTAAAATGGCAGACAATAGTAATACCCGTGTTGTTGTCGGAATGTCAGGTGGGGTGGATTCATCCGTAACCGCCTACCTTTTGAAGCAACAAGGATATGACGTTGTAGGTGTATTTATGAAGAACTGGGACGATACTGACGAAAACGGTGTTTGTACCGCAACAGAAGACTACAAGGACGTAGCCAAAGTTGCCTCAGAAATCGGAATACCTTACTACTCTGTTAATTTTGAAAAAGAATATTGGGATCGCGTTTTCACTTATTTCTTGAATGAATATAAAAAAGGTAGAACTCCAGATCCCGATGTTATTTGTAACAAAGAAATTAAGTTTAGAGCTTTTCTAGACTACGCATTAGACCTAGGTGCTGACTACATTGCAACTGGTCACTATGCGCGATTACAACGTGATGAAGATGGTCATAACCACTTGTTACGTGGTAGTGATGACAACAAGGACCAAACTTACTTCTTGAGTCAATTATCAGCTGATCAATTAGATCGTGTTATGTTCCCATTAGGGGACATGCCTAAACCTAAGGTTAGAGAAATTGCTAAAGAAGCCGGTCTTGCAACCGCTGAAAAGAAGGATTCAATGGGAATCTGTTTCATTGGTGAAAAGAACTTCAAATCATTCTTAAGCAATTATTTACCAGCAACACCTGGTAAAATGATGACTTTTGAAGGAGAAGTAAAAGGCCAACATGATGGATTAATGTATTACACAATCGGTCAAAGAAAAGGTCTAGGTATCGGTGGGGATGGTAAGGATAATCGTCCTTGGTTCGTAGTCGGAAAAGATTTATCAAAAAACATTTTATATGTTGGTAAAGGATACGAAAACGAACATCTATACGCTGACTATTTAGTGGCTTCAGATATTTTCTGGATTAACGATATTAGTAATCGTGGTAATGACTTCCGTTGTACTGCTCAATTCCGTTATCGTCAAAAAGACGTTGGAGTTAGCGTTCATTTAAATGATTATGGTAAGTCATTGAAGGTAGAATTTGATGACCCAGCCAGAGCAGTAACTCCTGGTCAAGCTGTTGTATTCTACGATGGTGATGAATGTTTAGGTTCAGCTATCATCGATGCTGCATATCAAAACGATAAAGAATTACAATACATTTAAATTTTAAAAAGATGCTTATGAAAATAAGCATCTTTTTTTATATATGTTTTGAAAAAAAGGGCATTAATTGAGATAATAGATATAAATCGAAATGAACGAGGGATAAAAGTGAAAATCTATTTTATTAGACATGGTAAGACTGAATGGAATCTTGAAAGTCGATATCAAGGAGCTGGCAGTGATTCTGAATTATTACCAGAAAGTTACCAACAAATGAATCAGTTAGGTGAGCATTTAAAAGATATTGAATTTAGCCATGCTTATTCTAGTCCCATTAAAAGAGCAAGAATAACAGCCAATCGAGTTTTACAGCATTCCAAGAAAAGACCACCACTTTCTTTATGGAATCGTTTAGAAGAATTTCATTTAGGAAAAATGGAAGGACAAAAATTTGAGGATGTAAGACAACAATTTCCGGAAAGCTATGATAACTTTAGAAATCATCCGGAAAAATACGACGCAACTGAAATTGGCGGAGAAAGCTTTAGTGATGTAATTGATAGAATGCAATATGCAATAAATACCATTGTTAACGCTAATCCTGAAGATAGTAATGTCGTTATTTTTAGCCATGGAGCTGCTTTGAATGCCTTAATTAACTCATTATTAGGAGTTGAAATTAAGGATTTAAGAAAACGTGGTGGATTGGCTAATACTAGTACAACTATTTTAGAAACAAATGATAATGGTAAAACGTTTGATTTAATTAAATGGAACGATACTGAATATTTAACAAAAGAAATTGATCAAACAGACGTAATTTAATTTGTAGGTGATTATGATGGATCAAAAGTCCGAAGAAATAAAAAATAGACAACAAGCAATTGAAAGAGAACATGAAGAAAAGCAAAGAAAAGCTGATGAAACTTTGCATAAATTAGTTGAAGATATCGATAATCACCCAGATGATTACCGAACTTATTATGATTTATGCAGTTTTTTAGTTCAATTGCATAACTACACGCAAGCTGAAGAATTAATGATGAAAGCTTTAGGATTGTTTGCTGATAGAAGTAAAAAGGCTAAAGAAACTTTAACCTATGGCCTAGGTAACGTCTATTACGCAGCTGGTGAATATGACAAAGCAATCGAACAATTTAATAGCCTATCTGACGGGAATATGAAGACAGATGCATATATTATGTTGGCACAAAGTTATATGGCTAAAGAAGATTATAAAAAAGCAGTGGTGTTCGCGCTAACTGCACAAGGTTTTAGAAGACAAGATCCAGAAATAAACTACCTGTTAGCAAGTAGTTTATTAGCAATAGGTAACTTTAAAGAAGCAGCTGAATTTTACGATAAAGTGCTTGCAGCTAAGCCTAACGATGGTAAAGCTAACTTTGATCGTGGAATCGTTGCGATGGTGTTAGAAGAGGATTTTAGTGCTTATTTTGATAAGGCTAAATCAAACGATCCAAAATACTTTGAAAAGGGTCAAAAACGCTTGGCTGATATTGAAAAGTTTATTCAGGTCAAAAATAAAAAGTAAGGAAGTGAATTGCCGTGACCGAATCAATGGATTTATTTTCAATGGAAAATAATGACGAACAAAATGAAAAGCTATTCATAAATGGAAAAGTTGCGGCTACTTTCTTTGAAAGCAACGACAGTTTTTTTAAGGTGCTTTTAGTTAAGATTAGCGAAACTAATATCTCAGATTGGCATGAAGATGAGATTGTTATTACTGGTAATTTTGCAGATATTGCTGAAGAAAATGAATACCAGTTTTTCGGTGTATTGGTAGATCATCCGAAATATGGAAAACAATTTAAAGCTGATAATTACCATAGCACAGTGCCTACCTCTAAAGAAGGACTGGTTGAATATCTTTCAGGGGATAATTTTCCAGGAGTGGGAAAACAAACTGCTAACAAAATGGTTGATATCTTGGGTGTTAATTTAATTACTGACGTTTTAGATAATGAATCTTTACTAGATAAGGTAGGACTATCAAGTAAACAGCGTAAAACAGTAATTGATACACTCCAAAAGAATAACGGAATGGAACAAGTTATTATCGGTCTTAATAGTTATGGATTTGGTAGTAGCTTATCTTCTGCAATTTATAATAAGTATAAGGGAGACACTTTAAAAGTAATTGAAGAAAACCCATATCAATTAGTGGAAGATATAGACGGGATCGGATTTAAGAAGGCCGATGATATTGCTAAGCAAATGGGGATGTCAGCTAACAATCCAGGAAGAATCCGAGCAGGTTTAATTTCTGCATTACAATCGCTATCTTTGAAGAATGGTGATACATATACCCAAACAGGCCCAATCTTATCTGAAACTTTAAAGTTGTTAAATAATGGTAATTCAGAAGACATCACTGGCGATGATTTATCTGAACAATTTTTGGAGTTAGCTAAAACACAAAAAATCGTTGGAGAAGAAGATCGGGTTTATTTAAAGGATTTATATGATGATGAATGGAGAATTGCCGAACATATTAATCGTGTAATTAAGAATCCGAATACAAAAACGTTTGATGATGAAACCATCGATAAGAAGATTAGATTGATTGAGAAAAAATTGAATATCTCTTATGATGAGTCACAAACAAATGCTTTAAAACAAGCTATTAAGTCGCAAATGTTCTTGCTAACCGGTGGACCCGGGACAGGGAAAACAACGATTATTAAGGGAATTATCTATTTATATGCATATTTAAACGATTATTCCTTAGATATAAATAAATATAAAGAACATGAATTTCCAATTTTACTAGCTGCACCAACTGGACGCGCAGCGAAGAGAATGCAGGAAACTTCTGGAATTCCCGCTAGCACCATTCACAGATTGTTAGGACTAAGTGGGTATGACGATAACAATGAAGGCACCAAGGATTTAGAAGGTGG
Organism: Apilactobacillus sp.; assembly: GCF_025290035.1. GTDB lineage: Bacteria > Bacillota > Bacilli > Lactobacillales > Lactobacillaceae > Apilactobacillus. Next base: position 4,810 of record NZ_JAMBKT010000007.1, read on the forward strand.
ATTACTAATTGTTGATGAAATGTCTATGGTGGATACTTATTTATTTAAAGCGCTTATGAGAGCGGTGCCTAACCAAATGAAAGTGATTTTGGTAGGTGATAAAGATCAATTACCATCAGTGGGTCCAGGTCAGGTATTTACTGATTTATTAAGATCTCAAAGAATAAATAGTATGCAATTAAGTACCATTTACAGACAAGACAGTAATTCAACTATTATTCCATTGGCACATAGTATCCAACAAGGAAAGTTGCCAGATGACTTCAATGAAAAACAGGCTGATAGAAGTTTTATTCCATGTGGTGCTAATCAAATGAGTTCAGTAATTGAACAAATTGTGAAGAGAGCTAAGCAAAAAGGATTTAGTGCTACAGATATTCAAGTTTTATCACCAATGTATAGAGGGATGTCAGGGGTTAATCATTTGAATGATGTCATTCAAGAAATTATGAATCCTGGCAACAAAGAGGAACAACTAGAATATAGAGGAATTCATTTTAGGTTAGGAGATAAAGTCTTACAACTAGTGAATAGTCCAGAAGACAATGTTTTTAACGGTGATATTGGTCAAATCATAGAAGTTATCCATGGTGAAAAATCAACCCAGGATAAAATCAAAGTCGCTTTTGATCAAAGCCAGGTTACCTACCAAAGAAAAGATTGGATTCAAATTACATTAGCATACTGTACAACCATTCATAAGGCACAGGGAAGCGAGTTCAAGATGGTAATTTTACCAATCGTTCCTCAGTTTACTAAAATGCTGAAAAAGAATCTTTTATACACCGCAATTACCCGTGCCAGTGATACATTAATTATGATAGGGGACTATGATTCATTCTTAAGCTGTGCCCAAAGTGAATCTGATAACAGAAATACTAGTTTGATGCAGAGAATTCAATCACTATTAAATGGTGAAATAAAACCAGCTAATGATGAATTATTAACTAATAATCAACAAATAGTTGAAACCAATACCAAAACTGATAAGACGGTAGATACAAATAACAATGACCAAGTTGAAGAGGAAGCATCTAATGAAGAGGATACCGATAATTCAGTTAAATCGTATCGTTTGACGCCTAGTCTAATTAATTCAGATCAAATTGATCCAATGATTGGAATGGACGGGATTAAACCATAAAATATAAGTAAAAATTTGAAGTTTATGGTAAAATCTAATTATCAATTACTTCGAGAGGGGCATTATTCATAGTGGAATCATTGAGTAATAAAAATATGAAAATATTTTCTTTGAGTTCTAATAGACCATTGGCTGAAAAAATTGCTAAGGTTTGTGGAATCAAATTGGGAGAAGCAACCATTAATCGTTTTAGTGATGGTGAAATTCAAATCAAAATTGATGAAAGTATTAGAGGAGATTCAGTTTACATTATTCAATCATTAACCGATCCAATTAACGCTAATATTATGGAATTGTTTATTATGATTGATGCTGTAAGAAGAACTAGTGCTAAATCCATCAACGTTGTCATTCCTTACTATGGATATGCTAGACATTCTGCTAAAAAGAGAGAAAGAAAAGCAATTATCGCTAAGTTAATTGCTAGAATTTTAGAAAATACTGGTATTGATAGAGTACTTACTTTAGATTTACATGCTGCTCAAATCCAAGGATTCTTTAATAAACCAGTAGATAATCTAAAAGCAGATAAATTGATGGCAAAACACATGTTAGATAATTATGACCTAGACAACGCAGTAGTGGTATCACCAGATCATGGTGGTGTTGGACGAGCTCGTGGATTCGCGGGATTAATTGATGCTCCAATTGCAATTATTGATAACCGTGACCCTGAAAATGAAGAACATATTCCAACATTTATTATTGGGGATGTTAAAGATAAGGTTGCAATCGTTGCAGATGATATGATTGATACAGCGTCTAGAGCAGTTAAAGCAGCCAATGTGTTAGCAAACAATGGTGTTAAAGCTGTATACTTAGTTACTACACATGGTGTTTTCGCAGGGGATGCAATCGATAAAATCAGCAATGCGCCAATTAAAAAGGTAATTGTTTCTGATTCTGTTTATATTGCACCAGAAAAACAAATCGATAAACTAGATATTGTTTCAGTTGCAGATTTAATGGGTAATGCAATTTTAAGAATTCATAACAACAAATCAGTTGGAAAATTATTTAGATAATAACAAAAGTCCTAATGAAAATTAGGGCTTTTTTATTAATTGAATTCTTGATTTCATAATTCAGAAAACTTAAAATGAAACTATAACAATAGAAATTGAGGTGTAATCATGTATAAAGCTTCAGATGAAAGATACGACAACATGAAAGTTAGAAGAGCAGGAAACTCTGGTCTTCAATTACCCGCTCTATCATTTGGAATGTGGCATAGTTTTGGTGATGATGCTAATTTTCAAGATAGTAGAGAAGTAATGTTAAATGCCTTTGATAAAGGAATTTTCAGTTTTGATTTGGCAAATAACTACGGACCTGGATCAGGTGCCGCAGAAAGAATGTTTGGTCAAGTATATAATCAAGATTTAAAACCATATCGTGATGAATTAATTATTACTACTAAAGCTGGATACCACATGTGGCCTGGACCATATGGTTCATTTTCTTCAAGAAAAACACTAGTTGCTGCATTGGACATTTCTTTAAAGAGAATGGGATTAGATTATGTAGATATCTATTACAGCCACCGCTTCGATCCTAATACTAGCTTAGAAGAAACTGCTGAAGCACTAGATAGTACTGTCAGAGCCGGAAAAGCATTGTATGTTGGTATTTCTAATTACAATGGTGAACAAACAAGAGAAATCATTAAGTACTTTAAAGAACTTCATACACCTTTTGTTGTTAACCAAGCTTCATATAACATGTTAAACCGTTCAGCGGAAGAAGATGGCACAATTGATGCATTGAAAGAAAACAACGATGGATTGGTTGCATACGGTCCATTAGCCGAAGGTATTTTGACAGATAAATATCTAAATGGATTACCTGATGATTTAAAACTACACTTCACCAATAGTTTTATGATGGAAAATAAGGATGAAGTAGTTAAACGATTAAACCAATTAAATGATTTAGCCAAGAATAGAGATCAAACATTAGCACAAATGAGTTTAGCTTGGTTACTTCATGATCCAGTTGTTACTAGTGTTGTTACTGGAGCATCTGATCCAAAACATCTAGAATCTAATTTAAAAGCATTAGACAACTTAGAATTTTCACCAGATGAATTAGCTAAGATTAATGAAATTTTGAAGAAATAAAAAGAAGCGACTTAAATAGTCGCTTCTTTTTATATGACAAAAGGGTGCTAAATGCGGTATAATATTTAATTGTTTTAAAAATATATTAAAGGAGAGATATAATGAATAATTCCGCTAAAAAGCTTAATTTAACGGAACTAATTGGTTTAGTAATTGGTTCAATCATCGGTGGAGGTATTTTTAACCTTATGCACGATATGGCATCACAAGCTGGTGTTGGTGCAGTTATTATTGGTTGGATTATTACTGCAATTGGGATGCTCTCTTTGGCTTTCACATTTCAAAATTTAACTAACAAAAGACCTGACCTACAGGCTGGAATTTATAGTTTTGCAGATGCTGGGTTTGGTCACTATATTGGATTTAATTCCGCATGGGGATATTGGTTATCAGTATGGCTAGGTAATATCAGTTATGCAATCTTATTGATGAGTGCACTAACATATTTCTTTCCTATTTTTGATAACGGTCATAACTTAGTATCATTTATTGCTTCATCAATTATTTTATGGGGTGGTCACTACTTAGTGTCCCGTGGGATTCATTCCGCTTCATTCATTAACACAATTATTACAATTACCAAATTAATTCCAATCCTATTATTTATCTTAATAGTATTTCTATCATTTAAATTAAATGTTTTCACAAGTGACTTTTGGTTAACTGGGAATAAAGCGTTTAATTTTTCCGATGTTTTAGCTCAAGTGAAAAGTACCATGCTAGTTACTGTATTTGTATTCTCTGGGATTGAAGGAGCTGTTATCTTCTCTGGATATGCTAAAAAAAGAAAAGATATTGGAAGAGCTACAATTCTAGGAATCATCACAGTGACTTTAATTTATATGTTAATTACTTTGCTTTCATTTGGTGTTATGCATCAAGCCCAACTTGCTAGCTTAGGACAACCAGCAATGGCAGATTTACTACAACATCTTGTAGGTAAATGGGGAGCAGTAGTGGTTAATGTTGGATTAATTATTGCTGTGTTAGGTGCATGGTTATCATGGACAATGTTTGCGGCTGAAGTACCATATGAAGCTGCAAAGGTTGGATCATTCCCTAAGGTATTTGCAAAGGAAAACAAGAATGGAACGCCAATTAATTCATTGATTTTTACTAACGTATTAGTTGAGTTATTTATGATTTCATTCTTCGTGGCATCTAGTGCATATAATCTATTCCTATCTATTTCTAGTGCGGCAGTTTTAATTCCATATGCTTTCTCCGCGTTTTATCAAGTTAAGTATTCATACTTAAATAAAGACCTAAACGATAGAAAGAGAAACATTTTCTTAGGAATAGTATCAAGTATCTATGCATGTTGGTTATTATATGCAGCTGGATTGAACTATATCTTAATGACAACCATCTTGTTTGCATTAGGAATCCCTGTATATTACTACTTACAAAAATATGATAATAAAAATAAACATGTCTTTACTAAGATCGAAGCAGTAATTGCTTTTATTCTGCTAATTTTAGCCATCTTAGCTATTTATGAGATTGCTACAGGTAAAATAACGTTTTAAAAAAAGAGTGATATTTATCACTCTTTTTTTAGACTAAAAATGGATATTTAGTTTTATAATATTCTAAATCATAGAATCTACTACCCAATGTTTCACCATCCGCGTGGCCATATTCTAGAGAAGGAATTTCAATTCTGATATTAGAACTGTGAATCTTAAAAGCTGACTTAACGGTTAGATGATGTTTAAAGATAACTTTCATTAAGACGAAAAATAGTTGAACAATATTTTTTCTCTTTAAAACCATTAAATCGACCTCATTAGTATCGTTATTATTGGTGGCGGAAACCATAAAGGCTTTCTTTAACTCATATTTTTTATCATCCGCTTTAATAATCACTGGGAACGTACTTAGATTATAGATAGTTGGAATGATGGATAAGTAGTATTGAAAACGAGTCTTTAAGTTGATTTTATGAGTTCTAAAATTATTTTTTAAGCTAAAGACATTGGCGTCTAAACCAATTCCTAAATTGGTTAAAAAGATGCCATCTTGTTTTTTAATATGTTCAGTGAATAATCCAACATCATGCATTAGAATTTTAGGATTATCCATTGTTTCTGCGATGTTAGCTTTCATGTTAAATTGCTTTTTTAAGTGGTTAAAGAAGTTATTATTAGAGCCAGCAGGGATAATTGACATTGGAATGTCTGGAATTTGTTGATCTACTTTTTGAGCTTCTTTAACACCTTGGATAGCTTCATGAACAGTACCATCTCCACCAATCACGATAATTCCCTTAGGTAGATTATCAATTCGATTGTTTATTATTAAATGGTGCGAAACAATTGAAATTAAGTGAAGAGGGTGCCTTGATATCTTCAATTTATAATTAAGTTCTAGACGGTCTAATTGTTTTTTGATTTCTGGCCATTGATTTTTTGTTTTGCGTCGGTTAGCAACTGGATTTAAAACAACTAGAAAGTAATTATTCAATTAACATTCTCCTTTCTTTTAAATAAAAAAAACGAATTCTACTAAGAATTCGTTTTTTAATAATTATCAATTGTAAATTATTTTTTGTTCATAATTAACATTGGTAAAATTAGAGGGTGTCTTTCAGTCTTATTGTATAAGAATTCTTGTAAGTCATCGATTATAGCATTTCTAATACTAGATTCGTTAGCGTTCTTGTTACGCATAGCTCTTCTGATTGTTCTGAAGACTAATCTTCTACCTTCATCTAGTAATTGACCTGATTCTCTCATGTAAACAAAACCTCTGGATAGTAGGTCAGGACCTGATTGAATTTCTTGATCTTTTAGATTTATTGTTGCAACAACAACAACTAAACCTTCTTCTGATAGTAACTGACGATCTCTAAGAACAACGTTACCAATATCACCAATACCGTTACCATCGATGTAAACATCTCCAGCAGCAAAGTGACCAGCAATTCTTGCAGAGTCTTTGGTAAGAGCTAAAACATCACCGTTTTTCATGATGAAGCTATTTTCCATTGGAACGCCACATTGTTCTGCTAACTCAGTGTGAATCTTAAGCATTCTAAATTCACCGTGAATTGGCATGAAATACTTAGGTTTCATTAAACTAAGCATTAGCTTTTGTTCTTCTTGACCACCATGTCCAGATGTATGAATTTTGTTAATTTTACCATGAATTACTTTAGCACCAGCTTCTTCTAATTCATTGATAACACGATTAACACTAACAGTGTTACCTGGAATAGGGTTACTTGAGAAAACAACAGTATCATTTGGTTGAATAGCAATTTGTCTGTGAGTACCGTTAGCTATTCTAGATAGTGCAGCCATAGTTTCACCTTGAGAACCAGTACATAAAATCAATGTTTTTTCAGCTGGTAGTGATTGTAGTTCAGAAGCATCAACGAAAGTACCTTCAGGAACGTTTAAGTATCCTAACTCTTGACCATTAACAATGGCAGCTTCCATACTTCTACCAAAAACTGCAATTTTTCTGTCATGCTTAATAGCAGCATCACAGGCGGTTTTAATTCTAGAAATATTAGATGCGAAAGTGGCGAAAATGATTCTACCAGTTTCTTCATCGAAGATATGTTCAACAGCTGAACTAATCCAACTTTCTGATTTAGTCCAGACAGGTCTTTCAGCATTAGTACTGTCAGACATTAAACAAAGTACACCTTCTCGACCTAATCTAGCCATTTCTTGTAAATCAGGCGGCTGTCTCGTTACTGGTGTTAAGTCAAACTTGTAATCACCAGTTTCCACGATAACTCCAGAAGGGGTGTGCACAGCAATTCCTAAAGTATCTGGAATTGAGTGAGTAGTTCTGAAGAATGACACCTTGGTTTTGTTAAACTTTAGAACAGTTTTTGGATTGATTTCGTGAATTTCTGTACTTCTTAATAATCCATGTTCTTCTAATTTATTTTTGATAAGTGCTGACGCCAATGGACCAGCGTAAATAGGAACATTTAAATCGCGGATTAAGTAAGGAACACCACCGATATGATCTTCATGTCCGTGGGTAATAACTAATGCTTTGATTTTGTCCTTGTTTTTTACTAGATATTGGTAATCAGGGATAACATAATCTACCCCTAATAAATCATCTTCTGGGAACTTAATTCCAGCATCTATTAGAATGATTTCATCTTGAAATTGAACACCGTAAGTGTTTTTTCCAATTTCACCAAGTCCACCAACGCCATAAATAGCTGTTTCGTTATTTTTGACGTTTAGTTTGTTCATAATTATTTAAACTCCGTAATTTTAAAATCTGGGCTCTTTTGTTCGTAAGCCAAGTGGTTTCCTTCTAGAGGTTCGATAAATTCGATGTTGTGATCAGTGTTTTGGTCAACAAGTTCTCTTGCTTCAACTTCTGTATCACATTCCACGTATAGTGCTTTAGTGAACTCTCTCTTAGGATTTGCTTTGTTATCTTCTTGGTATAAAACTTTAAATATCATAAAAAATACAATCTCCTTCTATGTTTTTTAACCGTGCGATTGTGTGGTACACAACTAATTGATTTAATTTTATCATATTAATATTGATAAGTATAGTAACCAATAAACGAACATAAATGATAGAATTAAAAGAAATAAATGGTCGGGGAGGTAAATGTGATGAAGTTATTTTTGGAAATATTATTTGGATTTATAATCGCGGTTGTTGGTTATAATTTAATTCATTATTTTTTTATCACAAGACCCAAAGATGCTGGCAAAAGTGAAACAATCTCAGTTTTAAATGATTTAATGGAATCAGCAGGAGAAAAATGCAAAATAAAAATCTTTAAAATTAATGATTTATCTGAAATTTGGGAAAGAAATATTTATGTTTTTGAATATGTGAGTGAAGCTGATAATCAATTAATCCAGACAATTACTGATGAAATTGAGAGTATTAATAAATCTGGAAAATGGAACCATAAAATTGTTATGACAGATCACTACACTAGAGATAACTATATTCATATTGATTTAGCATATCTATTAAACCTGGCTACTTACGAATATGTTTTAGATATGGAAAAGTTAAAAAATGTAAATTAAAAAGCACAGACAATATGTCTGTGCTTTCTTTATTATTCAATGAATAAGTCGTTATCAACTTTTGAAAATGGATTTTCTTTATCAACGTGATCGTAGAATAAAGTACCATGTAAATGATCAATTTCATGTTGGCAAACAATAGCAGGATAGTTTTTCAAACGAATGGTATGTTCTTCACCATTAACATCTTGGTATTTTAATGTAATTCTTGCGGCACGGTGAATAAAACCAGGGACATCTTCATCAACTGATAAGCATCCTTCACCTTCAGTAATCGCACATCTTTGAACAGAACTAGATAAAATAACAGGATTAATAATTACATCTTTAAAGATTGGTTCTCCGTCACCTTCAAAGTCGTTAGGAACAAGAACAGATGCCATCATTTTTGAAACACCAACTTGTGGTGCAGCAAGTCCAACACCAGCTCTTAGTTTGTATTTTTCACAAAGCACAGGATCTTGACTTACTTCTAAGTATTCCATCATGTCTTCGGCTAATTTTTTGTCTTCATCGCTAAGTGGAAACTCAACCTTTTCGGCTTGTTTTCTAAGTACTTTATTACCATCACGAACGATGTCTTTCATTAATATCACGTGAATGACCTCCCAGTTATTTATTAATCTATTATACCATAATATATCAAAACGAATTTATTAAACGGAAGATAAAAAAGATGCCTTTTTTTGACTCGTGGTATAATTACATTACTTATTATTTCGGAGGCAGATTATGAATACTAATTTAGTAGTTGACGGTGATCAAGATAGAATAAAAGCACTAGTTGAATGTATGCTTTTTATAGATTATCCAGTTCATTTAACAATTCTTAATCATAATATGGATGATTTTATCAGCAATATTAAATCACGTTTGTTGTGCGAAAATTTTGATGTAGCAATAGATGATGATAATGTTGATTACCATGACTTTGATGGATTTATGTATTTATATCCATTTCCGGAAGATGATTTAAAAGATAAAGAAGAAGTGGTTAATTTTCTTTCTCCATATTTAGATCAATTCAGAACGTCACTAAATTTAGCTATTAAAGGTGGATTTAGCGGAAAAATTCTAATTAATGGTTACTATGACGAAATTCTTAATTATTTCGCCACTAAGTTTTCAGGTAAAGAACCAAATACGGTTATTTCAACAGGATTACTAGGGAAAACACTTTTATTGAAGCATCTATTAAGAAGATATTTTAATATTAGTTTGTCTGATATTAATGTGAGTGTCGTGGGGAATCAATCAACTAACTTAATTACTTGGAGTAGAGCTTATATTGGTCAATCACCAATTCTTTCGTATTTAGCTAATCCAAATAATTTATTTAGTACAGAAATATTTGCCAAGGCCGAAGAAATCTTAAGCCAAAATCATTTTGATGAAGTTGTTCAAATGAAGGCTATTTTGATGATCTTGGATGCAATATTTATGGAAAAACCCTGTTTAGCTAGTGTAGGACACGTTGTCAATTTAAATGATGATGTTACTGCGGTGAGTGAACCAGTTATGCTAAATCATACAGGGATGGTATCAACAGTTGAACTGGTTCTTTCTGATAAAGAAAATCAAGTTTATTTGGAATCGAAAAAAGAAGTTATCGACATAATTAATTTAATTGTAGAAGGTAGTAGAGATCAAGATGAATAATTACTCATATCCAATCCTTGAAGATTGGAGCAAAGAAGAATTAATGACTATGATGAAACTATACAATTCAGTGGAAGAAGCATATGAGAATCCGAATGGATCTAACGCTAAAAATATTGTTGATTTATATAAACAATTTCAGATGATTAATCCAGCTAAAATGGAACAAAAACAAATTGATCGCGATTTCGCAAACATTTCTGGATATAGTTTGTTTAAAACATTTAAAGCTGCTCAATTGGTCAAAAAAAATAACGTCAAAATGGATTAAATTAGTTTTTTATAATATATAAACATTTATCAAATGAGAATAGTTATTAAACGCTAATAATTAAGCATTTCATTAAGGTTGCTAATATTGACGTATTTACTTTTTGTGTGGTATTATCAATAACTGTATTGGTAGCGACGAAGATTGCACAAAAGAACTTTTCTAACATTTGGTTAAGTTCCGACTGTGACTATTGTCACAGTTTTTTTATGCAAATTTAATTATTTAACGTAATAAACTCGGTCCGAGTTGCTAAGTATTATAGAAACAAATATTTATGCTTCGAAGGGAAGGAAACTCATAATGAAGACAAGAGACGATATTAGAAATATTGCTATTATTGCCCACGTTGACCACGGTAAAACAACTTTGGTTAACGAATTACTAAAGCAATCAGATACTTTAGATGAACACGTTCAAATTGAAGATCGTGCCATGGATACTAATGATATTGAAAAGGAACGTGGTATCACAATCCTTTCAAAGAATACTGCTGTTAGATACCAAGATAAACAAATTAACATCTTGGATACACCAGGACATGCTGACTTCGGTGGAGAAGTTGAACGTATTATGAGAATGGTTGACGGTGTTCTTTTAGTTGTTGACGCTTTTGAAGGTACTATGCCACAAACTCGTTTTGTTTTGAAAAAAGCGCTAGACCAACATTTAACACCTGTTGTTGTTATTAACAAGGTTGACCGTCCAGGTTCTCGTCCTAGCGAAGTTGTTGATGAAGTATTAGACCTATTTATTGAATTAGGTGCTGATGATGATCAACTAGACTTCCCAGTTATTTACACTTCTGCTATGAACGGTACTTCAAGTTACGATGAAGACTTATCAACCCAAGAACACACTATGAAGCCAATCTTTGACACAATTGTTAAAGCTATCCCAGCTCCAGAAGACAACTCAGATGAACCACTACAATTCCAAGTTGCTATGCTTGACTATGACGACTTCGTTGGTCGTATCGGTATTGGTCGTATCTTTAGAGGTACAATCAAGGTTGGTGACAACGTTACAGTTATGAAACTTGATGGTTCTACTCAAAACTTCCGTGTTACTAAGCTTATGGGATTCTTTGGTCTTAAGAAGTTAGACATCGAAGAAGCCAAAGCAGGTGACTTAATTGCCATTTCTGGTATGGAAGAAATCAACGTTGGGGAATCTGTAGTTGATCCTTCAGCTCAAGAAGCACTTCCAATTCTAAGAATTGACGAACCAACTCTACAAATGACATTCGGTACAAACACTTCACCATTTGCTGGTAAAGAAGGTAAGTTTGTTACTGCTCGTCAACTACAAGACCGTCTAGAAAGAGAATTACACACTGATGTTTCTCTACGTGTTGATGAAACTGATCAACCAGGTTCATGGACTGTATCTGGTCGTGGTGAACTTCATTTATCAATCTTAATTGAAAACTTAAGACGTGAAGGATACGAATTACAAGTATCACGTCCACAAGTTATCATTAGAGAAATTGATGGACAACAATGTGAACCATTTGAATCAGTTCAAATCGATACTCCAGATGAATACTCTGGTACTATCATTCAAACATTATCAGAAAGAAAAGGTAACATGCAAAACATGGAAAGTGTTGGAAATGGTCAAACTCGTTTGACATTCCTTGCACCTTCACGTGGTTTGATTGGTTACTCAACTGAATTCCTTTCAATCACTCGTGGTTACGGAATTATGAACCATACTTTCGACAGTTACCAACCAGTTATCAAGAACTGGAACCCAGGTAGAAGAAATGGTGCCTTAGTTTCAATTAACGAAGGTAAGACAACTACTTACGCTACTATGGGTATTGAAGATCGTGGTACTATCTTCGTAGATCCAGGTACTGAAGTATACGAAGGTATGATTGTTGGTAAGAACAGTCGTGATAACGATATCTCAGTTAACATCACTAAAGGTAAGCAAATGACTAACGTTCGTGCTTCTGCTAAGGATGAAACTGCTAAGATTAAGGAACCACAACACTTAACTCTTGAAGAATCTCTAGAATTCTTAAATGAAGATGAACTTTGTGAAGTTACACCAGAAAACATTCGTTTAAGAAAAGAAATTCTAAACACTAACGAACGTGAAAAACAAGCTAAGCGTAGACGTCATAACAGCTAATACGCTTAAAAGGATGAACATTAATGTTCATCCTTTTTTTGTGCATTGAAATTATGCTAAGCTCACAAACAGATATGCTATAATATTAGTAATATTCAAATGGGTAATATGGAGATGTACTTATGATTAAGTCAGCTTATCACAGCTTAAAAAACATTTTTAAACACACGAATTTAAGTAAACACATGAAAATATTAAAAACAAATATTGATGCAATGGATTATTACATTTTTATTCCTTATATTATGTTGTCTGTAATTGGAATTATAATGGTCTATTCTGCAAGTTCTAATATTGCAACTCAAATTGGAGGATCACCAACTGGATATCTAATAAGACAAAGTATGTTTGTCGTCTTTAGTTTAATCATTGTATTAATTTGCTTATGTGGTCAAAATATGTTTGTCAGAAACGGTCGGGTTTTATTTATTTTTTGGGCAGCAATGTTTATTGGTCTTATTTGGCTAAAGGCATTTGGTCATTCTGTTAATGGTGCTGCTGGATGGATTCCAATTGGACCATTACATATTCAACCAGCTGAAACCGCAAAAGTTTATATTATTCTAGTGATGTCTAACATTTTGGCTAATCATGAAAATGAATTAATTAATAATGAAAAAACCAAAGTTATTACTCACAGTATTTTTGTTTTTGTTATGCTGGGGTTAATTTTAATCCAGCCAGATTTAGGTGGAACCATTATCAATGCATTAATTTTTATTGTTATTATTTTTGCATCAGGAATGAATTGGAAGGGTGCCACATTAATTTCTTCCAGCATGATTGTCGGTGGATGGATTATATTAAAAACAGCATTATTTATTTTTAGAAATGGGTCATCTAATTACCAAGTTCAACGTATATTAGCATATGGAGATCCATTTAGGTATGAACAAGGAATCGGACATCAACTTGTTAATTCATATTACGCATTAAGTAATGGTGGTATTTTTGGTGTTGGTTTAGGGAACAGCATTCAAAAGACAGGATATTTACCTGAACCAAATACCGATTTCATCATGTCCGTAATTTCAGAAGAGTTAGGATTAGTGGGAGTACTATTAATCTTATCTTTATTATTTATTATTATCGTAAAAGCTTTCCAATTGGGAATTAGATCAAATAACACATATGACACCTTGGTATCATATGGAATTGGAACATACTTACTTGTTCAATCATACTTCAATATTGGTGGAGTGATTGGACTATTACCAATTACAGGGGTTACTTTCCCATTTATTAGTTACGGGGGTTCAAGTATGCTAACCCTTGCTCTTTGTATCGGAATGTTATTAGTTATTAGTGCAAAACAAAAAATTCAAAGAAAACACAAATTAAATTAATCATGCGGAGGTAACGTTTTGTCAGGTGCAATTGAAGATAGAAAAAGCTTAATTGTTTATGTATATTCAACCAAACAAGTTCGACAATTAAAGAAATACGGATTGATATATTATGTATCACAAAAGATGCATTATGTAGTTATGTATGTTAATGCTGACAATTATGAATGGGTAAAAGAAAAAATCAGTTCATTAAGAATCGTCAAAAAAGTAGAAGAAACTCCATACGAACAAATAGCGAATGAACTTGCTGTAGCTAATGATTTCGATGAAGTTGATGACGATGAAGATTACTAAGGAGTATTTATAATGAGAGTGGTATCTGGAAAGTTTGGTAGCCGTAGTTTAAAACCGGTTCCTGGTAGTAAAACTAGACCAACAACTGACAAGGTAAAAGAATCTTTATTTAACATGATTGGACCATTTTTTAATGGTGGGACTTTTTTAGATTTATATGCTGGATCAGGTTCTGTGGCAATTGAAGCAGTATCCAGAGGAATCGAGAAAGCTATATTGGTTGACCACCAATACTTAGCGATTAAAACAATTAAAGAAAATGTTGAGATGACTAAGGAAAAAGATAGCTTTCAAGTATATAAAATGGATTCAGATTTAGCGTTAGAAAAATTTGCTAATGACGACACTAAATTCGATTTTATATTTTTAGATCCACCATATAAGGATCAAAAAATGGTAGAACAATTGGAGTATATTAAAAGTAATGGTCTTCTTAGTGAATCAGGAATTGTAATCTGTGAAACCGATGATAACGTTAGTCTTCAAGACGATGTGGACGGGTTTAGTTTAATTAAGCAAAAGAAATATGGAATAACTATTATTTCAATTTATAAAAATAAGGGGTGATATCTGTGACAAAAGCAATATTTCCGGGGAGCTTTGATCCGATTACCTATGGTCACTTAGATTTAATCAAGCGTGCTAGTAAAATGTTTGATGAACTAGTGGTGACTGTTGCCAAAAATACAAGCAAAAATGGTATTTTCTCTTTTGAAGAAAGGATTGAATTAATTGAAGAAAATATTAAAGATCTTGATAATGTAACTGTTGTGATGGCGGAAGGGTTAACCGTTGAACTAGCTAAAAAAATGGGGGCAACGGTAATTGTCAGAGGATTAAGAAATTCATCTGATTTTAATAATGAAAGTGCCATTGCAATAATGAATCATAACTTAGATAAATCAATTGAGTCAGTATTTTTGATTACAAAGCCTAAGTATCAATCAGTTTCATCCAGCTTAATTAAAGAAATAGCTCATTTTAACGGAGATATTTCAGAATTTGTACCTGATAATGTTTCAAAATCCCTAAAAAAGAAGATGAAATAAAAATGTTTAGAAAACACAAAAAACTTAAAATATTTTCCATATTAGGGGTATTGATAGGATTATCAATATTAGTTAATTTACCAATATTACCTAATTATATTGAAGGGCCTGGAACAGCGCCTAATTTAAAACATGTGGTCTCTATTCCAAATCACAGTGATAAATATAAAGGCAAGTTTATGTTTACTACTGTTAGTGAATCTCAGGCCTCTGTTGTTACATATCTTCTAGCTAAGTTTAATCCACATGAAGAAATTGAAAGTATTGGTGACGTAACTGGAAACCAAGACCAACAAAGCTATCTTAACCTGCAAAATATTTATATGGAAAGTGCGATAAATAATGCAGTATATAATGCTTTTAAAGCAGCTCATAAAGAGGTTTCTTTATCTTATCGAGGCATTTATGTTTTAGATGTCGATTCTAAGTCTAATTTTTATAAACACGTTAAAGTGGGCGACTTAATTGTTTCATTAAATCATCATCAATTTAAAAATTCAGCAGACTTTAGAAAGTATGTTCAAACTAAGAAAATTGGCGATAAGATGACACTGACTGTTTATAGAAACGGAAAAGAAATTCAAATTACCAAGAAACTTTACAAACTTGCTGGAACCGATAAAGCAGGAATTGGAATCATTTTACAAGATGATAATCAGGTTTCAACATCGTTGCCAATCAATGTTAATCCAGGTGCCGTTGGGGGACCATCTGCTGGATTGATGTTTACATTGCAAATCTATCAACAACTATCTGGTAAGAATATAAGGAAATCGCAAAACATTGCCGGAACTGGAACGATTGATGATCAAGGTAATGTTGGTGAAATTGGTGGAATCGATAAAAAAATCATCGCTGCTAGAGATGCTGGAGCAAAATATTTCTTGGTTCCGTACGTAAAGCCAACCAAAGAAGTTTTAAAATATGAAGATCAGCATATGACTAATTATCAAATGGCAGTAAAAACAGCAAGAAAATACGCACCTAATATGAAAGTTATTCCAGTAACCTCATTTAAAGATGCACTAAATAAATTAGCTAAAATTAAAGGGATGTAAAAATTTTACATCCTTTTTTCGTACATAAAAATATGGAGGGGAGGAAAAGGTGAATAAGATCATTGAATATTCAACGCATTTAAAAGAAATAATTGATGAGCATTTATATAAAATATTGATTGGATTACTACTAGGATGTTTTAGCTTAGGACTATTTTTGGTAGTTGCTTTGACTAGGCAAAATGATAGTAATATTGTACAAAATGATAGTAATATTGTACAAAATGATACGGCATCAATCGAAAGTACGAGTGTAGAAAGTAGTAGCGTTGTTGAATCTACTAACAGTACAAAGAAAATGTATATCGATATTAAAGGTGAAGTAAATAATCCCGGTGTATACAAGATGAAAGCGGGCAGTAGGGTTACTGATTTAATTAAAGAAGCCGGTGGATTTAAAAAAGATGCTGATCAATCTGCAGTTAATCTGGCAAAACAGTTAATTGATCAAGATATGATTATTGTTTATAAGGTTGGTCAAGCTCCTAAAAACAACCTAATGGATAGTAGTCCTAAGGATGAGGAAAAGGTTAATATAAATAAAGCGGATTCCGAGGAACTGCAAAAATTAGATAGAGTGGGCGAGAAAATGGCGCAAAAGATAATCGACTATCGCAATCAACACAACGGTTTTCATTCTATTGATGAAATAAAACAAATTAGTGGTTTTGGTGAAAAAACTTTCGAAAGATTAAAAGATTCTTTAACAATCTAATTTTTGTTATACTATATAACAATAGATTAACAAGGGAGAGAATCTAATCATGACAAAGCATCGAATTCCATGGGATCAATATTTCATGTTACAAGCAGTTCTTTTGTCCACAAGAGGAACTTGTAATCGACTATCTGTGGGTGCCACAATTGTAAGAGATAAGAGAATTATAGCGGGTGGTTATAACGGTTCAGTCGCCGGAGATGAACACTGTATAGATGTAGGATGTTATATGAGGGATGGACATTGTTTAAGAACAATCCATGCTGAAATGAACGCTATATCACAGTGTGCTAAATTTGGTGAATCCACAGATGGAGCAGAAATATATGTAACTGATTTTCCATGCTTACCATGCACAAAGGTTTTACTTCAAGCGGGAATCACTAAAATTAATTACCTTCGTAATTACCATAATGATGAATATGCAGTTTCATTAATTAAACAAAATAACGTTGAATTGAACCAAGTTACCTTGGATGAAGAAACTATCAAACAAATCGAATTTGGCTCTTATTTACCAAAATAAATAGATAATTTATATATTTTTCCATCTGTAATGATGGGCATAATAAGTATTATTTTCTTTGGTGATATAAGGCTAGGATTGATTTTATTAATGTTTTGGATAATAAGAATTCTAAAATTAAAAATCATCACCGTAAGTAAAATAACCACTTTAATAGTGGTTATTTTTGTTTTTGTATGTATTTATACTAATTTATCGTTAAAACATAATTTAGTAGAACAAGATAAATCAATTAGTACTACGTTGATTATTTATCCTGATGAAATAAAAAAAACGAAGCAAGGATACTATGGCATTTTTAAATCAACGGAAGGAAATAAAAAGTATTTAGCGTTTGGAAATGACAAAAGATTACTAAACAGATCTACTGCATGTGAAATTGAAGTTGATGGAAAGATTACTCAAATTGATGGTCCACGTAATTTTAATCAGTTTGATTCAAGTAGCTATTACAAGAGCTTAGGAGTTATGAATAAGCTTGCTATCAATAGAATCAAATCATTTAAGAGTTCTCATGGTAATAAAATTATTGAATGGTTGCACTACTTCAGAAAACAGATGATGGATTTCGCAGACCAATTACCGAATCCGTTAGATGTTTATACCAAAAGCTTATTTCTCGGATCGATGGATTCATCATTTAACGACGAGTTAACCGGTGTAAAAACATTAGGATTAATTCACTTGTTCAGTATTTCAGGTCTCCATGTTTTTTATATTGTCTCATTATTATCAATGATATTAAAAAGGCTAAAAATAACTAAAGAAACTAGATTGGTTATAACTTGTTTATTTTTACCGACTTATTTTATTATCGCTGGTTCTTCTGTCGGGCTATTAAGGTCAATTTTATCAGTGGAAATTGGAATGATTTTCTCTTTATTTAAAAGGAATATTACATCATTAGATATTTACAGTATTACATTGATGGTTAATTTATTTCTTCAACCAATGATGTTGACACAGTTCGGCAGCCAGTTGAGTTATGCACTTGCATTTGCACTTATATATACCAGTGGGATGAGCACTATAAAGCAAACCATTATGATGAATTTAGTTAGTTTGCCATTTGTAATTTATAAACTATATGAGTGGCATATGTTAACTATGTTCGCGAATTATTTAGTGATTCCAATCTTTTCAATCGTTGTGATGCCATCAATATTGATAGCGTTAGTAACATATCCACTGACTAAAATTATTGCCGGATTCGTGGCAATGGGATTGAAGTTGTTTGATAATGGTTTGAACTTGGTAGGTAATTTACCAGGTGAAATTGTATTTGGTAAGCCGAATATATTAGTGACCACATGCATATTTGTGGTTACTTTACTGGTATTGGATAATTACAAAAGTAAGAAAACATTATTGTTAATTCTTTTATACGTAGGATCATTTATATGGATTCATTATCCCATCCAAGGAGAAGTTTCTTTCTTTGATGTCGGACAAGGAGATAACATTTTAGTTCGTACACCATTTAACACTTCAATAACTGTTATTGATACTGGTGGGAAAATAAATTTTAACGACCAAAATACGATTCATTATCAAGCACCGAAAACATCCATTAATTATTTAAAAAGTATAGGGATTAGTCATATCGACAATCTTGTTTTTACACATCAAGATTTTGATCATACAGGAGATGCTGGTGCTTTCTTGTCAGAGCTACATGTAAAAAGATTGATTGTCGGATCAGGGATGCAAAACAATAAGCAGTTAATGGATAGAATCAAGAAAGATATGAAAAGAACGAAAATGCAACTGGTTTTAGCGGGTCAACATGTTAGTGATTTTCCTTTTTATATTTATCATCCATTTAAACCAGGACCTGGATCTAATGATGATTCAATTGTATTGGGAACAACAATGAATAATAAGAAGTGGTTATTTATGGGAGATTTACCTTCTTCTGGTGAACTAGATATCTTAAATAAATATAAGAACTTAAAAGCAGATTATTTAAAACTGGGCCATCACGGTAGTAAAAATTCTAGTTCAAACCAATTTTTAAAATCAATTCATCCGAAAATGGCGATTATTTCAGCTGGGAGAAATAATCGTTACCATCATCCTAATGTGGAAACGCTGGATAGGATAAAATTAAATCATATTGGATACTTAAACACACAAAATCAGGGTATGATATCATATAGATATGGATTATTGGGCAGCCACTGGATAACTGAGCTGCAAGGAGAAGTACAATGAATGTTAACGAAGTAAAAAAAGATATAAAGAATAATAATCTTAAACCGATATACTTAATATTGGGGCAAGAAGAATACTTAATTGAACAATTAAAAAAAGAATTTTATAAGATTATTCCTGACGAAGAAAAAACAATGAACTTCGCTAGTTACGATATGGAAAGTCAAAATGTTGCTGTGGCTGTAGAAGATGCTGCATCTTTTCCTTTCTTTGGTGAAAAAAGACTTGTGTTCATCACTAATCCATATTTTTTAACAGGTGATAATACGAAGAATTCTGTTGATCATGACTTAGACAGTTTTTTAGAATATATTACTCATCCTGTTGATAGTACGATTATGGTTATAATCGCACCATATAACAAATTAGATGCTAGAAAGAAATTAACAAAAGAATTAAAGAAATCAGCTGAATTTATTGATTTTAGTCAAATAGATGAAAAAGCAGTTACGACATATGTAAGTAATTTTATTCAAAATGCTGGATATCAAATTGAAAATTCAACATTACAATCTTTCATTGAGAGGGTTTCTGGCGATTTATCTAAAGCAATGAATGAAATTCCTAAGCTGTTGTTGTATTGTCAAAATGATAAAGTGATTACAATGGATGCAATTAACAGTCTAGTAGCTAAATCTTTGGATCAAAATGTCTTTGACTTAATTAATTTAGTAATGAAAAAGAATTCAAAGGAAGCTATCGATTTATATCGTAATCTATTGCTAGAAGATCAAGAACCATTACAAATCAATGGAGCGTTAATATCTCAATTTAGATTATTAATCCAAGTGATGGGGTTAGCTAATAAGGGTTATAGTCAAGGTAACATTGCTACAAAACTAGGGGTTCATCCTTATCGTGCAAAACTAGCAATGCAAAATATACGAAAATATAGCTTTAAGTCATTAAGTGATGCATATTTAGGTTTGGTGGATTTAGAAACAAAATTGAAATCTACACAGGAATCTCCTGAACTACTATTCCAAATGTTTACGCTTAAATTTGTTGATAATCAAATTAATTAAAACAAAAAAGGACATCCCATAGCAGGGATGTCCTTTTTGAATAAAAAAAGCTCAGCAATAACTGAGTTTTTTATTTGTTTAGTTTAGCTAGACGTGATTTGTTACGTGCAGCAGTGTTTGCTTTGATTAAGCCTTTTGACTTAGCATGGTCTAATGCGCTAACAGCGTTGTTGAATAATTCTTCACGGTTGTCAGCATTTACATCAGCTTTTTCAAACTTCTTAACAGCAGTTCTCATCTTGCTTAGTTGAGAAGCGTTACGTTTGTTTGCTTTTTCATTAGTTTTTACACGTTCGATAGCAGATTTAATAACAGGCATGAAATTCACCTCCAAAAAAGTCGAATTTTATTTAAAATCCTTAAATTTCAACGCCTTTAATTATACAAAATACAACTTAAAAAAGCAATAGAATTATATAAATCCAAAGTTTGGCGAATAATTATACGATTGCCTTGATATTTAAAAGCAATCAGAGTACTATTAATAAAGTAGTTTAGAACTACAGTACCTATACTTAGTTTTGTCGTTATTCTCATCGACGCTTTACTCAGTATTTGGTATATTCAATTTTGAAAGGTGGGAAACATAATGGCTCTAACACAAGCTGAAAAGAACGACATCATCAAGAAGTATGCTAGACATGATGGTGATACTGGTTCTGCTGAAGTACAAATTGCTGTACTAACTGCTGACATTAATGAAATTAATGGTCACATGAAAGAACACAAGAAGGATTTTCATTCACAACGTGGTTTGTTAAAGAAAATCGGTCACCGTCGTAACTTACTAAGATACTTACGTAACACTGATGTTCAACGTTACCGTGATTTAATCAAGAGTTTAGGTCTACGTCGTTAATATCTAATGGGACTGCTTATGAGCAGCCCCATTTTTTTATACATAAACATTTAAGAGTTATAAATAAATTTAAAAGTATGATACACTGTAGTTAGTTATTTTGATCGTATTGAAATTAAACTATTTCATAATAAAAAGTACATAAATATAGTATGAGGTGAATCATGAAAAATAGTGTAAAAATTATTCCCTTAGGAGGAGTAAGGGAAAGCGGTAAGAATTTGTATGCTGTTGAAATTAATGACGGCATTTATGTTTTAGATTGTGGTTTAAAATACCCAGAAAATGATATGTTAGGAATTGATGTTGTTATTCCTGATTTTTCTTACTTAAAAGAAAACAAGGATAAAATCATTGGGGTATTCCTATCAAATAGTGATATGGATTCTATTGGAGCCTTACCATATTTTGTAAGTGAATTTAACGTTCCTGTGTTTGGTTCAAAACTTACTGTAGAAATGGCCAAATATGAAGTTAAAAACAACGAAAGATCTAAAAAGTTTGATAACTTCAATGTTATTAATGAAAAAAGCGAAATCATCTTTGATGATGTAACTGTTAACTTTTTCAAAACTAGTCACTCTGTACCAGATTCAATGGGAATTGCTTTATCTGTTGAAGAAGGGCAAATTGTATACACTGGGGATTTTAAGTTTGACCCAGCATTAAGAAATGGCTTTGCAACTGACTACAGATCAATTGCTAAGGTTGGAAGCAAAAAGGTAATCGCTTTGTTATCAGACTCACAAAATGCTGACAATCCGTTCCCAATGGCCAATGAAATTCAAGTTGAACAATCAATTTTGAACACATTTAAAGATAGTAAGAGTCGTGTGATTGTTGCTGCTAACTCAGCTAACTTATTACGTATTCAACAAATCTTTGATGCTGCGATGAATTCTGAAAGAAAAGTATACGTTGGTCATAACTTAGATTCAAAGATTAAAATTGCAATGGATTTAGGATATGTAACTGCTGAAGACGATTTATTAATCGAAGATGTAAAAGATTTAGATAATCTTGATGGAGATCAAATTGTTGTACTTGAAAGCAATCCAATCAGTGAACCTATTAAGGTTATTCAAAGAATGGCTGCTCAACAAGAAAAGAACATCAACATTGAACCTGGCGATGTTGTTTTAGTTGCTACTTCACCATCACCAGCAATGGATAATGCTATGGCAAAAACTGATGACATGGTCTATCAAGCGGATGGAACTGTTAAGGTTATTTCACATGAATTAAATATGTCAGACCACGCAAGTGCTGAAAACATTCAAATGTTAATCAGTTTATTAAAACCTGAATACTTCATTCCAGTTAGCGGAGAATACATGATGATGAATGAAAGTAGAAATGCTGCAATGAACATGGGAATTTCTGATGACAATGTTCTAATTGTTAGCAAGGGTGAAGTTCTTGAATATGATGGAAGTAAGTTCCATCATGGTAATGCAGTTGAAGCAGGAAACACAATGATTGATGGAATCGGTGTGGGTGACATCGGTAATATTGTTCTTCGTGATAGAAAAGTTTTATCTGAAGATGGAATCTTTATTGTCGTTGTTACTATCGATAGAAAGAAAAAAATCATTATCTCTCGTCCTAAAATTACTTCAAGAGGATTTATTTATGTTAAGTCCAACAAAGATTTAATGAATGAAGCTGCTGAAATTGTTTCTAACACAATTCAATTAAATCTTGATAATAAGGAATTTGATTGGAGTCATTTGAAACAATCAGTTAGAGAAAAAATCAGCCATTTCTTATTCGATAAGACTAAGAGAAGACCTGTAATTCTTCCAGTTATCATGGAAGTAAACCAACACCACAAAAAGAAGCGTCCACAAAAATAAATCGGTATAAATTCGGAGTGATTTGATGAATGAAGACAATTCACAATTGATAGAAAAAATTACTAAAAATATTAGTGATGGAAAATATCAATTAGCAGCTAATCAAGCCAAAGATTACTTGGAAATTAAACCAAACGAAGAGATTGAAGTTTTATTAGTTCAATCTCTTTTTCAATTGAAACAGTATATTGAGGCTAAAAAAGAAGTAATTGAGTTTCCCAACGCGTTTATTAAGAATGAAAAAGATTTTGCTTTGATGTTAAAAGTACTTATTAAGAATGATGAATTTATTAAAGCTAGAGAAATAGTGGTCAGTCTTAAAAGTGAAGAATTATTTTTTAATGTTGGAATGAATTTAATTGAAAAAGCAGAAGAAGATATCTTAATGAATTCTGCTGAATCAGTCAGACAACAAGCACAAAAGTATTATCATATTAGTAACAAACAAACTCTATACTGGCAAAAAGAGGCCTTTTTAGCGGGACAACATCTGCCATATGTAGAATTTGTTAAGTATAGTAGATTTGTTCTGATGGATCCGTTTGTCCAGTCAATAATTAAATCAGAGGTTATCGACACGTTAAGAAAAGTCGGCTGTGAAGATAATGTGGATATGTTGTGGATTGATAAAACATCACGAAAAGTAGAGTTATCTAATGTTAAATCATTGGATGAAATGGAATCATATAAGTACATCCATAATAAATTATTGGAAGATTACATGAGTGATCCTGAAAAGATGATGTTATTAGGAAGTTACTTCCAACATCAAGCAATATTAATGTATCCATTTAATGACGAAATCATCTATGATTATAAACGATGGTATAGACTGTCATTGGAATCATATTTAACACCTGAAAAATATGATTTATCAGGTGAAGATGACTATCAAAAATACATTGAAATTATTAAGCGTGAATTTAGTTTAATTAAATAAAATAAAAAGTCATTAAATGTATTTACAAATAAAAAGACAGTGGCTATAATATTAAAGGAATTCTTCTTGAGACTGATATTGTGATTTTGTCTTTTTGAGAAGATGTAGTATAATAAATCATAAAGAATACATTAGCTTTGTTAATGTAAATCTTTCGAAATTTATAGGAGGTTTTCATAAATGGCAAAAGAACATTATGAAAGAACAAAACCCCATGTAAATATTGGTACTATTGGCCATATTGATCATGGTAAGACTACTTTAACTGCAGCTATCACTAAAGTGCTTTCAGAAAAGGGTCTAGCAGACGCTTCTGATTACGCTCAAATCGATGCTGCTCCAGAAGAACGTGAACGTGGTATTACAATCAACACTGCTCACGTTGAATACTCAACTGAAAAGCGTCATTACGCTCATATTGATGCCCCAGGACATGCTGATTACGTTAAGAACATGATCACTGGTGCCGCTCAAATGGATGGTGCCATCCTTGTTGTTGCCGCAACTGATGGTCCTATGCCACAAACTCGTGAACACATTCTTCTAGCTCGCCAAGTTGGTGTTGAATACATCGTTGTATTCTTAAACAAGACTGACTTAGTTGACGATGATGAATTAGTTGACTTAGTTGAAATGGAAGTACGTGAATTACTTTCAGAATACGATTACCCTGGTGATGATATTCCAGTTGTTCGTGGTTCAGCTCTAAAGGCTCTACAAGACGACCAAGAACAAAAAGACGTTATCCTACACTTAATGGATGTTGTTGACGAATACATCCCAACTCCAGAACGTGATGCTTCAAAACCATTACTAATGCCTGTTGAAGATGTATTTACTATCACTGGTCGTGGTACTGTTGCTTCTGGTCGTATCGACCGTGGTGCAGTTGCTGTTGGTGATGAAGTTGAAATCATCGGTCTTGTTGAAGACGTTCTAAAGACTACTGTTACTGGTCTAGAAATGTTCCGTAAGACTCTTGACGAAGGTGAAGCCGGAGATAACGTTGGTATGTTACTTCGTGGTGTTAACCGTGAACAAGTTGTTCGTGGACAAGTTATTGCTGCTCCAGGTTCAATCAAGACTCACACTAAGTTCAAGGCTCAAGTATATGCTCTAAGTAAAGAAGAAGGTGGACGTCATACTCCATTCTTCTCAAACTACCGCCCACAATTCTACTTCCATACTACCGATGTTACTGGTGTTATCGAACTAGAAGCAGGTGTTGAAATGGTTATGCCTGGTGATAACGTTGAATTCAACGTTGAACTAACTAAACCAGTTGCCATCGAACAAGGAACTAAGTTCACTGTTCGTGAAGGTGGACACACTGTTGGTGCCGGTGTTGTTTCAGACATCGAAGACTAATATTTGATTAAAAAAGATTCAGATCTAATCTGAATCTTTTTTTGTACATAAAATTACGGATAAACCTTTAATTATTTACTTTTAACCTGCATTACGTTAAAATATAGAAGTGCGCAATTAGAAGAACAATTGTAAAAATTATATTTTCATTTCGGAGGGAAAATAATGTCAGCTAAATGGGAAAAAAAAGGCACTAACGACGGAGAATTAACATTCGAAATTAGTGTTGATAAAGTAAAAGAAGGTCTAGACAAAGCCTTTAACAAAAACAAGAACAACATTACTGTTCCTGGTTTCCGTAAAGGAAAAGTTTCACGTCAAATCTTTAATGAAATGTATGGTGAAGAAGCTCTATACCAAGATGCTTTAAACATTTTATTACCAGAAGCTTACAGTGAAGCTATTAAAGAAGCTGGTATCGAACCAGTTGCTCAACCAGAAGTTGATGTTGATAGCTTAGAAAAAGACAAACCATGGGTTTTAAAAGCTAAAGTTTCAGTTAAACCTGATGTTGAATTAGGTGAATACAAAGGAATCGTAGTTGAAAAACCAAACACTCGTGTTTACCAAAAAGATGTAGACGCTAAAATTGAAGACATGCGTAAAAACCAAGCAGAACTAGTTCTTAAAGAAGACAAAGCTGCTGCAAATGGTGACACTGTTGTTATCGATTTTGATGGTTACGTAGACGACAAACAATTTGATGGTGGTCAAGCTACTAACTACTCACTAGAACTAGGTTCAGGTTCATTCATTCCTGGTTTCGAAGATCAACTAGTTGGTCACAAAGCTGGTGAAGATGTTGATGTTAAGGTAACATTCCCAGAAGATTACCAAGCTAAAGAATTAGCTGCTAAAGAAGCAATCTTCAAGACTAAGATTCACGAAGTTAAGGAAAAACAAATGCCTGAACTAGACGATGAATTTGCTAAAGACGTTGATGAAGATGTTGATAGTCTAGAAGAACTAAAGAACAAGATTAAAGAACAACTAAAAGAACAAAAGAAGGTTGAAGGCGACACTCAAGTAGAAGACGAAGCTATTAAGGGTGCTGTTGCTAACGCTACTGTTAAGGATATTCCTCAAGCTATGATTGATGAAGATATCCAACGTCAAATGGACCAATACCTTGCAAGTATGCAACAACAAGGTATTAATGCAGAAATGTACTTCCAACTAACTGGTACTAACCCAGATGATTTGAAGAAACAATTTGCTAACGGTGCTGAAGAACGTGTTAAGACTAACCTTGTATTAGAAGCAATTGTTAAGGATGCTAACATCGAACCTTCAAACGAAGAAATTGACCAACAAGTTAAAGACTTAGCTGCTCAATACGGTATGAAGGAAGAAGCTGTTCGTGGTGCATTAACTGAAGACATGTTGAAACATGATATTTCAATTCAAAATGCTGTTAAGTTAATCACTGACAATGCTAAACAAGAACCAAAGTCAAAAATTAACAAATAATTAAATTTAATTGTTAATGCAAAAGGTCCAATTAACAAAATGTTAATTGGACCTTTTTGTTTTAAAGACTTTATAATGTTAAGACCGGCCATAATATGGTATTATTTTATATAATATAGTAATTATTAGGGGTGAAGCATTTGTTTGAAGATAGTGAAGGAAAAGGCCCCATTACTTGTTCATTTTGTGGTAAATCACAAGATCAAGTAAAGAAAATCGTCGCGGGACCAGACGTGTACATTTGTAATGAATGTATTGATTTATGTAAAGATATCGTTGATGAAGAATTAGCTCAAGAAAATGCTGATACTACTTTCAAGTCACTTAGTCCAAAAGAAATCGTGGCTAAGTTAAATGACTATGTTATTGGTCAAGATGAAGCTAAGAAAACATTAGCGGTGGCAGTATACAACCACTACAAACGTGTAAATAATTTAGATAGTGAAGATGATACTGAACTACAAAAAAGTAATATTTCAATTATTGGACCTACAGGTTCTGGTAAAACTTATTTAGCACAATCATTAGCAAGAATTTTAAATGTACCTTTTGCAATTGCTGATGCAACTACATTAACTGAAGCAGGATATGTTGGAGAAGATGTAGAAAACATCTTATTAAAACTATTACAAAATGCTGATTTTGATGTTGAAAGAGCTGAAAAGGGAATCATTTATGTTGATGAAATTGATAAGATTGCAAAGAAATCCGAAAATGTTTCTATTACAAGAGATGTTTCAGGTGAAGGTGTTCAACAAGCGCTTCTAAAGATTTTAGAAGGTACTGTTGCTAGTGTTCCACCTAATGGTGGTAGAAAACATCCTCAACAAGAAATGATTCAAATTGATACTAAGAATATCCTATTCATCGTGGGTGGTGCTTTTGATGGTATTCAAGATATCGTTAAGCACAGACTAGGTGATAAAACTATTGGTTTTGGTACTGATTCTAGTGAAGCTGCAAAGGTAAACGAAGATAATATTATGCAACATGTTATCCCAAGTGATTTACTTCAATTTGGTTTAATCCCAGAATTTATCGGTAGATTACCAATTTTAACAGCTTTAAACAAATTATCAGAAGATGATTTAGTTAGAATCCTTACAGAACCTAAAAATGCATTGGTTAAGCAATATGTTAAGTTAATGTCAATTGATGGAGTTGATTTAGAATTTGATGAAGATGCATTAAAGGAAATGGCACATACAGCGATCGAAAGAAAAACTGGAGCTCGTGGATTAAGATCAATCATGGAAGATACTATGAGAGATGTAATGTATGAAATTCCAAGTGAAGACGATGTTGAAAAAGTGGTCATTACTAAGGATGCTGTGCAAAAAAATGATGAACCAAACATCATTAAAAAAGCCTAAATAATAGTAGACCTTGCAGATTAATTTCTGTAAGGTCTTTTATTATTAACATTGAAAAATAACCATAATTTAATGGGATTGTCTTTATTAAATAGTGCTGTTTTATGTTAAAATTAATGTATACAAAAAAGGAAACGAGTGAATTAAATGGACGTACACAATGTTAATATTGATATCAGTGCGGTTGAACCAAAACAATATCCAACTAATGGATATCCTGAAATTGCTTTAGTTGGAAGATCAAACGTTGGAAAGTCATCACTTACCAATGTTTTAATTAATCGTAATGGATATGCAAGAACATCTAACAAACCTGGTAAGACGCAAACGCTTAATTTCTACAATATTGATGAAAAATTATTTTTTGTTGATATTCCAGGATACGGTTATGCCAAAATTTCTAAGGCGCAACGTGCTAAGTGGGGACAAATGATTGAAACATACTTAACCACAAGAAAACAACTTAGAGGGGTTGTTTTATTAATTGATGGTCGACGTGAACCTAGTCAAGATGATATTCAAATGTATGAATTCTTGAAATACTATGAAATTCCAACACTATTATTGGCAACTAAAATGGATAAAACGCCAAAAAGTAAATGGAACAAAGAAATTAGTGTTCTAAATAAGACTGTTGATCTAGCAGAGGGAGACGAAATTCAATTATTCTCTGCTTTAAGCAAGTATGGTAAAGAAGAAGTTTGGAATTGGATTGAAAGTAAAACGGGGGTAAAATAAGTGGAATTTAACGAATATCAAAAAGCGGCTAATAAGACTCTACATGGAAATGAACAAGTTTTAACAAACTGTGCACTAGGTTTATCTAGTGAAACTGGTCAAGTTGTTGATTTAGTTAAAAAGTACACATTTCATGGCGATAATTTAGACAGAGAACAACTTGTAAAAGAAATGGGTGATGTTCTTTGGTATTTATCACAAATAGCAGAATGGAATAAGATTGAATTCGAAGAAATTGCTGAATTTAATATTACCCGCCTAAATAAGAAAAAATAAAAAGAGGCTTCACAATTTATATTGTGAAGCCTGCTTTACGTTTATTTATCTTTTTTCTTGTCAGATGTCTTTTTATCTTTTCTTTTAAGAAATTTATCACGATTTTTATCGCTTGTATCAAGTTTAGCAAACTTATCAAACATTGCATTTAAATCGTTATTACGTTGAATATTTAATCCCATAATATGCATCTCCTTATTTTAGCTATATAATAGCAAATTAAGCGGAATTTGTCATATTGATTTTTGAACGAGGTGATTTAATTGGCCACATCACATATTGAGCATAAACTAACTTTACTTCCTGATTTACCTGGATGTTATTTGATGAAAGATAAATTAGGGAAAATTATTTATGTTGGAAAAGCCAAAAACTTAAAAAATAGAGTTCGTTCATACTTCAAGAGTAGTCATGAGGGAAAGACTGCCAAATTAGTTTCTGAGATCAGGGATTTTGAAACCATTATCACAACTAACGATAAAGAAGCTTTCCTTCTAGAAATTACATTGATTCAAAAGCACCGCCCATACTACAATATCCAATTAAAACAGGGAAATGGCGGATATCCATATATTAAGATTACTAATGAAACGGATCCACAATTAAAAATCGTCAACACGATTAAAAAAGACGGTGGATATTACTTCGGACCTTATCCAAACGTCTATGCTGCTGATGAAACGCTTCATTTTTTGCAAAAGGTATATCCACTTAGAAGATGTAATGGATATCAACACCGTCCTTGTTTGTATTACCATATGGGACAATGTTTAGGAGCCTGCTTCAAAAAGGTTCCTAAGTCAGAATATGATAAACAAATAAAGCAAATTAAGTCATTTTTAAATGGTGACGTTAGCATTGCTAAGAAAATGTTAACCAAAAAGATGAAAGCAGCAGCGGAAGAAATGCAATACGAAAGAGCTGCAGAAATAAGAGATCAATTAAAATATATTGAAATCACTGTAGAAAAGCAAAAAATCATATCTAACGATACAACACCACGAGATGTATTTAATTACTATGTTAATCATGGATGGATTTCTATCCAAATATTCTTCATTAGACAAGCTCGGTTATTAAAAAGAGTAAAGCGAAGTTTTCCAATTGTTGATGATCCAGTTGAAACAATGGAAGATTTTATTGGTCAATTTTATTCAGAGGAGAATCACCAAACTCCGCGAGAAGTATTAGTACCAAGTTCATTGGATGTTGATTTAATATCTGAAGCCATTGATACTCCAGTAAGAGTTCCGCAAAGAGGACAGAAGAAAGACTTAATCGACATGGCTGAAAAGAACGCCAAATTAGTCTTAGATGAAAAGTTTAGATTAATGGAACTAGATAACATTAAGACTAAGGGCGCAATGGATGAATTATGTGCTGCCCTAAATATAAGTCGTGGACATGTGATTGAAGCATTTGACCACTCTCATATTCAAGGGGCGGATATTGTATCGGCAATGGTTCAATTTGTTGATGGTAAACCCAATAAGAATGCTTACCGTAAATATAAATTACAAAACGAAGACCATGCTGATGAAGCAGCCAGCACGAAAGAAGTTATAAGAAGAAGATATACAAGACTCTTAAAAGAGCACGCTGACATGCCAGACTTGATTTTGATGGATGGTGGAGAGATTCAGTTAAATGCGGTTAAAGATGTTTTGGAAAATGAACTTGGTTTGGAGATACCTGTTGCTGGCATGGTGAAGAATGATAAACATAAGACTGCTGATTTATTATTTGGAGAATTAGATGAACATATCTCGTTAAATCCAAAAAGCCAGGCGTTTTATCTAGTGCAAAGAATTCAGGATGAAGTGCATAGATTTGCAATTAATTTCCATAGACAAGTACACACTAAGCATTCATTAAGTTCTGAATTAGATAATATTGAAGGTGTTGGTCCAAAGACCAGAACTAAGTTATTAAATAAGTTTAAAACAATGAAGAAAATTGCTGATGCATCAGTTGACGAACTAAAGGCATTAGGAATAAGTGACCAAACAGTGAAAAACATCAAATATTATCTAAATAATATTGAAAAGTAAATATGGACTGTTTACTGACGTTTAAAATAAAGTTATACTAATAGTTATAAAATAAAAGATAGAGCGGAGATAACATGTTTGTTGATCAAGTAAAAATTAACATAAAGTCAGGAAAAGGTGGTAACGGAATCGTTGCCTTTAGAAGAGAAAAATATGTTCCAAACGGTGGACCAGCTGGTGGAGATGGAGGCCGCGGTGGAAACATCATTTTTGGTGTGGACACAGGGATGAACACATTGATGGACTTTAGATACAAAAGAAAATTTGCTGCCAAAAATGGTGCTGATGGTGGTAATAAGAGAATGACAGGTAAAAGTGCCGATGATTTATATATTTACTTACCTGAAGGAACATCTGTCTACAACGACGACACTAATCAACTATTATTCGATTTAGTTAACCCTGATGATGAATATGTTGCACTAAAAGGTGGTCGTGGTGGAAGAGGAAATACCCATTTTGCTTCTGCTAAAAACTCAGCACCTGAAATTGCTGAAAACGGGGAACCAGGTGAAGAACTAAACGTTAGACTTGAACTTAAAGTATTAGCTGATGTTGGTTTAGTTGGATTCCCATCAGTTGGTAAATCAACTTTATTATCAACTATTACTAGTTCAAAGCCTAAGGTTGCTGAATATCACTTTACAACGTTAGTGCCAAACTTAGGGATGGTAAGATTAGATGATGGAAGAGATTTTGTAATCGCTGATTTACCAGGTCTAATTGAAGGTGCATCATCTGGAATTGGTTTAGGTTTCCAATTCTTACGTCACGTTGAGAGAACACGTGTCATCTTACATTTAGTTGATATGTCTGGACAAGAAGGTAGAGATCCTTATGTTGACTATCAAAAAATTAATGAAGAACTAGCTAAATATGATGAAAATCTACTAAAACGACCACAAATTGTTGTCGCTACTAAGATGGATATGCCAGATGCGCAAGAAAATCTGGAAGAATTTAAGAAACAAATTGAAAATGATGAATTAGCACATGAAGTGTTGGCAATTTCATCTGTTACCCATGCTGGGTTAACTGAACTAATTAGTAAGACATCTGACTTGCTAGAAACAACACCTAAGTTCCCAATTACTGATGTTGAAGAAGTGGACGAAGAAGTTCAATACAATGCTGCTGATGAAGAAGCACCATTTACAATTAGTAGGGATGAAGATGACGTTTGGGTATTATCTGGTAACAAGATTGAAAGATTATTCCAAATGACTGATACAACACATGATCAAAGTATGTTGCGCTTTGCAAGACAGCTTAAAGGAATGGGTGTTGATGAAGCACTTAGAGAAGCTGGAGCTAAAGACGGTGATTTAGTCGCTATTTTAGACTTTACTTTTACATTTGTTGACTAATAAAAATAGATGGGGTGAACCCGTCTTTTTTTATGTGCTACAATTTAATTAGGATTTATTGACGAAAAAGAAAAGGAAAATATTTTTATGCAATTAGAATTTTTAGGTACTGGTTCAGGAGTTCCAGGAAAATTTAGAAATGTGGCAGCAACTGCTTTAAAACTATTAGACGAATGTAATTCAGTATGGTTATTTGACTGTGGTGAAGGAACACAACAACAAATTTTGAGATCCAACCTAAAGCCCAGAAAGATTAATAAAATTTTTATTACACATTTACATGGTGATCATATTTTTGGTTTACCGGGACTATTAAGTTCACGATCATTTCAAGGTGGAGATACACCATTAACCATTTATGGACCTAAGGGAATTGCAGATTTTGTTAGAGTTAGTTTAGCAGTATCTCAATCTAAGCTTTCATACAAAATTAACTTTGAAGAATTGTCTACTCCAGGAACAATTTTTGAAGACGATAAGTTCAAGGTAGTGATGGGTGAATTAGATCATCAAATTAAATGTTTTGGATTTAGAATTGAAGAAAAAGACCACCAAGGTGAATTACTTGTTGATAAGTTAAAAGAAGCAAGTATTCCGTCTGGACCTGTATATGGAAAAATTAAAAATGGTGAAACTGTCACTTTAGATGACGGTAGAACTATTAATGGTCAAGACTTTATCGGACCATCACAAAAAGGAAGAACAGTAACCATTATCGGAGATACTAGAAGCAATCCTACCAGTTACAATTTAGCTCAAGATGCTGATGTTTTAGTGCATGAAAGTACGTTTGGCAAAGGTGAAAGTAGATTAGCTCACAACTATTATCATTCTACAAATATGCAAGCTGCTAAATTAGCAACTAAGGCCAATGTTGGTAAATTACTATTAACCCATGTGTCAGCTAGATATACAGGCAAGATGGCTCATGAATTACAAAATCAAGCGCGTAGCGTTTTTGAAAATACAAGGGTTGTAAAAGATTTTGATGTGGTAGAAATTCCGTTTAAAAAACTTAACTAAAAAGGATTGATTTAATGATTTCAGCAAATTTTAATTGGCAATATAAAAGCAATGAAATATCTTCTGAAGCAAAAGAATTTGCGAAAAAATTATCTATCAACGATTCTATTGTTGAAATGTTAATTCAACGTGGCTATGATTCGATTGAGAAGATAAGGGATTTTTTAAATCCAAGCTTAGATCAATTAAGGGATCCTTTTTTATTTCACGACATGCAAAAAGCGTGTGAAAGAATTAATCAAGCTGTTGAAAATGGTGAAAAAATTACTGTTTATGGTGATTATGATGCCGATGGAATAACAAGTACATCTGTGATGTACGAAACATTACTTAATATTGGCGCTAATGTTGAGTTCTTTGTTCCTAATCGTTTTACAGACGGATATGGACCTAACCCAGATGTTTATAAAAGAATTATCAATGAGGGAACAACATTAATTGTTACCGTTGATAATGGGATTTCTGGAAATGAATCTATTGATGTAGCAAATAAAATGAATTGTGACGTTATTATCACTGATCATCATCAATTACCTGAAAAACTTCCTAATGCATATGCAATTGTGCATGCCAGATACCCTGGACATGAATATCCATTTGGAGAATTTTCTGGTGTTGGGGTAGCTTTTAAAGTTGCAACAGCACTATTGGACGAACTACCAGAGGAGTACTTTGATTTAGCAGCTATTGGAACAATTGCTGATATAGTTTCTTTAACTGATGAAAATAGAGTGCTGGTAAAATTTGGTCTTAAGATGATTGAAAATACTGAAAGACCTGGATTGGCAAGCTTAGCAAAACTTGCGGGATTGAAAGGTGAACTTAACGAACAAAGTATTGGATTTGGTTTAGGACCACGCTTAAACGCATTAGGTAGAATGGGTAGCGCTAAATCTGGTGTTGAACTATTAACTACCTTTGATGATGTTCAAGCAGAAGAACTGGCAAGAGAAACTGATGAACAAAATAAAAAGCGTAAAAAATTTGTTGAAGATATAAGTACAGAAGCGATAATTCAAGCTCAAACACAGCCAGACAGTCGAGTTATTGTTGTTTATGGTCAAAATTGGCATGAAGGGGTAGTTGGAATAGTAGCTAATAAGTTAGTAGAAAAGTTCCAAAAGCCTAGTATTGTTATGAACTTAGATACAACAACCAGAATTTTAAAAGGCTCTGGGAGAAGTATCGAAGGATTTAACTTGTTTGAAGCTATCAACGGAATAAGAGATGGATTAGTTTCATTTGGTGGACACGAAATGGCCGTTGGATTAAGCGTTGAAGAATCTAAAGTTGATGTTTTGATTAATCATTTAGATCAATTTGCAGAAACTCATAATTTAGATAAAATCGCGAAACCAACACTAAAAATATCGAACATATTAAACTGTTCTCAAGTGAATGAAGAACTATTTAATCAATTACAATTATTAGCTCCGTTTGGAACAGATAACGAATATCCAATTTTTGAATTTAATCCTCAAATGGTTGCCAATATTAAGACCATGGGACAAGACAATAGTCATTTGCGTTTTCAAATGGTAGATAGCGGCAGTAAGGTGAATGTTTTAGCATTTAAAAATGGTGCTTTGGCTGATGAATTAAGTGCTAATTTTGATGACATGAAGATTGCTGGACATTTAGAAAAGAATACTTGGAAGGGAAGAACCACTATTCAAGTAATGCTAGATGATATGTACAGCAGCGGAGTTCAAATAATCGATAAAAGAACGCGTGTGATTGCTAAAGAAATGTTCGAGCCAGCCGCTGGTTATGTATTTTTTAATGCGAAATTATTTGATAAATTGGGCAGTATTATAAATGACGAATCAGCAGCTTGTTTATACCCTGATTTGTCTTCAATTGATAAATTTGATAATATAATAGTAGTTGATTGTCCTGATGAACCGGGCATTTTAGAAGATTTATTAGCTAAAATTAGTAGTGAATCGTTAACCTTTTACCTGTTTAAAAATAATTATATTGGTTCAAAAGGGATGCCAAATAGAGCGCAATATGCTAAACTATTTAAGTTCGTTATGATGAACAATGATATTAAAATACATGATAATATCAATGAAATTAGTAAGAAGTTGAATATTGATCTTCAAAACCTAATATTTATGATTAATGTATTTAGTGAGTTAGATTTTGTTTTCATTGACAATGGAATTATGAACTATAATCCTGATCTGGTAAAAAGTGATTTATCAAGTAGTCACGCTTACCAGTCTCGAGAAAAACAAATTGAAGTTGAAAAGCAACTTTTAGCTATTAGTAGGGAAAAGTTTAAACAAGCTATTCGAATTTGTTTGGGTAAATGAAAGGAAGTTATTAACTAATGGCACTTGATTTGCATGACTATATAGCAAGTTATCAAGATTTTCCAGAACCTGGGGTATTATTTAGAGATATCTCACCATTGATGGAAGATGGACAAGCATATCATCAAGCAACTGATGAAATTGTTAAATATGCTAAAGAAAAGAAAGTTGATTTAATTGTTGGCCCTGAAGCTAGAGGATTTATTGTTGGTTGTCCAGTGGCCTATGATTTAGGAATTGGATTTGTTCCTGCTAGAAAGAAAGGTAAGCTACCAGGTGAAACTGTGAGCGCTTCATATGGACTAGAATACGGTAAATCTTCATTATACCTTCACTCCGATGCTGTAAAGCCAGGACAAAGAGTATTAATTACTGATGATTTACTAGCTACTGGTGGAACCATCGAAGCAACAATTAAGTTAGTAGAACAACTTGGCGGGATCGTCGTTGGAGCTGCCTTCATCGTGGAAATTGAAGCGCTTAAAGGACGAGAAAAGATTAAGGATTACGATATTCTTAGTTTATTAAAATACTAATTA
>NZ_JAMBKT010000031.1 GCF_025290035.1 Apilactobacillus sp.
TCCACTAAAAAAACGCCTTTAAAAGGCGTTTTTATTTTTGCTATTTATTTTGTGGTAATTTGTTGTCTGCTAAGACATCGTTAGTGTACTTTTCAACCTGTAGTGCCACTTCAGCAGCATTGGGATCACTAGGTTGAATATGGCTAGCAGTATCTTGTGCAACTGCCCAATAAGCCAAACTATCGGTTACCGGAACGATATCACGCACAATTTCCATTTTTAATTCTGGACGTTGCTTTTGTAATGTTTCAAAAGTTCCGTAGTTAGTAATCATGTGAAGAGTTCCACCTGAATCTGGTGAAACACTCTTGAAGATTACCAAGTGTGATTGACGTTGGGTATCTGTTAATTGTTGCTTAATTTCTTTCAATTGTTCTTTGTTTAATTGTAATGGCATTAGTATGCACCCCGCTTATCTTTCAATTAATCCGATTGATTGATTGATAAATTGTTGATATTTTACTACTTTCGCCGCCGTTTTGGCAATACTATCTGTAGATACTTCGCCAAATGGCATTGGTTGACCTTCGTCAATAACATCTAAATCACCCACAGCGTGATCAACGATTTTGACTGGTCTTAAAACGGTATACGGAAGTTCGTATTCATCTATCAATTTTACTGCATATCTTTGTTGATTCAAATATTCTTTTACATTATCGATATTTGGATAAACAGCATTGGTGGTCAATTCATCATCGATTCCAGCGACTGATAAAACAACAAACTGTTCTATTGGTGGATTAACTTGATCCAAAGCCGCAATTAACGATTCCATTGCTAAGTCGGCGTCAAATTGATTTAACCAAAAATAGATAATATTGGTATCGACTAATGCTTCCAAGTATTTTTTTTCATTATTAAAATCAATATTATCTAAAATAACTACATTATATTGATCTGATAATTCTTGGCTGACTCTATTGGCCAAATCAAATTGATTGCCAATCATTAATACTTTTTTCATCATGAGTCCTCCTAGTTTATGTAACTAATTTTAGCAAATATTAATCGTTTCGTTAACGTTAAATAGTTTAATTTTTAATCTTTTAGGTCCATACTACAGATGTAAGATTAACTTTAAGGAGGCCACTAACATGGTTAAAATTGGTAAATCAGACGTTAACGCTACTGCATTAGGTTTAGGTACTAACGCGGTCGGCGGTAATAACTTATTCCCTAACTTAAAAGATGAAACTGGAATTCAAATCGTAAAGACTGCACTAGATAATGGTATTACACTATTAGATACTGCTTTTGCTTATGGTATGGGTCACTCAGAAGAACTAATTGGTCAAGCAATTCAAGGTTATGACCGTAGTAAATTCGTGATTGCCACCAAGGCAGCTCAAGATACTTCCAATGGTGATGTTACCATTAACAACAACCCTGAATTCTTGAAACAATCAGTTGAAGATGCGCTAAAACGTCTTCAAACTGACTATATTGATATTTTTTACATTCACTTCCCAGATGATCAAACTCCTAAAGATCAAGCCGTTGCCGCTTTAAATGAATTAAAAGAAGCCGGTAAAATCAAGGCCATCGGTGTTTCTAACTTCTCATTAGATCAAATTAAAGAAGCTAACAAAGATGGGTTGGTTGATGTTGTTGAAGATCAATACAGTCTAATCCATCGTGAAAATGAAGATGTCATGTTCGATTATCTTCGTGATAACAACATCTCATTTGTTCCATTCTTCCCATTAGCTTCTGGCTTATTAACTGGTAAATATGCTGAAGTAGTTGATTTCCCTGAAAATGATATTAGAAATGGTAATCCAGACTTTACTGGTGATCGTTTTGCAAGCATCGTTGAAAAGGTAAACTCATTAAAACCAATGGCTGAAAAGCATGGTGTTGATGTTGCTCAACTAGTATTAGCTTGGTACATTGCTAATCCAAATATTTCCATTGTCATCCCTGGTGCTAAACACCCAGAACAAGTTGAAAAGAATGCTCAAGCATTAAAAGTTCAACTAAGTGATGATGAATACAAAGAAATAGATAATACTTTTAAAAATATTTAATTATTCATAACTTCAATGTTCGGATTTTGCTCCTGCGTTGGAGTTTTTTATCATAAAAAGGCGATTTTTGTTTAATTTTTCATTAAATTGTTCGCTTTTCAGTGGACTTTCATTCTAGATATGTTAATATATACGTATAATATAAATAAATACGAACATTAAAGGAGAATGTTTTCATGTTAAAAGGAATTGCTAATTTCTTTCATTTTGATGAACTAGGTACTAACTACCGTACTGAATTCATCGCTGGTTTAACTACTTTCGTTTCAATGGTTTACATTTTATTCGTAAACCCTAACGTTATGAGTGCATCTGGAATTGATAAAGGTGCTATGTTTACTGCTACTGCCCTAGCAACTGCTTTAGGTTGTTTCTTAATGGGAATTATCGCCAACTACCCAATCGCTTTATCAACTAGTTTGGGTACTAACGCTTTCTTTGCTTACTCTGTCTGTGTGGGTATGAAAGTTCCTTGGCAAACTGCTTTAGCAGGTACATTCATTGCTGCTGTTATTTTCATGATTTTAACTGCATTCAAACTTAGAGAAACTATTATTGATGCAATTCCTGCTGATTTAAAGAGTGCCATTGCCGGTGGTATCGGTTTGTTCATTGCCTTTCTTGGTTTAAACCAAGGTGGTCTAGTGGTTGCCGACAAATCAACTTTAGTTACTTTAGGTTCACTACACGTTGGTAGTACTTGGTTAACTATCTTTGGTTTAATCTTAACTATCGTTTTAATGAGTGCCCGCGTCCCAGCCGCTATTTTCATTAGTATGGTTGCTACTACTATTCTAGGTATGGTAACCCACTTAATCGCTTTACCTACTCACGTCGTATCAAGCGTTCCTAGCATCAAGCCAATCTTTATGGCTGCTGTTACTCACGTTGGATCTGTTAACACATTACAATTATGGATTGTTGTATTTACATTCCTATTAGTTACTTTCTTCGATACTACTGGTACTTTAGTTGGTTTAGCTAAACAAGCTGGTTTCATCAAGGACAACAAGATTCCTCGTATCGGTCGTGCACTTGGTTCTGACTCACTAGCCATGGTTGGTGGTTCTGTTCTAGGTTCATCACCAATGGGTGCATTCGTTGAATCATCTGCAGGTATCGCCGTCGGTGGTCGTTCAGGTTTCACAGTAATCGTGACTGGTATCTTCTTCCTACTTGGAACATTCTTCTCACCTCTATTGGGTGTTATTACTGATCAAGTTACTGCACCTGCTTTAATCGTTATTGGTATCTTAATGGCTAACTCACTACGTGACATCCACTGGGATAAATTCGAATTAGCTGCACCTTCATTCTTGATTGTTTTAGGTATGCCACTTTCATACAGTATTTCTGATGGAATTGCTTTAGGTTTCGTGGTTTACCCAATCTCAATGATTGCTGCTAAACGTGGTAAGGAAGTTCACCCTCTAATGTACGTACTAGGAGTAATCTTCGTGATCTTCTTCTGGTTACTAAATGAATAATTAAAAAAATAAAAAGACCTCAATTGAGGTCTTTTTTTTAGATTATATAACCAATCCATGCAGCAATAATTCCAACTACCGCACTTAAAACATAATAGCTATACGCCATTAACTTCTTTTTAGTTCCTAATTGAACCGTTTCGTTCATATAGGTAGAGAAAGTAGTATATCCACCTAAGATGGCAATAAAGAATGCTAATGTGAAAGTATTATGTGGCAATCTGGCATTAATCAATCCTAGTAAGAATGATCCAGTAATGTTAATGAAAAAGGTAGCAACCGGAAAAGCTGACTTACTAAACATCGCCTTTAATAAATTGGTCATTCCAAATCTAATTAGAGAACCAATCGAAGCACCCAACCCAACAATTAATACACTTGTTATCATAGTTGATCCTCCTTATTTTCAAACTGTTGACCTAGTTTTGTACCAATATGAGCCAATACTAAACCACCAATGAGACTCACTAATAGATATAAAAGACCTAGACCAATTTTATTATTTTCAAATAGTGTCACACTATCATAAGAAAAAGTTGAAAAAGTGGTAAATCCACCAACTAAGCCAACGCTTAATCCAGTCATAATATCATTAGAGATATCAATTAAATGTGGTAATGCTCCGGTGATAAAAGCTAAGACAAACGCACCAATTAAATTAATAAAAACAGTTGCCATAAAATGATCATTGCCCGCAATTAGGGTAAAGTAACCACGCAAACAACCGCCAATAAAGGCTAAGATAAATATGTATAAAATCTTGCGCATTAATAAACACCTTCCCAATTCAGAAAAATTCTACTTAAATATGATATCACAAGCGAAATCTTTACTATACCAATTAGCATTTTTACTTTGACATTTATCCTGCGAAAACTTATCATAATTAGAGAACATCTTTTAAAATTAAAAATTAAAATTAACATTTAAAAACAATTAAAACGAATTATAGATAAATATGAACGAGGAGAAACACGCTATGTTACTGGGAAGCATTGAGGCTGGAGGCACAAAGTTTGTCTGTGCCGTTGGTAATAGCGACTATGAAGTTATCGATACTCTAGTTGTACCAACCACTACTCCCGATGAAACATTTAGTAAGGCGATTGAATTTTTTAAACAATTCAAGGATTTAGCCGCATTAAGTATTGCATCTTTTGGCCCAATTGAAATTAGAAAAGATTCCACCAAATACGGTTTTATTACCGATACCCCTAAATTTGGCTGGTCTAATGTAAACTTTTTAGGGGAATTTAAAGAACATTTTGATATTCCAATGTATTGGACCACTGACGTGAATGGTTCTGTTTTTGGTGAATACATTAATCTTAAAAATAGTGGTCAA
This sequence comes from Apilactobacillus sp., assembly GCF_025290035.1. Lineage (GTDB taxonomy): Bacteria > Bacillota > Bacilli > Lactobacillales > Lactobacillaceae > Apilactobacillus. Next base: position 4,863 of record NZ_JAMBKT010000031.1, read on the forward strand.
CGTTTAGACTCACTTGTATATTACACAATTGGAACTGGTGTGGGTGCCGGAATTATCATTAATGGTCAATTCATTGGTGATATGGGACATCCAGAACTTGGTCACGTTAAATTAAAACGTCATCAAGATGATCTAGACTTTGATGGAATTTGTCCATACCACAAAGACTGTTTAGAAGGACTAGTTTCTGGGCCTACTTTTGAAGCGCGTCTAGGTAAAAAAGGACAAGAAGTATCACAAAGCAACCATGTATGGGATATTATGGCTTATTACGTTGCGCAAGCAGCTATTCAAGCAACACTTACTTTCAGACCAGCTAAAATTATTTTTGGTGGCGGTGTAGTTAGTGAACAATTTCTCAAAAAGGTTAGATTTGAATTTTCAAAGCAATTAAATGGCTATATTGAAATCAAAAACCTAGAAGAATATATTTCCACTCCAACCCTTGATGGAAACGGCTCAGCGACCTACGGAAACTTCGCTTTAGCGGATGCTTTAGTCAAACATGAAGTTCAATAAGTTCAGTTTTGCACAATATAATCGAGTGTGTTAGTTAAAAAAAATCAAAAAAATTTCAACGGCGTAAATCATTACAATATCAATGATTTACGCCGTTTTTACGTGTCTTAAAAAGATAAGTTTTTATAAAATTTACTCAAAACCCTTTTCTTTTTTTAAAAATGAGTTATTATATTACTTGTAAGTTTGTGAAAGAATTAATTAGTTCACAACTTCATAACAAATAATACTTAAAATTCAATTTGGAAAGGATCTTGAATTATGAAAGCATTAGTTTTAACAGGCAAGAAACAATTAGAAATCCAAAACACTGAAATGCCAGAACCAAAGGCAAACGAAGTTGTTATCAACGCAAAATACGCTGGTATCTGTGGTACTGACTACGCTCTATACAACGGTCTACCAGGTTCAGCAGATGCTGTTCCTCCAATCGTTTTAGGACATGAAAACTCAGGTGTTGTATCAGCTATTGGTTCAGATGTTACTGATCTAAAAGTTGGTGACCGTGTAACAGTTGACCCTAACATTTACTGTGGCAAGTGTGAATACTGTCGTACAGCCCGTCCAGAATTATGTGACAACCTATCAGCAGTTGGTGTTACTAGAAACGGTGGTCTAGAAGAATACTTCACTGCTCCTACTCAAGTAGTTTACAAATTACCTGACAACGTTGATTTAAAATCAGCTGCTACATGTGAACCTATCTCATGTGCCGTTCACGGTATGGACTTATTAAACATCAAACCTTACCAAAAAGCTCTTGTTATTGGTGATGGTTACATGGGTCTAATCTTTGCTCAATTACTACGTTCATACGGTGTTAAATCAGTTGACTTAACTGGTAGACATGACGACAAGCTAGCTGCTGAAAAAGAAAAGCTAGACATCGACCGTGTTATCAACACTACTAAAGAAGAAATTCCTGATGAATACGACATCGTTATCGAAGCCGTAGGTCAACCAGCTACTCAAGAACAAGCTATCGAAGCAACTGTTAAAGGTGCTCAAGTATTAATGTTCGGTGTAGGTGCTCCTGATCAAAAATTCAGCATGAACACTTACGAAGTATTCAAGAAACAATTAACTATCCAAGGTGCCTTCATTAACCCTAACTCATTTGAAGACGCAATTGCTTTACTACAAAGTGGTAAGGTTAACGTTGAAAAGATCATCGACAACGTCATCTCACTAGAAGATGTTGAAAGTGTTCTAGACGGTACTTCAAACCTAACTGGTAAATGTGTGGTTAAGGTTTCTGACTAATCATTTTTTGGAGGCTTTATTATGGCTTTAAACGACTACTTCGATGGTTTACAACACGTTGGTATTCCATCAAAAGACTTAGACAAAACTATTGAATTCTACAAATCACTTGGCTTTGAACAAGCTGGTTTATTTCACAACGGTGATAACCGTTGTGCCTTCATGAGATACGGTAACTTAACTGTTGAAACATGGGAAGGCGATCCAGTTGCTATGGAAAATGGTTCAATTAACCACATTTCTATGAACTGTACTGATGTTGACAAGGCTTTCGAAGCTGCTAAAGAACAAGGTTTCGATGTCTTAGATGACGAAATCCAATCAATTCCATCATTCTGGGATAACGGCATTCGTTTCTTCAACATTCAAGGTCCTAATCACGAAAAGATCGAATTCTGCCAAATTATTAAATAATCTAACTTAATCGATCAAAAAGACCCAAGC
>NZ_JAMBKT010000032.1:0-3590 GCF_025290035.1 Apilactobacillus sp.
AGGTATGACATCATACCAGTAGTTTCACCCCATTGACCACCTAGGGCTTCTTGTAAACGACGAGCCATAATTGGATCTGGACGATCTGGCTTAGCGTTGTATTGTAATGCGCGTGTATGTCTAAACATAATATACCTCTTTCTCTGATGTCAACACTCGAATTGGATTCGTATTTAACCTCAAGTTAGAGATATCCCAATAAATAAAAACCATTCGTGCCGTACATCATAATCATTTATAATTCTCGAAACACTCATACATTTTGTATTAATATTTCGTGTACGATTTAATATACCACAACCGAAAAAATCTGTCTAAGAAAAAGCTTCTTTTTTTCATTTTTTTATTTAAATAAAAAGATAGTGGTTATAAGTGATTTAAATTTTAAATTGATTAATTGAAAAGTCTGAAATGTATAGACGCGTATTATATAATTAAAGTATTAGTTAATGGAAAAGGGGTCTTTAAATGTCACTACAATTTATTTTAGGAACTGCGAGTTACGATCATGAACAAGTGATTATGGATTCATTAAGAAAAGCCATCGATACTAAAAATTCAGATGCTTTTTTCTATATTGTTCCCAACCATATTAAGTTTGAATCTGAAGTGCAAGCTTTAAAGCATTTAAATGTTAATGATGACAACATTTATGCAGAAAGTAAATTTCAAACCTTTTCTATTACTCGACTAGTCTGGTATTACATGAAAAATCATCCAGAATATCAAAAAACACATTTAAGTGAATCTGGCATTAACATGTTGATTTACCAAATTTTACTAGACCATCAAGATGAATTGACCGTTTTTCGTGGTGAAACTGATCAACCGGGTTTTATCCAAAAAATTGGGCAACAAATTGGTGAAATGCAAGCTGGTCAAATTAGTGCAGCCGATTTAAAGAGAATTGTTGATAATAACGACAAAATCAATGCCGGACTTCGCGATAAAATGCACGATTTTATCATTATTTATCGTGGTTTTGAAGAAGCTACGCAAGGTAAGTATCTATATAAATCAGATGTATTGAATCTTTTCTGCCGGTACATAGAAACCAATGAATTAGACTTATCTCACAGTCATTTCTACTTTAATGGCTTTAACCAATTTACCGCCCAAGAAGCTAAGCTAGTGGAACTATTAATTAAGCAGGCGCAGTCAGTAACAATTGGTCTTAATCTAGACCGTAAGTACCCAGATGAATTGCCACAGGGTCCTAGTTTATTCTTTCAATCAGCTAAGTGGTACCACCGTTTTTATAATATTGCGCGCGTAAATAACGTCCCAGTATTAGTGGACCAATTTGCTAAGCAACAACGAGTTAGTGATGATTTATTATCATTGGACCAATTTTGGGCGCAATCAACCGCATTGGGAACCATTGATGACCACCAATTAAAAGACAACACATCGTTGCAAATTTATAAATCTGACAATCCATTTGCTGAAGTCGAATTAATTGCCAGCAAAATCAGAAGAATGGTGGCACAACAAGGTTATCATTATTCTGATTTCTTAATCTTAACGCGTCATTTGGACCGTTATCAAAATGTTTTAAATCCGGTATTTAGTCAAATGGATATACCGGCTTTTAATGATGTCTCAAAATCAATGGCAGACCATCCACTAGTGGAATTAATTAATGCCTTATTTAGTTTGGAAGACGGGGGTCGCAAGTACCAATATCAAGACGTCATGCGTCTATTGAAGACTGAATTAATGCTTCCCAAAATTGATGATGAAAACTATTTATCAATTGAAGACTACCGTAAATACGTGGCCTTAACCGAAAACTTAGTACTTAAAAATGGTTACGAAGGCAGTCGTTGGACCCAAAAAGATGATTGGCAATATGCATGGTTATCCGACGATGACTTTGGCATTACCGCGCAACGTTTCCGTGATATTTCCGAAAAAATTAATGTGATTCGCCACTTTATTAGAGATAATTTCCCACCATTTTTCAAATCAATTAAAGCAGCTAAGACAGGTCAAGAAGCTGCCGGGATTTTATATCAATTTTTAATTAGCATGGGTGTTTCAGACCAATTAGTTAATTGGCGTAATCAAGCCATTCATGACGAAGATCTTGTGAAGGCTGGTCAATCTGAACAAGTATGGCAAACATTTTGTAATTTGTTAGATGATTATGTATCAATGCTAGGCCATCGTGAATTTGCGGCAGCCGATTTTCTAGACTTACTACAAAGTGGTTTTAGTGGTGCTAGTTATTCACAAATTCCATCCACATTGGACCAAGTTGGGATTTCAGAAAGTGGAATCGTTCAAATGAATAACCGTAAAGTCGTCTTCATGATGGGGTCCACTGATGAAGTAATGCCAGATAAGGTCACAAATGAAGCGTTATTTGGTGACGCTGACCGTGATGATTTAAGAGACTTTTTTGCTGACGACCAATACCTTCGTGAAACTTCAGAAAATCAAATGGCTAACGATCCATTTTTGAACTACTTAGCCTTTTTATCTGGTAGTGAAAAGTTAATCTTCACATATAGTTTAGGCGATAGTGACGAATCATCAGTCCAAATTTCGCCATACGTGGAACGCATTAAGAACCACTTCAATCTATCGATTAACCATATTGTGAGTCAACCAAGTGCTGAAATGGATGACATAACCGCATATGTGGGAACATATCGCTCAACATTGAGTCATTTGGTACAAGCGAGTCAACATGCCAAACTAACCAATGCTAATTTATCACCCGCTTGGAATTATATTTACCAACAATTGAATCAAAATCCAAATTATAAATTACTCGCTAATAAACTATTGGGTGGGTTGGATTACAACAATACCCCAACCCCATTGAGTCAAGAAATCGTCACCGGTTTATATGGTGAACAAATCAACACTTCAATTTCGAAGTTGGAACAATTCTACAGTAATCCATATGAATACTTCTTACGCTACGGATTAAAACTGAAAGAACGAGATGTCTTCGACTTATCACCAGCTAGTACCGGACAGTTCTACCATGAATCTATGGATAGATTAATGCGAATCGTTAATGAAGAACATATTGATTTGGCAAGTATCGATAATAAAGTTTTGAACGAATTGGTCGATACTGTCGTTGCTAAGATGCTAGAAGACCCTAACGATTTCCAATACACGATTTTAACTAGTTCGCATCGAATGAACTACATTAAAAATCAATTGGTCAAAACTGTTAAACACACGATTAATACGATTCAGAAACAAAGCCAATACACGCCAATGCGTGCGAAGAAAACTGAAATTTCCTTTGGTCAAGTTGGTCGTGATGGTGATTTAGCACCATTGAGTTTTGAATTACCGAAGAGTGCGCAATTGACCACTGCTAAATTAGTTAACGTTCGTGGTCGAATCGACCGCATTGATTCAATGAATATTGATGGAACTAATTACCTAAGTGTTGTTGATTACAAATCTAGTGAACGTAAGATTGATTTCTCAAAAGTTTTTGATGGAACTTCAATGCAAATGATGACTTATATTGATGTGTTAGCACACAACCTAGGTATTATTGATGAAGAAGAAAAGGCTGCTTTAGCGGGAGCAGTTTATATGCATGTTTACAATCCTAA
>NZ_JAMBKT010000032.1:3690-6994 GCF_025290035.1 Apilactobacillus sp.
ACACCATACAAATCAATCATGCAGTTTGATCCATTGCTAAATGAAAACAATTATCGCGAAGTACCAAACTACAAGTTAGAAGACGTACTACGTAATTTAAGAGGGGAGGATAAATAATGGAATATACAAAACCACAAAAAGAAGCCGTTACTGGCCATTTTGACCGCAACGTCTTAGTTTCCGCATCTGCCGGTTCAGGTAAAACGAGAGTCTTAGTTGACCGTGTTATCAACAAGTTAATTGTTGACGGGGTTAACATTGATGAAATGTTGATTGTGACTTTTACCAAGGCTGCTGCAAAAGAAATGCGTGACAGAATCCAAAAGGCACTACGTGAAAAGCTCCGCGATGCTAAGAATAATGAAGAAAAAGCATTTTTAGTCCGCCAATTAAGAAGACTACCGGTGGCCGATATTTCTACCATGGATTCATTCTGTCAAAAAATTGTACAAAATTATTATTACATTATTGATTTAGACCCTAATTTTAGATTGCTAGCTGATCAAACCGAAAGCCAAATGTTAAAAGAACAAGTATGGGATGCGGTTCGTGAAGATTTATATGCTGATGATAAGGATGGTTCGTTTGCTCAATTAACTGATAACTTTTCTAACGACCGTTCTGATGATGGATTAACCGATTTAGTTTTTAAAATTTACGATTATGCTAATGTTAACCAAGACCCAGTCGCTTGGCTAAAAAGTACGGTGGATATTTATGATATTAAAGATGCTGATTTAGTTAGCTCTGATTTTTATCAAAAGCAACTATTACCATTTATTCAAAATGATATCCAACAACAAAAATTATCATTAGAGTCAGCGAAAAAAATTGCTGAAGATAATTTGATGGATAAAGAAATCGCTGCTTTACAAGTTGACATTGAAAAGGTGAATGGCGCAATGCAATTAGTGGCTGAACAACCTTTTGATGATTCTAGACAATCACTAAATGATTTGAAATTTGACCGTTTCCCAAGTGTTAGTAAACAAGCAGAAGATATCGAAAGAGATCTTCATGACCGAATCAAAGGTATTCGTAATGACGCTAAGGAAGGCATTAAAAAAGTCGTTAATAATTACTTTGCACAAAGTGAAGAAGAAAACTTAGCGATTATGGCTGCTTCCAAACGTTTAATTGAAAAATTAGTTACAGTAGTGTTGGCTTTTAGCGATAGCTTCCAGACTGCCAAATTAAAACGCCATTGCCTTGAATTTATTGATGTGGAACATTATGCCTACACCATCTTAGCTGGAATGGGAGACAAGTCTAAGGCGGTTAGAGAGAACTTCCAAGCACAATATAACGAAATTATGATTGATGAATATCAAGATAATAACCGTTTACAAGATGCCATTTTGACTACTTTAGCAAAACCAGAACACAGTAATATGTTTATGGTGGGGGATGTGAAGCAATCAATCTATCGTTTCCGTTTAGCTGATCCATCAATGTTTATTAGCCGTATGGAAGACGACGTCAATGAACACACGATTGTGTTACCTGATAACTTCCGTTCTGCTGAAAATATTGATGATTTCATTAACTTAGTTTTCACCCAAACGATGGATAAAAATGTCGGTGAAATTGACTATATCGGAGATGCCAAACTAAAAGCTGGTGCCAAGTACCCTGATGAATTGGAATCAAATGTTTCCGTTATGATGTATGAAAGCAAGGATGAAGAAGAAGCAGCAGTTGATGAACAATTCCAAGTACAAGACAGTGCCCATGGTCAAATTGAAATGATTGCGCAAAAGATTAATGAATTAATGCAAAAAGAAATGCCGGTCTTTGACCGTGGAGAAGGTAAAATGCGTCCAGTTCGTTATTCTGATATTGCGATTATTTCATCGACTCGTAATAACAACTTAGTATTATCCGATATCTTTGGCTCATATGACATTCCAGTCTTAATTAGTGGTGCGCAAAGCTACTTTAAAACGACTGAAATTCAAATTATGATGGCAATGTTATCTATTATTGATAATCCATACCAAGATATTCCATTAGTAGCGGTGCTACGTTCACCAATGGTGGGGCTAAATGAAAACCAATTAGCTTACTTAAGAATTAATGCTAAAACTGGTGACTACTACAATGCCATTCTTAATTTCTATCAAAATTATGAAAACATGGAACATAGTGAATTTGGTAATCAAGTATTCGATAGAATTAAGACCTTTATGGAACAATTGAAACACTTCAAGGATGTTGCCCAACAACAACCAATCGTGGAACTAATTTGGGATATTTATGAAACCACTGGATTCTTAGATTATGTTGGTGGGATGCCTGCTGGAAAACAAAGACAAGCCAACTTACATGCTTTGTATGAACGTGCTTATGATTATGAACAAACTAGTTTTAAAGGATTATTCCAATTTGTTCGATTCGTTCGTCGAATGCAAGAACGTAACGAAGATTTAGATGAAGCAAATGCAGATGATAATGATAACGCAGTATCCGTAATGACGATTCATGGTAGTAAGGGACTAGAATTTCCAGTCGTCTTCTTGATGGACGCATCTCACAACTTTAACCGTCAAGATACTAAGAAAGACTATGTCTTAAATGATCGTTTAGGATTGGGAATTACCTATACTGACCCAGAAACTAGAATCAAGCAGCCAACATTGCAACGCCAAGTGGTAAACTCAATTGAAAATCGTGGATTGTTAGCTGAAGAAATGAGAAAGCTATATGTAGCGTTAACTCGTGCGGAACAACAACTATTTATCGTTGGTGCCACTAAGCAACAAAATGAACGTAATAAGGTGATTGATGCCTGGAATAAGGCTAATAGCGGGAATGAACTATTAATCGATCCAGCATTAAGAAGTGGCGCTAAGAGCTATATTGATTGGATTGGACCAGCATTAGTTCGCCACCCCAACTTCCGTAATCAATTTGGGGATGATGTTGCATACCAAGGATTGAATGATGACCAAACAGCTTTTGATGTTGAATTTGTGAATGCGAATGATTTATCCCAAAAACATGTGACCGGAGATAGTGATACTAGTCAAAAATGGTTACATCAAATTGCTGATAAAGCCAAGAGAACTAATATCACAGACGTCAATGTTGATGATATTAATCAAGTTCTATCATTCCAATATCCTAATCAAGTAGCGACTCATACGACTGCTTATCAATCGGTTTCTGAAATTAAACGATTATTTGAAGATCCTGATAATGTTCAATTGGATAATTACCAAGATTATCAAGACCGTAAAGTTAAAAGCCGTCACACCAATGCGAAGTTAGCCACACCTAAGTTCATGCAATCAGTGGAAGAACC
>NZ_JAMBKT010000008.1 GCF_025290035.1 Apilactobacillus sp.
GTACTAAACCTCATTGATTCAACATACTTCTAAAACCGATGTTTTATCATCAAATTCTAATATTCAGTATTGCCAATCAACAAAGTCTTTATCGATAAAGTAATATCGACATATACCTGACCTATTTATAGACCCGTTTTCATATTCAATATCAAGAATAGATAATCCAACCTCTTTACACATATTATGTATTTCAGTTAATTGATCATCATCTAAGTAATTAGCTAAATTACAGACAACGATCATAGATTTATCATCAATCTCGATTTTTAACCTTATTAATAAATTAATTATATCATATGGATTATCACAAACAGAATCATCCAAGTGAATTTTTGCATTCTTTAATATATCTTTTATAGAAATTTCTAAATCTGTTGTTAGCGGAATGTCCAACATAAATAATTTTGACTGAATCATCTTTTGAATTTCTACACTATGATGTTGTAAATCATTAATTTCATCATTCATTAGTCCGCTAATAATCTTATTTATAAGTGATGTAATGCTTTTTGAAGATAATCCCTCAAAATTAATTAAATCACCATAAAAATCAATATATTTACTCTTTAATAGACTTTCAAAATTGTCATTAAATATTTTAATCAGTTCATTTCTGCCTCTAAATCCATTTAATAGTTCAAGATACACTTGATGATTAGCGGTACCAATTATCATCATTCCATTATTTAAATCGTTGATTGAATCATGATTCTCGTATGAAATATTCATAATATAATCGTCCTATCTGAAGTGTTCCGTACATCATCTACCTTTTTTCCAGCAATAAAATGCATATCGCTATATTGCTTTTCTGTCATCATAAAACTCTGGATTAATCCTTTTTTTGGTGCTATTGCTGATAGTTTTTGTTCTAAAAATTCAGCAGATTGCTTAGTTACACATACTCTACAGTATACAGAATACTGAATCATCAAAAAGCCCTCGTTAATTAAGTTCTTTCGAAACTTTCGATAGTTGCGGCGATCTTCAGCTGTATCGGTAGGTAAATCAAACATTATCATTAAGCGCATTATTCGGTACCTCATTAATTATCTCCACCTTATAATCTTTAATAATTCCATCGTTCAAATAGTCTAAACAATCACTAACATACTTATTAATCGCGTTTTTTAATATCATCTTTTTATCGTTATACATAATTTCTAAATTTAATAACTGAACCAGGCCAAACTTTACATCTGGGGTTAAAGAATCGAACTTCTTAAAAGAAATCCAATAATCAACAATTGGCCTGAATGGTTCCATTAAATCTGAACTCAAATTAAAGGAATTTTCTAAACTATGATGATGAATACCAAAATAAGTTAAATTACCTTTACTAGTAATTTCTCGATTAAAATTAGATAGTAGAATTGAGTAGCCATAATTTAAAGCAGCGTTAACAGCTAGGTCCTTTTTGCGACTAAACTTATCGTCGAATAAAAGCTTAAAATATTTTCTAGCAGCGACTGCTTCCCTGTTACTTGTATCTCCAATTTCAATTTCTTCCAACTCTTTATTTAGTTCTTCATGCCCATCAATATGCTTATACTTTAAAACTGTGATCTGATTTATGATTTTTCGGGTAACTATTTTCGTCCATAATATTTCTTTTCTACCATCATCCCATCTAGTCTGTTTATCAATAATATCTATGTCACGATTATTAGGATAATTATTAAATATCTCGCTTGTCGGGTTCCCATACTCATCAGTAAAAATTATTTTCGCGTTCACTTTATTTAAATGATTAATTAAATCGCATGTTATAACCGCTTGCGTTGTTCCAACTAATAGTAAATAGATGTCATTGATTGGAATCTGATGAAGGCCTTCAAAATTTTGCACTATCATACAATTGCTAGAATAAGAAAGTTTAGAATGCTGTGAAATGATTACGCTACGCCATCCCATAGAGAATCCTCCTTACAAAAAAAGACGATATAAATCGTCTTTTGTATTTTATAAATCTTTTAATCTTAGTTTTCTTTCAAATAAACCAGATGGAGATTGATACAATATTTGACTGTTTTCTGACATGGTTATTCCACTAGGAGATTGTAATTGTCCTAAAGGTGTACTTAATCCTAATTCTTTTATTCTGATAATAGATGGGCCTGCATGCAGTCCATCAAGAACCTTTAACAGAACTTCCAATTTACCAGTATCGTCTTTATTAGAAAAGTTAGGCAATTTAACAAACTTATCAATTCCATTATTTAATTTCTCTCTAAACTTATTTGTATCATAAAGATCAAAGTATAGATTTACTGAATTTAGAATGCCATTATATGCATCAATTAACTTACTAGATATCTCTTCGTCAGATAAGTTAGATATCTTTCTTTTATCAGACAAAATCTCTATCAAGCTATCATCAATAATTAATTGCTTAGCATTATATTTATATGTTGAACTTCCCAAAGTATATTTTTCATTACCATCAACAATTAATTGACCGTACATAACATTATCCACAATAACTCTGAAATCAGAAACATTCCCGCCTAATTTCGCACTTACTACATCATGTAATTTTTCTTCGTATTTTCCGTTATGTTTGGCATTTTTAAGGTTTTGAACTTCTCGTAGAGGAATCCCAACAACTTTATAAATTTCCTTACCTTTGTTATTGATTTTAACAATAACCATATGGTGATCTACGTTACCTGATTTGTATCCATAAATATTAGGATCTAAATCATTTTTTATTGATATTGGGGAACTAACGCTATTAGCTTTTTTAGCGGAATAAATCGTTTGATTAAACAATTGACCACTCTTTGTTGATACTTCTCTGACAATTAACATGTATTTATAATTGTATATTTTCTTAATAGTATCAATCGCATGCTTCCTATCAAGAATAACTTCACCAGATTTTTCATCATAAATAGTGTCAACAAAATCATCTGATGGATTAGTAATATCGTGTAAGAAGTTGAATGTTTTGATGTCTTTTAAATCATCCGCATCTGAAAATTTCTTGAAATCTCCATAAACAAACATATTTCTTAATTTAGGGTATCTATTATATAGATATCCACCAACAAATGTAGTCAAATAAGCGTCAACTGCGTGGTGATAGTCATTTAATTCACGAACCTTATATAGGTCAAAAGTTTCACGCATTAAAGAGTTCATCTTAGCTTTAACTTCGATGATTTTGGTGCCATTATCAGAAAATTCATCAGATAAGATATTGGCTAACAGCTTGATAACTTGACTAGTTTCTACTAACTGTCTTCTAACGAATCCATGCTTAGTATATTTACTCAATTGATTTACATCGGTAAATCTCAAGTTTTGTAATTTCTTCTTGCTGATTAAACCTAATTTATTTAAATGGTTCCACAATTCTTCTGTCTTACCATTGATGTTTAATCCGTTTAAAGGAGTATGGTTACCCTTCTTTTGATTATTGGTGTAATGTGTTAATACCCTATTGTCAAAAGAATCATCTTTATAAAAAGATTGTGGGACAATATGGTCAATTTGATAACTATTTAAATCATCAATATTAATGGATGTACCGTCATATAAATCTTTTCCCATTTGCATAAAGTATAGATAGAACTTGTCTTGATCCATACTTCCCTTATGGTCTTTGAATTGTTCCTTTAAATCATCAGATACTTCTTTACCTAATTCTTTATATTGTCTAGAAATACTATTGCTACGGCTTCTGGTAATAGTTCCATTATCTTCAGGGCTTCTAGTAAATTCAATAGCAATACTTGAAGGCGCTTTTCCTCCCATCGCATTTTGAATGTCCTTAACGATCTTGTATACCTGTCTAATAGCTTTTTTATTTTGTGGTGAAGTGTATGCTTCATCTAATACACTTTCAATATCTGTATTCTTAATAAAATCACTATTATTTTCTTGGATTTGAGACTTAATTTCTGGTTTGGAAACGGCTTCCATAAATGTTGTTGATTCATTCCAAAGAGAATCAATAATTCTTTGTCCGTCATCATCTAATAATCCAGTAAGTAATTTAGCAGATAGTCTACCCCATCCTGCATATCTTTTGGCTACAACTTGCTTCACTTCATCAGGAGTAATCCAACTAATATCTTTTTCTAACTTTTCTTTTAAAATGGAACGATCTTCAAACACAGTTGACCATTCAACAATTTTTTCGAAGTCATCAAAATAGTTAGCATCATCAATTTTATCGCCGAAAATCTTCTTAAAGTCAATATAAGTGCCTAATGCATTATTGAACTTTTCACCATCGGATAGTCCGGTAACTTCAATACCTTCTAGGTGCTTATGATTACTTATTAAATAGTTCTTTAGACGCTTTAATGTAACTGACTTAGTCTTCTTAAATAATTCATTGTATGCGCCTTGCTTTTCAGGCAATGTTAATCGTTTGTTATTAACCTTAATAACATTTAATTCATTTAGCACTTTAAATTGTTGATATAACAAACTATTATCCGGTAGAACATCTTCATTCAATAAGTACGTGTCTTTAACGGTTAATCTCTTAATGAATCTAGATGCGGTAGCTTCTTTATCAACCATATCTTCAAAGTTCCATGGCGTAATTTCACCATCGTTCTTTCTCTTCATCCATGCAAAGCGCTTACCTGATGATTTTTCTTGTTCTTCAGGGGTAATCAAAGGTCCAACATAATATGGGACTCTAAATGATACTAATTCACTAATCTTATATTTAGCAATATGACGTCGTTTGTCATTTGGATTTAACTTACCTAAGAATGGATAGAATTTAGATTGATTTTCAATAATTTTATCTAATTCCATTTGATGAACTTGATGAGGAATATTTCCGTTTTGACTGCTTCTTTGTTTTAATAGATAATCTTTATTTTCAATATCATTACTAATTTGTTTAACAATATCGTAATACTCAAATGATTCATCATCTACATATTTATCTACCACAACTGATTTAATAATATCGCATAAGTCTTGGTTGGAAATATGTCCGGTAGAATAAGTCAAAACATCTTCGATGCTCTTTCTCAAGTCATTTTTAATTGGCAAATCCTTTAATGACTTTATTGCTTCTTTAGTATATTTTTGGCCATCAACATTACCAACATATGCGGTATAAGCATATTCGACGGTTTTCTTTTCATCTAACGGTAAAACATCGATAACTTTCTTTAAATCTTTTAACTGATCATGATGACGATTATACTTAGCAATCATAGATTCTGATAATCCCATACCATTAGGGATAATTTGATTCAATCTAACTCTGGAATAAATGACCTTTAAAGTATTTAAAATTTCAATTTGATTGTCTTCTAAAACTCCAGCTAATTCGTCCATCTTGTCATCACTAGACTCATCAGCAAAGCTAAACTTGTAATCTGTTCCATCATTTGGGTCATAATTTGCAACCTTATATGCGTTAAATTTGTACCCAAGAATAACACTAATAATTTCTTTGGCAATATCTTTTCTAAACTTATTAATGTCCTTTTGAAGTGATTTATCTTCAGTATCATTGTCTAATACATATAATATGTCTTTTAATTTATCTTTTTTATCAGCATTTCTTAAATGATTGTCCAATAAAATACTTTCAATATCAGAGATGTTACTTTCATTTAAATAAAAATTAACATCAAGATTTTCATACATATCATTAATGACAGGAAATAATTCTTCCAATTTTAAATTGGATGCTTCAAAAGAAGATACAGGTGTACTATCTAAAAAGTTTCCACGATATTTAACAATATGTCTCAATGCCAAATATACTTCTCTAATATCAGCTTGTTCTGTTTGGTTAATCAATCGATTTCTTAGATGATAGATAGTTTGGTTTCCATCATGGTAGTATTCACTATCAGTTCTGTCTGGAAATAGTAATGAACCAAAGTATTGTTTTCCTTCATCCTTTGGTGAAATTGATGATTGTTTTAAACGATTAAAAAACTCTGGGTCTTTATGTATGATTTCGTCACGAAAAATATCATCTAGTAACTTAAGTCTCCACTTTCGACGGTTATATCTTCTACGTGCTGTTCTGAAACTTCTTCTTTCTGCTGCGGTTTGTCCCTCTGCGAACAATCTCGCACCAATAACATTTTTACCTTTTACTCTGATTAGATTATTTTCATCATCTCTGGCTGCGAATCCAACAGATGATGTCCCAATATCTAATCCAATATGATAATTTTTCATTAACTACTCTCCCCCTATTTATACGTTGAGTATATTATACTTTTTTTACAACAACCCTTGCAAGATAAAAATTATTATTATATAATTAATTTCGTTGGGTAGCTCCCAACTATTAAACCTTATTGATTCAACATACTAAGTTAAAATCAAACATTAAGTTTAATTTTTTGACTCCGCTATCGGAGCATACATAGAAAAAGGACATCCATTTTGGATGTCCTTTTTCATTTCTATTTATAATTACGTAATAAGTAATCAATTACTGCACAATTAATCAAAATAAAATATCATAATTTTTCTTCGAATTATTTTTTATATTTAAAATAATAGAATAAAATTACTATAGTCCATCCTATTGATGATAAAATCATCCAAAATAAAAATCCGAAAAAGAAATTATCTAAAGATGTTACGTCACCGGTTAATACAACGCTAATTAAGGATGTAACAATAGAAAAAGATATAATCGTGATTAAATAGTATAAAAATCTCCTCATAATATTATCTATACTCTTCAACTATATTCTTAATACCCTTACCGATACCTTCAATAATACTTGTTACCAAGGCATTTCCCATAAAGAACATTCTCATTCGATCAGAAACTTCAGTAACTTCTCCATCAACTAACTTATATTTTGTCCAGTTATCTGGGAAATCTTGCAATCTTTCTGCCTCGATTGGCGTCAAAATTCTATATCTATCATTAATCTTTAACCAATGAGTAGATCTGTTTACACTTCCTTCAGAAGTAAGCATTGTTCTTCCTGGAAGAGATAAGTCTTCATAAGGTGACATTCCACCTTCACTATAAGTGTAAGTATGTCCATCCGCACTGGTTCTATCAATTCTTTTAGGACCACGTAGGTAGGCAAACTTATCAATCTTAGCTTGATCATCAACATAATATTTTTCATCAACGTCTTCTTCAGGCAAGATAATGTCTCTCAATGGAATTGGATTCTTTCCTGAATTAGGGACAGAATCTACTGTATAGTATCTGCCATGTCTCATAATTCCGGTATTAAATACCTTTCCTGTAAAGTTATCCGAAGCTTCAACAATATCATCAGGTAGTTCATAATAAGCTCTTCTACCCTTATATAATTCTTCCTTGATAGGAAATTCTTTAGCAAATAGACCTTCTTTGAAGATGTATTCATCATAAGCATCATCAGCCATTAAAATGCTATCTTGTTCATACTTTTCATCTAAATGCTTAGCATATGGTAAGTCATCCCTAAACACAAAGAAATAAACGCGTCGACGACGTTGTGCTCGACCGTATTCTGCAGCATTAATAACACGCCATTCTACTGAATATCCTAAGCTATTAAGTGCAGTTAACATAATTGAGAAGTCACGACCACGCTGACTGGCAGGCGCCTTTAGTAGTCTATCGACATTTTCAAAAATCATGTACTTAGGATGGATGTTTTCTGCGGCACGAATAATTTGCCAGAATAAGACACCCTTTTTACCTTGAATACCCATTTCATTTTTCTTTGATCTCGCAACGGAATAATCTTGGCATGGAAAACCACCAACAATTATATCAGCATCCATTGATTTGAATTTTTCATCGGAAATTTCTGCAACATCAATTCCGATGTTATCGGAATCTGGGAAGCGATAGTTATAAACATCAAAAGCATCTTGGCTTTTTCTACCAGGTTCAAATTGGTTAGCCCATTTTGTTTGGAATAGTTCCTTATCTGCATTATCTAATCCAATGCGGAATCCACCAACACCGGCGAATAATTCCAAAACATTTAATTTTTCTGCCATGATAATCACTCCTTTTTCAAATTTACTATCTTCTATTATATAATAGATGTTGAAAAGGATCAACACATATTGTCTATTAGTGAGGTAACTATGGAATTTAAGACCAAGGAAGACGTACATAATAGAGCTGTTCAAATTGAGCACATCAAACAATCTGACTTAATAAATCAACTTAATCTAAATATAAAAGGCAACAAAAACGCAATGGGTGACGTTTTTGAAGCCTGGTTTGGCAAGCCAAAAGACTCAGCTAGCGAACCAGACTTAGGAGTCTCTGAATTAAAGGCTACCCCATTTAAAAAGTTAAAGAATGGCAAAATAAGTGCTAAAGAAAGATTAGTGCTCAACATTATTAATTACGCAGAGTTAGACAAAGAAATTTTTGATAAAAGCCACTTGTTAAGAAAAAATAAGGTGCTTGAACTAGCGTACTATGAATACAATAATGACATTCCAAAATCGGAATGGTATTTTGCTAAATGTGTTACTTATGAAATGCTAAAAGATAAAACTGATTTAGAAATCATAAAACGTGACTGGGAAACTATTCAATCATATGTAAAAAATGGTCATGCAGAAGATATTAACGAAGGATTAACCAACTACTTAGCTGCATGTACTAAAGGGAAAAATAAAAATTCACTAAGATCACAACCTAATTCTGATGTTATGGCTAAACAACGAGCATTTTCATTCAAGAGTAGTTTCATGACTACCCTATTAAGAAACTATATTTTTGGCGACAAAAAATCAGACGCAATAATCAAAGATGCTAAATCTCTAGAAACACAATCTTTTGAGGATATAATCATTGATAAGTTCAAACCTTACATTGGTATGTCCGTTAATGAGATAATTAAAAAATTAAATATACCCATAAAAGAAACTGAAACTATTGGAAAATATAACGTTGCAATCGTAAATAAAATTCTAGGCATCAAAAGTAGAAACGGCATCGAAGCTGAAGAATTCCAAAAAGCATCAATCGTCCCAAAAACTGTTCAGTTTGACTATAAAGATAAAAATAAAGAGAGTGTATCTTTACCACCATTTAAGTTTAAAGAATTGGTAAAAGAAAAATGGGAAGATGATGATGGAAATCCCTCCGCAACACTAAATATTTATTTTGCTGAGAGTAAGTTTCTGTTTATAGTGTTTAAATCTGATGAACAAGGTAATAATTTTCTAAAAGGGGTTAAATTTTATCGCGTTCCTGAAAATGAAAGAAACTCAATCATTAAAGAAGCGTGGTTATCCACTATCAAAGAATTAAATCATGGAGTTAATCTAACCTACGATGAAAAAAATAATCGTGTACACAACAGTCTCTTATCTTTAAAGGATAAGATGATTATCCATGTTAGACCGCACGCTGCTCATAGTAGTTATATAAATAACGCAAATTCTAACGAACTTCCTAAACCTGCTAGATGGATTAATAAACCTAAAGAATACTCAAATAATTACATGACTACTCAATCATTCTGGTTAAATAGTAGTTATATTAAAAAATCAGTTGAAGATTTATTGTAAAAAAGATTAGCGAATTTAATCGCTAATCTTTTTTATTTTTTAAATTTAAATTTATTATTACTTTTTATAACTTCATTATCAAAAGAACTTTCCGATCTATCCAACGCTTCTCTAATAGCTTTAAACATATCATTTACTTCTTTTTTTGTATATTCGTATTGCTGTGAATTAGATAAGTTACTAATCAATCTTAACTTATCAATTATGTCGTTAGTTCTTTTTTCTGCAAGTCTATGAAATTTTTCGTTTTTAGTTTCTGAATTCATAATGTGAAAGTCTCCTTCCACGTTTTATATTACCATAGTAATAAATATATATCTATTTAATTATACTATTATTGTTGATTTATTATAATTATGAAACTATAATAAAATTAAAATATTTTTAATATATTTTTAATATATTTAAATGGAGGTATGTGATGAAAACAGAAATTAAAAATGGCAATTGGTTTGTTCCCGTGTCTAATCAAATGAATGTTAGTGGTGTTAACGATTCGAGTCAAGAAATTTTCAAAAACTCTACCCCACTAAAAGCCATAATTAGAGAAAATATTCAAAATTCTATAGATGCTCAAGATAATAAAAATAAGAGCGTTAAAATAGAAATTCAATTAGATTCAATGAAAACAAAAGATTTTCCCGGAAAAGAAAAATTTATTGATTATGTTAATAAAATTTCTGAATCAAAGAGATGGCAAAATGATAATGATGTTAAATCCCTTATTAGAAGAATAAGAGAATCACTATCTAAAGAAGAAATACCCGTTCTAAGATTCAGTGACTATAACACTACTGGTGCTGTAGGAGCTACTGATTATAAGCCTATCCACAGTAATCCCTGGAATTTATTAACATCTACTAATAACGCCAGTGGTAATAAGTCTGACGGTGGTTCCGGTGGATCTTTTGGTGTGGGCAAAAACGCCTCAAAAGTAGCCTCAGATTTAAATACTGTTTTCTACACAACCAAAACTAGCGAAAGTGACAAAATCTTCACTCTTGGAAGTTCTACATTATCATCATATATAGATGATGATGAAAATATTTCTGGAAACATATACACATTCTCAAAAAAAGAGGATAAAGAACCTTTAGATTTTAACATTATCAAATTAGATAGTGGATATTTAAGAAAAGAAAACGGAACAGATGTATTTATCATTTCATTCAATGATGTAGAGGACTTAAAAAAGAATGCTATTAAATATGTACTGTCAGAATTTTTAGTATCTATTTTCATGAATAAATTATCAGTCGATATTATAACTAAAGAAAACAATGAAATTAATCGCTCTACAATTAATAATGATAACCTATACGATGTTATCGAAACACTCCAAAGCGATGATGCCGTTAATTTATCAATAAGGAATTTTTACCTAGCTCTAAACGACGGAATTAAATCCCATCTTCCCGAAGATTATGCAAAAAAATTTAACCTAAGCACGGATGATGGAACATTATATTTATTTGACCGTCAAAATACTAATGATATTTCACCTACAAAATTATTAATGACTAGAGAAACCGGTATGACCATTTTTGAGTTAAACGGTTTTTCTTCATCATCGAAAATGAGCGGTATCTTTATAGCAACTGGTAAACTAAGTAGCTTATTAAGAAAAATGGAAGGCGTAACCCATACAGACTGGAAATATGAATTCTTCAGAGTACAAGATGAAGATGATGCTAAAGTTAACGCACGAGCATTGCTGAAAGAATTAAAATCATTTTTATACGATTTTGTTAGAAATTCTATTAAGAAAAACGATGAAGATTATGTCTTTGATAACCTTATAAATGACTTTATATCTATTCCTGAAGACAGTGGCGTGGAAAATGATAATTTAAATAACGATTCTGAAATCAAAAACCATATTAAGGACGTTAAAATAACATCAAACGGTGTTTCTAATCATAGAACTAAAGCTAAAAAGAATAAGAAAAAACCTGTTAAAGGTAGAATTTCAGATACCGGAAAATCGCCATTACCAAACGATTCTCTAAATAAGAATAATAAAGTAAAACCGAGTGAACCTAAGTGGTACGAAGTATACCCTAATGAAGATTTTCTTATTTCCAACAATGATGAAATGAACTATATTTTTAAAACATCCTCATCACTTAAAAAATCAATGATTATTGTCACAATCGCAGGTGAAACCAAAAAAGAAGTCCCAACGTTGCTTGACGCAACCTTTAATGGTAAAAAATTACGCCATGAAGCATCTGGTTCAGATTTAAGATTATTCATAGATGATGCTATTAAGCAAAACCAATCATCAAAAATATCTTTAAAATTCAAAGAAGGATCAAACTTAGGTCTCGAAGTCAAAATAATGAAGGAGGATTTTTAATAATGAAAATTAACATTAACTATCCTAAACCCATTCTTTCTCCATTTAGTAACGATTTTAAAATCGGATCATTCGATTATGACTGTTCTTATAACCCAGATACTCAATATTTAGAAGTTAAATGCCATTTAACCAACAAGACTATTCAAAATTATATAGATAATGGAGATATGTCTTTTGCCATTAGACTATCTTGCTCAAATTCAAGATTTCGAGACTCTATGGTCAGTAATTCACCTACTATGCGAATGAAAATTGATTCCGAAAAAGTTAGAAATAATGCCGAATTAGATGTATTTATTGTTGCAATGAAAAAAATAGAAAATTTTGACACCATCCATCTTGCAGATGTTTATAAAGATTTTCCAGTTTCATATGATATTGGTGACTATGTTGCAGTTTCACCATCTTCAAATATATCTATTGAATTAGATAATAAAATCAGTAAACCATTCATAAAATATGAAAAAACAGAATCAATAGAAGACTCAAACGTTGATATTAGTGTAGATGTGATTTCTATTCTATTAAGCCCTGAAAATTATAACCGTTATATCATTTACAAAAATAATCCTATTTATTCACAATTAATTTTCCACGCAATTACCGTTCCTGCTCTTACAACGGCTTTATATAAAGCTGTTTCAATGGGAGATGAATTCGACTATGATTCTTGTAACTGGGCAAAAGCAATAGTAGAAAAAAGTGATTTTACATGGGACGAAATCGTTGATGACCCTTCAATCATTAGTGAATTGATTAGTACTACACTAAATAATCCTACTAATAGATTCTTCGATTCCTTAGATTCAATAGATATGGGAGATGATGAATAACATGGAGAAAATTAAGATACTTAGAGAATCTATTTATGACGATATGAAAAGAAATTTCAGTAAATATTCTGATTTATATAAAAAGAATAATTATAAAAAAAGAATAGATTTCTTTGAAGAAAATTCTGTTGATACTGGATTGACTTTTGATTTTCCAGATTTAATTTTGGACAAAGAAAATAAAGATGCTGATATTATTAATGCTGAACGCGTATTTAAGTCATTAGATTTCCTAACATTAGCACAAGCATCAGATATGAGAATGTGGACTTATCTATGTGGAACTTGTTTCTATGAATATATATGTAATTATGTAGGACAAGAAAATGTAGAAAGCGGTAGATTTAACAAAAATAGTATCCCCGCGGATGATAAGTCAGCAAATGAAGCTCCAACAGCATTCATAACTCGTGCAGGATATCCTGAAGCAAGATCACTAGTCATAAATTACGTTTCTAGATTATGGTGGGCAGCTAACATATGCAAAGATGACAACGATTTCTCGTTACTTGCAGTGTTAAACCCACTACCAGGTAGAATGCCTTTAATTAGAAAATTTTGTAACAATAATAAAGTCGCCAAAGCCACTTTAGGCGCTTTGTTTAAGTTTTATTCAGTCGATAATAATGGAGACTTTTCAAGTAGACCTATTTATGATGTTGCTTTAAAAGAAGCAAATATCATTAGTTCTTCACAAGCTCTAGATGTTATTCCAAGAGTAATTCTAGAAAATGAAATATATAACAGAATGAAAGAACAAATAATATAAAAAGGAGATGATTTCATCTCCTTTTTTGTATTCTATAGTAAAACTTCGCGAATAAATTTATGACTCCTTTATTCCCACAAACATCTTTATATTCATCCCTAGAAAGTAATTGAATCCGATAATTTCTCTCAAACCATCCCACCATATCAATTACCTCTGCATTGCTTTCTTTCTCAAATGCCAGATAGTCTTCTTCGGGTTGTTCTAAATTCTTATAATCTGTAAATTCATCAATCATCATTCGATATGCAAGAATGGATAATTTCCAATCATAATTTTTATATTTAATCTGATAGTTTTTATCATCATATGTTCTTAAGTCTTCTTTATAAGATTCACATGCAATTTCCGTAATATCTCTCATATAACCACCTACCAGTAATCATTATAGATCGAATTACGACACAAAAAAGGAATAACTCACTTCGAGTTATTCCTTTTTCTTTACAGATACCACTTTAAAACTATTACGACGCTTTCGAACTCGTGCTTCCTCATTTTTAAGCTCTTGTTCTTCAGCCATCTCCATAATCCATTGTTGATAGCCTTTTGTGATTCCATTGTCTATCATTTCGTACATCAAATCTTCAATCGACTGCTTCTTACATTCAGATAGTACCTGTAATTTGCCAAACATTTCGTCTCCCATTACCATCTTAACAATGAAATCAACTTTATTATTATCATCATCGAACATATTGATCACCTTCTAATCATCAGTAAATCCAATTCTCTTTTCATAGCCATTTTCCAAAAACATTAGCGCTAATGCGCCGATATAGACTAATAATATCACTAGTTCTTGCACGATTGATAGTGGTCTAGTCATCCCGACCCAAGACATAATCATCACGACCACAAATGACAACAATGACAATGTGCGACGGAAGTAAACGACTGCGATTTGTTTTCTGGTTTTCACTATAATCACCTAACCTATGTACATCCCCAGCGGGATTTTATTTAAACAACTTAAAAGTCGTCTTATGGTAAAACTTATTATAGGCAGCTTTATGCGGATTATTAATCCAACCCATCCCTTTTTGTCCATACAATGGATTGAATTCTTTCTTGATTGAGCGGGTCAAACGACCCTTAGTACTAGCTGCTAAAGATTTCTTCCAACTAGGTTTTCTGACGCCGATTTTCATCTTATCATCTTCTTTTCCTAATATACGACTAGTATACATCATAATTAACTAATCGATAAATAATTTATTGAAAAATAAAAAGAACTTCCTCTGAAGTTCTTTTTTGGCTTACACAATCGTAGGGACAGTTGGGTCAAAGAAGTCATTAACTAATAGCATGACACGATATAAATCGTTTGATAATTCTTCTAATCCGGCGTGAGTGCGTTTATTGTATTGTAGTGCTGATTGATAATTAAATAATTTGTAGTTGTCTGGGTCACTAGCATCGTATAAGACAGCGGTTAACGCAGCGGTCAAACCAGCGGTTAATGTTACCTGCATTCGTCTCGTGCTGATTTCGATATCAATCTTGTATCCGGTGATTAAGTCGTGTTTTTCAACGGAAGTAATAAAAATTGGTGTCACTTTAAATGATGATTTAGTGTCATTGGTATAGCGACAATATGTTTCATAATCCCCAATTAATGCGGGAATTAACTCATCATGCAGGCGACCACAAAAACAGTAAAACATATCATGATCAGAAACCTTGTAGTCTCTCACAAATTTCTTGATGCCTTGAATTAATCCGGAAGTTGATGCATTGATTCCTTCATACATTGTGACTAGTTTTTCTTCATCCATTTTAGGTGGCCTCCCTTAAAGTAAGATTTCTTTAACATTATGGTATTTATCGACTTCTTCCATCGAATCGACAAGCCCTTCGGCTAACTCTTCTGGGGTATAGCCATCTTGTTTTTTTAATGCGACGATTTCATTAATTACCTTGTCTCCATCGCCAGAAACGGTGGTTTTAACGGTAATTAAGTCGTCCCCACCAAAGGTGATGAAAATGCCTAATTGTGGTTTTAATAAAATCACCTCATAAGTGTCATCGTCTTCATTATGACGCGTCTTTAATAAGTATTGTTCTTTGGATTCCTTAGTAACTTCATTGGGTAACCGGAAATACAAATTCCCGTATGGTGAAATAAATTTAAAGGCCTGAATAAATTCCTTCGACAAGCGTTCTTTGATTTCGTCAGCAGAAATTTTAGCGTCTTGGTCAGTAAATTTTTTGACCCACTCTGATGCAAACGTGATATAAGCTATGATTCGATCCATTAAAACAACACTCCCATCTATTGATACTATTATTATATAACTATAATCATAAATTAGATGAATATTTGCCGCGGATTTTAGCATCTTTTGAGGATTATTTGAAAATAAAAAAGACTTCATTTTTTAGAAGTCTTTTAGTCGTCATGATTAGAGTCATCATCATCTTTTTGATCTTGTTGTTTTTCGTTTTTTCTGTGCTTCCGTTCAAATTCTCGGCGGATTTGTTCAGCCGCATCGTGAATGTCTTCAGCTTGAATAGCAGGTTCATCCCCGTTGGCAAATGCTTCCATTTCTTCAAACCCATGTTTTAAGTCGTCTTGATATTCCGGAGTATTTTCTTCTGCAATTTGTTCAGCCGTTTTCTCTTCTGTTATCACTGGTACGAGATAAAAATACGATACACTAAACATCAATGATTTTAGTTGCTCCAACATATCTAACTGAGCAACATCATATTTATGGTAAGAATCCGACTTACGTTGATAGTCCCATAGACGTTTCTTACCATTTTGATCAACTTTATATTCCACCATCGTAATCTCATTGGTTTGACTATCAGACATCACGAGTTGGATACAACTTAATTCCGTCGCTAAATCAACGATATAGCCGACCACTTCACCATTTACGATGTGTGGCGTTACATCCATTGCAGCAAGTGGATCTTGGGAGTAATAGCGATAATTAAGAAACATCGATGTAATCGCGCTGATAAAGTCCTCGCGAATTCTTTGAGGTTGGTAATCGACTAGTTTACCATCGACTTCCTCTAGCGTCTTCATGTATTCGTTAATCCGCTCTTCAAAATCTTTGGATTCAATCTCATGATTCATCGCTATTTCACGAACGTAGTCTTTATTCACCATCAGTATTCCTCCTTAGTACAAAATATCGTCAACGACGTGATAATCATCAATCTTTTTAAATGCAGCGACCACCATTTGAACGAACTGGTCATCTAAATACATATCGAACTTAGCACCAATCGTGGTATTTTCTAATTCGACTTGCTCGCTGGATTGGGTACTCGTCCCATAACAAGTAATCTTGATTAAATCTTCGCCACCTAGTTGCACAAAAATAGTAACGGTCGGACCCAACAACGTCACGGTCGTAGTATCATCTTGATTAGTGGTTTTGATTCGGTACTGTGCTTGGTTAGGCAGTGGACTGTCAACATAATATAGTTGGCCATAGGGATCGTATTCTTTGAAGAGCGTATCAAAATAGGTACGTAAGAAATCGAGTGCATAATCATAATTAAAGGCCTTTTCTTTTAACATTACGTCTTGTAATTCCACTACTAAATCATCATATGTCATACTAGTCACCGCCTTAATCGATAATAAAAAAGCAGCTAAGCTGCTTTTTTTAATTACTATAAATTATAACCAATCATGATATTTTTGAAAGCATTTAGACAACCCTTATCAATGCGTTGGTTTAAGAATTCGGCATTAGTAATGTTGACGTTATCAAAGAAGTTAATTGACATATTAACTTCTGGACAGATAGCGACAAACTTTTTAATCATACTTTCATCAAATGCATGTGGTTGTAGTTCCATATCTAAACCAAATTCCTTGTGGTAGAAACTCATTACCATTTGTTTTAATAACACGGTCATTTCACGGTTGGGCACCGTGGTAATATCTGCTTCTACTTGCAACATTGCATAGTAGCGGTCGTATAACTTGTATTGGGCATTGTAAGATTGCACCATGTTAATACGAGCGACGCGAATATTTTCTAGAGAATATCCAGAATCATTCATTTCCTTTTCACGGTTCGATAATTCTTTACTCTTAACGTAACTGATAGGATCAGTTCTTAACACCATTTCACGATTGGGAATATCGTCAGTTGCAGAAGTAATCGGACGATAGACCATACTATTAAATTGGAATGATGTTTCTTTAGACATTGAAGCATCCACTGTTTTTGCACTATTCAAGCGCGCCGTTCTTTCATTTGACATGTTCTTAAAGACAACATAAATAATTGATGCTAATGCAATAATGATGGCTAAAGTAATAGTCAAAGTTATATTTGCTAACAGCCCAATTATCAATATCACCATTATTATTGTTCCAGAACAACCCAGTCTCATTTACGCCACTCCAATCGGTCTTAAAATAATTATATTTTAATTATAGTATTTTTTGACCATTTTTACATTATAATTTTATCAACTTATAAGAATAATAAAAAAAGAGGGATATTATCCCTCTTTTTTGTGGTTTAGTTAATAGAAATCTTGTGCGCAGCTTGCTTTTCAGTGGACTTAGGTAATTGAATCTTTAATACTCCACCATCGTAATCTGCACTAATCTTATCAATTTCAACGTCAGGTAGGTAGAATGAACGGGCAACATTGCTGGAAGTACGTTCCTTTCTTAAGACCTTACCTTCCTTATTAGTGTCTTCTTTATTTAAGTTGTGACTAGCATGAATACTCAAAGTATCATTGTCGTAATCTAGATGAATATCATCCTTCTTGAAACCAGGTAATTCAGAGCTTACTACGTAATTATCTTCGTTTTCAATAACGTCAGTCTTCATTTGATTGCCGGCAACTGAATTGAAAAAGTTCTTGCCGAAGTCACCAAAGAAATCACTCATTGGATCAAATACATCAAAATCTCTATTTCTTAATTCATTAGCCATAATCAAAGCCCCTTTTCAAAAAAATATTTATGAATTGATGTTGATAGTTATTTATTTCCTATCAACAATTCTTATAATAGTCAGTATTGGTCAAATAGTCAAGAGAAAATTAGCACTTATTTTAGTCGAGTGCTAAAAATCGGAGTTAATCGTTGATATGACGGCATTTTAAATTTTAATTTTTTTTACAAAAAAATAGTGATTCAACGAATTGAATCACTATTAATCAGTTATTTTTATTTAAACATTGAAGCGTAAGCCCAACCTAAGTACTTACCATTATAGTAAGCCTTGTAGTAGTAATGCTTGTCGCCGGGACGTTTAGCACGTTCCTTAATTACCACTGGCGTGTTGGCATAACTTTGACCATATTCAGTCATTTTAGTTCCACCGACAGAACTGTAGAAGTTCACCTTTGGATGTAATCTAACGATCTTAGTTAGATTGTATTTTGAATAATGAATACTTTGCTTTGCTTCAACTCCGGTAGTCGAGATCCATCCCATTGCACGGCCTTTGTAGTATAGACGGTAATAAGTATTACCAGTCACTACGTTTTTGGCCAATGAGTTGATGGTCATTTCTTTGTTAGCGTAGTTCTTAGCATGATGACTAACTGCTACTTTACCATTGTACTTAGTGTCACCAGGGACATGGTTGTAAATTTCTAGACCAGTTCCCGGTTTGATAACCATAGTCTTGTTAACAATGGTATAGTTAACCACTTTTTTGACCACTTTTTTCTTCTTAGTGGTCTTCTTTTTCTTAGTCGTTTGTTTCTTAGGCACCACTGGGTTATTAGTATTAGCAGCAGTACTGTTAGTACTATTATTAGCACCTTGTTGAGCTTGTTGTTGACCCTGGTTGGCATTGTTAGATGCCTGGGTAGATTGGTTAGTAGTTGGAGCGGTAATCGTAGGAATTGGACTTGGATTATTCGCATCATAAGTATCACCAATGAACCAGTTCACACTTTGTGATGTTAACAAGTTCGCATCTAATGATTTACCAAGCGCCTTGGAATAAAAACGACTAGTGAATTGCCATAAGACATGTTCTCTAGCAGGTTCATTATCTTGATAGGCAGCAATCCAATAACCATCATAATTAGAAACCGCATAAGCAGAATGTTTTACCATGAAATTCGCATCAGAATATAGCAAAATCTTACGGTTACCAACTAATGGACGTAGTGCGTTCAACCAAGCAACGGTTGAATCGTTAGTGCCACCAGAAGTAACGGTTTGATCTTCATAATCATTGACGTAAAACAATGCATTAGGGGCGCGACTATAAAGCACTTTAGCTTCATATGCCGCGTCTTGAGGGTTTTCGTATTGACTAAATGAGTATACCCCATATGGAATCCCATATTTATTCATTAAATCACGGTTACTTTGGAAAGTCTTATCAGCATAAGCACTTCCATATTGAACACGCAAAATCACGAATGGAACTTCATTCTTTAATTGTTGGGCTTGCGCATCAGTAATTTGGCCTTGCCATTCAGAAATATCATAAACGGTATTAGTTGAGTTAGCACTACTAGCACTTGCTGCATCAGCCATGACGTTGACCGAGGAGCTAGCCAGCACCAATCCGATTACGGTTATCATCATTAGCCATAATTTGTTTCGTTTCATAGACAGATATAAATATTTTTAATTTATACCATCCACACCTCCTCTTGTCATTTTCTCATTACATTCCATTGTAACAGACAGCGCTAAAAAAGATACCGCTATTAAAGGAAAAATAGAATTAATTGCCATTTCTTATAGGTTAAAAGTGACCGTGAAAATGGCACCGGTTGGATGATTATCGCGTACCGTAATACGACCATGATGTTGATCAACAATCCATTTGGCAATCGATAGCCCTAAACCATTCCCACCAGTCTTTGAGTTTCTCGACTTATCAGTGCGGTAGAAACGTTCAAAGATAAGTTCTTTATCTTCATCTGGCACCCCGTTTCCGGTATCGGAAACCGACATCTTCAATGAATTATGGTTGCGGTTAACGCGGACAGCAACAGTGCCACCTTGTGGGGTGTACTTCATCGCATTGTCGACTAAAATCACCATTAATTGTTTGATTAAATCGGTGTCAATGCGGCCATTCCCGTCCACATCGACGTTGCTAACGAATGACTTGTTTTGACTATTCGCAATTTCATTAAATGGTGCGACAACCGCATCAAAGAAAGGTGCTAATTCGACGTCTTGGCGTTGTGCTTGGACGATGTTGGAGTCCGAACGCGCCAATGTTAATAAGCGTTGCGTGAGGACTTTCAAATGCTTAACCTCTTCTAGCGTCGTTGAGACCGGTTGAATCTGGTCAACAATTCGATCAGTCGGTTTAGTTAATAGATATTCCATTTGGTTTTGAATTACTGTTAGCGGTGTGCGTAATTCATGCGCCGCATTAGAACTGAATTCCTTTTGGCGGTGCCATGAATTTATGATGGGTTTCATACTAGATTTAGATAGATAGTATGCGATTAAGATGGCAATAATCCAGAAGAAGACCAGCGTTACGATTAAAGCTTCGATAAAACTGTGTAGTGCCAGTAATTCGGCATCGATATTTTGCAAAATCAATACATAATTACCAGCGTATTCTGGATTCAAATTATCTTTGGAAACCTTCAATAAAATTGCGCGGAAATTAGTGACGTAGTTTTTCGAACCCAGAGTAATTTGATCAACTTTATTTAACTTACTAGAATCAACGGTTAACTTACTCAAGAGTTGATAAGTACGTTGCCCTAACATCCCTCGATTAGAG
This sequence comes from Apilactobacillus sp., assembly GCF_025290035.1. Lineage (GTDB taxonomy): Bacteria > Bacillota > Bacilli > Lactobacillales > Lactobacillaceae > Apilactobacillus. Next base: position 21,175 of record NZ_JAMBKT010000008.1, read on the forward strand.
ATAATTCCCTTCTTATTAAAAACAATGATGTTGGTTTGAAAATCACCGTTACTATAATTATTAAATGGGTTAAAAGCCCCCGGTCTGGGATTCACCTGTAATGGTTCTTGTGTTGACGCCACGTTACGTTCGATGCGAATCCGTTGGCGGTTTAGACCAGCATCAATGTTGGAATAAATTGATTTTTGGAAGAAGAAATAGACAATCATCCCTAAGAGCGCGAATAAAATCGCAAAACCAATTAGTTCTTTTATAAACAGCTTAATTTGTTGTTTATGCTCTAAGATGCGATCTCTCATATTATTCTCCTTCTAACATGTAACCAACATTTCGCAATGTCTTGATGGGGTTGGTTCCAGAAATTTGTTTAATCTTCTTTCTTAAATTACTCATGTAAACTTCGACCACTGACAAGGCAGTTTCTGAGTCAAATCCCCAGAGACGGTCAAAGATTTGATCTTTGGTAATAATGGTTGCTGGGTTTTGGACAAAGTAGACTAATAAGTCGTATTCTTTTCCATTTAATTGTAGTTCTTGCCCTTGGTATTCCACGTAATGACGACCTAAGTCAATGGAAAAACCAGCAACGGTTAGTTGGTTGTTGTTACCTAAACGACCAGCTCGTTTTAAAAGTGCTTTTACACGTAAGATTAATTCTTCACGGTGGAAAGGCTTAGTTAGGTAGTCATCGGCACCTAGTTCAAATCCATGGACCTTATCAGCCATAGTATCTTTGGCAGTCAAAATTAAGACTGGCATATCGATGCCGTCATCGACACGCCATTGTTTTAAAATGTCGTATCCATTCACTTCTGGCAACATTAAATCCAAGATGGCGATATCGTAAATGTTATCTTGGCCCATCATTTGACCTTCGAAGCCATCATGCACAACGGTGGTGTTTCCAATTGGCGCTAAAAATTGTGCCACACTGGCAGCTAAGTTTTCGTCATCTTCGACGATTAAAATATTTAAACCATCCATAATTATCAATTCCTTTCAGGGTTTTTCAATGTTAATTTTCAATTTAAGTTAAGTTTATGATTGCTTTAAGATTAGTTTAATTTTCTTAAACTAGACTTAAAGCATTCCAATAAAGGAAGTGCCCAACCATGATAACTATTTGCCGACAATTTTTTAAGTTCGGTGTGGTTGGATTAATCAACACTATTTTAACGTATCTTATATATACTTTGCTATATAAAGCAACATCTCCCACGGATGCCATGGCAATCGGATACGGAATTACTTCGGTGATCGGGTTAACCATCAACCGTAAGTGGGTGTTTAAATCCAATCATAACTGGATGTTAGTCGCTAAATATTACCTCACATACTTATTTACATGGACATTAAGTATCGTCGTAACGGATGTCGCTAGCAATTATTTCCACGTTCTAGCTAGTATTATCCCCCTAATTACACTATTCGTCACGACTCCTACTAATTTCGTTTTAAGTAAGTATTGGGTATTTAAAACAACTCGTATAAAGGAGGCATCCGCCCATGAATCAACCGACTGAAAAGAAGGCTAACTTCTTCTCACGCCACAAAATTGACTGGGTATTAGTAATTATCCTGCTAATCGCTTTAGGATTATATGGATATGGAACTTGGAAGACTGGTTCTGCTAATGACTTCTATACTTCCGCAATTACTAGTATGACCCAAAGTTTTAAAAACTTCTGGTATGCCAGTTTTGATCCTGCCGGATACATTACTGTCGATAAGCCACCGGTTGCCCTTTGGTTTATGGCTATCTCAGCTAAAATCTTAGGTGTTTCCAACTTCAGTGTGGTACTACCTTCCGTCTTATTCGGAGTCGGTTCAGTCTACTTAATGTACCGACTAGTTACTCCTTACTTCGGTCAGCTTGCAGGACGCATCGCTGCCTTAGTAATGACAATTACACCAATCGTAGTTGCCGACTCTAGAACTAATAATATGGATGCAACATTAATTTACTTCTTATTATTAGCCATCTGGATGTTACAAAAATCAATTAATAAGAACAATATGTACTGGTTGATTGGAAGCTTTGCAACGATTGGATTTGCTTTCAATATTAAAATGCTCCAAGCCTTCATGATTATTCCTGGAATGCTACTATTCTACTGGTTAGCTTCTAAGGATTCATGGAAGAAAAAAATCGGTAAATTATCACTTGCCGGAATTGCTTTAGTTGTCTTCACCCTTTCATGGCCACTATCTGTTGATATGACATCAGCAAGTAACCGTCCATATGAAGGTGGATCACAACACAACTCAGTTTTAGAACTAGCCTTTGGCTACAACGGAACTCAACGTCTTTTAGGTCAAACTACTGGTACAGGTGGTGCCTTTAAGGGAATGGGTAACAACTCATCTAAATCCAAGAGTACTAATAATCAACAAATGACCATGCCAAATGGTCAAAAAATGGGTAACTTCAAACCATCTAAAAACATGAAGAATATGAAAAACATCCCTTCTAACGCTCGTCGTGGCGGTATGAAGATGGGTGGTGGAAAGACCATGGGTGGCGCCGGTGGTGCCTTCAATATCGGTACAGCTGGTCCACTTCGTTTATTCCAATCAGCATTAGGTCCACAGATTAGTTGGCTATTACCATTTGCGATTATCGGAATGATTGCCGCATTCATCGGTTACGCAGATCCTAAACGTAAATGGTACCAATTAACACATCGTCAAAAACACGTTGTGCTATGGACTGGATGGCTAGTTCCAGTGTACGGATTCTTCTCTGTCGCTAGTTTCTTCCATCCTTACTACACTATCATGTTAGCTCCAGCAATCGCTGCGTTAGCCGGATTAGGTCTTGCTGCAATGATTAAGCTATTCAAAGAATTTGGTCTAAACAACTACAAAGCATACTTCCTACCAGTCGCTATCGTCGTTACTGCTGCACTACAAGCATGGTACGTATCAAGTTACTACCCTTGGTTAACTGTTTTAATCATTATCGTGGCCGTGGTTGCCAGTGTTGGTTTACTAATCTTCAAAGCGAAACCAGCTGGTAAAGCCATCATGATTATTGGATTGCTATCAATCGCAGTCGCACCAAGTTTCTGGTCACTAACTCCGACCCTTGCTAAAGAATCCGCTGCAATTCCAACTGCTGGTCCTGATCTCTTAACTAGCGGTGGTAACAACTCCGGTGGAATTGGTAACGGTACTGTTAATACCAAATTGTTAAACTACCTAACTAAACACCAAGGCAATGCCAAGTACCTATTTGCAACTGCAGATTCCGGCACTGCCGCTCCTTACATTATTAAAACTAAGAAAGCCGTCATGGCAATGGGAGGTTTCAATGGAACCGACCCTGCAATGACATTAAGCAAGTTCAAACAATTAGTTAAATCTGGTCAAGTTAAATACTACCTCGATGAAGGTAAGTCCGGATCTACTAACAATGAAATTGTGAACTGGATTAAAAAACATGCTAAGAAGGTCAACGCTAGTGAATACGGTGGATCATCTAACAGTAATAGTTCCTCCAATACTTCTATGTTTACTGCCAAGAACCGCCCATCTAACATGACTAAACCATCAGGTAAAATGGCCAAAGGTCAACAACCTAACACTGGTTCAATGAATATGGGTGGCGGTCCATCTAACATGTCAAACGGTACTTTATACGACCTTTCCAGCATCTACTAAACTGGAGGTGTCTTATGACCACTAAAATTAACGCTATCTCAATTGTTCTTCCCGTTTTTAACGAAGAAGAAGGTATCTTAAATACCATCGAAGTTTTAGAAAACTTCATCAATTGCCAGATTGAAACTTACGAAATCATATTTGTGGATGACGGCTCTGTCGATTCAAGCGTAGATATTATCCGTCAAGCACAATCACAATACGATAACATTAAGCTGGTAGAATTCTCTAGAAACTTTGGTCACCAACTTGCCATCACCGCTGGCATCCGTTATGCAACAGGCGATGCAGTCGTTGTTATGGATGCTGATTTACAAGATCCCCCCTCTGTAATTCCTAACATGATTGAAAAATGGCAAGAAGGATACGACGTTGTCTACGGAAAACGTCTTATCCGCGAAGGTGAATCTTTCTTTAAACTCTTCTCTGCGAAAGCTTTCTACCGCATCATGCGTAAAGTCGCTAACATAGATATCCCCCTAGATACAGGTGATTTTCGCTTAATGGACCGTAAAGTGGTTGATGCACTTTCCAAATTGAATGAACCGGAGCCATTTGTTCGTGGCCTAGTGAGCTGGGTCGGCTTCAAGCAAACTGCTGTATCATACGAACGACAAGAACGGACATCTGGGGTAACCAAGTACCCCTTATCTAAAATGTTAAGACTAGCTACTGATGGGATTACCGCATTCTCTGAAATCCCCCTAAAGATCGTAAATTATGTCGGAATCATCAGTATCATCGCTGGTTTCTTATATGGATTGGTCACCATCTTTACCGGTATATCAACATTAACTTTTGCAATTACTTTAATGTTGATTCTATCTGGTAGCATCATGCTTGCGCTAGGCATTATCGGTGATTACCTATACAGAACATTTGATGCTTCTAAGCAACGTCCGCAATATGTTGTTGCACAATCATACGGATTTGCCAAAAGACCGAGCAACGTTCACGCGATGAACAAACAACATGGCTAATAGAAAAGACCTCCGCTTTAGCGGGGGTCTTTTTTAATTTAATTATGTGGATTTGATGATAAAAAAAGAGGCGACCATTGCTGGTCGCCCCTTTCCTGCTTGATAAATTACTAATTCATCCTCTTAATTCTACCAATAATTCCATAAGAATAAAACAATTTTATTCAAAATATTTAAAATTTAACTAAATTTTGATTTTTTTCCATTTTTTTAACAAAAATAAGGTATTATATTCACTAAATTACTTAAAAAACATAAGTATAACAGGTATAATATAGACATTATATAAATTTTACTAAGAAACGGGGAATGTTCTGTTGGATAGTGGTGTGATATTTTTTCAAATCATTATTGTATTAATCGCATTCTTCTTCGCTGCATACTTTGTTGCCTGTGAATTTGCCTTAGTGCAAACCAGATACAGCATGTTGGAAGAAGAGGAAGAAACTAAGGGTAAGTCAAAGAAACTTGCTCGTGAAATGCACATGCTCACTAACCTAAATGACTATTTATCAACTACTCAAGTGGGGGTTACCGCCTGTGGTATCCTTATGGGTTGGCTTGGTGAAAGTCTTATTGTTGACGCCATCTTTGATGTTTTAGAATTAAAGCCTGGCCTAGTTGCTCAAAGTACTGCACATGCTATCGGTAGTATTGTTGGTATTTTAATCTTAACCTACCTTGAAGTGGTAGTAACTGAAGTTGTTCCTAAGAACATCAGTATTGCCATGCCAAGAAAAGTGTTAGGTTATGTTGCAACATCACTTCATTACTTCCACACTATTTTCTATCCAGGGGTATGGGCTATCAATGCCAGTGCTGCTGGTATGGTTAAAATGATGGGTCTTAAGATGACTGACGAAAGTGACGAATCAATGTCTCAAGCCGAAATCTTAAGTATCTCAAAGGAAGCCGTTGAAAATGGTGATCTAGAAAAATATGATTACCTATACATGCAACGTGCTTTTGATTTTAATGATAAAGTTGCCAAAGACATTATGATTGATAGAACTCAACTAACCGTCATGGACATCAATACTTTAGTAGATGATGCCATCACAATGTATCTACAATCAAAATACAGTCGTATTCCTGTCGTGGTTGATAATAACAAAGACAACATCTTCGGATATGTTTACTGTTACGATTTGGTTCGCCAATCTCGCGTTAACTCCAACATCCCAGTTGAACGTTTAATTAGAGATATCGGAACTGTCCCTGAAAACATGAAGATTACCGAAGTCCTACAAAAAATGATTACTATGAGAACCCCAATCGTCGTTGTTGTTGACGAATATGGTGGTACTTCAGGGATTATTACTGATAAAGATATTTACGAAGAACTATTTGGAACTGTCAGAGATGAAATTGATCCTGCAACTAACGAATATGTTTTCAAACAACCTAAAGGTACTTACCAAGTAAGCGGTAAGATGACCACTTATGACTTTGAACGTTATTTCAAGACTGAAATTAAAGATTTCAGCAAATCAGATAGCGTAACTCTATCAGGTTACTTCATTGATAATAATCCTGGCGTTCAAATCAAACCGGGAAGCACTTTCACCGTTGATTCATTTACTTTCAAAGTATTACACTTCGAAAACTCATTCATCAATCTATTTGAAGTTGATGACCAACGTAAAGACAACGATGAAAATCATGAAGAACCCAAAGAAGTTGAAAGTAAAGACTAATATAAAAAGATTAAATCTGTTAGAATATATTTCTAGCAGATTTTTTATTTTATATGAAAAGGAAGTCCTTATTTTGGCAGCAATTCGCATTCTCTACATTTCAATTTCTGGTAATACCCGCAATTTCGTTAACAACTTACAAAGCTATGCTAAGCAATTACATGCTGATGATGATGCCAATCCATTAATTGAATTAACCGAAATTTCAGACCAAAGTGATTTTGCTGATGAAAAGGAAAACTTTTTTGCATTCGTGCCAACTTACTTAGACGGTGGCAACGGAATCGATAATGGGGTCAAAGAAATGATGACCAATTCACTTGGAGAATACATTGATTACCACAACAACGCACGTCGATGCATCGGCGTGATTGGTTCAGGTAATAAGAACTTTAATGACCAATACTGTTTAACTGCAAAAAGATATGCGCAAAAATTCAATACCGAACTCACAACTGATTTTGAGTTACGCGGCACTGATCGTGACGTCATGAGAGTTTATAATATTTTAAAAAATAAGAATATATAAAAAGTCTGCTATAATCTAGCAGACTTTTTTTAAAATAATATAATGACTTTTTCTGTATGATGTTTTTTCACATAATCCAATGCTTCATTAATCTGATCGATTTTAAAAACACCACGCTCAAACTTAATTTTTTTAATGCAATCCGTTTTATCGATAATCTCACTAATTTTCTTTAGTTGCTTACCATTTTCACGACTTAGTACGTAATGATACTTAACGCGGTGTTCATCGCTTTTAGATTCAACATTGGCACTCATTTTTTTAATCTTGTGTTTTTTTAACCAACCAAATTTTTGGCGTTTAGCAAATGCATTATCCGGGATACCATTTAAACTCACCAAATCACCATTAGTTTTTAAAATTTTCATTTCATCTTCAAAGTGGTCACTACCTAATGCATCAATAACATAATCGACTCTATCTACTACTTGTGTATAGTCTAATACTTTATAATCGATATACTTATCTGCTCCTAGAATCATGGCATTATTACGAAATTTTCTATTACCACTAACGATAACATTTAATCCCATTGCCTTAGCAATCACAATCGCTCCAGCACCAAACGATCCAGATCCACCATTAATAAACAATGTCTTCCCTGACTCTACTGTTAATCTATCTACTAAGATTTGATATGCAGCTAGAGCCGGAAAAGGAACTGTTGATGACTGAAATAACTTAAGTGTTTTTGGTGCTTTAGCTATATAGTCTACGTCAACTGCAACATATTCTGCGAAACCACCTAATTGACGAATGGGGAGACGTGTATATACAGCGTCTCCTATATCGAATCCCTTAACATCATCACCAATTTTTTCAATATGACCACTTATCTCACTTCCTAAGACTTGTGGCAATTTATAATCAAAAATATTTTTTAACTCGCCTCTACCAATTTCATTATCAATATCATTTACAGATGCAGCAACCACCTTAATTAACACTTCATTAGAATTAATTTGAGGGATATCAATATCAACCACTTGCAACTTAAATTTTTCACTATATTCTAATAGTTCCGCCGCTTTCATTAATTTCCCCCGTAATTTTTAGTAACTTTTTAACTATTTTGTAACTAATTCTGAATTATATAGAACAGGAGTATAAAAGTCAAAATTTGTGCATTTTCTAATTTTATGCTAATATTTATTTAATGATAATTTGAACACAATGTCTATTTTTTGAATTAGATAGAAACTTATGATAGGTTTCTGAGGCCTGAATATGGAAAAAATAAGTAAAGATAGAATTATTAACATTGTACAAAAATTAATCATTCAAAATGATAAAACCGATATCACTTTGAATGAGATTGCTAACGAGTTACATATAACTCACGCCGCTTTATATAAGTACTTCAGAAATAAACAAGAATTATGGGAAGCAGTCAATGCTAAGTGGCTTGAAGAAAACGTTTTATTAAAGATTAATGTAGATATGACCAGAACCGATCGTTTATCACTATTACACGATTGGATTAAACAATTTATGGATGCTAAAAGAAATATTTATTTTGCAAATCCTAAAATGTTTGAGCTTAGTACTATGTATATTGAACATAATCCGTTTGCACTTCATAATGTATTGACATTGTCATATCCCTCAATTAACCAAATTTTGGGTTTAGATGATCCAGAATTTATAGAGGCAGAAAATATCATGTCTGCATTCGCTATTTTTGGATTACCTGATTTTGCTGAAACTTGGAACGATGATTTTTATGATCAACGATTTGAAAATATGTGGAACTTAATAAAATATGGAGTTAAACATAACAAATAAAAAAAGGATTGTTTCTTATTGAAACAATCCTTTTTACTTTTGTCGACTAACTGCCATAACGATTATTAATGATACTAACATTAACGTCGCAACAAAAATAAATAATGGGTTATATCCATACGATTCAATCACAAATCCTGCAAATAATGGACTAATCGCTCTTCCTGCTGACATTAAAGCATTAAACATCCCCTGATACTTTCCTTTTTCTTCCTTGGTTGATAATTCATCAATCCAAGCAGGGACATCCGGTAGACCAATCATTTCACCAATTGTAAGGAAAATCATAATTCCCAAAAAGGCAGGGAAAGTCTTCGCAATAACTAGAAAATAAAAAGCCATCGCAAACAAGAATACTCCTAAAAACACTTGATGATTAATTCTAATTTTTAAACGTTTACTTATATAGTTAACTAATGGTTGTCCAAATACAATTAATAATCCGTTAACTGTCCAAAGAGTCGAGTATGCTTCAAAAGATATTCCTAATTTTACCATGTGGACAGACATAACACTTTCCCATAATGTATAACTTAAATATACAGTGAAGACCATTAAGCAAATTGGATATATTAATTTAATTTTGGATTTTGATAAGCTGACGTTATTATCATTAACATTATTAGATTCATTATCATTTGTTCGATAATTAGAAAAATCAACATTGAAATAAATTAATGTTAGTAACCATAAAGCAACGTAAAAACTTGTGGCGGCTATAAAAACAACGGAAATTCCATATTTTAATAAGTATCCTACCATTGCAGTACCAATTACCACTCCAATATTTAATCCCACATATAGCATATTAAAAACCGTTCGGGTATCTCTGCTCTTAACATTAGTTGCATACGAGTTTAGCAATGTTAAATTAATTCCATCCCCAAATCCTAAAATTACTAATAATATAGCGAAGGTAGGCCAACCATGATAAAAGATTAAAGCAATGATGGCTAACGTCGAAATCGTGATTCCAATCATTGATGCCTTATAAGCTGACCAGTGATCAAACAAATATCCACCGACATAATTACCGATGATAGTAAATCCTGATATAAAAAGTAGCGATATCCCAGACACTAATAAAGATTTATGTAAATAGTTATCAATGTACATTGTTACTAGCGGCCACATAAATGCCGCACCGGAATTAAGTAATAACGAATAAATGAAAACTAATTTCAATCCTAATTCTTTTCTCTTTCTCATTGAATTCTCCCCCTTTTTTAATCCTCATAAACACCATTATAAAGCAAATGGTACCCGAATATCCATCAAATATGATTTAAATTATTAAATTTTAGTAAAGCGTTTACATTTCTGTAATGATATGGATTAAAACACTTTTTTAATTTTGCGTCGTGTTATATAATATCTTTGTATATTAACTGAGAATGAATTACATTTTACATTCATTTGAATCGTTAAAATTTTTCTATAAGGAGTGACGGTAATTGGCAACAGCAACTCGTGCCTTGTTCATGCTATTTGGTGCAACTGGTGACCTAGCTAAACGTAAATTATACCCATCTATTTTTAACCTATACAAAAAAGGTTACGTAGATAATGATCACTTTGCATTAATTGGTACTGGTCGTCGTGAATGGAGCGATGAAACATTCCGTGATGTAATCGTGGAATCAGTCAGTGCTAACGCAGATAGTGAAGAACAAGCCAAAAGCTTCGCAAGTCATTTTTACTACATGGCACATGATGTAACTAATCCAGAACATTATGATGCATTAAGTGACTACGCTAACAAGTTAGATCAACAATATGATACTAACGGAAATCGTATTTTCTATATTTCAATGGCTCCCAACTTCTTTGGGACTGTGGCACAAAACCTTAAAGCCCACAAATGTTTATCAGATAATGGCGGTTTCAACCGTTTGATTATTGAAAAACCATTTGGTCGTGACTATGATTCTGCTGAGGAATTAAACAATGCACTTGGCAAATCATTTAATGAAAACCAAGTTTATCGAATCGACCATTACTTAGGTAAAGAAATGGTACAAAACGTGCTAGCACTTCGTTTTGGTAATCCACTAATTGAAGGTATTTGGAACAACGAATACATCGACAACATTCAAGTAACTTTAGCTGAAAAGCTAGGAGTTGAAGAACGTGCTGGTTACTATGATGGTTCTGGTGCATTACGTGATATGGTGCAAAACCATACCATTCAAATGCTAACCATTCTAGCAATGGAAGACCCTATTTCATTTAAGGACGTTGACATTCGTCGTGAAAAGATTCGTGCGCTAAGAAGTATGCGTGTTTACACTGAAGATGAAGTTCGTCAAAACTTCGTTCGTGGACAATACGGTGCTAACGGTGACCAATTAGATTACCGTCACGAAGATAATGTTCCTAACGATTCAATTACTGAAACTTATGTTGCCGGTAAAGTTTTATTTGAAAACAAACGCTGGAAGAACGTTCCTTTCTACATTAGAACTGGTAAGATGTTAAGCGACAAGTTTACTCGTATTGACGTGGTCTTCAAGAAGCCACTAATCGATGTCTTCGCCGCAGCAAACGGTTCTGAAAGTGAACTAAACAACAACGTACTTACTTTATTCGTAGACCCTGTCAACAAGATTATTCTACGTCTAAATGGTAAGAAGGCTGGACAAGGTATGGACATGCAACCAATCGAACTTACTCACACTCAAAGTGATGAAGAAAAGGCGATTACTCCAGAACCATACGAACGCTTAATCCATGATGCAATCTTAGGTAACGCTACTAACTTTGCTAGTTGGGACGAAGTAAGTCGTGCCTGGGAATTCGCAGATGTTATCAGACAAGTTTGGGACAAGGATCAACCTAACTTCCCTAACTACACTCCTGGTTCAATGGGACCAGATGCAGCTGACGAATTGCTAGAACGCGATGGTCGTGCTTGGGTTTTTAACTCAAAGAAATAATTATATGACAATTGTCAATTAAAATGTTAAAATTTAAGTGTATATAAATACACAATTTTCTTTAAAAAGGAAGGTTTATAATGGCTGACTCAAAAGCAAACATTGGTGTTGTTGGAATGGCTGTTATGGGTAAGAACTTAGCCCTTAACATTGAAAGCCGTGGCTTCACTGTAGGTATTTACAACCGTTCAGCTTCAAAGACTGAAGTTGTAATGAAGGATCACGCAGAAAAGAACTTGGTACCAAGTTACTCTGTTGAAGATTTTGTTAACTCTCTAGAAACTCCACGTCGTATCGTGATGATGGTTAAAGCCGGTCCTGCTACCGACGCAACTATCGACGCACTTCTACCTTTACTAGACAAAGGTGATATCTTAATCGATGGTGGTAACACTAACTTCCATAACACTATGGAAAGAAATGCTAGACTAGATGAATCAGGAATTAACTTCATTGGTATGGGTGTTTCTGGTGGTGAACTAGGTGCACTTCAAGGTCCATCACTAATGCCTGGTGGTCAAGAAGACGCATACAAACTAGTAGAACCAATTTTAACTCAAATCGCTGCTAAAGCTAGCGATGGCAAACCATGTGTTTCATACATTGGACCAAATGGTGCCGGTCACTACGTAAAGATGGTTCATAACGGTATTGAATACGGTGATGAACAATTAATCGATGAAAGTTACGACATTCTTCGTAACGGTGCTGGTATTGACATCGACGATTTAGCTGATATCTTCAAGGAATGGAACAAGGGTGAACTAAACAGTTACCTAATCGAAATTACTGCTGATATCTTAACTAGAAAAGACGATTTAGGTGCTGACAAGAGCAAGCCTATCGTTGACATGATCTTAGACCGTGGTGCTAACAAGGGTACTGGTAAGTGGTCATCAGAAGATGCCATGGAAGTTGGTACTGACCAATCAGTTATTACTGAATCAGTTTACGCTCGTTTCATCTCAATGCTAAAAGACGAACGTCTTGCAGCAGCTAAAGTATTAAACGGTCCTAAGGCTACTGACGTTATCAACGATGACGAAAAGAAAGACTTAGTTGAACGTGTACGTAAAGCTCTATACTTTGGTAAGATCATGAGTTACGCACAAGGTTTCGAACAACTACGTTTCGCTTCAGAAAGCTATGACTGGAACTTGAAGTTCGGTGAACTAGCTCAAATCTGGCGTGAAGGTTGTATCATTCGTGCTCAATTCTTACAAAACATTACTGACGCTTTCGAAAAGGATGAAAACCTAACTAACCTATTGTTAGACCCATACTTCTCAGAAATCGCTAACAAGTACCAACAAGATGCTCGTGATGTTGTTGCTCTTGCAACTAAGGCTGGTATTCCAGTTCCATCACTTTCAGCAGCTGTTAACTACTACGATTCATACCGTGCTGAAGTATTACCTGCTAACTTACTACAAGCACAACGTGACTACTTCGGTGCTCACACTTATGAACGTACTGACCGTGAAGGTAACTTCCATTACCCATGGTACGCTGAACAATAAGATAATTATTGATCATAATAAAAAGAGACGATTAAATCGTCTCTTTTTTAGTACATACTAGTTTATAATGATTACTAATTGCAAATGAATATAAATAAGAATATAATGAAGGCAATCTTAAAATAAGAAAGGTTGTTTTCAATGGCAAATGAAAAAGTCTATACAGATTATTTCTTTTACGAACCTGCTTTTAACACCCATGACGGTGGCTATATTCCACTAGAAGCTACTGATGTGGCACCACAAAAGCTAAAGGTTCCAGAATTACTAACTCCTGATAAGGAAACTGATACAGATATGTATTACACTGTTATTTCCCAAGCAGGAGAAGCTAATATTATGCCTGGTAAAGCGACACAAACTTGGGGTTATAATCAATCACTATTGGGTAAAACAATTTTATTCAAACGTGGTAAGAACATCCATGTGACTGTCAAAAATGAATTACCAGAATTAACTACATATCATTGGCACGGCTTAAACGTTCCCGGCGATATCGATGGTGGTTGTCATACCCCTGTTTATCCTGGCGAAAGTAAAGTTTTAAACTTCAAATGTGATCAACCTGCTGCTACATTATGGTTGCATGCTCATCCTTGCCCATCAACTGCTGAACAAGTCTGGCACGGTCTAGCGACTGCAGTTGTCGTCAAAGATGAACATGAGGCAACTTTGCCAATCCCTAGAAATTATGGTGTCGATGATATTCCGGTCATTTTACAAGACCGTCACTTCGATGAAAATAATCAATGGGATTACAAAGCCGACTATGATCCAGATGGTGTGCAAGGTCCTACAGCGATGATTAACGGAACTGTTAACCCATATTTTGATGTAACAACCCAAAAGGTGCGTCTTCGTTTACTAGATGGTGCTAATCGTCGTGAATGGCGCCTTCATTTCTCAGACGATTTAGAATTCACCCAAATTGCTGGTGATGGTAGTCTATTAACTCACCCTGTTAAGTTCACTCATTTATTGATTACCTGTGCTGAAAGACAAGAAATTGTCGTTGACTTCGGTAAATACAAAGCTGGTGACGAAGTTGTCCTATACTCTGATGATGTCGCAATCATGCACTTCCGCATTCATGATTACGAAAAAGATGACAGCGTGATTCCAGACACCCTTTTTGAAATGAATACTCCAGAAGTTACAAAAGATACTGCAGTCCGCCACGTCGTAATGTCTGGTATGGATGAAGAAGTAGCTTTAGATGGTAAGAAGTTCGATATGGAACGCATCGATGCTAAACAAACGATGGGAAACTGCGAAATCTGGGAAGTTACTAATACTAATGATTGTGAAGGCGGCATGGTTCACCCTTTCCATATGCACGGCTGCCAATTTGAAGTTCTCGACCGTAATGGTCATGCCCCTTATCCTAATGAAACTGGATTAAAGGATACAATCGGTGTTAACCCAGATGAAACCGTTCGTTTCAAAGCTTGGTTTGACCATCCTGGTATTTTTATGTATCATTGCCACATCATCGAACATGAAGATGGTGGTATGATGGCACAAATTCAAGTTGATGATCCAGAAAATCCACAAGAATTCCATATAACTAAGATGGATGAATTGATGAACGCATTCGCTGAAGAACGTGGTGTTGCCGTTGAAGATTTAGAATTAAGCGGTATGTCATGTTACGAACATATGGATCATATGAAAATGTAATTAATAAAGAGTTAATCTGGCCCGGATTGGCTCTTTTTTAGTTTCATTATAGAAACATAAATATTTTAAGATGAAATGTTGTCAAAAATAAAAAAATGGTGTAAGATAAACATTGTAACAATACTAGATAAAAAAGGAGTGAACAACAATGACAGAATTAACCTTTGATCCAGGAGCGTCGAAAGATCATTCTATCAAGGGAGAATTAATGTCAGAAGTTGTTTCAATTCTATAAGCTTAAGGATTGAGATAACCTTTGACAGTTAATTTTCCCGAATCAACATAATCATATAAATAGATTATTAGATGGAGAATTGACTGTTGTTGGTTATCTCAGTATCCTTTAGCTGCAGGCTTAGCGGTGACACGCTAATTAACAGTGACATGTTAGCGGCTAATAACAGTAATTTAAAATTGAATATTTAATAATTGCTTGATGATGCTTCACCTTCTGGGGAACTAGTTGGGGAGGTATGGACAACAGTTTATACACTACTAAATCTATGTAGATAAACTGAGTAATTATGAGATTACACAGAAATCTTCGTTGAGTCCACGGGGACGTGGCCTTACGCCAAAGTAATTGCTACTTATCTACGACAATATAATTATAAAAGAGACAACTTTGAAGGTTGTCTCTTTTTCGTACTATAAATAAAAAGCCCCAATCATAAGGATTGAGGCTTTTTACATTAATGATTATTTAATTCCAATTGATTTTAGATAAGTTTGTTCCTTACCTTGATCAAATTCTTTTTCTGATTTACCGATAATCACAGTTGCTAGAGAATTACCAATAACGTTAACTGCAGTTCTTGCCATATCAATAAAACGGTCAATACCAGCAATAAATGTTAATCCGGAAACTGGAATACCAACAGTTGAAACAGTGGCTAATAAGACCACAAATGAGGCTCCTGGAACCCCTGCCATACCTTTTGAAGTAATCATTAGTGCAACTAATAATGTTAGTTGTTGACCGATTGATAAATGAATACCATATGCTTGAGCTAAGAATAACGCAGCAAGTGATTGATAGATAGCTGAACCATCTAAGTTAAATGTGTATCCAGTTGGAATAACGAATGAAACAATTGATGTACTGACACCAAATTTAGTCATCTTATCAATACTTCTAGGTAGTGCTGCTTCTGAACTGGCTGTTGAGAATGCTAACACCGCTTCTTCTTTAACTACCTTTAGTAGAGTAGTAATTTTGAAGCCGAAAATACGTGCAGCTAACCCCATTACTACTAGTACGAATACAATCATAGTTAAGTAAGTTAATAGCACGAAATAACCTAGTGGCAATAATGCTGATACTCCTAGCTCTGCTAAAGTAACTCCAATCAATGCACAAACTCCTATTGGAGAAAGCTTCATGATCCAACCAGTAATCTTAAACATTACTTGTGAAACCGCATTTAAGAAATCAACAATAACTTTACCTTTTTCACCAATAGCTGCAGTTCCTAAACCAAAAAATACTGAGAAAACGATGATTGGCATCATATCACCACTACTAATAGAATTGAAGATATTAACTGGAATTAAGCCGATTAATGTCCCCCAAATACCAGTGTGGTTAGCAGTCTTTGCAGTAGTCATATATTGAGTAATATCAGTAGCATGTAATGAATGAACATTGATAAAGTCTCCTGGATGGAAAACATTACCAACAATTAAACCTAAAATAATTGCGATTGTGGTCATAATTTCGAAGTATAAAATAGTTTTTCCACCAATACGACCTAATTTATGAATGTCACCAATATTTGCGATACCGACAGTTAAGCATGATACCACGATTGGAACAACAATCATTTGAATTAAACGAATAAACATAGTACCAATACTTTGCATTGCTGTAATCGCTGTAGTGTTCTTATAGAACACTAAACCTAGAATAATTCCTAAAACTAATCCAATCAGGATTTGCCATCCTAGGGTAATTTTTATTTTCTTCATAATGAAGGCTCCCTTTTTTAACACATATTATTTCAATTTTATCATAAATTCCTAATAATTTCTGAATTTATTAGGAAAGAGTTTCTATATTGATGATAATCATACTGGTTTAAATAATAAAAACACCTAAACATCAAGTTATTTATTAATGGCACAAAAAAAGAGCTACCATAAAGGTAACTCCTTTTATAAATTGCGCGGCGACTTCCTACCCTCGCAGAGGGCGATCCCTCAACTACTCTTGGCGTTT
>NZ_JAMBKT010000009.1 GCF_025290035.1 Apilactobacillus sp.
TTTTAATTTTTGACTTAACATATTGAGTCACATCCTAATTTATTAATACGTTAATAATAACATAATAAAAAAAGCAGCCATTAATGGCTGCTTTTCAAAGTTTTAATTATTTGATGTAAGCATGTGAGAAGTCCCAAATTGGACCGTTTCCTAGATACTTAACATTCTTAACGTTACTCTTAATTAGTTCAGGTTGGGCCTTTTGAATCAATGGAATAATTCCTTGATCGTTTAGGATTACCTTTTGCGCGTTTACTAAATCATCAAAACGCTTAGTTGAGTTAGTAGCATCTTCGTTGTTAGAACGATCAATGTACATGTCATACATTGAATTGCCCCACTTAGAAGTGTTAATAGAACTAGTTGAAACTTTAGTTTGTAGTGGTGAAATAGGGTCACTGATTGATGGATCCCAACCTGACACAGATAGTTGGTAATCTGATTTTAGTGAGCGACCTGAGGCCACGTTGTTTGGTAAAATTTCTGCAGTAACCTTTAGACCAGGAAGTTTTTCTAATTCAGTTTGTAGGAATTCTGTCACAGCACGACTAGTTTGGTCGTTGTTGTTCATAATTGATAGTGAAACTGAAGTCTTATTAATTTCCTTTAGACCTTTAGCCCATAGCTTCTTAGCTTCAGCTAAGTTACCAGTAGTAGCATCTTTAACAGTTGCGTAGTCGTTAAAGTCCTTACCATCCTTGTAAGCTAGAGTATCAGGAACTAAACCTCTGGCAGCAAATGAACCGTCACCTAAAATGTCTTTAGTTAAAGCGTTACGGTCGATTGCTAGGGATAATGCTCTTCTTAAGTTCTTGTTCTTTAATTCTGGAATATTGTTTTGGTTAATTGACAAGTATTGAACCATGAAACCTTTTCTGTTGTAGAAATCAGAACGGTTTTTGTAAGTAGTTACTTGTTGTTTACCAGCTAATAGAGTTTGATCTAATTTGCCTGATTGATATTCATCTAATGCAGTTTGAGGGTCTTTAATTACAGTGTAATTGATACTCTTTAGCTTAACATTAGCATTGTCATAGTAATCTTTGTTCTTAGCTAAAGTCCAAGCATCATTACTACCCTTCCATTTAGTAACAGTAAATGGTCCATTGTAAATCATCTTGTCAGAAGTAGTACCGTATGCTGAACCGTACTTATCAACGATACTCTTAACTTGAGGATAGAATACTGGTAATGCTAATACATTTAAGAAATCAGCTTGTGGTTTTACCAAGTTAATTTGTAAAGTGTGATCATTTAATGCCTTTACGCCTAATGAATCAGCACTCATAGTTCCCATCTTAATTTGGCTGTAATTAACAACATTGGCCATGTAGTAAGCCATTTGTGAAGCCGTCTTGGGATTAGCACTACGCTTAATACCGTAGACAAAATCTTGAGCAGTTACTGGTTTGCCGTTACTCCATTTAGTATCTCTTAAGGTAAATGTATATGTCTTACCACCGTTTGTGACTTTATAATTCTTAGCAATTGCTAAATCAACTTTATTTCCCTTATCCGGTGTAACTAATCCACGCATTGCATTGTATAAAACTTGATCTGAAGTAACATCAACTGCTTTAGATGGATCTAAAGTAGTTAAAGTAGTATTGCTCATCCAATTTAATGAGTCAGTACGTGATGATTCATTTGCTGAATTACCACATGCTACCAATACTAACGAAGCTGCTACCGTAGTTAAACCAAGCTTAATCATTGATTTAAACTTCATTGTATTTTCCCCCTATTAATAACCATTTATACAATATTTCCTATAACATGTAATCAAAAATAGCACAAATAAATTATCAATGCAATCAAAAGTATCGCACACAAATGTTTTTATCTGATAAATAACTAAAAAAATGATACACTATTGAATAAGATATATTAATGTAAAGGATTGATAAACATGCGTATCGGTGTAACTTCTGATATTATTTTTAGCCAAGATGAACCATTTCGTCAAAGAGAAGGTCATTTTGCACAAAGAACCTTAATGAATTGCTTATTAGCTAATGATATTACCCCTGTCATCTTCCCAGTCGGTAAACCTCATATGGCTCATGATCTACTGGAAACTGTTGATGGTTTAATCATGACTGGCGGTCCAGATGTATTACCAAAGTATTATGGCGAAGAACCAATTGAACAAATCGGTCGTACTTTTGAAACCAGAGATGAATTTGAATTAGCATTAGTTCAACAAGCGATTGCAATGAAAAAACCAATCTTAGCAATTTGCCGTGGTTTACAAATCGTCAATGTAGCAATGGGAGGAACTTTATACCAAGATTTAAGTTCTCAATTCAAACCAACAAATGGTTCACCACTACTACAACATGAACAAAAAGCAATTGGATATTCTCCAGTTCATCACATTACAATTGATGAAAAATCTGAGCTAGCTAAAACATTTGGTACTCGTGCATTTGTTAATTCATTCCATCATGAAGCTGCTAAAGATGTTGCTGATGGACTTCATGTAGTTGCTAGAGCAGATGACGGTACTATTGAAGCAATGGAAAACGATGATTTAACTATTCAATGTATTCAATGGCATCCTGAAAACATGTGGGATCACTATGAAGACGAAAACCAACTATTCGTTGATTTCTTCAATCGTGTTCACCAATAAAAGTAAAAAATCCAACCATAATGGTTGGATTTTTTTATTTATATTTAACAACAATTGCGCGGATAAAGAAGAATCGTTCAAAACGACGATGCATGTAAGTTACTTCAAAGCCACTCTTTTCAAATGCAGCTGCGTACTTCTTAATCATTGCAGGAGTATTAACCATAAACATTACACCAGAAGGCATTAAAACTCTCTTCATTTCATATGAAATCGATTGAACAATTGCCTTTTTGGGCGTACTTAATTGATTTCCATTGGCTGAAATCGCAGTGACTACATCAATACTTCTGTCTTCAAATGGAATCTTATTAATATCAGCTGTTGTTAGTTCAATCTTATTTTTAACTCTTTCCAAAACTGCATTTTTTTCTAAACGACGAATAGTATATTGGTATTTATCTTCAACACCATAAACCTTACCTAGTTGGGTATCACGAGCTAGCTTAATTAAAGCATATCCCGTTCCAGTTCCAATATCTAAACCAATCTTATCCTCACTAAATTGGTGTTGTTTAACGAAATCTCTTACAAAGTTTTTCTTAAAAGTAACACTTCTAAACAATGCCCATAAAGCAATTAAAATTAAAATAATGGCATAAATATATAAATGTTTTTTTCGATCCATTAATATCGATCCAAATAACGCTAATGCACCAACGATAGCTGCCGAAATAATATAGGGTTCATCAGTTTTATATCTGTACCAATGTTTTATCCAACCTGTAAATTTATTCATCATTATGTATCCTTTCTTATTTCCCTTTGAATATATAATAACAAATATAATCCATTTTATTAAAAAAATAAATCTTTTTGCCAGAACAATAGGATTCAATTATAAAAAAAGAGTGTAACAAATTTAGTTACACTCTTTTTTCTTATCTAGCTTTTAATTCTGATTGAGTTAACCACTTATGGTTTTTAATAACCATATGTGTTTTAGTGTCTGTAAAGTTAACTACGTATGCTGGTCCTTTATGAACCTTAACAATTTTACCTTTAGCACCCTTCATGTTGTACATGTGGTCTGCTAAAACAGTAACGCTCTTTCCAGCCTTTAAAGCACCTTTAGCTTTTAGTTCGCTTGAAACAACCCACTTATGGTTTTTAACCATTTTACCACCATTAGTTGGCATGAAGTCAATTTCGTATAGGTTAGTCTTGTAAACACCGGCAACAGTTGCCTTAGCATTGTACATACCTTCCATATGCTTAGCTTTCAAAGTTACCTTTGAACCAACTTTGAACTTTGCATTAGTAGCTTTCTTTAGACCTTTAGGTAGTTTAGAATTCATATTCATTTCTAAACCATCCATCATCATCATTGATGACTTTTTATCCATCTTCATTGAAGAATGATTCATACTCATTGAAGATTTTTTATCCATCTTCATTGATGACATGTCATGCATATCCTTCTTTGAAGATGCGTTAGCTGAAACTCCAGCTAACATGGATAATGATAAAGCAGCAACTGAAACAGTTGCAAATAACTTACTCATTTTCATTTTGAGGCACCCCTTAAAAAATATTTTACATTAAATAATCTTACTCTTCCTAAAGAATATCAAAATGATTTATGGTTGTCCTATATTTTGCTCAAATATTATAAAATAATAGAAATTTTCATCATTCTACGTTACCATGATAGTAACTAATACATTGAAAGAAGGACTATTATGAATTTCAAAAAAGTCATTGTTAGTTTATTCGCAGCAGTAGTTGTACTTGCTACTCCAGCAGTTGCAGCTAACGCTAAAGGTTTACCTAACAAAAACTCAAACTATTGGAATCAATCACGTAGCATTAAGACTACAAGAACCATTACTGCTTACGAACACAGTGTTAGCAACAACACTCTTTCAAACACAGTACTAAAGAAGAAAACCATCAAAAAAGGCACTGCTTTAACAGTTAGTCGCATTAACAACAACCACAAAGAATGGTTATTATCTGGAATTAAATCAAGTAACGGTGCCGTTTGGATTACTAAACAAAGCACTACTACATGGATGAAAACTTATGTTGATCCATCATTCTCAACTAAGTATGTAAAGACCACTAAGAACATTAAAGTATCTGCACATAAAGTTGCAAACGGTGTTATCCAAAGCAAAGTAACTAAGACTGCTACTATCAAGAAGGGTACTGCCTTATTTACTAGAAAACTATCAAACAACGCCGGCTGGATTGTTTACGGAAACGTACCAAACTACAACGGTGTGTGGGTATACGGTTCAACTAAAGCTAACTGGATGAAAGCTGCCAAAGTTTACAAGACTGGTTTCTCCACTGTCGATTCAGACAAACTACCTGACTCAGGATACGTTACTGGTTACTACTCATACTACTTAGGTAGCATTACTTTAGGCGGTACTACTATTTACCCTGGTGATCAAATCAGAGTTCAAAAGACTAGTGACTCAACTGAAAGCATTATGATTAACGGTTTATCCAACGGAGTTAATGTTGGTAATAACCAAGGTCTAGCTACTTTAACTAACACTGTTGTTATCAAGTTAAAGGACAGTAGTGGTAAAGAAACAGGCCAAAGCAGAATCGTCGCTAGATACACTCCAGATGATGTTAGAAATATCGTTCTAAAGGGATACACTCCTCAAAACGGTGATCAATGGACATCATTTAGAAGTGACCACCAAACTTACGATGTTTACGTTTACTATACTTCAATTAACGGTTGGGTATACCAAGGTCCTTGGGATCCAAACAAGACCCAATCCAATTCAAATCAAAGTAACTCTAACGCAAATTCCAACCAAAGCACTAACACTAACAACAAATAGTGCAAAATAAAAAAGACCGACAATTAATTGTCGGCCTTTTTTATTTTATTCAGCTTCACCAATCGCTTTTTGAATGTCGTCTTTTGAGAAGTCGTGATCCATGTAGTCTTGGTTGTTAACTGGTAATTCTTGTTCTAACTTACTGAATCGTTGAACTGCAATGTTACCTGATTGCATTTCGAAGTCCATAACGTGACCACCCATTGAATGATCATCAGCTAAGAAGTGCAAGTGGAAGCCACCTACTGCAGCACCATTAAATATTTGTGGTGAATAGTAACCAATAATTGTTCCTTCAACATCTTCTTTTTTAAAGACACTTTGGTTATTAGCACATTCCACTAATCCAGGATAAGGCTTTGGTTGTTTGTTAATCGATCTAGTTTGCGCAAACTTGAATTTACCGTGTGCTTTAACAGAGAAGAATGTATTTTCCCATTTAGTGGCATCTAATACTTTCTTTTCAAAAGCAGCAGCGTTCAATGATGCATCAACATCAGTTAATGGCTTGAAAGCGCCTTGATGAACGTTGGCAAATGGAACTGTAAAGTCATCTTTAACTTCATTGATGTTACCATCACCATCAACTTGATAAGCAATACCGTCTAAAATGATTAGTTCACCGTCTAGACCATCACCAGTTCCGATACCAGTATCACCGTGTGATAGTAAGTCAGTTAAACTTAAATTTCCTTCAAATAACCCTGGAACTAATAAAGCTAGTGTTCCGTATTGATATAATGAATCCACATTATTCATTATTGTCATCTCCTTAATCATTTATTCAAGTTTATCACAATCATTTTATTTTGGTGTGATTTAAAACTAAATAAAAAATAACCAATACTATACAGTATCGGTTATTAATAAATTGTCTATTGCGACAATTATATTTACGCAAGTTAGTCTTTACTACAAAGCTTGACTTAAATATTCGATTACTATAATTTATCAAATGATAAATTCTTTGGAAGTGAGATCAATAATATTGTTTAGGATATATTGATATGAACACATGCAAGCAATTTAATTTTATAAGACTTTGTTTTTTCTATTTTCTGGACGAGAGTTAATATATTAAATTCGGGGAAATTCAATACATTGCGGATTTTATTAATATAAAATATCAGCGCGACTTAATATTTTATACGGTTAGAGATAGTTAAATAAAAAGAGCCAGAAAAAACTAAATTTTAAGATTTAGACTAAGATGATCTCTTAAGATATTTTGATAAAAGCCAATGAATGATTATTAACTAGACCATAAATTGTATAAGTGATTATAATCTATAATTCCACAACCTACCATTGTCTTAGCTTAATCAATCATTCACGTACTTTGCACCAAAAACCAACTTACAAAGATTTATCCCAATATTTAGAAGACCTTAGCGATGACTATTCACATCTAATCGAGAAAATAGTCGATTGCCTAAATCTTCTAAGCTAGAATATATCCAATCTATAATAGTGTCAACGAGAATAAAAATATACATATGTATAAAAAGCAACCGTTTTTTATCGATAATTTTGGTTATTATAACGATAATTTAAAAGGCTAGTTCAAAAACTAATAAGAAATTTTATTATTGTTTACATTTTCATTAAGATACAAAAAAAGACGTTAAAATAAAACGTCTTTTTTGTTTTTATAATATCTTTTGATAGAGAACTGTTGCTAATAACGCTCCTATAATCGGAGCCACAACAGGAACCCAGCTATACTTCCAATGTGAGTTCCCCTTATTTGGAAAACGACATAA
This sequence comes from Apilactobacillus sp., assembly GCF_025290035.1. Classification (GTDB taxonomy): domain Bacteria; phylum Bacillota; class Bacilli; order Lactobacillales; family Lactobacillaceae; genus Apilactobacillus. The sequence continues at coordinate 7,206 of NZ_JAMBKT010000009.1, forward strand.
TGAATGAATAATTCGTGGTGCTAAATCTCTCGCAGGATTTAACGCTGGTCCAGTGGGTCCACCAAATGAAATAACTAAACACATTACCAAAAAACCTAAACCGATAAAATCAGCTCGAGGGTCAACTTTATCATTGGTCATAGCTAGTGCACCTAACACTAAAATAAAAGTTCCGATTAATTCATTTATAAAACCATTTACATAGCTATGAGCAGCATCAATAGTAGAAAACGTCCCTAAGATGCACTCATCACCAGTGGTTTCATCATAATATGGCTTATACGCCACTACTACCGCCAGCTGACCAACAGCAGCTCCTAAAAATTGAGCAATAATGTAGAATAATGCTTCATGCCAAGGAAATTGATTGGTGAAAGCCAATGCCAAAGTCATCGCAGGATTTATTTGCGCTCCCGAAACAGTAGCAAACATTAATGCTGGAATCATGACCCCAATTCCGTATCCTAATCCAATTAGAATCCATCCTCCATGAAACCCTTTAGTTCCTTTTAATTCCACATTAGCCACCGAACCATTTCCTAAGGCAACCATGATAGCTGTCCCCATAAATTCGGCAATGCATCTAGTTAATAACGTATAATGATCCAACTTTCTATCCCCCATCATATTATTTATCGAGTCGTATCGATTATCATTGTCTACGTTTTCATCAAACTCACTTGCTCTTAAAACTAGATATTCTCAGCAATCTTTTTTGGCATATAAAAAAGGTTATAAAGTCTTGGTTTGATTTCATAACCTTTCAGTCATAATATCTATTTCAATGTTTATGTATTTCTTTGCCGTTATTAAGTCGTTGTAAAACCGTGTCTTATTCACAGTGATCAAGTTGAAAATGAGTCGCTAATTGTAAATAGATACTTTTATAAATATCTTTAGCATTTATGATTATATTGTCATTCAGTTATTTTTTCAATAGCAATAATAAATATTTAATGTGCAAATGTAAAAAATCGTTATAATTTCTTGATAACAGCATCTATAAAAGAATTATTTTAAAAAATTTACTGTCATAGATATAAATAATATTTATACTTTCATGAATTATCATAATAAATATAGATAAATTTAATAAACTTATCTAAATCTTAAAATTTAAATCCCTCAATCGATACTATAATGTATGTAGAGAATACGAAAAATCAAATAAACTTATAATAATGAAAATAATCTTAAAAGGAGATGAACTATTATGTTAATTACTAATAAATCAAAAAGAAAAATTGTTATGTCCTTTTTAAACATATCTGATCAGCAAGACATCTATACAATTAGTACCAATGATATTATTGACAATGCAAATATTTCTAGAGGTACGTTTTACAATCACTTTAAGAATAAAATCGATATTGTTCACTTTATAGAAGAAAATATCAGCGAATCATTAGACGCAGAATTTGATAGCGTAGATAAAGGCAATTCTAATTTTTTCCACATTTTAACAGAAAATGTATTTCCAATCGTATATGATGATAGAGAATATATTAAAGTTCTATATAAATTTTATGAACCTGAATTATTCAGTTTTCTACAAAGCCACTATGAAAAATTTTTAATCCCTTATTTTGATCACTATGATGAAAACAAGGTTGGCATTCCTAAATATTTTACACTTTCATTTTTCTTTAGAGTAATTTTAGACGCTATTATGGCTTGGATTTCTCAACCTATTCCTATACCTACGGAAGAATTCAGAAAGATATTCTATAAACTAATTAATAATTCCATGACCGAAATATGTGGGATCGTTATTAGAGAATAGTTAAGGAGTCATTGTGACTCTTTTTTTATACATAAAATTCAATATTATAGCTGTTAATCATTGATATTTAGTACCTATTCGAATTAAAATGAAAGATACAGAAATAATTAAGGAGAACGATTATGAAAAAAATTTTATCAATCTCACTTGCGTTATTAACATCTATTCTAATTCTTAGCGCTTGTGGCAAGAAAAATGTTGATGAACATAAAACTATTTCAACACCTAAGCCTACCCTATCTGACGCGCTAAACACCTCTGGAATATCATTAGAAAAATATGAACAAATTAAATATACTAACCAACAACTAAATGGTGGTGACAGTTCCAAGAAAATTATGAGCATTTTAGGAAAGCCAAGTTCTTCCAAGGAAACTAAGCTTACTAATAATGATCCTGCTACTCAATATACATGGCAAATGGGGGGCAACGCTCAGCTTCAATACATTTTCGCTATCATTTACAAAGATAAAGTGTTAAGTAAAGGTTTTCAACAAAATACAAACTCTAAGATTGTAAGTAAAGCTAAAATCAAAGCATTAAATAACTCAATGTCATTCGAAGCTGTTAAAGATAAATTAGGAGCTCCTTTGTCTGAACAAGTATCTGATGGGGTCGCCTTCATGACTTATCAAACTGATAAAAATAATCACGCATGTAACTTGACGTTTAGTAATAATAAATTGAGTAAAATTCAATTTGTAACTCTAAGTAGTAACTAAAAAAAGGAACTGATTTAATAAATCAGTTCCTTTTTACATAATATCAATGTAACCATCTTCTCTAAGTGCATCTAAGGTTTCTAGTAGGTCATCGTTACTCATGTTGTTTAATTGTTTTAAAAAATTTTCTTCATAAGTATCAATTAAATCATCAAAGTACGACTTAATTGTCTTTGGTTCTAATTGACGATACATTCGAATCTTATCCTCAGGTTTACGCAAGTCGAATTGATAGTATTGTTGAAATTTTTTTACATACCAAGCTCCCTTAATTTTAGCTTGATAAGTCATAATTCGATCATCAGTCCAATACATATAAATCACCTCATTATGGATGCATTAGTATAAATTATATAACAAATTAAAATTAGATGAAAATATGATAGAACTAATCTAAATGATTATTTTTGACCACGACCATATGATGCATCAAAAGCTGTAAATTTTTTATCATGAAGTTCCTTAGCAGCATCGTTTAACCAATTAGTGTTTCTCAATAATGCACGGCCTTGCATGATTAAATCAGCTTGATTGTTTTGTAAAATATATTCCGCTAAACCCGGATTATCCAATAAACCAACTGTTGAAACATCAATATCAACACTTCTCTTTAATTCTGTAGCAAAACGAGTTTGATATCCATCATGAACAGGGAAATTAGGTCCAACAGGCAGCAATCCTCCTGTTGAAACATCAATTAGTTCAACATCAGCAGTTTCTAACCATTTACCAACTTGTCTCCAATCGTCGATAGAATTTTCGTTGCCATCATCGGCATAATCAGTTAATGATAAGCGAACCCAAATTGGTCCTGAAAAGTTATCTTTCACAATCTCGGCAACTTCTCTTACAATTCTAAAACGATTTTCTAAACTTCCACCATATTCATCTGATCGATGATTACTTGCTGGCGACAAGAATTGATTTAATAAGTATCCATGAGCACCATGAATTTCTATCATATCTACTCCAGCGTCAGAAGCACGTTTTGCAGCCTCACCAAACTTTCTAACGATTTTTTTAATTTGGTCTATAGATAATTCTTCTGGTGTCTTGCTATTTTCATCAAAAGCAATTGCACTGGGTGCAACCGGTGAATCTTCATCAGCTGCTTTTCTACCAGCATGATTTAATTGAATTCCAACTTTTGTTCCTAAATAGTGTAGTGAATCTATTAGACGTTTAAATTCAGGAACTTGGTCATCATCCCATAGTCCTAAATCATTCTTACTAATACGACCTTTAGGATCTACGGCAGTTGATTCGGTAATAATCAACCCAACTTTACTAATTGCTCGCATACCGTAGTGTGCAAAATGAAATGGTGTTGGAATACCATCTTCTTTTTTTACCTCATAAGTGCACATTGGCGACATTACAACTCGATTAGATAATTGCAAGCCTCCCACTTTAGCTGGTGATAATAATTTTGACATAATCATCTTCCTCTCACTTATTTAATGTAAGTTATTATACACGTCGTTTTTATTTTTCTAAAAGAAAAAGCATTCCCATCAGGAATGCTTATTTCATTAATGCTTTCATCGCATTGTTAAAACAATCTAGCGAACAATTAATTTCACCTTTGATAATTCTAAACTTACGATCAATATACTCTTGCGTAATTTCTTCACTATCATTTTGATTTAAATATTCCACTAAATGATCAATATCTCTAATCACATTACTATCACGGTTAGTACCATCTAAAGCATTAATAATGTGAGAACGTGTCCTTTTAAGTGTTAGTAGTGTTTCATCAATTTGTGCTTGTAACATAATTATCTACCTCCACGATTATTATCTAACTAATTATAATGACAATTCGTCAAACAACAACTATTTAGTTCTTATCAGTTTCAATTGATTTAATATTCTTACGGACTAGGAATAAATTGATTCCCGCCAAGATGGTTGTAGCAATAAATACACCGCGGTATCCGCCAATCAATACCACCGCTGATCCAATCATTGGTCCGGTCACGTTACCAGCTGCTTGGAAGCTTTGATTCCAACTAAAGACCTGACTGATTCTGTCATGTGGACTATATTTAGCAAGAATAGCTTGAACAGTGGGTAGTAATGCAGCATCAGATATCCCGATAAAGAAACGTAATGTTCCTAATTCCCATACGTTTTGTGCAAATGTTGTTAAGAAGAAGATGCCCATTGAAAAAAATAATCCAAACTTTAATATTTGATGTGAACCAATCCTGTCACCCAATCGGCCAAAAAAAGGCGCAATCGATACCATTGCCACCCCATTAATAGCTTGGATAATTCCAGCAGTAAGTGCAATATTAGTCGACGTTGGATCTAATTGTTTAACATACAAACTCAAAATTGGAGAGATAGAATTATTAGTAGCTTGTATGAATAAAGTAGTTAAGAACATTCCGAATAAAATCTGTTTAGTCGGAATACCTGATAAGAAATGCGGTTGCTTTTCACCCTTCTTACGTTCAACTGGTTTAAAGTTTTCATGTACAAAGAAAACACTTAAGAAGAATGCTGTTAGCATCGCAATCCCTGTAATTAAGAAGGTATAACGATAACCAAAAGTATCAGCGATTAGTCCTCCAATCATCGGACCAATCAATGTCCCTGAAACGTTTCCAGTAGCTAGCTTGCCGGATGCTTGTCCGACATGATCTTTAGGCGTTTCTGCGGCAACTAACGCGTTTGCATTACTAATAAACCCTGAAAAGATTCCTTGCAATAGTCTTAACACAATTAGTTGCCATGCGCTGGTAACTAAACTCATTGAACCAATTACAATTGCCATCCCCAATGATGCTCGTAACAGCATGGGCTTTCTACCATACTTATCAGCCAAGATTCCCCAAAGTGGAGACACTACCATCTTAACTAAAAATGGTGCAGCGAATGCCATCCCACTCAAAATTGAAACCTGTTCCGTGCTATAGTTACCCAATTGCCCAATAAACAAAGCAATAAATGGACTAATACAGCTAAACCCAATTCCTGCTATAAAGTTACCAAACCATAAAACATTCAAGTTTTGCTTCCAATTAATCGCTCGATCACCCAAGGGTGAACTCATCTCCTTATACGTGATTTATTTAAGACATAATTAAAAATTATAACACTTATCCGAATACATGAGAATTATTAAGTAATTGTTAAGATTAAACAAATTCAATTGGTATTTAATTATCATTGTGATAAGATTACTTAAAATAATTTTATTATAGGAGGAAATCATGCAAGCTGTTCAAAATACACAAAGCTTTTTTATGCTGTTTGCTTATGGTGTTTTTCTTTTCGGAGCCATCTGTATGGGATTAGGTTGGTTCTTCTTTAAACTTCGTGCAATGGCTAATAAACCAGCCTGGGACGGAATTGGTGGAAAACTAATCCGTTTCGGTGCAGTTATTGTCGTAATTGGCGTAATATTAGTCGCCGCTGCAATTTACTTATTAGGAACTAAATAGGAGATATATTATGAAAAAAATGATTAAAACAATTGCTTTATCAACATTAGTTGCTGCTACATTCTCTACTTCTGTTTTGACAGTAAGTGCTAACACAAAAAATACTAGTACTTCTGAAAATGCATTAATTACAAAATTTAAACAACAAACTACTGATGATGCTATTATCGCAACAAAAAAATCAATCAGTAAATTAACGCAAGATGATTTAAATAACTTCATTCCTACAGAAGCTATCAAGACTAATGGGAATACAGTTACTGATCCTGGGTCTGATGCTAACTTTGTTACTAAAATTAATTATAAAGCAACAAAAAATCCAAAAAATGTTATCAAATTACCTAAAGGATATACAATTAAAGCTCTTAAATCTGTTTCCAATGGAAATAATGTTTCTAACAGAAACTTACAAATTAAATTTGGTAAAATCGGTTTAAATGGTCTAGCAATAAATTCATTTACACCTGCTAAAAAAGACTTAAGTCGTCAAGTTAACTTAAATAAGATTACTTACGCACAATCCAAAGAATTAACTCAATTTGCATTAAGTGTTTTAAATCCAGCTATTAAACAAGCTAAAGGAATTCAATACAAGGCATCATCAAACACTATTAAAGCTGCACAAGCATATGCTGATGTTTACAGTAAAGACAACTGGAACAATACTGGCAAAAAGACTAGTCATGATCCAAAGGCGCAAAAAGTAGTTTCTAAGAAATTTAAGATTTCTGATGTTGCTGAAGAAAACTACAGTGACAATCCATCATTTGCTCTAACTAGTCCTAAAATTAAAAAACGTGTTGTATCAATGGCTGCTTTAAAACATGCTATTTATAACTCAATCGCGCTTCAATTATTTGAAGATGGACCATCATACTGGGGTCATGCTAGTGCATTAATGAATCTAGACATCCACAAAAAGTACCAACCTAATTACTTTGCTGTTTCTTTTGATAAATTTGGTGGAATTCATTTCTTTATGGTTCCTCACAACAAATTAGTTAACAAACAATACAACATTGGTACTATGATTAGTGTAAAATAAATATAAACAGTAAAAGCTCACAATAGTTATTGTGAGCTTTTATATTCTAAATTATAAGGACGATAGCAATGTACATTTTACCAATTGTTTTTTTAATGTTAGTTATCCTATTTTCATGGTCATTTTATAAACATCAAGCCAGTTTATGGAACGGTTTTTTAGCCTTAATGGCGTTATTTTCACTGGCTGGTAACTTTGTTTTCTTTTCAATATATAGCAATAGTAAACTATTGCATACTATATTTTTAGTAACTTTTATAATAACGGCCGTTGGAATTATTATAATATATACATTTCACGCAGTTATTTTCATTTGGAATGGAATCATTGTATGGATAAGAGAGAGCCATTCACTAGCGAATTTATTAACTTTAATTTTAGGAATTTTCATGCTGTTATACCCATTAATTAATTTCCTACTATTTCATAAACTAATTCCTAAACCTTATAACTCAATTCTAGAAATCATTTGTAACCTAAGTATTTTCTACCTAATCAGTTTGTTCGTGATTTTCTCAATTTCGGTCTGGATTTGTAACTTCTACCGACCAAAAAACTACAAAGACTTCATCATTGTCTTGGGAGCTGGATTATTAAATGGTAACCAAGTTTCACCTTTATTGGCTGCGCGAATTCAACGCGCCATCGACGTTTACAAGCAACAAGCATCAAATGGTCATCGCCCATTAATTATTTGTTCAGGTGGTCAAGGCGTCGATGAAACCATCCCTGAAGGTGTAGCAATGCGAGACTATGCAATTAAGCAAGGTATCGATGCCAACGATGTAGTCGCCGAAGATAAATCAAGAAACACAATTGAAAACTTCGCTTTTTCGAAAAAAATTGTTGATGATCATCAATTAGATTCAAATAGTGGTTTATTTGTTTCGAACAACTACCATATTTATCGTGCTAGCTCATATGCTTATCAAGCAGGTATGCACATTTATGGATTAGGTGCCAAAACGAGTTTCTTCTTTTTACCGAACGCGATTATCCGTGAATTTATCGCCATTTTAATGCGTCATAAATTAGCCAACTTAATGATTGTATTCGCATTTATTTTAATCGCAGTGATTCCGCATCTATAAAAAAAGACGTCGATAATTTCGACGTCTTTTTAATTAATTAAATAAGCGACAATGCAACCTAGTAAGACTATTCCCACTATTATCATCGCTGCAACTACCATTTTATCTTGCTTCATTTTAAATTCTCCTTTGTAACGTGAGTTTAATATTTCTTAAAGCTTTTACTGCTATACTAATTATCATAAAGAAGGTGCTTAAATGAAAAATATAATTATGATTGTTATTTTACTCCTTTTAACAATTACTCCCAGTATTACTACCAATGCTAACGTTAAGAAAGTCGATAGTCCATCTATTTATAGAGTAACTGAAGAAACTTCAGATAGTATCGGGATTGTAGTCGCTAATCATAATGAAAATATCTATCGTGATTTAACATTCAAAGACGTCAAACAAAAAGCTAAATCTTTATCCAACCAAGTAATCACCGTTGGAACTAGTTATCACGTTAATATTAATAGCACGCAAAAAATCTATCAAGCCATCTATCAAAACCATCAGCTAGTCGGTTATCTTTGGCATGGTGCTATTCAGATTAACCAGAAAGCTTCATTTAGCCACCAAGTAGCCATCAACACAGTGAAAAACATTAACACTTATCGTCGTGATAATGGATTATCACCCATTCGATTTGACTTTTCATTAGAAGACGATGCTAAAAACAAATTAAATATAATTGAACAATATATATTGCCCCAAAACAATACCAATATTTCATATTGGTTATATCAAGATGATGCTGATTACCAAGGGACATCCCTTAGTTGGATAATGTTTAGCCAATTTTCCAAACAAAGCAACACTTCTTTTAATAATTTAATTACCAGCAATAATATTTCATCGATTGGAATTGCTGCTAAAAAAAGCCCCATTTATCAAGGTAACGCCAACAATTTAAATAATTACTATGTAGTAATTGAAGCCAATTAAAAAACGTTGCCTTACAGCAACGTTTTTATTTTCTAATATCATCCAAATATTGCTTAGTTAACTTCTTCATCGTGTCTTCCCAATTATAATTAGTACTATCACAAATATCGTTAATAAAATTAAGCTGTTTAGCTTCAATCTTTTCGATTAATGCTTTACCATCATCAGTCAAAAAAACGACTTTTTTTCGTTTATCAGTCTTGGATGGGCCTGTATAAACTAAATTACGTTCACGTAGATCACGACAAGCCACATTCAATGCTTGTTTAGAAATATCCAATATTTTTAATAATTGTTTGATTGTAATTTCCTCAATTGTATCAATTGAAAATAACATTTTTTGTTGGTTAGAAGTTAAGTTGTATTGTTCCAAATCAATACTTCTAGCAATTTCTTGATAGGCGAAATAAAAGACCATTAATTTCTTTTTATCGATCATCAAATTCTCCTTTAGGTCAATTAAATTGACCTTTTTAAAAATAGTGTTATTATATAAAGGGTCAATTAAATTGACCCTTTAATCATAATACTACTATCATTTAGTAATTAATAGTTAATCAATTAAATTTTTCCTATTTATTTAAGAGGTGTAATCATGAATAAACCATTAACCGGATCAAAAGCTTTAATTCAAAGCATGATCAATCAAAATATTAAATACGTTTTCGGGATTCCTGGTGCTAAAGTGGACCAATTTTTCGAAGATTTACAAGATTGTAAAGATCCAAAAGCACCACAATTAATTGTCACTAGACACGAACAAAATGCTGCTTTTATCGCTGCTGCTATCGGTCGCTTAACTGGAGAACCTGGTGTCGTTGCCGTAACATCTGGACCTGGTGTTTCTAACCTAGCTACTGGTCTAATTACTGCTACTTCTGAAGGTGACCCCGTTATTGCAATTGGTGGACAAGTTAAACGTGATGACTTATTACGTCTAACCCATCAAAGTATCAATAACGCAGACTTATTAAGAAGCACTACTAAGACTTCTGTTGAAGTACAAGACCCTAATAACATATCAGAAACATTCTCTAACGCATACATCAGTGCGCAATCACCTAAGAAAGGTGCTGCTTTCTTGTCACTACCACAAGATATTCTAAGTGAAGAAGTGACTCGTCCAGTGATCGATAAACTTCCCGCCATCACCAATGGAAGTGTTGATAAGACACGCATGAAAGAAATCGCAGAATTAATTGGTAAAGCTAAGCAACCAGTAATTCTAGCTGGTATGCGTTCCTCTACTCAGGATGTTTCTGAAGCATTACACATGCTATTACGTAAATTCTCTATTCCAGTCGTTGAAACCTACCAAGGCGCTGGAGTAATTTCCAAAGATCTAGTGGAAAACTACTACGGTCGTGTTAGTTTATTCGACAACCAAATTGGTGATACGATTCTAAAAAATAGCGATCTCATTATTGCAGTTGGATACGATCCTGTCGAATACGAAGCTCGTAACTGGAACCAATCACACACTCAAGTAATTAACATCGATACAGTTTCCCCTGAAATTACAGCAGAATACCAACCTAAAATAATTGTTAATGCCGATATTGCAGAAAGTTTAACTGCTTTAACTGAATACCTAGATGACTCTTTAGAATTAGACGCTAATGTTAAAGACCAACTTCATAAATTACGTGAACACTTCACTGAAACCGTTGAAGAAATTCACGAAACTACTGATAATGGTCTACATCCAATTTCTGTCATTCAATCATTACAAAAATTCGTGAACGAAGATACAATTGTAACCGTAGATATTGGTAGTCACTATATCTGGATGGGGCGTTACTTCAAGACATACAAACCTCGACACTTACTATTTAGTAATGGTATGCAAACCCTTGGAGTTTCACTACCATGGGCGATTGGAGCTGCACTTACTCACCCTGAACAACCAGTTATTTCCATCTCTGGTGATGGTGGATTCCTATTTTCCGGACAAGAACTAGAAACTGCGGTTAGATTAAAATTAAACATCATTCAACTAATCTGGGTCGATGGTTACTACGACATGGTTAAATTCCAAGAAGTGGCTAAATATGGTCATGACGCCGGTGTAAAATTTGGTTATGTGGACTACGTAAAGTATGCTGAAAGTTTCGGTGCCACTGGCATTCGTGCTAATAATGTTGATCAATTAGATTCCGCTTTAAACCGAGCTAGTGAAGTCGAAGGCCCTGTTATTATTGAAATCCCTGTTGATTATAAAGATAACATAGAACTAAAAACTAAATTAATTCCAAACGAATTTAACTAATCAAAAAGAGTTAAGGCATAACTACCTTAACTCTTTTTTTAGTCTTTGCTAGGTAAAGCTGATAAACCCATATCTACCAATACTAATAATATATCGAGCACTTGAATGTACCATGGTAAATAATTAATAATCTCTACCAATAATAAGGGTAATCCATAAGTTAAAATGATCCACTTGGGATTAATTCCAATATCTCTAAATCGTCTTGCATATTGAGATAAGTTAGGAATAAAAGTCGCAATAGTAAAAATTAGGTAAATCATTCTACCAATTCGATTATTAACATTAGTAATTCCTGCGATTATTCCGGTAAGAATGGTTAGGCCTAAAAAACTCCACCAGAATTCAGAACGTTGACTACGGCCTTTAAAATCAAAATATCTTGTCCAATACATCCCGAACCCTTCAAAAAAACCTAACACAAAATCACTTCCCATTTTTTATTTTTTAGTTACATCTATAAATATATGTCCCATTATTATATCACTACCAAACAAAAAAAGAAGTGGATAAACCACTTCCTAGACCAAAGTAATTAACTAGTCTTTATTTTTGCTAGGTAATACAAGAATAATAAAGTTAATTACACTAATGATAAACACAATAGTTCTTAACCAAGCATACTTATCATAGAAGTCTGAAACTTGAATTAATGCGGGTAGTACTGCTGTAGCTAGTAGCCACCATGGAGTAACACCAGCATCACGATAACGACGGAATACAAGGCTAATACCTGGAATAATAGCTGCAAGAGCATATACTACTGCAACAATAATTCCAATTAATGCACCAATTCCAAATCCTTGAACTGTTTTTCCTGAAGTTAATGCAGTAATAATACCAATGCCACCAAATCCTAAAACAAATACAGCAAAAATAACTGCATTAATAAGTTGCATCCACCAGTATTCAGAACGTTTACTTACTCCTCTAAAATTAAAGTAATTTTTCCAGTATAACTTGAAAGCTTTTAGCATAGTTAAAATCTCCTTTTTAGTAATTAAGTCTATCTTAATAAAGAAATTATTAAAAATCAATCTGATAAAACGTAAAAAAAGCTTAAGTTTCTCATTTTATGGTTTTATCTAATAATGATATAATCAAGAAATAACAAGTTAAGGAGGATTTCCATGGATAATATAGCGTCAATTGAGCAACAAGTAATAGCTGCAAGAAAAAATATATCAACCGATGAGCAACTTGCTTTAAATGAATATATTACAGACAATTCAAAGAGTGCCGCAGTAACATGGCTTCTATGGATTTTCTTTGGTTGTCTAGGTGCACATCGTTTTTACTTAAATCACAAGCGAGCCGGATTAATGTTAACACTATGGATTATTGGATTGATAACTTCAACTTTCTTCATTGGATTTATTTTGTTAGCTATCGTCTGGGTTTGGTGGCTTGTTGATGCTTTTTCCATCCAACAATGGATCAAAGAAGACCGTATTCAAAAAGCATACGATGGTATCCCAATCATTACCGGTAAAAGTGTTTTAGAGCTTACTGGAATGCAATCATCTTCATTTAACGTTAATATTGATGATGAAATAGACTTTAGTAAACCACGATAATAATTTTTAGCTTTCTATCCAGTTAGAAAGCTTTTTTATTTGACTTTTATATTTGCACCTGTTATTTTATATGTAACATGTTAATAATAAAGTAACAACGAGGAGAATAAAATTATGAAATATGCAATTAGTGCCGTAACTGGTAATTTTGGTAAAGAAGCCATTAAAGTTTTAATGAAGAATGTCCACCGCGATGAAATTATCGCTTTAGCAAGAAATGTAGAAAAAGCAGAAAAACAACTTCCTGCTGGTTTAGATGTTCGTCCTTTCGATTATGGAGACGTTAATCAAATGACAGAATCACTTCAAGATGTTGATAAATTATTATTTGTTTCATCGCAACCTAGCATGGAACTACCTCGTATGACTCAACACCAAAACGTTGTTGATGCCGCTAAAGCTGCTGGAGTTGAATTTGTGGTATACACTAGTTTCCCACATGCTGAAACAGCTGATAACTTCTTATCACATGATCACACTAAGACAGAAGTTGCGATTAAAGAAGCTGGATTAGACCACGCTTTTGTTCGTAACAACTGGTACCTAGAAAATGAAGCAACTGTTTTAGCCCCTGCAGCGCAAGGTAACCCATTTGTATACGCTGCCGAAGATGGTCACGTTGGTTGGGCGCTAGAAGCAGAATACGCTGAAGGTGCTGTCCGTGTATTATTAAGCAAACAACCAAAGGAAATTTACGAATTTGCTGGTCCTAGACACACTTATGCTGAGTTAGCTGACGCATTAAAAGAAGCTACCGGCGCTGATTTCCCAGTTATCTCAGCTAACATGAAAGACTACGCTAACGGTCTAAAAGAAGCTGGCTTAGATGACTCAACTGTTGAAATCGTTTCAAGTATTCAACAACTAATCAAGGAAGGTCAATTAGACGAAGAAACTAATGACTTAACTGCTATCATCAGTCATCCCCTAACTCCACTTACTGAAGCCATTAAGAAGGTTGTTAAATAATGAAATATTCACATCGTTTGAGTGATGCGATTCATATTTTGACCTATATTAGTGCTTCAGACATCGTCGAAAACGATTTATCTAGTCGTGCGATTGCCGGAAGTATAAACTCCAATCCCAGTCTAGTTAGAAGGTTAATGTCTGCATTAAAGTCTGCTGGCTTAATCACTAGTGTACCTGGTAAAGCCGAAGTCGCATTGAGTCGTCAACAATCAGACATTACTTTATTAGATGTCTATAACGCGATTGCAGAACCTGATTTCATCCATGTTGATGAAGAAACTAATCAACGTTGTCCAGTAGGTGCTAACATTCAACACGCATTGCATAAAGCATATGACCAAGTTCAACAACAAGCAGAACAACAATTAAACTCCATCACCCTTCAAGATATCGTCAATGATGTGGTTGAAGAAAACAAAAAGAGTGCTATTAAATAGCACTCTTTTTTAGTATTCATCATTTGAATCAACGTGAATTGATTTTTCAATTTCTTTTTCTCTTTGAGCATTTTCAATACGAATTAGCATTTCCATTTGAAGTTGATTCAATTGGCTTTGATGCTTATTATACTTAGTTTGCAAATCCACTTTTGCATGCAATAACTTCAATTCTTCTTCAGAACGAAGGTTAACATGGTAGTCATTACGACGGTTTAAGTCATCCTTTTCACCAGCACGATTTTGACTCATCATGATAATAGGTGCTTGAATCGCAGAGATACATGATAAAGCCAAGTTCAATAAAATAAATGGATATGGATCGAAATGCCAGCCAAATAATTGCATAACGTTAATGAACATCCAAACTATTAAAAAAACGATAAATGAAATTACAAACCCCCATGAACCACCGACTTTAGCTACCTTATCAGCTAAACGTTTACCGAAAGTATAGTTTTCCTGTAAGGCTTCGTCGGTATCAATCACTTTAAAGTCTTCATTATTAATTTTTTGAGTTAATCGACGATCTATCTTATTGAAGGCAGCCTCGTCTTTACGCATCGCCTTTTTTATATCAGCATATTGTTGGGCGTAGTTTTCCATGTTTTCACTCCTAAATGTCTTTATATTGTTGATTTTATACTTATTTGTGACTAGATACAAAAATTATTTCCCTATATAAAAAGCAGATCTTATCGATCTGCTTTTTTTATTATTTAAATGCTTTGTTACCTATATCGGTTCTAAATGAATATAGGTTAGCATCGACAGTATCTTTAATCACCTGGTTAACCCTAGTTTGTGCTTTTTTCAAGTCACCATCAGATGAAATCACCATCATGATGCGACCACCAGAACTAACTAGCTTTTCGTCTTGTTCTTTGACGCCGGCATAATCAATTTCAATATCTGGTTGCGTGAATTCAGGTAATGTTATTGCATCTAAATGTTGTTGTGGATAACCTTTTGCTGCTAACACACTTCCTAAATAATAACGATTGCTACTCCAATTAACTGTTGGTTGTTGATGATTCATTAATTGTTTAATGATTTCACCAAAATCATCTTGCAATTGGGGAAGAATAACTTGAGTTTCTGGGTCACCCATTCGAACATTAAACTCAATCACTTTGATGCCATCGTCAGTCATAATTAATCCGGCGTATAGAAATCCTTGGAATAAAATGTCACGTCTGTGCATTTCCTCCAAAACTGGTCTAATCACCTTCACTAACCCGTCTTCGACAACATCTGAGCCAAATTGAGGTAATGGACTATAAGCACCCATCCCACCGGTGTTCAACCCTTTATCACCGTCATAAATGCGCTTATGGTCTTGCGCTAGCGGCATGGTAACAACATCTAAATCATTAACCATCACAATCATGGAAAATTCTTGGCCGACTAAGTAGTCTTCCATTAAAATTTCTTGATTAGCGTTATTTTGATAAACATCGTTGATGATATTCTCAGCATCTGATTTAGTTGCCGCGATAAAGACCCCTTTACCGGAAGCTAATCCATTTAGCTTAATTACAACCGGAAAACTGGTTGTTTCTAAATATTTTAGAGCTTGGTTTTGATTATCAAAGGTCGCGTATTGAGCAGTCGCTACCCCTGCAGATGTCATTACATCTTTAGCAAATTCCTTAGAACTTTCTAGTTGAGCAGCTGCTTGGTTGGGGCCAAAGATGTTTAACCCCGCATCCTTAAAGCAATCAACTACCCCTTCACTAAGTGGTTTTTCAGGACCTACCAATGTCCAATCGATTTGATTTTGTTTGGCGAATTCGATTAAGGCTTCAAAGTCACACTCTTCAATATCTAAAGTTTCAACATTTTTTAAAATATTCATCATTGGATTACCAGGTGCCACATACACATGGCGATTCGCACTCTTAGTTAGCTGCTTTGCCATCGCATATTCGCGACCACCAGACCCAATTAACAACCAATTTTCCATTTATTCCACTCCTATTTTAGTGCTTGAAGTGACGATTGCCACTAAATACCAACGCAATTCCCAATTCATCTGCTTTATCAATTGAATCTTGGTCACGAATACTACCACCAGGTTCAACGATTGCTGTAATACCATGTTTAGCGGCATATTCAACGCAATCATCCATTGGAAAGTATGCATCAGATCCTAAGACTGCGTTTGCATAGTTAGGCTTAACTTCTGCCTTCTTAATGGCAATCTTAGTAGAATCAATACGGTTAGGTTGACCTGAGCCAATCCCTAGAGTTTGGTTGTCAGTGGTAACTACAATTGCATTACTCTTAACATGCTTAACTGAGTTTTGAGCGAATGCTAATGCCTTCATTTGTTGTTCAGTTGGTTGTTTCTTAGAAACAACTTTGTATTTTGATTCACTTTCATGCATTAAGTCACGTTCTTGTACTAACATTCCACCTAATACAGAAACCATGTCTGGTTTAGTTGGGTTAATCTTTGTAAAGTCGACTGTTAGTAAACGAATATTTTTCTTCTTAGCTAAGACTTCATATGCTTCATCTGTAAATGATGGTGCAATTACGATTTCTAAAAAGATGGCATGCATCTTTTCTGCAGTAGCTAAATCAACTTCACGGTTTAATGCAATAATTCCACCGAAAATAGAAGTAGAATCTGATTCGTAGGCTAATTTCCAAGCGGTTAATAAATCATCTGCAGTTCCAATTCCACATGGGTTCATGTGTTTCAATGCAACAACAGTTGCTTGATCTGGGAATTCAGCGACGATTCTAAGTGCAGCGTCAGCATCACGAACGTTGTTGTAAGAAAGTTTCTTTCCGTGAAGTTGCTTAGCGTTGGCTAATGAGTAAGTTTCAGGAATTGGTTCCTTGTAGTAAGCAGCTTGTTGGTGACTGTTTTCACCGTAACGCATGTCTTCTACCTTTTCATAAGTAACTGTTAACTTATCTGGGAATTCTTCCTTGGTTAGGTAATTTGCGATCAATGCATCATAAGCAGCAGTATGTCTGAATACCTTAGCAGCTAAACCACTACGGTATGCTAAATCAATGTTGCCTTCATCGTATCGTTGAATGTAATCAGCGTAGTCGTTAACGTCTGTAATTACGATGACGTCTTGGCTGTTTTTAGCAGCTGCTCTTAGCATTGAAGGACCACCGATATCAATATTTTCAATTGCATCGGCATATGTAACGTCTGGTTTTTCAATGGTTTCTTTGAATGGATATAAATTGACACAGACTAAATCAATTAAACCAATTGATTGTTCTTTTAATTGTTCCATGTGTTCTGGATTATCACGACGCGCTAGGATTCCAGCATGGATGCGAGGATGTAATGTTTTTACACGACCGTCTAACATTTCATTGAAGTTAGTGATTTCTTCAACAGCCGTTGCGGCAACACCATTATCTAAAAGTGTTTTTAAAGTTCCACCGGTTGAAATAATTTCAAAATCTCGTTCTACCAATTGATTGGCAAATTCTACAATTCCATTTTTATCTGAGACACTTAACAATGCTAACTTTTTCACTTTAAATTTCTCCCTTTTCAATTAAATTCAAAATTGTACGTGGATACAATTGATGTTCAGCTGCGTGAATTCGACTCTCTAAATCATCTAACGTATCACCTTCTTTACGTGGGACTACTTCTTGAGCAATAATTTGACCAGAGTCAATTTCAGCGTTAATGAAGTGAATGGTCACTCCCGTTTCACTAACTCCTGCGTTATAAGCGTCCAAGATACCTTGTTTTCCAGGAAAACTAGGTAATAATGCTGGATGAATGTTCACGATTTTTTGTGGATATGCATTCAGTAAGGTTTCCCCGATAATTCGCATATATCCAGCCAAGAAAACAACTTCAACTCCGGCTTGATGAAGAGCCTGCAAGATTTTTTCTTCGCGTTTAATACGGTTTTCACTCTTGGTAACTTCAGCAATAAAGACATCAACGTTAAACTTTTTAGCTCGCTTCACCACATATGCATCGTGATGATCACACACCAATAACTTAATATCGATTGGTAAGTCGGCTTCAGCAATCGCTTCAAAATTAGTTCCATTCCCCGAAGCAAAGATTGCAACTGGAACTTTATTTAAGTTGGACCGCTTGTTTGTCACGTTTTACCACCTCACCAATTTCAAAATATTCTTGTCCGGCATCGGATAAGTAATCAGTAACTGCTTGTTCATATTCTTGTGGGACGACTAGAATCATCCCGATTCCTTGGTTAAATACCAAGTCCATGTCAGCTTGGTCTAGATTGCCCCATTCTTGTAATTTTTTGAAAATCGTTGGAACTTCCCAAGTGTGTCTGGAAATGACAGCAGTTAAATCATCTGGAACTACTCGTGATAAATTATCAGCAATTCCACCACCGGTGATGTTGGCAATCGCGTGTAACGCACCAGATTCAACAATCCCTTTAATGTAGTGGTAGTAAAGATGAGTTGGTGTTAGTAATTCATCGATTAATGGTTGCTTTAAACCGTCGTATTGTTTGTTTAGGTCTAACTTGGCATCATCAATAATTTTGCGCACTAATGAAAAGCCGTTGGAATGAATTCCAGAAGATTTTAAACCAATCAAAATGTCGCCTTCGCGTACATTTTCAGCTTTTAAAAGGCGTTTCTTATCAGCAATTCCAACCGCAAATCCACTTAAATCATAGTCACCAGTCTTGTAGATTCCAGGCATTTCTGCCATTTCACCACCAATTAGCGATAAGCCAGCTTGCTTACAGCCCATCACAACTCCGGAAACAATTTCTTTAACTTCTTCGGGAAGCAATTTACCGATACCAATGTAATCTAAGAAAAATAATGGCTTCGCACCTTGTGCCAAAATGTCATTAGCACACATCGCAACTAAATCCACTCCAATCGTGTCATG
Organism: Apilactobacillus sp.; assembly: GCF_025290035.1. GTDB lineage: Bacteria > Bacillota > Bacilli > Lactobacillales > Lactobacillaceae > Apilactobacillus. The sequence continues at coordinate 26,366 of NZ_JAMBKT010000009.1, forward strand.
ACGATTAGCTTGAATCGCTAGCATCAACTTAGTGCCGACACCATCGGTACCAGAAACTAGTACTGGATTGTCGTACTTGGCAAAGTGGGATTGAAGAGAATACATTGCTCCAAATCCACCGATGTCATCAACGACGCTCTGATCATATGTAGATGCAACCATTCCTTTAATCGCTGTAACTGCTTTTTCACCACTTTCAACGTCGACACCCGCTTGTTTATATTGATTAGCCATTCACGTTTTCCTCCTCATAAAGATGTAATCTCTTTGCTTCTCGGTCATAAGTTTCTTGGTAATCATACAAAGGAGTTGGATATTTACCATCGAAGTAGGCTGTACATAGACCACTGTATTGGTTGTCACACTTCAAATCGATAGCTTCAATTAAACCGTCAACACTTAAGTATTCCAAAGTATCCGCACCGATAATGTCTCTAATTTCATCAACTGAGTAGTTCGCCCCAATTAGTTCACTAGGCTTTTGAATGTCGATTCCGTAGAAACATGGGTATTTCAAATCAGGAGAGGCAATTCTCACATGTACTGATTTTGCACCGGCATCTTTTAACATTTTGACGATAAACTTGCTCGTAGTTCCACGCACGATTGAATCATCAACTAAAACCACGTCTTTGCCATCAATAACTGATTTGACCACGGAAAGTTTCATTGAAACTCCACGTTCACGTCGCTCTTGCGTTGGTTCGATAAATGTTCTCGCCACGTATTGGTTTTTAATCAAACCCATTTCATATGGAATCCCGCTTTCAATCGCATAACCCATCGCAGCAGATAGTGATGAGTTCGGTACTCCGATAACCACGTCAGCATCAACTGGATTTTCTCTTGCGACTAATGCGCCCATTCTCTTACGCGCTTCATGAACTGAAACGCCATGAATAACGGAATCAGGACGGGCAAAGTAAACGTATTCCATTGAACAAATCGTTAACTCAGTATCGTTAGTATAGTGATCAATTTTAATTCCATCATCATCAACGATGACTACTTCACCAGGTTGAACGTCTCGAATGTATTTAGCGCCAACTTGATCTAGTGCACAAGTTTCACTACAAATCACTACCGCACCGTCTTCACGTTGACCAACAACTAGTGGTCTTAATCCATTTGGATCACAGACCGCATACATCGCGGTTGGACTTAGTAATACATAAGCGAAACCACCGTGCATTTGGTTAGCCGCTTCTTTAATTCTGTCGACAAAATTTTCTTTGTTACTGATTTCAATTAAGTCACCAAAAATTTCACTATCTGAATCTGATTGGAATATAGTTCCTGTCTTCAATAGCATTTCCCTTAAGGTGTCTGCGTTAGTTAAGTTTCCATTATGTGATAGTGCAAAGTGAGTTTCAGTATTTTCAAACATAAATGGTTGAACGTTATTAATGGTATGGCTACCAGCTGTCGCATATCTAATGTGTCCTAGTCCTGCATTGCCATGTAGTCGATCAAAGGAATGCGGATCATCAAAAATCGCTCCTAATAATCCTTGGCCACGGAAACGGTTTAAGCGTTGATTGGCATCAATCGCTAAAATCCCCGCTCCTTCTTGACCGCGATGTTGGAGTGCATGTAGTCCGCTGTAGACTACTTTAGCGGCTGGACCTTGAACGCCCCAAACACCAAAGACACCACATTCATCGTTTAAGCTTTTAACTTCATTTGGCATGATAAACCGTCCTTCCAAATTGATTTCAAAGTGGCTACATCATCAACGTAATTGCCGTCATTTAAGGCTAAATCAATTTGATGACTGTCATTAGTACGACCAATTAAGTGGGCTGATTGACCAGTCATTTCTTCAAAGGCATCTTGGTCAGCAGGACTAATTGAAACCACATATCTTGATTGTGTTTCTGAGAATAATTGCGCTGAGTCTAGATCTAATTGACCACTTAATCCTAAGTTTTGGCCAAATAGTGATTCTAGTAACGCGGTGATTAAACCACCTTCGCTGACATCATGAACTGATTCAACTAAGTGGGCATGAATTAGTTTTAAAATTAATTGTTGGTTAGCGTATTCAGTTTCTAAATCGAAATGAATTTGGCCATAGATTGTTTCTTCTAAGTGTTTTTGGATTTCTGAACCAGCGAAATCATTGTTAGTGTCTCCAATCACATAGACCAATTCACCTGATTCTTTGATATCTGACTTGGTAATGAATTGATTGTCTTCAATCAATCCCACCATGCCAATCATAGGGGTTGGGTAAATTGCTTCGTTGTCTGTTTCATTATATAAAGAGACATTTCCAGCGATAACCGGAGTATCAAATTTTTCACAAGCTTTAGAAATTCCTTCCACTGATTGATCCATTTCATAGTAACTATCAGCATCATCTGGGTTTCCAAAGTTCAAACAATCGGTAATCCCAATTGGAGTCGCACCACTAGCGACGATGTTTCTAGCTGCTTCAGCAACGGCGATTTGACCACCTAATTTAGGATTTAGGTAAATATAGCGACCATTGGCATCGGTAGTCATCGCAAGTGACTTGTTAGTGCCGCGAACACGAATGACACCTGAATCACTACCGGGTTGGACTACAGTGTTAGCCTGCACCCGGCAATCGTATTGACGGTAAACAGATTCCTTAGAAGCAATGGTTGGTTTCGCAATAATGGTTTTGACCATGTCATTTAAATCATCGATTTGAGGAATGTTTGCTTCCGCAACGTTCTTTAAGCGATCCGGTTGAATTACTTCATGGGTGTATTCAGGAACATCATTTACCAAACTAGAAGTTGGAATATCACAAACAGTTTCGCCGTTGTGGAATAAACGATATTGATTATCGCCATTAACATGACCGATAACGACAGCATCTAAATGATGTTTTTCAAATACTTCTAGAATTTCATTTTCGTGACCGGCCTTCACACATAGCAACATTCTTTCTTGTGATTCGGAAAGCATGATTTCGTATGGAGTCATCCCGATTTCTCTTTGTGGAACTAAATCAAGGTTCAAATCAACTCCACTGTTGGCTTTATCAGCCATTTCAGCAGATGATGATACTAATCCAGCGGCACCCATATCTTGGATTCCAACTAGGGCATCTTTATGCTGGTGCGTAACTTCTAAGCATGCATCAACAAGAAGTTTTTCCATGAATGGGTCACCCACTTGAACGGCGGAACGGTCTGATTCTTCTTCACTACTAAATTGGCTAGAAGCAAAAGTAGCCCCGTTAATTCCGTCACGACCAGTTTTCGCCCCAACGTAGATAATTGCATTACCGACACCTGAGGCACGACCGGCTTCGATATCAACTTGATCCATTAAACCAACACACATTACGTTAACTAATGGATTTCCGTCGTAGCATGGATCAAAACTAATTTCACCACCGACTGTTGGAACTCCGATACAGTTACCGTATCCGGCAATTCCGGCAACAACTTTATCTAATAGAAAGCGGTTTTTAGGATTAGTTAATTCACCGAATCTAAGACTATCTAGTGAAGCCACTGGTTTGGCACCCATTGAGAAGATGTCTCTGATAATGCCACCGACACCAGTAGCAGCACCTTCATATGGTTCAACATAACTGGGGTGATTATGACTTTCGGCTTTGAAAACTACCGCTTGGCCATCACCAATATCTAAAACTCCGGCCCCTTCACCAGGTCCTTGGATAACTCGTGATCCATCAGACCAGAATTTACGAAGGACTGGTTTGGAATTCTTGTAAGAACAATGTTCACTCCACATCCCTGAATACAATCCTGTTTCAGTATAGTTAGGTAAACGATGTAAAATTCCGTTACAAATGTATGCGTATTCATCGTCAGTTAATCCCCATTGAGCGTAAATACGTTCTTCTTTAATGTCTTCAGGGGTAATTGTCTTTGGCTTTTGCATTGTTTTAGCTCCTAACGTGGTTTAATAGTGACTTAAATAGTTTTAATCCATCAGTACCACCCAGAATACTTTCGACCGCACGTTCTGGATGTGGCATCATCCCTAAAACGTTACCTTGTTCATTCACAACACCGGCGATGTTGTCGCAACTACCATTAGGGTTGTCTTCATAGGTAAATACAATTTGGTTATTGGCTTTTAATTGGGCTAACGTTTCGTCGTCACAGTAGTAGTTACCTTCCCCGTGAGCAATTGGAATATCGATGACTTCGCTTTCGTCATAGCCATCACTAAACATGGTGTCGTTATTTTGCACTCTTAATTTTGACCAGTCAGAAATAAATTCCATACTAGTGTTGTGTTGAAGTGATCCTGGTAATAGGTTCGCTTCAGTTAAAATTTGAAATCCGTTACAAACACCTAAAACTGGTTTACCATCTTCTGCCATTTGTTTGACTGATTCCATTACTGGGGCGAAACGGGCTACCGCACCACTTCTTAGGTAGTCGCCATATGAGAAACCACCTGGAATCATGACACCATCGTAACCATCTAAGTTAGTGGAGTCTGAAGGTACTAAATCAACGTCTTCGCCTAGAGAATCGCGAATGGCGTAATACATATCCATGTCACAGTTAGATCCTGGAAAACTAATTACTGCAAATTTCATTTCGCCACTTCCTTTAATTTGTATTCAAAAGCTTCCATGTTGTGGTTAACTAATAAATCTTTACAAATTGATTCAACGACTTCTTTAGCCGCTTCTTTAGAGTCGGCTTCAATATTAGCTTCAAAGTATTTACCTTGAGTAATTGATGAAACTTGTGAGTAGCTTAGGCGGTGGAGTGCATTTAAGACTGCTTCACCTTGTGGATCTAAAATTGAGTCTTTGTGATGAACATAAATTTGAACTTCAAACATTTTAAATATCCTCCCTAAATGGCCTTTTGTAGACGGTGTAAAATTTCAAGATAACCTGGCATCATATCACCAGTTTGTTTTCTGAAAACATCCTTATCTAATGATTCGTTAGTGTCTTTATCCAATAGACGACATGAGTCTGGCGAAATTTCATCAGCTAAAATGATTTCACCATCCGTGTTAATACCGAATTCTAGTTTGAAATCAACTAAGGTAACATTCATCTTGTTAAATAGGTCAGTTAAAACTTGGTTAACTTTTAAACCAGCTGCTTCTAATTGTTCTAGCTTTTCAGCTGATAGTAGATCTAAACCAACTGCATCTGACTTAGTTACGATGGGGTCGTGTAAGTCATTGTCTTTATAAAAAAATTCGACAACTGGTTGTTTCAATGTTTGAAGATAATCAGTGCCGAATCTTTTTTGGAAATGACCAGCAGCAAAGTTTCTTACGACAACTTCTAGCGGAATCATTTCAACTTTTTTATTTAATTGAGATGTTTCACTTACTTGTTCGATAAAGTGCGTAGCAACACCGTTTTGGTTTAGGTAACCAAAAATCAAACTAGAAATTTGGTTGTTTACTGCACCTTTATTATCGATTAATTCATTACGCAAACCATCCCCTGCTGTGGTGTGGTCAGTATAATGCGCACGCAATACATTATCATTTTCAGTGGTGTAAAGTTCTTTAGTTTTACCTGATGTAACTAATGTAGTCATCTTAATGCTCCTTATTTAAATAAATTTACTTCGTCTAATAATCGATCTATGTCTGAACCCACAACTGTAATATGTCCCATCTTTCTTTGTGGTTTGATGGCTACCTTACCATAATCATGGAAATTCCAATTAGGGTGATTGAATAGTGCTTGTCTACCAGTGGTTAGGTCATCCCCTAACAAATTCACCATGACGGCGGAATTGATTAGTGATACTTCTGGTAGGGTTAAATTACAAATGCTTAATATGTGGGCTTTAAATTGCGAAATACTGCAGGCCTCAATTGAATAGTGTCCAGAGTTATGTGGTCTTGGTGCTAATTCATTTACTAGTAGCTTTCCGTCAGCCATTTGGAAAAATTCAATCCCTAAAACGCCCATTAAATCTAATTCTTGCGCAATTTTAGTTGCGATATTTTTCGCATTTACATGAACAGATTCATCGGTTCTGGCTGGAATAATACTAGTGTGTAAAATATGATTTTTATGGATATTTTCACTGAGTGGAAAAACTGTCACTTTACCGGTGATATCTCGTCCGACCATAATAGAAACTTCTTTTACAAAAGATTGTTTCTTTTCATATATCCATTGAACTGAATTTAACTGATTAGCAGCCGAATTCATGTCAGATTCGTTATTAATATCAAACTGTCCATGACCATCGTATCCGCCTTCAGCCGTTTTTAAAATCGCTGGAGTGCCAATCGTTCTATATGCATTCATTAAGTCTGCTTGGTTATTAACTTCAGCAAATTCAGTCACGGGTGCACCAATTTGTTTTAAGAATCTCTTTTCTGTAATTCGATTACTAGTAATCGTTAATTCGCTTATGGGTTGTGGTATGTAGGTCATGTCATCAACTTGTTGCATGGCATCTTGATCAACATTTTCGAACTCGTAAGTTATTACATCAGATTTTTGCGCTAATTCTTTCATTGCATCCAAATCATCATAATCAGCAATAATTTGAAAATCGGCAACTTGAGCAGCGGGGGCATCTTCAGTTGGGTCTAATACCCCAACCTTATATCCCATCTCTTTGGCCACTAATGCCATCATCTGCCCTAGTTGGCCACCGCCTAAGATTCCGATAGTGGATGGAGGTAAAATTGGTTGATTATAGTTGCTCATTGCTCTCGATTGCCCCCTTACTTTGTCTTTCACGGAAATCCTCAAGATTGTTCGCAATTTCGGCATCATTCAATGCTAAGATTTGTGCTGCTAATAATGCTGCATTTTTAGCCCCGGCATCACCGATTGCGACCGTTGCTACTGGAACTCCAGCAGGCATTTGTACGATTGATAGTAATGAATCCATTCCATTCAATGTACTGGTCTTAATTGGAATTCCAATTACCGGTAGCGTAGTATTTGCCGCTAACATCCCGGGTAAATGAGCCGCGCCTCCCGCCGCTGCAATGATTACACGGTAATGTTCGTGTTTTGAGGAACGACCAAATGCTTGTAATTCACTGGGCATGCGATGAGCGGAGATAACTTGCTTATCATAACTAATCTTTAGCTCATCCAAAACGTCCAATGTACCCTGTATTTTAGGGTAATCAGAGATAGATCCCATCACAACTGCTACATCCATTTATCTAAACTCCCCTCTTAATCGTTAAATTTATAATAACAACAGATTTTACTTTCGTCAACACTAAATACGAACAATATTATATTTAATTTATATATAGTTCGTAAAAATAACAATTCGGGTACAAAAAAAGACCAATTTTCTCATGATTGGTCTTTTTTGTTAATTATTTGAATTCTGGAAATGTTTGATAAATTAATTTGTACATTCTAGATTGATCATATGCTTCGTAGCGATCGTTTAGCGTTACGATAATTACTCGATTCTTACCAGGAAGTTGACTAGTACTTACTAGACAGTTTCCGGCTAGTGGTGTGTATCCAGTTTTTAAACCGTCAACAAAGATAGAAGGAACGTATCTTAATCCACCTTGTAACAATTCATTCGTGTTTCGCATGGTTTGACCACTTTGGTAGTAACGATAGTATTTCGCATCGTTAACCACCGCTGGATATAATTTTAGTAGTTGTGAAGCAATTACCGCTAATGATTTAGCAGAGACACGGTTATAGTCGTAATGGCCACCGTAGCGGATATAGTATGGATATAAGTCATAGTTTTCTAGACCTGATGATGATACAAAACGGGCTTCATTTCCAATGCCAAAAGCTTGTGCTTGTTGGTTCATTAGACGAATAAAGTTATTGTTAGTACCCGCTACCCATTGTCCTAATGCAATCGCAGCACTATTAGAAGAAGCAATTAAAGTTGCTCGATATAAGTTTCTAACTGTATAACTGTGGTTAGCTTTCAACACGTAACTACCTAATGATTTATTACGACTCATCTTAGCTAAACTCTTGGAGATTTTAACTTTTTGATTCCAACCATTAGTGTTTTGCGCTTTTTGCACCGCTAGATATAATGTCATCAACTTCGCAGTAGAAGCTACTGCACGTTTAGTATCAGCATTCTTCTGGTAATAAACTTGGTTAGTGTCCATATTCATAACGTAAGTGGCACTACTATGTTTATTATATTTTGCCATTTGGCTATTATAATCAGCACTCGCACTAACAGACGCTACAGATGATTCCAATGTCACTACAGCAATTAATACCATCATTGCATTTCTTACTTTTTTTATCATATTATCAATTTGCACCCCATTAAAAATCTTAGTAAATACTATTCTACTATGATTTACGGGCGTTTAACGTTACAAATTATTACGTTTATGTTATCAAATGTAAAAAACCACCTGAAATTCAGGTGGTTTTTTGTAACTATTTAATTGCTGAACGAACAGCGTCTTTTTGAGCTTCAACTAATGCAACTGTTCCTTCAATTGCACTAGTATCCATCTTAATTTCTCTAGTTAATCCTGGAGTGTCTAGTTTTGGTTCAAAGAAAGCTTTGAATTCATCTAAGCGTTCTTGAGTGTGGAAAATGTTAGAAATAACAGTAATGAAAGTAGCGAATTCCATGTCACCACCAACAGTATCTTCTAACCATTGCCATTCATCTCTAATCCAGTCCCATGCAAATTGTTGGCCAGCTGGGTTTCTTAGTACTCCAGCGAACCATGCACGTAAATCTTGTGGCTTAACAACTGAACTATCTTCGAAGTTCGCAACTAGTTTACCAACTAGTTTAGCGTCCTTAGATGATGTTACAGCGGCACAAATATCTGATTTGAAACTAGGGTCTGTGCTTTGCTTGTATTCTTCGATTAATGCATCGAATGATTCAGCATTAGCATAGTTCTTCATTTCATTAGATAGAATGTAAACACGTGTATCAGCAGGTAGTGAGATTAAGTTATCTTGGTGATCCAAGTAAATCGCATGTGCTGCTTCTTGGAAGTCTGGATTGTCAGCGTATAAAGCTGCACCTAAGATGTATGGACGACTTAACTTATCATTGTTGTCTTCACCATCAACACTAACTAAACCTAAACGATTTAATTGAGCATCACTTAGTTGACGAACAAATTGTTTCAAGTTGTCTGAATCTTGACTACCAGGTTCTACGAACTTCTTCAATGCAGCAACGATAGTGTAAACAGCATCGTTAACCACATTTGATTTGCTGTCAGCAAATTGTTTTAAGACTGGGACTACTTCAGCGTAAGAAACCTGCTTAGCTTCTGATAGTAAACGGAAGTCTTGTAGTAATTGCATCTTTGCAGTTGCATCTAATTGATCAACGTCAGATAAGATGTCATTTTGTAATGTTTCATCGTATTTAACGATAAAGTGAGAATTGTTACCAACGTTAATTCTGAATGGTTTACCATTTGAACTACGTAGTTCTTCGTAATCACCTAAATCAATTGATTCTTCACTGAAGATTTCAGGAGCTTGATCGTAGTTAGCGTTTAAAGGAATTTGCCAACGACGGCCTTCATCCTTACCGGCACCTGTAAAGAATTGAGTTTGTGATAATTTCAAGTGACCATCTTCAACGAAGGCACTTACTACTGGATAACCCGGTTGTTCTAGCCATGATTCCATAATCTTACCTAAATCAATGTTAGAAGCTTTACCTAAAGCATCCCATAGGTCACTACCCTTAGCATTATTGTACTTGTGAGCTTCGAAGTAGTTCTTTAGGCCTTCACGCAATGCATCGTCACCGATTAAAGCACGAACCATTACTAACATTCTGGCACCCTTAGCATAAACGATGGCACCATCAAATAATGCATCAATTTCAGCTGGGTGGTTAACTTGAACGTGGACTGATTGAACACCGTCAACGGCATCACGTTTTAATGCTGCAGGAACATCAGTAGTTTGGAATACTTCCCAAATGTTCCATGAAGGTTCGATTGCATCGATTGCAACGTATTCCATCATGTTGGCAAAACTTTCGTTCAACCATAGGTCATCCCACCATCTCATGGTTACTAAATCACCGAACCATTGGTGAGCTAGTTCGTGAGCAATCACAGTTGCAACTCTTTGCTTAACTTCAAATGAAGTGTTGTCAGGATCAACTAATAGGTATGCTTCACGATAGGTAACTAGTCCCCAGTTTTCCATCGCACCGGCAGAAAAGTCAGGTAGAGCTAATTGCCATGAATGTGGAAGTGGATATGGAGTTTGGTAGAAGTCTTCGAAGA
>NZ_JAMBKT010000010.1 GCF_025290035.1 Apilactobacillus sp.
AATACAGATACTAAAAAAGAAGATAATACAGAAAATAACTCAGTATTATCTAAATTAAAAAAATTATTCAAATAAGGGCGTGATAATTTGCAACCTCTCGCATATCGTATGAGGCCTAAGAAAATTGAAGATATCGTTGGACAACAAGACCTAGTAGGCCCTGGAAAGATTATTAATCGCATGGTTAAAGCGAAAATATTATCTTCTATGATTTTATACGGACCTCCTGGTACCGGTAAAACTAGTATTGCAAGTGCTATTGCTGGATCAACTAAATATGCATTTAGACAATTAAATGCTGCTACCGATACCAAGAAAGACCTACAAATTGTTGCTGAAGAAGCAAAGATGTCTGGAACAGTTGTCCTATTGCTTGATGAAATTCATCGACTAGATAAAACTAAGCAAGACTTCTTACTTCCCCTTTTAGAAAGTGGAAACATCATTTTAATTGGTGCAACAACTGAAAATCCATACATCAATATTAATCCGGCCATCAGAAGTCGTACGCAAATATTTGAAGTACATCCACTTAAACAAGATGACATCCAAACAGCTATTCAAAGATCATTATCTGATAAAGAAAACGGTTTGGGTAATATGAATATTGCAATCGATGACAATGCAATTAGCTTTTTATCCACCAGTACCAACGGTGATTTAAGAAGTGCCCTAAACGCACTTGAATTAGCTGCTAATTCTACAGAACCTGATAAAGACGGTTTGATTCAATTGAAATTAGAAGATGTTGAATCTTGTTTACAAAGAAAAGCACTAACTCAAGATAAAGATGGCGATGCTCATTACGATGTTGTTTCAGCATTCCAAAAATCAATTCGTGGATCTGATGTAAATGCCGCTCTACACTATGCTGGAAGATTAATTGAATCAGGTGATTTAAATTCAATTAGTCGTCGGTTAATGGTGATTGCATATGAAGATATCGGATTGGCCAACCCAGCCGCTTGCTCCAGAACCGTTTCTGCAATTGAAGCTGCTAATAAGGTCGGATTTCCTGAAGCACGCATCCCTCTTGCAAATGCGATTATAGAACTTTGTTTATCACCTAAATCTAACTCTGCAATGAAAGCCATCGATGCGGCTATTAGTCGAATTAGAACCGGTAACTATGGAGAAATTCCTAATCACCTAAAAGATAGCCACTACTCTGGTGCTAAAAAACTAGGTCATGGCGTTGATTATAAATATGCTCATAATTACCCTAATGATTGGGTTAAACAACAGTACCTACCCGATAAAATTAAATCTGATAGCTACTACGAACCAAAGACCAACGGAAAAATTGAGGCTAGTTTTAAACAACAATATGAAAAATTAATTCACGCTCAACGTGATAAATAGGAGTAAACAATGTTAATAAAAGTTCTTTTAATTTTAGCTACCATTATCCTATTCGTTATTGGTACCTATTTAATAAAACATACAGATAAACCCTTCATGCTTTTACATCCAGAAAGCAATTCTGCTTTATCCAAGATAGTTAAATTTTTTGGAATTGTATATCTAATTCTTGCTTTATTTGCTGCAGTAGCAGTTTTCGTTACCACTTTGATTTTTGTTACTATCATCATGGTAATAAGTTGTATAATGATATTGGTAATGGAACTATTATTAGTTACTTTCATTACAAAAAAATAGTTTGAGGTGGCAGAATATGTTAAAAGATTACAATCAAATTATGATTCCAATCGATGGTTCAAAAAATTCTAAACTGGCTTTTGAAAAAGCTTTGGAAGTCGCTAAACATAACGAAGCTGACTTACACATCGTTCACGTAATCGATACTCGATCATTCACTAACCTTGCTAACTTTGACTCATCAATGCTTGATGACGTAACAGCTAGGGTCAAAAACTCCTTAGAAAAATATTTGCAAAAAGCTAAGGACAGCGGATTAACTAATGTTGATTACACTATTGAATACGGTGCACCTAAATCAATCATCTCAAGAGATCTTGTTGATCGTTTTGATACTGATTTAATTATTATTGGTGCTAACGGTCAAAGTGCAGCTGAAAGACTACTAATCGGTTCAGTTGCTTCTTACGTAACCAGAGTTGCTGAATGTGACGTACTAATTGTAAAATCAGACCTAGAAAATAAAGTACAAAAATAAAAAAAGATTCCATCACTGGAATCCATTTGAGACATTGGTTTAATTCCGGTGTCTCTTTTTTTTACTGTCTAGATATTGATTCATCATGTTCTGTTCAAATTCATCTTCATTCTCTATGAAACCATCCCTCAAAAGCATGTCCATTAATTCTCTAAAACTAGGCATTCCATTATAATTTTTATAACTATAATAATATAATTCAACATATTTTATTCTAAACAGTTGTTTATATATCGCCATATTATTTTTAACTATACAAAATCCCATCATTTGAGACCACAGTAACATACAATACTTGAAATTTTTATCTTTAAAGTCTTGTTCATAATAGTAAACTATTATGTCCATCATGGTAATAAAGCTTTTATTAAAGAGACTAAGTCGACAGTACCCAATTGATAGTATGGTTAAAAGAAACATTATATCTAAATTAACTTCTTGGTTTGATTCTAAGAATTTTTCATATGCTGTATCTAAGTCTTTAGTTGATTCTTCTATATATGATAATTTCCACTTTTTGATTCCGTTTAAGATATTAAAACGGATAACTTTTTCATCACTATCTAAATAAGGCTTATATTTATCAAGCGAATCAATTGATGTAGATGTTTCGAATACTTCTTCTATAATATCAACATTCATAATATCATTATCTTCATTTTCAATAATGACGTCACGTATGCTTAAATCTAAAGCTACACAGATTTCTTCCACAATTGATTCATCAATTTCATGATTATAGCAATTTTTTTCAATTTGACAGATAATTGGCTGACTGCAGTTCACTAACTTAGCTAAATCATCTTGAGTTAATTTTAATTCTTTTCTTTTTTCTTTAATCAAACTTCCATTAAATTCCATCTAAATTCTCCTCTCCTAAAGAGTAATCACCTATTAATCTTCAATTAATTGATCATGTCTAAAACAAGATAGTTCATGATCATTTATAACACCAACAGACTGTAAATAAGAATACATCGTAGTAAGGCCTACTCTTTTAAAGCCCTTATTTTTGAATGTTTTAACATATTCATTAACAAAATTGGGTGCACCAATCTTATCTCCATTATTTAATCCATCCATAGTTTTAAAATCAAATGGATGCCATGTTAATTCACAAAGGTCATTTTCAAGGCAACATTTAGCATTTTTAATAGTTGCTTCAATTTTAGCTCGATTCCTAATAATAGCGGGATTTTGTAATAATCGAATTATGTCTTCTTCAGTAAACTCACTAATTAATCTAATATCAAAGGAACAGAAAGCTTCTTTAAAAGCATTACGCTTATTTAAAACGGTTTGCCATGATAATCCGGCTTGAAATATTTCTAAAGTTAAACTCTCAAACAACTCGCTTATATCGTATTTTTTAACTCCCCATTCGTTATCGTGATAAATCAACATATTTGTATTCTCATTTGCCCATTTACATCTATTCATATTAAAACTCCTTTCATTAACTATTCGATATTACATACGTAAAATGCCCTTCATTACCTACTAGAATATTACATAATTAAAAAAAACAAAGCTGAGGGGGCACTCTTAAGAAATTCTTAACATTTTTATTTAAAAAAAGACGATAGCCTTTATATTAGGCTATCGTCCTTTTTTTAATATTAAGATAATGGTTTGAAATCGTGAATAATATTATTTCTACGATCAAATTCTTTGTATGCTAGATCAATTAATCTATCAATTAGTTCAGTGTAACTAATACCTGAAGCTTCCCATAATTGTGGGTATAGACTAATGTTAGTAAAACCAGGTAAAGTGTTAACTTCTCCTAGGTATGGAACACCTTCCTTAGATACTAAGAAGTCGATACGAGCAAGACCTTTTAGACCTAATGCTTTGTATCCACGTAGAGCTAAGTCAGTAATTTCATCTGATAATGATTGTGGAATATCCACAGGAATATCAAATTGAACTTGACTAGCATCAACGAATTTATTGTCGTAAGTATAAAATTTATCTTCCTTAGGAACTCTAATGGCACCAACTTGTGATGCAATTGGTTTTTCATTTCCTAAAATAGAAATTTCTAGTTCTTCTGGGCCATTAATCGCTTGTTCAGCTAGAATCTTGTAGTCATATCTGAATGCGTCTTTTAGACCTTCTTCAAATTCTTGTTCGTTAGTAACCTTGTGAATACCAACTGAAGAACCCTGGTTAGCAGGCTTCAAGAAGATAACATCACCAAATTCGGCTTGTAACTTAGCATAACTAAATTCATCCTTGTTATCAGGAGTAATTAAGTAATAGTTAGTGTTTCTAACACCAGCTAAATTTAGCATTTTCTTAGTAATATCTTTATCAAATCCCATAGCAGATTCTAAGATACCACTACCTACATAAGGCTTGTGCATTAAACGTAGTAAACCTTGAATAGTTCCATCTTCACCTAAATTACCGTGAACGATTGGGAAGAATACGTCGATATTCTTAGTCTTTGAAAGGTTCTTAATAGGTGCTAATGGATCTGAGAAATCTAAATCCTTAACAACTTCTTCAACGACTTGGTCTTCAGGTTCACCATCAAAGACACGATGAGATGATTCGTCATCTAAGATAATTCCTGTCTTTGTGATTAAAAACAAACTAATATCATACTTATCTTTGTCCATTGCATCATAAATGTTATGAGCTGAACGTTTTGAAACATCATGTTCTGATGAATCTCCACCAAAAAGTAAAGCTAAATGAGTCTTTTTCATCTTTTTATACCGTCCTATCAATAATACTTGGAAACTACATTATAACATGTTTTTATTATTTACAGGATTCTTTTTTATCTTTTTACTTGAACTAATTTAGTAAACAATAGATTTAAAGCCGCTGCTATTACCATCATAATTAGCATTGAAATGATTATATTAATTGGGTTGCTAAATGGATGAAGCTTTTGGTCTTCATATAAACCAAAAATAAGGTTTAAAAAGACCTCAGTATGAATTTTACCCAAGAAATGGGTAAATGAAGTAACAACACTGTATTTGGCTAAAATTGATCCCACGAAAAAGTACATTGCTGCTAAAATTAAGTAAAAACAAATTTTACCATAACGATTAAATAAGGAAGCAAATGTTCCAAAACAATTAACGCATACCATCAATAATAACAAGGCTATATAATCAGTAATAAACATAAAAATAACGTCGATAAAGTAATTGTGGAAGAATCCAAAGTACGTACTAGTATACGCTAGAGAGTACATTCCATTCATTTTCATGATGATTAATACAAATACCAAGTTAATTAGGTTTACCACTAAACTAGCTTTAGCCATAAACATTAGCTTAGCCTTCCAGAAATCTTTTCGATCAATTCCATGTTGAATCGCTAATTTAAAACGGTTATGGTTCATGCTTACGCATAACAAAGCAAAGAAATCAAAAATATATGGAATTGAAACAAATTGGTTTTTGAAATCGTTTAATCTCATCTTCTGTTCACTTTCAAGGACAGAGAATAATAATAAGACAAGTGAGACGATTAACGCATATTGCAGAAATGGTAAAAATTCTTTCACATACATTTTAACTAGTTCTTTAGTTCTCATTATTTACCCTCCTTTTCCATGACGTATATTAGTAATTTTTGTAATTTCATTTTTTCAATATCGACTGATTCTGGTTTTTCTCTATTTGGAAGTTCATCCATAAAATGAACTGTCTTATATCTTCCTAATTGATCAGAATCTAATACATCGATCCCTTCGATGTATTTATCCACATATTCACTAGGACCAGAAATACTGTATGATTTTTCTGAAATATCATCAATAGAACTATCCATCTTAATTTCACCATCTTGTAATAAAATGAAATGATTAATGATTTGATCAATTTCTTCAATGATATGAGTTGATAATACAAAAGTTCTTGGATTTTCACTGTAAGTTTCAATTAAGCTAGTGTAAAAAACTTCCCTATTACGGGCATCTAAACCAAGTGTTGGTTCATCCATAAAAATAAACTTACATGGAACACACAATGAAATAATAATTTTGACAATTGATTTGTACCCTGTTGATAGTTTATGAAACTTTTGACTTTCATCTAATCTGAACTTTTTAATTAATTGATTCTGTAATTCAATATCGTAGTCTACATATAATTTACTAACAAAGTCGAAAATTTGCTTGACCTTATCATTCTTGTTATACATATTGTCTTGACTCATGTAATAGATATTTTGTAATGCCTTAGAATTATCATGAACAGGTTCACCATCGTATAATACTTCGCCAGCAGTAACAAAATTATAATCTGCAATCAAGCTCATTAATGTTGATTTCCCAGCTCCATTTTCACCAAATAATCCATAAATTTGATTTTCTTCAAACGTAATATTGATGTCAGTAAATAGAGGTTCTTTTGAAAACTTAAATTGCTTTTTTAAATGTTTAGTTTCTATTTTGCTCATTATCGTACCCTCTCTTTACAAGCGTTAGTATATCGTCTTCTGATAATTGTAATTTTTTAGATTCGTTAATTAAGTTTAAAATATAGTCACTATAGAAATGCTCTTGTCGCTTCTTAATGATGGCTTCTTGAGCTCCGTTAGAAACAAAGGTCCCTCTTCCACGACGCTTTTCCAATAGATTATTATCAACTAACATATTCATCCCTTTTAAAACTGTTGCAGGATTAATCTTAAATTGTTTTGATATTTCGGTCGTTGAGGGAATTTGCGTTCCTTCTTGGAAAGCTCCCGTGAAAATCGCATCTTCTAATTGAGTTGCAACTTGAATGAAAATTGGTTCCGGACTGTTGAAATCAAATTGCATATTTTCACCACCTTGCTTTAGGTTAATTACTTATGTAACTAACTATACTTGTAATTATAAAAAATGTCAATAAAAAAAGGCGTTTAAAAAACGCCTTTTCATTAGTAATCCATTGCTGGTAACACTGAACCTTTATAATGTTTTTTAATCCATTCTTGAGTGGATTTTGATTGTAATACTTTTACTAGCTCTTTAATATCTTTACGGTTTTGATCACCGTTTCTAACGGCAACAATATTAAAGTATGGTGAATTCTTTTCTGGTTTTTGTAGCGCAATTGCTTGCTTATCAGGTTGTAATCCACCTTGAACAGCGTAGTTAGAATTAATTGCAACCGCATCCCCTTCACCATTGTTATAAATCAAAGGCATAATCTTTGGTTCATAACCAGTTTGGAAGACCAAGTGTTTAGGATTAGAAGCGATATCACTGAAGTTAGCTTGAGTAATATTAACACCCTTCTTAACCTTAATTAATCCGTTTTGTTGGAATAATTGAAGAATACGACCATAGTCAGGTGTATTACTACTTACTAGAATATGTGCGCCATCTTTCAAATCAGATAGTTTCTTGTACTTCTTTGAGTAGATACCAATTGGTTCCAAATGAACGGCACCAACGTTTACTAAATGACCATCATATTCCTTATTCCATTGATCTAAAAATGCAGGAGTTTGGAAGTAATTGGCATCTAATTGCTTACCAACTAATGCACGGTTAGGTAAAACATAATCTTGGAAAGTTACGATATCTAACTTAATTCCTTTTTTTCTTAATTCTGGTTCGATATGTCTCAAAATTTCCGCATGTGGAATATTTGAAGCACCGATTCTAATAGTATTTTTAGCCTTATAGTTACCAGGTCCTAATAATAATAGAATGATGAACAATACTACAATACCACCAAAGGATAATACTTTTTTCATTTTAAATCCTCCTTATAGTGTTCGTTTATCAATTCTTTTAACTAGTAAGTCTCCAACAGTTTGAACTATTAATACGATAATTAAAATAATGACAGTTGCTACTAAAGTAACTGTGTTGTTATTTGATTGGAAACCATCTAAGTATGCTAGGTAACCTAAACCACCAGAACCAATTGCTCCAGCCATAGCAGTGTATGAAATCAATGAAATAGCTGTAACTGTTGCACCCGCAATTAAAGCAGGTGTACTTTCAGGTAATAACACTTTAAAGATAACATCCCAGTTAGTTCCACCCATTGATTTAACAGCTTCAATTACTCCACTATCAACTTCTCTGAAGTCAGCTTCAACCATTCTTGCATAGAATGGTGCAGCAGAAATAACTAGTGAAGGAATCGCAGCTTTTGGACCAATGATAGTACCAACGATGTCCTTAGTAAATGGTAATAATAATACGATTAAAATAATAAATGGAATTGATCTGAAAATATTAACTAATAGTGACACAATCCAGTTAACTAATTTCCAACCGAAACCAGATTTATTTCTACTTTCGAATAATAATAATCCCAAAATAATTCCTAATACAGCAACAATAATCATTGATAATGCTGTCATCCAAACTGTTTCCCATGTTGCTTGTCTCATTGCATCCCAATTAACGTTGTTAAATTGGAAGTATGATTGAATTCCTTGATTAGCCACGGTTAATCACCTCTGCTTCCACGTTTAATGATTTCAAGTATTCAACTGCTTTATTTTGATCTTCAGCAGTACCTAAAAGTTGAAGAACTAGTGATCCAATTGAACCACCTTGGGTTTGATGAATACTTCCTTCAACGATGTTTAATTCTAATGAATCGAATTCTCTAATTAGTTGAGAAACCACTGGTTTTTGAGATTGAGTTCCCTTAAACAATAGCTTAATTACCATTCCATTTGGATAGTTCTTAATAATTTCATCAACAGTCATACTTAGATCTTTAGCATTAGGAGCACCGTCTTCATTAACGAAACGTTTAGTGATAGCTTGTTGTGGATTTTGGAAAATGTCATATACATTTCCAGTTTCAACAACTTGACCTTCTTGCATAACAGCAACTTTTTGAGCCACTTTTCTAATTGCATGCATTTCATGAGTAATTAGAAGAATAGTTAAGTTTAGCTTTTGGTTGATTTCTAATAATAAATCAAGAATTTCATCAGTAGTTTGTGGATCCAAAGCACTAGTTGCTTCATCAGAAATTAAAATTTCTGGGTTGTTAGCAAGTGCTCTAGCAATTCCAACTCTTTGCTTTTGACCACCTGATAATTCTGATGGGTAATCATTTTCACGTCCTTGTAAACCAACTAGTTCAATTAACTTAGTTGCTTTTTCACGACGATCATTTTTACTTACTCCAGCAATTTCTAATGGTAGTTCAACGTTTTCTAAAATGGTTCTAGACCATAATAAGTTGAAGTGTTGGAAAATCATTCCAACCTTCTTACGTTGTTCACGTAATTCTTTATTGCTTAACTTAGCAATATCCTTACCATTAATTTCAATTGACCCAGAGGTTGGTGCTTCCAAACCATCTAGCATTCTAACTAATGTACTCTTACCAGCACCTGAGTATCCGATAATTCCGTAAATTTCCCCATCGTTAACTTCTAAGTTAACATCCTTTACGGCGGTTAATATACTCTTGTCCAGCTTGTACTTCTTATAAACATTCTTGAATCTAATCAAAGTATTTTCCTCGCTTTCAAATAAAAAAAGCCCTTCTCCTACTGAATTAACAGTAAAGGACGAAGAGCTTCGTGTTACCACCTTTTATTCGTCACTGCCTCACGACAGTAACCTCATAAGTAATTTATACTTAAACACTATAATGCGTGTAAACCATTGTCGGCTTATGATCACTCACCGACAGATTAAGCATAAGACCATATTCAACAGTCATCAACAGCCCCCTCTCAGCTACCGGAGCTCTCTGTCATATTGATTAACTATTTACTCATCTTATAATCAAATTTTAATAAAGTATACAATTAAATCTTGCACATGTCAATTAATATGCTATGAAAAATCACGACTTGCACTAAACATGTATCCGTAATTATGGAATTGCATTGACATGATTAATCCAATCCCAATCATATTTCCAATCAGCGCAGAACCACCTTGGCTTACAAATGGAAGTGGAATCCCTGTTAGTGGTAATAATCCAATACTCATTCCAATATTTTCGAAAACATGGAATAAAATCATCATGATAATTCCAGTTGAAATATATGCATAGTAAATATTTTTAGTTTCAAAAGTAACTTTAATCATTCTATAAATCAATGTGAAGTAAATTCCGATTAAGACGACTCCACCGATGAAACCAAAGTTTTCACCGATAACTGAGAAAATCATATCAGACTCACGAACTGGCACGTATACATGAGATACGTTAAATCCAGTTCCACTAAATCCTCCAGAACCAACGGCCTTAATACTCTGCCACAATTGATAACCAGAACCAGCTAGGTTTTCTGGATTAGATGGATCCAACCAATCATTAACACGGTCAAATTGGTAAGATTGAAATCCTAACGCTTCTAGAATTTTTCTACCACCATCAGTAATAACAAGGATTAAAGCAGTTCCTCCAATTGCTGAAAATGCTAGTACTCCTGGAACAATAATTTGCCAAGTGATCCCAGATACGATTACTAATCCTCCTAGCATCGCTAAGAACACCAACATTGTTCCAAAATCATTTTCTAACTTCAATAGCACACAAATTGGTAATGTCCATAAGATCATCTTACCCAATAACAGTGCATCCGTTTTTAGAGTGTGCATAGCATAATTACGATTATGTTCAACAATGACCCTAGCCAGCATTACAACAAACGCTGGCTTCATAATTTCGGCTGGTTGAAAAGTTAGTGGACCAAATTGGAACCAACTTTTTGCACCAGTTTGATCAAAATAGTATCTACTATACAGCACTAATAGTGAAGCTAATAGTGCAAGTGCACCCCAGTAAATAATAGGTGCCACCTTCCACAACTGTTCTGAATCAAATTGCATGATTATAATTATTATCACTGTCCCAATAGTATACCAAACTAATTGTGTAACCATTTGTTTAACAATTGTTCCAGCATAAGAATCATGGTTAACAGCGACAAAAATTGCGCCTATTCCAATCAATGCTAAAAGTCCAACACATATTATAATTGTCCAGTCTAATCGAGAAGAATTGCTATCATTATCACTTGTAAACATTGCAATCACCTCTATAATGAATTATCCCTTGTGCAGGTTGTATTGACTAATTAATAATTCAATTCCTTCATCTAAAGATTTTACTTTAAAAACATTGTCATCGTCAAAGACTGCTTCAAATTTTTCATCTTCAATTACGCGAAGATAACCTGCTTCTTGTTTTCCAACGAAAAGAACTTCTCTTTCTTCACCGTTAACATTCTTGGTTTCTAAACTAACTTCAATATTTTTCTTTGATTTTGACATTTTTTCCTCCTAAAAAATAAAAGTAGCCGAATCATAATTGATCGACTACTTTAAATTCATAGAACGTCTATATTCTTTAGACGCCCTCTTATTTCTAAAAATAGTAAAATGATCAGAAACGGGATCGTATCCACCTTTTATAAATGGGTGACATCTTAGTATCCTAGCACATCCCATGATAAAACCCAAGAACGCACCATGTTTTCTGATAGCATCGATCATATAAGTAGAACAAGTGGGATAATACCGACACGATGCGGGAAATAGTGGAGATATCACTTTTTTGTATCCCTTCACCATCTTAATCATCAATTTACGCATTAACTATCACTTCTTATATTAATCTTTACTCTTATCGTCATTTTTATTGATATGTTCTAACAATGCACCGGCACCCTTAGCAACATTGTCCAATGGACTTTCAGAGATTAATACAGGTACTGTTAATTCTTTTGAAATTGCGTGGTCGATTCCCTTAAGTAAGGCTCCACCACCAGTAAGCATAATACCTCTATCAACGATATCAGAAGCTAATTCTGGTGGAACAACTTCTAAAACATCTTTAGCGGCATCGATAATTTGTTTAACAGCGTCTGATAAAGCTTCTTGGACTTCTTTACTATTTAAAGTAATTGATCTTGGCATACCACCAATAACGTCACGTCCACGAACTTCCATTTCTTTAATTTCAGTTTCTTCTGGATCTGCTGTACCAATAGTCATCTTAATCTTTTCGGCTGTATGTTCACCGATAATCAAGCTGTGATTATCTTTAATGTAAGCAACGATATCAGTGTTCATAACATCCCCAGCAATACGGATTGATTTACTTGCAACGATGTCACCTAATGATAGAACTGCGATATCAGAAGTACCACCACCCATATCGATAACCATGTTTCCGCGTGGTTGGAAAATGTTCATTCCTGCACCAATAGCGGCAACTTTAGGTTCTTCTTCAATGTAAACCTTACCACCACCAGATTTTTCAGCAGCTTGAATGATCGCTTTTCTTTCAATGTTAGTAATGTTAGTTGGTGCACAAATCATAGTCTTTGGTTTTGACATGAAACCTTTAACACTTAATTTGTTGATAAAGTAAGTAAGCATCTTTTCAGTAACATCAAAGTCTGAAATAACTCCATCTTTTAGTGGTCTAATTGCACGAATGTTACTTGGAGTTCTTCCAACCATTCGATAAGCTTCGGAACCAACAGCTAGAAGTTTGTTAGTCTTAATATCAATTGCTACAACTGAAGGTTCATTTAGAACAATTCCCTTCCCTGTAACATAGATTAAAACATTAGCTGTTCCTAAATCGATACCGATGTCTTTTGCCATTTTTTTCGTCCTCCCGAGTTAACTCATATCTCAATTATTATATCATAATCAGTATTTAATAAATTATTTTTGTGATGTCTTGTTGATAGTGATTTCTTCGTTATCCTTCATGTTAACTCTCTTAATGTCAGCACCAAGTGATGCTAACTTAACATGAAAGTCGTAATATCCTCTATCCAAATATTTAAGATTTCTCACAATAGTAATTCCATCTGCAACAAGTCCGGCTAGAACTAATGCAGCTGCTGCTCTCAAATCAGTAGCTGCTACTTCTGCCCCACTAAATTCAGTTGGACCACTTAAAACAACGCTTCTACCATTAATTCTAAATTTAGCATTCATTCTTGCTAATTCATCCAAATGCATGAAACGATTTTCAAATACTGTTTCTGTTAACATGCTACTACCTTGAGCAGCAAGTTGTAAAACAGTCATTTGAGGTTGCATATCAGTTGGGAAACCAGGATATGGTAATGTTTTAACATCAACTGGTGTTAGTTCATCTGGTCCGATTACTCTGATACCATCTTCTTCTTGCTTAACAGTAACACCCATTTCTTCCAACTTAGCAATCAATGGTTGATTATATGATGCCTCTGCATCTTCAATCAAAACATTTCCTCTTGTTAAGGCAGCGGCAACCATAAAGGTACCAGCTTCAATACGGTCTTGTAAAACACAGTGGTCTACACCATGAAGATTAGTTACACCCTTAACTTTAATTTTGCTGGTCCCTGCACCAATCACACTGGCACCCATTTCATTTAACATGTTTGCAAGATCAACAATTTCAGGTTCTTGTGCAACGTTTTCAATAACAGTTTGGCCTTCCGCTAAGGTAGCGGCCATCATGATATTTTGAGTTGCACCAACACTTGGAAAGTCCATGTAAATGTTAGCTCCCTTTAGTCCGTCTTCAGCAAATGCTTCAACGTATCCATCGTGTTGTTTGATTGTAGCACCAAGTGCTTCAAATCCTTTTAAGTGAATATCAATTGGTCTAGAACCAATCGCACATCCACCAGGTAAAGCTACTTTGGCATGACCTAGTCTGGCCAAAAGTGGTCCCATCACAACAATAGAAGCTCTCATTTTAGAAACATATTCTAATGGCGCTTCGTATGAGAGTTGTTTGGTTGCATCCAAATTCATTTTATTGTTTTCTGTATCAAATTCTACATCCATGTTTAAGAAACGTAGAACTTCTTCCATTGTATATACGTCTGATAATAATGGTACATTGCTTAATTCTGTTCTACCTTCACTAGCCAAAATAGTTGAGGCCATAATTGGTAGGACTGCATTCTTTGCACCTTCAATGTGGACGTTACCGGAAAGGCGTTTGCCTCCCTTAACGACTATTTTATCCACTGGTAACCCTCCAGTAATTTTATATTTTAATTAGTGATTTATAGTTATATTCAAAACCCAAATAAAGAAAGAACCAACAATGTATCCAATCGTAATCGAAAGTAATAAAATTAAAACTCGATATTGATTTAAATGCATTTTAAATTGTCTTTCCAAATGGATATCTATTAAACTCCAAAAAGCTAATCCAATAAAAAATAATTGAATTGCTAATTCTAATAAAGAATTAATATTTAAAAACTCCATAATATCTCCATTCTTTATAGCAACTATACCATAAATTTATTGTTTTGTCTTTCTAATAATTGTTAACTATTTATTAATTTCTTTTTTATTTATGTATTAAAAAAGGCCTGCATAAAAATGCAGACCTCTTTCTTAATGTTTTGCAACATGAATACGGTTAATAGCTCTTCGTAAAGCAACTTGATTTCTCAAGATTTCTTGATTATCGTGTTTTTGTCTTGCTTCTTCAAGTGCCTTCTTAGCACGTTCACGAGCAGCAGTCGCACGATCAACATCAATATCAGCTTGTTTTTCAGCGCTATCAGCAATAACAGTTAAGATATTGTTGGAGAATTCAACAAAACCACCGTTAACGGCAATTTCGTCAACTTCGTCTGAACCGGAATTTACTTTTACTTCGTCAACTTCCAATGAAGCTATTACGGGAACATGATTAGGCATAATTCCTAATTGACCTGTCTTAGTTCTTACGATTACTAAGCGCGCATCTTCACGTTCATATACCTTACCATCAGGAGTAACGATACTAACGGTTAATACTGAGTTGTTATCAGCCAATTAGAACCCTCCTTAGTTGTTAGCAGCTTGCTTCATCTTTTTAGCATTTTCAACTACGTCTTCAATTGGACCACAGTTTCTAAATGCATCTTCAGGAAGATCATCATATTTACCATCTAAGATAGCCTTAAAGCTTTCAACAGTCTTTTCAACTGGAACGTATCTACCAGGTAAACCAGTAAATTGTTCAGCAACACTGAAGCTTTGTGATAAGAAGAATTGAATACGACGAGCACGATTAACAATAGTCTTTTCTTCGTCGGATAATTCATCCATACCTAAGATAGAAATGATATCTTGAAGTTCATGATATCTTTGCAATACTTGTTGTACTTCGGTTGCAACCTTGTAATGTTCTTCACCAACAATTGATGGATCTAGAGCAGCTGAAGTTGATGCCAATGGATCAACGGCTGGGTAGATACCTTGTTGAGTTAATGAACGTTCCAAGTTGGTTGTTGCATCCAAGTGAGCGAAAGTAGTTGCAGGAGCAGGGTCGGTGTAATCATCGGCAGGAACGTAAACGGCTTGAATTGAAGTAATCGCACCATTCTTAGTTGAAGTGATACGTTCTTGCAATTGACCCATTTCAGTAGCCAATGTAGGTTGGTAACCTACGGCTGATGGAATACGACCTAGCAATGCGGAAACTTCAGTTCCGGCTTGAGTAAATCTAAAGATGTTATCGATGAATAATAGAACATCGGTACCAACTTCATCACGGAAGTATTCCGCAATAGTCAAACCAGTTAAAGCAACACGCATACGTGCACCAGGTGGCTCGTTCATTTGACCATATACCATGGCTGTCTTGTCCAAGACACCTGAACCTTTCATTTCAAAGTACATATCGTTACCTTCACGAGTACGTTCACCAACACCGGTAAACACTGAGATACCGTTATGACCTTGAGCAATGTTATGAATTAATTCTTGAATTAAAACAGTTTTACCAACTCCGGCACCACCGAACAATCCAACTTTACCACCACGAATGTATGGTGCTAGTAAATCGATAACTTTAATACCGGTTTCTAGAATTTCTGCAGATGGATTTAATTGATCGTAACTTGGAGCTTGTCTATGAATTGGCCAGCGTTCAGTATCTTGGCCAAATTCAGGACCACCATCAATTGGTTCACCAAGAACGTTGAAGACACGACCTAATGTGTTTTCACCAACAGGAACTGAAATAGGAGCTTCAGTGTTTTCCACTTCCATTCCACGACGTAAACCGTCAGTTCCATCCATGGCGATTGTTCTAACAACACCATCACCTAGTTCAAGGGTAACTTCAGTAACCAAAGTTTCATTGTCATCCTTTTGAACACGTAAGGCAGTGTTAATATCAGGTAATTCAACGTCCGTTGGGAATTCAACGTCAACGACTGGTCCAATAACTTGAATAATCTTACCAGTACTCATTTTCGTTAATTCCTCCCGTCATATTAGTGCTTTAGAGCTTCTTGACCACCGACAATTTCTGTAATTTCGGTAGTAATAGCAGCTTGTCTAGCACGATTGTATTGTAATTCTAATCTAGAAATAAGATCTGATGCGTTGTCTGAAGCAGATTGCATTGCAGTTGAACTTGAAGAATGTTCTGAAGTTTTAGCATCAAGAATTGCTCCAAATACTAAACTTTGTGCGTATTGAGGTAATACAACCTTCAATACTGCAGATTCATCAGGTTCGATATCGTATTCCGCATTAATTTCATGGGCTTGGATATCTTTACTTGAATCTTCTTCAAACGCTTCGCTATCCATTGGCAGCATTTTTTCAGCTCTAAAAGTTGAAGAAATTCTGTTAACAAAGTGTGTGTAACAAACATATAGTCTATCGAAGACACCATCTTCAAACATTGAGTTTGCAGTTGTAACGATTTCTCTAACTTCAGCAAAAGTAGGAATATCAGAAACACCACGATATTCATAAGCAACATTTACATTACGATTCTTATAAAAATCAGCACCGTTTCCACCCACTGCTAAAATCATGTAATCGTCAGGATTAGGTGTATGAGCTTCAATAAAGTTATTAGTTTCTCTAATTACATTACTATTGTAACTTCCTACCATTCCACGATCAGATGTAATAACTAGGTATGCAGTCTTACCTGATTTATGGTCAGATGCATTACTTGAGGAATTAATTTTGTCTAACAAATGAGACTGAGCTAAATGCATTACAACAGCCTTAACACGAGAAACATATTCCTCATAATTACTGGTATGCTTTTGAATACGATTCAACTTTGCAGTTGAAACCATTTGCATCGCAGTAGTAATTTGACGTGTATTTCTGGTTGATGCAATACGATGTTTAACATCATTAATAGATTCAGCCATTAGTTCTCACCATCCTTCAAGCTAGTTATTTTGTGTTTCTTCTTGCTTACTTGGTGTGAATGATTTAGTAAATTCATCAACTGCATTTGCTAAAGCATCACCTTCTGGTAACTTACCAGTGTTTACAATTGTATCTAATAAGTCACGGTGTGAAGCGTCGAAGAAGTTGAATAATTCAGTTTGGTAACGTTGGATATCGTCAACAGCAATGTTGTCTAAGTATCCGTGAGTCAAACTAAATAGAATAAGTACTTGTTTTTCGACAGGTAGTGGAGCATGAAGAGGTTGTTTTAGAACTTCTTCAGTACGAGCACCACGGTTCAATTTAGCTTGTGTAGCATCATCTAAATCTGAACCGAATTGAGCAAAGGCTTGTAGTTCATGATATGAAGCCAAGTCAAGTCTCAAAGTACCTGCTACTTGTTTCATCGCTTTGATTTGAGCATCCCCACCAACACGAGAAACTGATGTACCAGCATCAATGGCTGGACGAGTTCCTGAATAGAACATGTCTGAGTTCAAGAAGATTTGACCATCAGTAATTGAAATAACGTTGGTTGGAATATAAGCCGAAACATCCCCTGCTTGAGTTTCAACAATTGGTAGAGCAGTCATTGAACCGCCACCTAACTTGTCAGATAACTTAGCAGCACGTTCTAGTAAACGTGAGTGGGTATAGAAGATATCACCAGGATATGCTTCACGACCAGGAGGTCTACGAAGAATAAGTGATAGTTCACGGTAAGCATTAGCTTGTTTTGTTAAATCATCATAAACGATTAACACATGCTTACCTTGGTTCATAAAGTATTCACCAATTGCAGCACCAGCATAAGGAGCAATGTATAGTAGTGGAGCTGGTTCAGAAGGACCGGCTGACAATACGATTGTGTAATCCATTGCACCAAATTTTTCTAGTGTTGCCACTTGTGAACGAACAGTTGAATCTTTTTGTCCAATAGCTACGTAGATACAAATCATATCTTGATCCTTTTGGTTCAAGATTGTATCAACAGCGATTGAAGTCTTACCTGTTTTTCTATCACCGATGATTAATTCACGTTGGCCACGACCAATTGGAACTAACGCATCGATTGACTTAATACCAGTTTGTAATGGTTCAGAGACACTTTGTCTGTCCATGATACCTGGAGCTTTCTTTTCGATAGGACGAGTGTTTTCAGTCTTGATATCACCCTTACCATCAATTGGTTGTCCTAAAGAGTTGATGGTTCTACCCACCATGTCTTCTCCAACAGGAACTTCCATGATTTTACCGGTACGTTTAATAGTTGCACCTTCACGAATATGTGTACAGTCACCTAAAACAACAATACCTACATCGTTACTTTCAAGGTTTTGAGCCATACCATAGATTCCGTTTTCGAATTCAAGTAACTCACCAGACAACGCGTTATCTAAACCATGAGCACGAGCAACACCATCACCAACGTAGGTTACAACTCCTGTTTCTTCAACAGCAAGTTCATCCTTAAAGCCAGCAAGTTGTTGCTTGATTAGAGCACTGATTTCTTCAGCATTAATGCTCATATAAGTTTCACCTCTTTGATAGATATTGTTATTAACTCAATAGAAGTTTTTTAATGTTGTTAATTTTTGTCTTAACACTTCCATCAAAAATAACGTTCGATGATTTTAGAATTACACCACCGATTATACTTTGATCAACTTTGTTATCTAAGATAACTTCGTTTGCCCCTACACGTGCTTTAAAAGCACTTGCAAGGTTGTCTTTTTGTTCGTCAGTTAGAGGAACTACAGAGACTGCATCAGCATGAACAATTTTATTCTTTTCGTTATAAGATTGTTCAAATTCTTCTACAATTAAAGTTAGTTCATCCATTTTGTTTGAACCTAATAAAACTTTTAATAGGTTCTTTACATAGTCGACATCAGAATCGTCAATCAAAGGTTTGATTAAACTTTCTTTTTTGTCTTCTGGAAAGCTTACGTCAGTTAAAGCTTGTTCTAATGAAGGATTATCAACAAAAACTTGTTTGATTGATAATAATTCTTTTAAACCAGTTTCAACTTCGTTTTGTTCTTCCAACACTTCGTAAAGTGCTTTTGAATAACGTTTTGCAAATGTGATTTTATCTAGCATCTTGCTTCCCCAACCCTTCAATATAAGAATCAATCAATGCCTTTTGATCGTCAGCTTTTAATTCTTTTTGAATGATCTTAGAAGCAATCTCAATAGATAAATTGGCCACATCATTTTTAGTGTTTGCTAAAGCATCTTGACGTTCTTGTTCAATATCTTTTTGAGCAGAAGCCTTAATACTTTGGGCATCGTTTCTAGCAGAAGAAATAATTTGTTCTCCTTGGACTTGAGCTGATTGCTTAGCATTGTTAATAATGCCGTTAGCATCTTCTCTTGACTTAGATAAAGCGTCTTCACGTTGTTTAGCTAAGTCTTCAGCTTCCTTACGAGACTTTTCTGCTGAATTAATGTCATCGGCGATTTTGTTAGCACGTTTTTCCATCATTTCTGATAATGGTTTCCATGCGAAATGCATGATTAGAAGCATCAAAATAATGAATACAACGGCTGTAAAAATCATATTACCGAAGTACAATCCACCGCCATCAGTCGTAGCGACTGTTGGAATTAATGAATGTGAAAGCATCTATTGACACCTCCTTAATTGAGAATAGAAGAATTATTTTTCTTATTACTTGTTCATGTAAACTAATGAAAGAACAAGTGAAATAATTGGCATAGCTTCGACCAAACCAACACCAATAAACATGTTAGTTCTTAATTGACCAGTCATTTCTGGTTGTCTAGCCATTCCTTCTAGAAATTTTGAAACAACAATACCGTTACCGATACCTGCACCGATAGCGGAACCACACATAGCGATACCTGCAGCGATTACACCCATGGTAAATCCTCCTTAAATAAATAAAAAATAATGAAAATTATTCCTCAGGTTCGAGCTTTTGAGAAATGTATACGAATGTTAATGTAACGAAAACGAATGCTTGAACACTACCGATAAAGATAGAGAACGCATCCCAAATCATCGCTACGAAAACACTTGGAATAAGACTTACAGCTCCCATTGAGAATGCAAGTTTCGTAACCATTCCTAGAAGCAATTCACCTGCGAAAATGTTACCGTATAAACGTAATCCAAGAGTTAAGAAATTAGCTAACTCTTCAAAAACATTTAACGGGAACAATAACTTAAAAGGCTTGAAATAACTTCCTACGAAGTAACCTTTAAATCCTAGTTTTGAGACTCCTAAGAAGTGAGCTAATGACAATGAAATTGCAGCCAATGTCAATGCCACGATAGGATCGGCGGTTGGACTCTTTACGTAAGTCACCCCACTGTAATCAACTTGGAATAATAGTCCCATTTGATTAGAGATAAAGATGAATAGAAATAGTACAAATGCGTAAAGGCCAAAGGCGTTAGCCTCAGATCCTGAGATCGATCCTTTAACTATTCCATTAGTAAAGTCTACGATTGCTTCTAGGAAATTTTGCTTTCCGCTTGGAATCAATTGTAGTCTTCTAGAACAGATAAAGACTAATAAGAAAGTAAACACGGCTGCTACCGTAACAGCTACCATATTCCCAATATTAAAAGTCAATCCGAATAGCTTAAAAGTAGATATTGGATCATTCACAGATTATCACCCCTTTTCGCAACCTAAGTATACTAACCATTATGTAATATAATGACAGTTTTTACTTTTAAGATGATGTATTTCTCTTACAAAATACATACAAATATTACCACCAATCAAAGTTTATTTCAAAATAAAAAGGGCGAAATAGGGGAAAAATTAATTTTTTAAAATTTGTGCTTTACAAAATCAAAAAAATGTATCTTAGCAATTTAGAAGAAAGTTATACATAAATAAAAAAAGTCATCAAAAATGATGGCTTTTTCTATTATTTAGTTCCAAATAAACGGTCACCAGCATCACCTAGACCAGGTGTAATATAACCATTTTCTAATTTTTCATCTAATGCGGCAGCATAGATATCAACGTCACCATGGGCTTCTTGAAGAGCTTTCACTCCTTCTGGAGCAGCTACCAAGCACACAAATTTGATGTTACTTTCGTCAACACCGCGCTTAATCAATGCATCAATCGCCATGATGGCAGAACCACCAGTAGCTAGCATTGGATCAACTACGAAAATTTGACGTTTGTCAATATCACTAGGTAATTTCACAAAGTATTCATGAGGTTGAAGGGTTTCTTCATCACGATACATTCCTATGTGTCCCACCTTAGCTGCAGGGATTAAATCTAGGATTCCATCAACCATCCCAATACCAGCTCTTAAAATAGGAACAACTGCAACTTTCTTACCTGAAAGTTGTTTTGCATGCGCAATTCCTTGAGGTGTTTTAACATCTACATCTTCTAAAGGCATTTCTCTAGAAACTTCAAACGCTAAAAGTGAAGCAATTTCATTAACGACTTCACGAAATTCTCTAGTTCCACAATTTTCATTTCTGATAATTGTTAATTTGTGTTGAATCAATGGATGATTCATTACTTGAAATTTTCCCATGGTGTTTCTCCTTTTTAATTAAAAATTGGATGTTTTTGGGTTAATTCAGCAACTTCTTTTTTAATTTCCGAAAGTACACTTTCATCACTGTGATTTTCGATTGCACGTGTTATCATTTTTGCAACTTTACGTGAATCATTTTCATCAAAGCCTCTAGAAGTGATTGCTGGAGTTCCCAATCTCAATCCACTAGTAACAAATGGACTAAGCTTTTCATCCGGAATAGCTTCTTTGTTGGTTGTTATCTTAAGTGAGTCTAACAGAATTTGAGTTTCTTTACCATTCAATTCGGTATTAGTTAAATCTAGTACCATCAAATGATTATCAGTTCCATCAGAAACAACTTTAATAGTATCACTATTGTGAAATTCGTCAGCCATTGCTGCGGCATTTTTTACAACTTGTTGGCAATATTCTTTGAATGCTGGTTGTAAGTCTTCAAAGAAACAAGCAGCCTTACCTGCAATAACATGTTCTAATGGACCACCTTGTGATCCAGGGAACATTGCTGAATTAATCTTCTTAGCAAATTTTTCTTGTGACAAAATCATTCCACCACGTGGACCTCTTAGGGTCTTATGAGTGGTTGTAGTTACGACATCGGCGATTCCGATTGGACTAGGATGTAAACCAGTAGCAACTAGTCCGGCGATATGTGCCATATCTACCATTAAGTATGCCCCTACTTCATCCGCAATTTCTCTAAATTTATTCCAATCAATAAATCTACTGTAAGCTGAAGCTCCAGCAACGATGATTTGTGGTTGCACTTCCTTAGCAATTTCCAGGATCTGTTCATAGTTTAAACGTTCTGTTTTTGGATCTAACCCATATGAGAATGATTGATAAATCTTACCAGAAAAGTTAACTTTCGCACCGTGTGTTAAATGTCCTCCGGCGTTTAAATCCATTCCTAATATTTTATCGCCAGGTTTTAAAAAAGCAGAGTAAACGGCTTGATTAGCTTGTGAACCTGAATGTGGTTGAACATTAACATATTCTGCACCAAAAAGCTTTTTAGCGCGTTCAATAGCTAATGTTTCAGACTTATCTACGAATTCACATCCACCGTAGTATCTTTTACCTGGATATCCTTCTGCATATTTGTTAGTTAATACAGAACCTTGCGCTGCCATCACAGCGTTTGACGCAATGTTTTCAGAAGCAATTAGTTCAATTGTGTTTTCTTGACGAGCTTGTTCATTTTTAATTACATCCCATAATTCTTTGTCTTCAGTTTGGTAATCGTATTTCATGATAGAAGTGCCCCCTCAATATTTACGTAACTATTTATTAAAATGCTTTTGTCCTGCAGATTTGTTCAAACGATTCATGTAGGCTTCACCTATGCCATCATTTGAAAAACCTTGCGCTAGAATCGATTTAACATCGGATTCATTATCAAAATGTCTTAGGCCAGCAAATAATGAATGACTGGCTGATAAAACATCTGAACCTAATGAGAATGATTCAACATTATTACTAAGGTGTAAATTGTTTAAAACAGCATCTGTTGCCATGACACCAACTTTATCATCTTGTTCAGCAGCCCACTTTGCAGCTTCTTCAAAGTCTTTAGGACTATCAACAATATAAACTTGCGCAGATGGTGCGTAATGCTTATATTTCATCCCAGGCGCTTTTGGAACCTGAGCATCAGCAACATGAACTCTTTCATCTAAAACTGGTTTGTGAATTACTTCTTGAATTTGTTCAGCTGAAATAGCTCCAGGTCTTAAAATAGCTGGTTGGTCAGTTGACATATCTAAAACTGTTGATTCTACCCCAAATTGGCATTCACCATCATCCAAAATTCCAGCAATTTTACCTTTTAAATCATGGTAAACATGCATCGCAATAGTTGGACTTGGTTTTCCAGATGTATTCGCTGATGGTCCCACAATTGGTACCCCTGCTTTTTTAATCAACGATAATGTTAAATCATTATTAGGATTTCTAAATGCTGCTGTGTCTAATCCACCAGTTACCGTTTTAGATAAAACGTTATCTTTTAAATTAAAGATAATTGTTAATGGTCCTGGCCAAAAAGTTTTGATCAAATTTTTAGCTTCATCAGATAATGGCATTGCATACTCCTCTACCATTTCTTCACTATCAACATGAACAATTAGTGGATTATCGCTTGGTCTACCCTTTGCAGCATATACTTTCTTAACCGCATCTTCATTAGTTGCATCAGCCCCTAATCCATATACAGTTTCTGTTGGGAAAGAAACTAGCTTTCCTTCCACTATATCTTTTGCCGCTGCATCCAAATCGTCTGTAGTGTAAATGTGTGTATCCATATATTTTACTTCCCTCCTTAATATTTAACTCGTATCATTCGCGGATTACCGAAAAAGTCACATCTGCTAGTTACTTGGCAATCAGGTAATGATTCTGTGAAAATCCTGGTAACTGCCTCAGTTTGTTTAAATCCGATTTCCAGATATAAAGTTCCGTGAGTAGTATCCTTCTTCATTTTAATATAATTTGCGATAGATTGATACATAAATAAGCCATTATTTTTTGCAAATAAAGCCTGCTTTGGTTCGTGTTTTAACACACTATCATCCATATAGTCGATTTCATCTTCGGAAATATAGGGAGGATTGCTTATTATTACATCAAAATCTTCGTGAATAGAGTCGAACAGATCACTCGTCAAAAACGCTACTTTGGTTCCATTTTCTTCATTATTATACTTAGCAACTTCTAAGGCATCTTTTGAAATATCGGAGGCAGTGATATCCCAATCTGGATGTTCTTTACTCAAAGAAATGGCGATGGCACCACTTCCGGTTCCTAAATCTAATACTTTCAATTTTGGACTTTCTTGAAATTCATTTAATACCCACTCAACAAGCTCTTCAGTTTCGGGACGTGGGATTAATACTCTGGAATCAACTTTAAAACGATTACCATAAAACTCAGTTGATCCAATAATATATTGAGCTGGATTACCATCTAGATACTGATTAACCCATTCAAAATATCTATCAGCGTCTTGTGAACTCATTTCATCACGATAATGTAATAACAAATGTGTATTATCAAATCCAAACATTTCCATTAAGAACAATCTGGCGACTTCTTCATCTAAATTTTTTTCCTTGATAAGAAAAGAAGCCCTTTTCTGGGCTTCAAAGTAAGTCATATTAGTCATTCTTTAATTGCTCCAACTTAGCAGTTTGATCAGATAAGATTAAAGCATCAATGATATCTTCTAAGTCACCAGTCATAACTTTATCCAACTTGTTAAGAGTTAAACCAATTCTATGATCAGTAACACGGTTTTGTGGATAGTTGTAGGTTCTAATTCTTTCTGAACGATCACCACTACCAACTGCTGATTTTCTTTCAGCATCGTATTTATCTACTTCTTGTTGTTGGTAGTAATCATAAACACGTGACTTCAAAACTTGCATTGCCTTAGCACGGTTTTGTTGTTGTGAACGTTCATCTTGCATCGCAACCACAATTCCAGTAGGTAAATGAGTCATTCTAACGGCTGATGAAGTCTTGTTAACGTGTTGTCCACCAGCACCAGAAGCACGGTAAACATCAGTCTTAATATCTTTTGGATCAATTTCTAAATCAACATCTTCTGCTTCAGGCATAACCCCAACAGTCGCAGTTGAAGTATGAATTCTACCAGCTGATTCAGTTGAAGGAACTCTTTGCACACGGTGAGCACCGTTTTCAAATTTAAGTTTTGAGTAAACGTTGTCCCCTTGAATCATAATGGCGATTTCTTTAAATCCACCAACTTCAGTATCACTTTCATCGATAATTGAAGTTTTCCAGCCTTGGCTTTCAGCATATCTAATGTACATGTTGTAAAGGTCAGCAGCAAATAGACTACCTTCATCCCCACCAGCAGCACCATGAATTTCCATGATGATGTTTTTGTCATCGTTAGGGTC
The DNA here is from genome assembly GCF_025290035.1 of Apilactobacillus sp. Taxonomy (GTDB): domain Bacteria; phylum Bacillota; class Bacilli; order Lactobacillales; family Lactobacillaceae; genus Apilactobacillus. The sequence continues at coordinate 25,724 of NZ_JAMBKT010000010.1, forward strand.
TTTAGGTAGAAGCATAATTTTAATTTCTTCTTCTAGTTCACCCTTTTGTGGTTCTAGTTCACTAATTTCAGCTTTAACCATTTCATTCATGTCATCATCTAACTTTTCAGCTAGCATCGCTTTGTCGTCTTCTAATTGAGAAACAACATCTTTATACTTATTATAGGTAGCAACAACTTCACGTAAGCTACCTTCTTCTTTTGACAATTCCATGAATCGCTTAGTGTCAGCAATAACTTCTGGGTCACTAATTAATTCATTTAGTTCGTCATAGCGATCAACTACAGATTGTAGCTTTTCAAATATTTCATCCATCTAATAATTCCTCACTTTCCCATTTGTTCCATTGGTGGATTGAAGTAATGCTTTCTACATACTGGATAGTATGATTCGTTTCCTCCAACTTGAATTTGTTCGCCCTCGTATACTGGCTTACTATCATGAAAACGTAAGTTCATAATCGCTTTACGTCCACAGAACCAACAAATTGTCTTCATTTCTTCGATTTTATCAGCATACAACAATAATGCTTGTGATCCTTCGAATAAATTGTTTTGGAAATCGTTCTTTAAACCAAAAGCAATTACAGGAATTGATAATTCATCCACAATTTTCGCTAATTGTAAGACATGTTGCTTACTTAAAAATTGAGCTTCATCAATTAAGATACAACTAGCATCTGGGTCAATTGATTTAACCATTTCAAAACAGTTAGAATCTGCTTCAATAACATGTGCATTTCTACTTAGGCCGACTCTAGAAGCAACAGTTCCGCGTTCCTCTCTAGTATCTAGCGCACTAGTCATAAGGATAACTGATTTACCTTGTTCCTCGTAATTATGCGCAACCTTAATAATTTCGATTGACTTACCACTGTTCATTGCCCCGTAACGATAATATAGCTGTGCCATGATAAAACTCGCTTTCTCTATTTTTCTCATTTATTATTATAGCCGATTTATCAATTAATTTCGATAGTTGCGACTAATTTGAATGATTTTACTAAAATAATTCAATTATTCGTTCTATAATAGGAAAGTATGATAAAATTTTGTGTATTAATTAATTAAGGAGTACAAGTATGTCTATAAGAAGCGAATTTGCGACTTTTGCGGGTAAATCATCATACTGGTTCTTACACACATTTCTGAATGGTGGAAGTTCACTTCCTGGTAAAATTACCACTGCAATCGATCCTGCAATCTTAAAACATTTAGGTCAAAACTACGACATTATTGTTGTAACTGGTACTAACGGTAAAACCCTTACCACAGCACTAACTGTTCAAGTCCTAAAACAAAAATACCAAAACGTGGTTACTAATCCTTCTGGTTCTAATATGGAACAAGGATTGGTTACTACATTCTTAAAAGCTAAAAATCCTAAAAGTAACCGACCACTAGCAGTGCTAGAAGTCGATGAAGCAAACGTTATTAAGCTTACAAAACATATTCAACCAATTGCTTTTGTATTCACCAATATTTTTCGTGATCAAATGGATCGTTATGGCGAAATTTACACTACTTACAAAAAAATTATCGATGGTGTAAAGTTAGCTCCTAACGCAACTATCATTGCAAATGGTGATGCGCCTATCTTTAATTCAGTTGATTTACCAAATCCAAAGATTTTTTACGGATTTAAAAATCACGAAGATGGCGATAACTTCAAAGCTGAACCAAATACTGACGGTGTTTTATGTCCAGTTTGTCAAAATATTTTGCACTATCACTACATTAGTTATGCCAACTTAGGTAACTACTTCTGTGAACATTGTGGATTCAAGCGCCCTGAGTTATCACACGAATTAACTAAACTAGATAACTTAACACCCAACTCATCAGACTTCACTGTTGATGGTCAAAACCTAACTATTGGTATTGGTGGTGTTTACAACATCTACAACGCCCTTGCTGCATACTCTGTTGGAAGATTATTAGATGTTGATCCAAAAGACATCGCCCAAGCATTTACTGCAAACGAACGTGTCTTTGGTAGACAAGAATTAATCGACATTGATGGTAAGGAAACTACCCTTGTGTTGGTTAAAAATCCCGTTGGTTTGAACCAAGTGATTGATACTATCTCTAAGGAACAAGATAATTTTTCATTAATCTGCTTGTTAAATGCCAACTACGCTGATGGAATTGATACTAGTTGGATTTGGGACGGTGAATTTGAACGTTTCACTCAAATGCCAATTAAAAAATTCATCACTGGTGGTGAAAGATACAAAGATATCACCTTTAGATTTAAAGTTGCTGGAGTCGATGAAGACATTCATGAAGTTCAACCAGATTTAGAAAAAGTAGTTGAAGAAATCCCTTCACTACCAACTAAAAAGGTTTATATTTTAGCAACTTATACTGCAATGCTTCAATTAAGAAAAGACTTTGCTGAAAAAGGTTACATTAAGGGAGGTATGGAATAATGACCAAAGAATATACATTACACATCGCCCATTTATATGGTGATTTAATGAATACTTACGGTGATTTAGGAAATATCTTAGTATTAAAATATTACGGTAAAAAAATGGGCATCAACGTTGAATCACAGGTTGTTAGTCTAGACGAAGATTTTAAATCTGATGACTATGACATCGCCGTTTTTGGTGGAGGTCAAGATTTTGAACAAAGTATTGTTTCAAAAGACTTCCAAACTAAGAAGGATGAAATTAAAAAATTCATTGATTCTGATGGTTGCTTACTTGCCATTTGTGGTGGTTACCAATTACTAGGTAAGTACTATATCGATGCCGAAGGAAATAAAATTCCAGGAATTGGTGTATTAGATCACTACACAGAACAACAACACGATAACCGTTTCATCGGTGATATTAAAATTAAAAATAAAGAAACTGGCGAAGTTTACCACGGTTTTGAAAATCATCAAGGTGTTACCTACACTGGTAATGGTGAACGTCCTTTAGGTGACGTTGAACAAGGTTATGGTAACAATGGTGCTGATAACGCTGAAGGTGCAATCTTTAAGAACGTATACTGCACTTACTTCCATGGTCCTATCCTTGCAAGAAATAACATCATTGCTAAACACATTTTAATCAAAGCATTAAAACGTAGATATCCAAATGATGACTTTTCTGCACAAGAACAAATTGATGTTTCAGAATCATATTAAAAAAAGACGAATCTTACGATTCGTCTTTTTTATTTGCTTTTAAATAAGTTTCAATTAACGGTGCTCTTCTTTCAATGAATTCTTCATTAGGAGAAACCGGATGAACTCGATTAGATAGAAAAATCATTGCCCTTTTCTTTTCTGGGATTATCACAATAAAGGTTCCTGTAAAACCAGATTGCCAAATATAGTGCATCCCCTCATAATCTAATCTTTCAAAACCGTATGTTCGACCTAAATCGTAACCGGTTTGGTCTTTATAAAAACCAGCCAGTGTCTCTTCTGAAAGTACTGGGTTTTCAGCCGGATTTAAAATTGACTGAACGAATTTAATCAAATCATCCATATTACTGAATAATCCAGCTGACCCACAGTCATCCCCTAAAACCTGCGCTTTAGGATCATGAACAGTTCCCTGCAATAAGCCATGACGTTCATCATAAACAGTCGGAACACAATCCGCAGGGTTAGGATGAAATGAACTGTTATCCATCTTCAGTGGCTGTAAAACATATTCAGTAATCAATTGATGAATCGATTCGCCTGTAATCTGTTTTGCAATTAAGCCTAAAAAAATGAAGTTAACATCTGCATAATGCATCTCTTTGTTCAAACCTAATCCGACATGAAGCCCTAGTAAGGCGTCTATCAATTCATCATGATTGAGTTTGTCACGATTAGGAATATACCCTTCGATGCCAGATGTATGGCAAATTAAATTTCTGATGGTAACTTCACTAAATTTCCATTTTGGCAAATACTTTGAAATTGAATCATCTAAACTCAATTTGCCCAGTTCAGCCAATTTCAGAATTACCATTGTAGTTCCAACGACTTTAGTTAATGAGGCCATATCATATATTAGATGACCATCAGCTAAAGGTTTCTTAACCGGTAATAATTGACGATTACCAATTAAGAAACGTTGAACACTACCTTCATCTATAAAAGCATAGTTAACACCTGGAACAACTTGATCTTTCACTAATTGTTCAATAGATTGGATAGTCTCAGAATATTGCATGTTATTAACCTTCTATCTTATAGGTTGTTACCAATAAATTGAGAGTTATATAAATCAGCATAGAAACCATTTTCAGCCATCAATGATTGATGATTTCCGGTTTCTTTAATTTGTCCATGATTCATAACAATAATCTTTTCGGCATTTTGGACTGTTGATAATCTGTGGGCAACCACGAAACTAGTTCTACCCTTAATTAGATTATCCATTGCATCTTGAATTAACGATTCAGTTCTTGTATCAACAGAACTAGTTGCTTCATCTAAAATTAAAATGTCTGGGTTAGCTAAGAACGCACGCGCAATTGTAATCAATTGACGTTGACCTTGTGATACGTTGGATGCTGATTCATTTAGAACCGTGTTATATCCATCAGGTAGTTTTTCAATGAATTCATCTGCTTGTGCTTCTTTAGCAGCACGGTATACATCTTCATCAGTAGCATCTGCATTTCCATACTTAATGTTGTCAAAAATAGTTCCAGTAAATAGCCAACTATCTTGTAGCACCATTGCAATGTGAGAACGCAAATCACTTCTACTCATTTGACGAGTATCCACACCATCTAATTTAATTGATCCTGAATCAATATCATAGAATCTTTCTAACAAGTTAATAATAGTGGTTTTACCAGCCCCTGTAGGTCCAACAATCGCTACTGTTGTTCCCTTTTCAACATCCAAATTGAAGTCCTTAATTAGTGGATTATCTGGTAAGTATCTAAAGTTAACATTTTCAAACTTAATCTTGTCAGTAGTTTCGATTGGTGCAATATCTACTTTTTCATCCACCATTTCTGGTTCATCTAGAATTTTAAAAATTCTTTCAGCAGAAGCAATGGTTGATTGAATGGTATTAGTTAAGTTAGCAAGGTTGGTAATTGGTTGGTTAAACATGTTTACATATTGTAAAAACGCTTGAACATTACCTAATGTAACAGTTCCAGCCGCAACTTTAATCCCACCAAAAACGGCAACAAAAACATAGTTCAAGTTTTTAACGAAGTTCATTAATGGGAACATAAAACTTGAAACAAATTGAGCCTTCCATGCAAAGCTGTAGTATTTATCGTTTTGTTCTTCAAACTTTTTAATTGCTTCTTCTTCACGGTTAAAAGTCTTAATGATTGTGTGTCCAGCAAAGTTTTCTTCAACTTGACTGTTAACTTCCCCTAAATGACTTTGTTGCTTACTAAAGAACTTTTGTGATTTAGGTGCGATCACACCAACAATAATTCCAATTAATGGCAATGTACATAAAGCGACTAATGTTAGTGAGAAACTAATTGTTAACATCATATATAAAACACCAAAGAACAATAGCACACTAGTAATAAATTGAGTTAAGTTCGTTTGAAGCATTGTAGAGATGTTATCCATATCGTTAATCATTCTAGACATAATATCCCCATTTGAATGAGTGTCGTAATATGAAATTGGTAATCTTTGTAGTTTTGCTTTTAAATCTTTTCTTAATTGGTAGACAACTTTTTGTGAAATGTAAGTCATGATAAATTGTTGTCCAACATTGAATAATGCAGCCACAATATATAAAGCAGCGACAATAATTAAGATATGACCAACTGCACTAAAATCAATTGGTAATGTTGAGACATGTAGTCCCATTTTCTTCATTACAAAAGCTTTGGTAACACCTTTATAAATTTCAGTTGTTGCTTCCCCTAAAACCTTAGGAGTAACAATTTGGAGAATAACCGCAGCGACCGACATGATTAAGGTAATAATAATTCCCAACAACCATGGCTTAACGTATTTAACTAAACGCCAAGTTGCTGACCAGAAGTTTTCTGGTTTTTCTTTTTTACCACGACTGTGATTATGCATTTTGGTCATCCCCTTCCTTGATTTGTGATGCTAAGATAGCACGGTAATAAGGGTTGTTTTCTGATAATTCCTTGTGGTTACCTGAACCAACCACCTTACCATTGCTCAATACTAAGATTAAGTCAGCATCAGCAACAGTGGAAATTCTTTGTGCCACAATAACTGTGATGGCCTTTTGAATTTTTTCATCATTGTTAAGAGCTTGACGTAATAACGCATCAGTCTTGAAGTCTAATGCTGAGAATGAATCATCGAATACATAAATGTCAGCATTCTTCAAAATAGTTCTAGCGATTGCTAAACGTTGCTTTTGACCACCAGAGAAGTTATCACCGTTTTGTTCAACACGTGAATCTAATCCGCCTTCTTCTTTAACAAAGTCATCAGCACGAGCAATGCTTAATGCATGCCAAATTTCATCATCGGTAGCATTTTCATTACCATACAACATGTTTTCACGAACAGTTCCTGTAAATAGAACCGCCTTTTGTTGAGTAATGGAAATTAGCTTGTGAAGATCCTTTTGGGTCATATCTTTTACAGATGTTCCGTTAATCTTAATTTCACCATTTGTAACATCATAAAGACGTGGAATCAAATTAACTAAACTTGATTTACCAGAACCAGTTTCTCCGATAATGGCAACTGTTTGTCCAGACTTCGCCTTAAAATTGATATCTGATAATGATAATTTATCAGTATCACCATACTTGAAGTCAACGTGATCAAATTCGATTGAAGCATCACTGCTCTTAGGTTCAACAACATTTTCACCATCAACGATTGAATCTTTCACATCTAAAACTTCATTAATACGAGCAGCAGAAGCTTGTGCTCTTGGAATGAAAACAAAAAGCATTGATAACATCATAAAACTAATTAAGATTTGAGTTGCATAAGTCATGAATGCAACTAAGTTACCAACAGCTAAAGTGTTATGAGAAATCATTTTGGCACCAAACCAAACGATTCCAACATTGGTTCCACTAAGGATGAATGTCATTAATGGGAACATTAATGAAGTAATCATAAATACCTTAGTTCCTGTTTTAGCATATTTATTGTTGTATTTATCAAAACGATTTTGTTCATAGCTATCACGATTGAATGCTCTAATAACTCGAACACCAGTTAACCCTTCTCTAAAGACTAGGTTTAACTTATCTGTTTGACCTTGTAATTTTCTAAACAAAGGTCCTGCAAACATCATTACGATTGATACAGATACAGCTAATACAAGTAGAGAACATAAGAAGACAACAGTTAAATGTGGACTCTTAACAAATGCAAGAATCATAGCCCCTACTAACATGATTGGAGCCATTACCATCATTCTTAATACTTGAATCATAACGTTTTGGATTTGGACAACATCATTAGTATTTCTAGTAATTAATGAAGCATCCCCAAATTTATCTAAATCTTGATCCGCTAAGTAAATAATTTTTCTGTATAAAGCAGATCTAATCTTTTTACCCATCTTTTGAGATTGGGTGGCTGCAAAGAAGATATTTCCACCAGCGGAAATTACCCCAACGAATGCAACTGCCAGCATTTTAAAACCTTGTGACCATATGTAACTGACATTATTTTGTGCGACACCTTTATCAATGATATTAGATGTAACGGTTGGTAAATATAAGTCTGAAGACACTTGAGCAACCATAAAAAGAACAGCTGCGACAACGGCCCACCAGACTAGATATTTTTTAGCTAGTCTAATCATTTAAGTATTCACTCCGAACTATTTTATTTTTTTCCGAATTTTTTGAAATCAAAGAGTAATTATATACTTCCAAAATCATTTTTGAAAGTGATTACATTACTCAATTTCACTCCCTTCCATTAAAAATTAAAATCCATTGTTAGCAAGGTTAAAACAACGTTAATTAACCCATCCATATTTTTAAAATTATCTATAAGTAACCTTTTTATCCCTATCAAAAAAACATAATTAAATAAAGTTTACCATAACATTTGTTTTATGCTATCAAAAGGAATGGATTGACCATTTTTTATACATGCTGTATAATTTATTCCGTGAATTTTTGATTTCTTAGGAGCATAAATTATGAAAAAAATTATCTTTAACATTGTAATTTCAATATCAGAAGGTCTATTGGCAGCTTTATACTTCTTTGTCAGTATGATCCATTTAAGTTCCAACCACATGATTTCAGATATAAGTTCGATTAATGAAACCACTGTTGCTTTAATATTCAATATCTTTTGTTTATTACTAATCTCTCAAATCATCATTAATTTCACTACAATTATCAGACCGATAAAAATATCCATTTTATGTTTTATTTTCGTTTACAGTCTATTTATGTTCTTTATTACTAAAGAAATTAATATCGATTTAATGATATTGAACTCAATCGTTATTTTTCTAAACGGTATCAATTTAAGCTATTTCGAAAGATAAAAGTTCAATTAAAGCAAACTTATAATTTATATAATATTTAATGGCATTTCTATAATTATCATATATAATAGTAGTAATATAATTAAGGAGATAATTATTATGCCTAAAGAAGCCCTTCTTATCATTGACTACACTAACGATTTTGTAGACGACAATGGTAACTTAACTGTTGGAAAACCTGGACAAGATTTAGTAGATTATATTGTGGATTTAGCAGAACAATTTAGATCATCCGGTAACGAAGTAATATTACCAACCGATTTACACGAAGAAAACAATCCATATCACCCAGAAACTAAATTATTCCCACCACATAACCTAAAAGATACTTGGGGGCGAGAATTTTACGGATCACTAAATGATTGGTATAACCAGCATGCGAATGAAAAAAATGTATACATGTTCGATAAAACTAGATACAGTTCTTTTGCTGGAACTGATTTAGATTTATATCTAAGAGAACGAAAGATCGATACTATTCATTTAGTGGGTGTATGTACCGAAATCTGTGTATTACACACCGCTGTTTCTGCATATAACTTAAATTATAATATAATCGTCCACGAACAAGGTGTTGCAGGTCTATCACAAGCTGGTCACGACTTCGCATTGAGCCACTTCAAAAATAGCATGGGCATTACCATTAAATAAAAAAGAGATGCATTGGCATCTCTTTTTATTTTTCAATAAATTATTCC
>NZ_JAMBKT010000033.1 GCF_025290035.1 Apilactobacillus sp.
CCTTCTTTGACATCTTGATTGCTTGTTCTTGGATAGTTGTTAAACCACCAATACCTGAACCATAGATTACACCTAATTCATCTGGATCGAAGTTACCTTCTTTTAATCCAGCTTGTTCCATAGCTTCGTAAGCTGAGTATAAAGCGTAACGTGAAAAGTCATCCATACGCTTTGAAACTTTCTTGTCGATACGTTCTAGTGGATCAAAGTCTTTAACTTCACCGGCTAGTGAAACACCAGTTTCACTTGGATCAAACTTAGTGATTGGTCCGATACCAGTCTTTGAAGCAAAGATATTATCTAAAAATGTATTTGCGTCGTTACCTAATGGACTAACGGCACCAATACCTGTAATAACTACACGCTTTGTCATAGAGTTATCCTCCTTATTTACGTTTAACGTCTGGAACAATAAATGTTAGTTGAGCTGAACAAGCTTTCTTGTCGCCAACGTAAGCAGTACAGTCAACTTGTCCCATGTTCTTCTTTTGTTTACCCATAGTAACTTCGAATCTTACGACGTCACCTGGTTTAACCATTTTTCTGAATTTAGCACCCTTAATTTCACCTAAGTAAGCAGTCTTATCTTTGTATTGTTCACTCTTTAGAATTAAGATTGATGCAGTTTGTGCCATAGTTTCAATAATTAAAACACCAGGCATAACTGGGTTTCCAGGGAAGTGACCTTGGAAATAGTTTTCATTGATAGTAACGTTCTTAGTAGCTACGACTCTTTCGCCTGGTACTAATTCGTCAACTCTATCAATGTATAAAATTGGGTATCTGTTTGGAATTAAATCCATAATTTCGGTTGTATTTAAAACACTCACGATAAGCACTCCTTATTTAAATTCAAAATTTAACAATTAAACTTTTTTATTAATCTGATTTATAATTTTAATTTTTAAAATTATCATTAATTATATCATCTAGTTTCCATATCTAGATGTCCTAATCAACATCAATCAGTTTAACAATATCGATACTAAGTTACAACGTAGAAGCACTTATTTCATCTAAAAAAGATGAAATAAGTTGATATTACAACGTTTTCAATTTACTTCTTTATGTGACATATGCGACTAAGTATATTCATTTAGTTTCAACTCATTACAAGCGATGATTTCATTCGTCTACTAATTGTCCCATCGACCCCGGAAAAATCATCTACTAAATTTACTAGTCATCATAAGTAGCTAAGGTTCCAACGTAACCATCAGCAACCTCAATATCAGTTAGTTTAATTTTACGATCTAGTCTTGTTGCTGATTCTTTAGTATCAACATCAATATCCACACTTTTCACTTTACCAGCGAGACCTGTGCCCACGAGTTTTAAAGCTGCTTCTTTAATCGTCCATAATTTCAAAGTTTCATCCCCATCTTCTTCTGGTGATAATTGACTTAAATAATTTAATTCATTATCAGTGAAGGCTCTGGTGATGCGCTTGTATGTGAATGGACGAAGCTTTTCAATATCAATTCCAACTTCTTGATTAGAAACCGCTAAGATTACTAAATCATATGAGTTCGAAATATTATATTGAAATTGATTACTCTTTAAAGATGGTTTGCCGTGCTTACCATAATTAAAAAGATCACCATGTAATAGTTCATCGATACTAATTTCCATGTAATCCGCTAACATCAGATTTCCCACGATGGCTTGACGCTTATTATACTTAGTAAAATCAACATCAGCCTTCTTGAAAATGTCTTGATATTTTGGATTTTGGATTGAATCAATAAAAATTTTTGTGTTATTAGGCAAGTAAATGAACACCCTTATCAGCGTAAATCAAGTCACCAGTAACACCTGATGATAGGTTACTCATTAAGAATGTAGCAACATCACCAACTTGGTGAATATCAACAGCTTCGCCATCAACAGTTCTTGCTTCAGATTCTTTTAGTAGGTCACCGTGATTCTTGATACCAGTAACGGCAAGAGTCTTGATAGCACCTGCTGAGATAGCGTTAACACGGATCTTCTTAGGACCTAAGTCAGAAGCTAGGTATCTTACGTTAGCTTCTAGAGCAGCCTTAGCAACACCCATCATGTTGTATGAAGGAATTGCACGAGTTGAACCCATGTAAGTTAAAGTAGCGATACTACCTTGTGGGTTCATAACACGACTTGCGTAACGTGATACTGAAATTAGTGAGTATGCAGAAACGTCTTGAGCTAGGTTGTAACCATCTTTCTTAACGTCGATAACTCCACCTTCAAGAGTTTCCTTATCAGCATAAGCAATGGCATGAATAACACCATCGATGTTACCAAATTTAGCTTGAATGTCTTGGAAAGTTTTTTCAACGTTTGCATCTTCAGCAACATCACATTCAATCATTTCAGTTCCTTCTGGAACTAATTTATCTAATTGACGCTTTAGTCTTTCGTTTTGGTAAGTAATGATAACTTTAGCACCATTATCCATTAGTGACTTAGCGCATCCCCAGGCAATACTACGTTTGTTAGCAACACCCATAACAACAATTGTTTTTCCATCTAATAAGTTTGACATTTGATTTGACCTCCTAAATATACAAATCAATTAAATTACTTTAGTTGAATTTACGGTAACGTTCATGACGTTGTGCCAATAATTCTTCTTTAGGTAATTGTTTAAGTTCATTAATTTTTTGAATTAAAGCTTCTTTGAAGTTTTGCATTGATTTTGCATCTTTTACTTCAGGAATGATCTTATCAATGATTTCATTGTTTAATAATTCCTTAGGTGTAAGTTGCATTTGTTCAGCGGCTTGTGCTGCTTTACTTGAGTCTTTCCACAAGATTGTGGCATATCCTTCTGGAGATAATACAGAATAAATACTATCTTCAAAAGCCCAAACAGTATCACCAACAGCAAGTGCGATTGCACCACCACTACCACCTTCACCAACGATAACACTGATGTATGGAACTGATAACTTAAGTCCTTGTAAGATTGATTGAGCAATCATGTAACCTTGACCTTTGTATTCAGCATCCATACCGGGATAAGCACCCGGTGTGTTAATTAAGTTGATAATTGGGCGGTTAAACTTTTCCGCTTGTTTCATCAAACGTAAAGCTTTTCTGTATCCTGAAGGTTCTGCTGAACCAAAATGTCTTTCGATATTTTCGTCAGTGTTATCACCTTTTTGGATACTGGTAATTGTAACGGCTTGACCACCGATAGTTCCGATACCAGCGTAAACTGCTGGGTCATCACTATAAGCACGGTCACCGTGCAATTCGATAAAATCATCAGTTATTCCAGCAACTAGGTCTTGGATACTAATTTTATCAGCACTTCTAGCCGCAAGAACACGATCGTATGCTTTAGTCATAATATCCCCCTAATTCCAAGCCAATAATCTGGCTAAAACTGATTTCATATCTTGACGCTTAACAATGGCATCTAAGAAACCATTTTTAAGCAATGTTTCTGCACGTTGAAAATCCTTTGGTGGACGTTGTTGAATAGTGTTTTCAATTACTCGACGTCCAGCAAAACCGATTAATGTATGTGGTTCAGAGATATTAATATCTCCTTCCATCGCATAACTAGCTGTAACCCCACCAGTAGTTGGATCAGTTAATACTGAAATGTATAACAATCCTTTTTCTGCATGGTCTGAAACAGCTTGTGATACTTTGGCCATTTGCATTAATGAATGGATTCCTTCTTGCATTCTGGCACCACCAGAACAAGAGAAGACAACAACTGGTAGATTCTTTGCAGTTGCTTCTTCGAATAATAGTGCTAGTTTTTCACCAGTTGCAGTACCTAAACTTCCCATGATGAAACGTGAATCCATCACACCAAGTGCGAATTCAACATCACCGATTTTAGCAATTCCAGTTTGAACACTTTCGTTTAAGTCAGTTAGTTCTTTTGATTTTGCTAATTTACCAGCATATTTTTCATCGTCTAAGAAACGATTAGGAGCAGATACTTCGTTATTGATGGGTGTAAATTCATCAACAGTCATGTTGATTCTTTCGTTAGCACCTAATCTAAAACCGTATCCACAGTTAGGACATAACTTGTATGTACCTAACTTTTTGTTATAAAAGTTTTCTTCACAAACAGGACATTTAATAAATAAATGGTCTGGAACTTTGTCCATTAGTGCTTGTAAATCTTTAGTTTCTTCTGATTTATTATTCTTCAACGTTTTTCAACCACTCTTTCAAGAATGATTTTTCAATGTATAGATTATTGAAATCTGAATCATTGAAATGTTTGTCTTGTAACAAATCGTTTAGGAATTGACGGTTAGTCTTAACTCCATCAACCTTAAATTCATTGATTACTCGTTTCATTTTTACGACTGCTTGAGGTTTGTCAGGCATATGTACAATGATTTTAGCAATCATTGAATCGTAGAAAGGAGAAATGGTGTCTCCAGACTCAACTCCAGAATCAATACGAACACCCTTAGTACCAAATGGGAAACTAACATTTTTTAGTTTTCCTGGCGCTGGCAAGAAGCCATGAGCTGGGTCTTCAGCATTGATACGACATTCAATCGCATAACTGTTAACTTGAACATCTTCTTGAGTAAATGGTAATTCTTCACCGGCAGCTACTTGGATTTGCGCTTTGATTAATTGAACTCCAGCAACTTCTTCAGTAACTGTATGTTCAACTTGTAATCTAGTGTTCATTTCCATGAAGTAGAAGTTATTAGTCTTTTCATCTAATAAGAACTCGAAAGTTCCAGTGTTTTCATAACCAATTTCCTTTGTAGCCTTAGCTACTAATTGACCTAAGTAGTCACGTTGATCTTGAGAAACTTCAATACATGGAGTTTCTTCGATAATCTTTTGGTGACCTCTTTGAAGTGAACAATCACGTTCGGGGAAGTAAACAACATTTCCCTTTTGATCAGCAATCACTTGCATTTCAATGTGTTTAGCATCGCTTAAGTCTTTTTCCATATATAATGAGTCATCATCATACGAAATTCTTGCCTCACGCTTAGTAGTAGTAAAGATTTCCTTTAATGATTCAGCATCATCACATTCACGGATACCTTTTCCACCACCACCAGCGGCAGCTTTAAGCATGACCGGATAACCAATTTCATCAGCTAGCTTTAATGCTTCATCTAAACTTTCAATGGCTCCATCAGAGCCAGGGATAGTTGGGACTCCACTATTTTTCATTGCAGCTTTCGCATGAGATTTGTTTCCCATTAAATCAATTACTTTTGAACTTGGTCCAATGAACTTAATTGAACATTTTTCGCAAAGTTCAGCAAATTCAGCATTTTCAGATAAAAATCCGTAACCGGGGTGAATAGCTTCACTGTTGGTTAAAATTGCAGCATCGATAACCGCAGCCATATTTAAATATGATTCATTAGGTTGTGGTCCACCAATACATACTGATTCATCAGCTAATTTTACAAACATGCTATCCTTGTCGGCAGTTGAATAAACGGCAACAGCTTTAATGTCCATCTCATGAAGTGCTCTTATGATTTGCACCGCGATTTCACCACGGTTGGCAATTAATACCTTTTTAAACATTTCACTCATCCTTTATGAACTTATTCAATTGCAAAGATTAAAGTACCTTCACAAATTACTTCGCCATCACGTGTAACTGTTCCATGACCTTCACCAATGTTTCTCTTTAGTTTTGTCATTTCAACAGCTAATTCCAACTTGTCGCCGGGTCTAAAGCTGTCTTTGTATGTTGCTTCTTTGATACCACCAAAGAAAACATTTTTACCTTTGTATTCAGGCATTGAAAGCAATGCACAAACTCCAGTTTGTGCAAGCATTTCCATTGCGATAGGTCTTGGCATTCCGAATTCTAGATGTTGTTTTGAGAAGAACCATTCGTTAACTGTTAAAAGCTTTTCAGCCTTAGCACCAACTCCCGGATTAACTTCAACAATTTTATCTAGCATTTGGAATGGGAATCTTTGAGGAATGAAATCTTGTACATTATAGTCCAAAATTAATCCTCCTCAATTTCAAAAATTGGTTGATC
>NZ_JAMBKT010000034.1 GCF_025290035.1 Apilactobacillus sp.
AAGAAAAAAAGCACTCACTTTTAGTGAGTGCTTTTTATTAACAGATTATTTAACTACTTCAACATCTTGTTTGCTTGCAGTAATGAATTTACCGTTAGATAGTTCTAAGTAGTAAGTATCACCATGTTTCTTAACGGCTTTAACCTTTAAAACTTCTCCTTTGGCGTATTTCTTAGAAGGTGATTTTAGACCTGCTTTTTTGTATGAAGTTAGTCGTTTTAATACTTTCACTTTTTCTACATTCTTGGTGTAGTATAGTGAACCAACGTTCTTTGAACTAGCAGAGATGTAACCTTTAACATTCTTCTTAGTTTTACTATCGAAGTATTCAACAAGGTATAATGTCTTCTTACCTTTGTGAACTTTCTTTAAAACGTGAACGACAGATGATTTTTTGATCACTTGTGCTACTTTTTTACCTGATTTAAGTGTCTTGTAAACCTTAAAGTCTTTAAGTGCAACTAATTTCTTAGCTGAACTAGGTACATCAGTTTGTTTGTTACTATCATTATTTGATGGTTTAGAAACGTTGGTGTTTGGAGTCGTTGTATTAGTACTTGTGGAAGTGCCAGTATTCGAACCTGTAGTGGTAGGAGTGGAGCTGGTAGTTGTAGTAGTGGTACCGGAGTTCGAACCAGTAGAAGTAGAACCAGAGTTTGAATTGATATTCGTAGTTGTAGTAGTAGAACCAGAGTTCGAGCTAGTGGTTCCAGCGTTAGAACCAGTGGTGGTTGTATTTACATCTTGTTTAGTTAGATTGATAGTGTAAGTATAATCAACTGCTGATGTTTTTGTGTTATCTGTTTCTTTTGGATTAAGTGATTGTGTGCTTTGTACAGTAAATGTAAATGATGATGGGAAGTTTGATTTAGGTACTTCGATATAACTGACACCATTTGTAGCTGAACCATCCAAAAGATAACCATCTGGGATCAAACTTGGATTATCATCGTATCCGTAAGAGATGACTGATGGATTTACTGAAGAATCTATAATTGAGTATAAATGATGGGTTCCATCAATTTTAGGAGTTAGTGAAGGATTGTTTTTAGAATCATAGGTAACTGAGAAGTTAATATCTTTTAGGTTGTTTAAAGGTATTTTATAATTGTCACCAACCAAGGTAGCCTCATTAGGATCAGATAAATTAACATTTTTGGTAATTGTTTGAGTATTAAATGAGGAATCCACCATATTTTTATTTGCAAAAATTTCGGTTAACTTGTAGTTAGCCGCGGGACTTAAATCTTCAATATTATTCCTAGAGAGTGCTAGCATATTTAAATTTTTTGCTGCGTTATTTTTTAGAAAATCTATTGATCTAACGTTAGTAGCGATTAAAGATAGCTTTGATAACGAATTTAGAGGAATTGATTGTACGTCGTTATCGCTAAGATTTGTTTCATAAACAAATAACGAAGTTAATTTATTTGCCGATTTGATGACTGATAAAGGAGAATCGTTATTATCATGATTTAATGAAACGTTGAATATTTGTAGACTTTGTAATTTGGAGATATTTAAAACCTTAAATACATCCTTCAAATCATTAGAAGTAATAGTATTGATTTTAAATGGATTTTGAAAAGCACTGGTTACTCCATCGGCGTTTGGATTAGTTATGGATAATCCAGTCTCTCCTAAAATATCTTGATAAATATTGGGATTGCTTACCATATCAAGCAAAGCATCTTGAGCACTGTCATAATTTTTGTTATTTGGATTATACATAGGACTATAACCAGAATCGTTATTTCCAGAGTACAATAGATAATCAGCTAAAATAGCTTGAGCATTCGGGCTCATGTTTTTGATAATTTCAGTCATTTGAGCAATGCTTGGTGGCATTGTGTTATTGTCACTAGAATCGGCATAAGCTGTTATTGATAACTGTGGAGATGTTGTTTCAATAGCGGTAATACTTACTAGGCCTAAAACTACTGTAGAAAATAATAAAGCTGATTTAACTGTTTTTTTCATTAAAAAACCCACCTTAATATATTGATTATTTTACGTTAATTAAATTCTAATATATATTTTTGAAAAAGTATATGAATTTTTTAAGGTTTTCTTAAGTTTTTCGTTATATGAGATATATTTACTTATAAAGCAACAAAAAAGCACTCACTTTTGTGAGTGCTTTTGATTTATTTAGTAATGAATTACTCGAATATCATCTTTGTTAGCTGTGATGAATTTACCACTAGAAAGTTGTAAGTAATAAGTGTGATCAGTCATACTAATATCAACCACTTTTAATACTGATCCTTTGGAATACTTTTTGTGATAAGTTCCATATTCGTTTACGTTGTACGATTCTATTGGTTTTAATAATTTAACCTTAGCTACATCGTCCGAGTTATTTTTAGAACTAAATATCTTTTTACCAGCAGGGATGTACCCTTTTTCTTTTTTCTTTGTTTTACTATCTAAATATTCAACCAGATATAATGTTTTCTTTCCCTTATGAATTTTCTTTAAAATCTTCAGTACTGAAGATTTTTTAATTATTTGAGTTACCTTTTTTCCAGATTTAAGAGTCTTATAGATTTTTAAATCTTTTTTGGGTGAAAATTTATTTGTTTCCTTATCTGAATCGTTTGATGTATTCGTTAATTTTTCGTTATCATTATTTGATGATGTAGACGTGTTATTGTTTGAAGATTGTGCATTAGTAATTACAGAACTGTTATTTGTATTGGAAATATTAGAGTTAGTGTTGGTATTAAAAGGGGTGGGAGTAGTTGCACTACCAGATTTCGAACCTTTATCAGGTGTGTCAGGTAATGTGCTTACGTTGGTATTATTAGAATTAGGCATATCGGAAGTGCTTGTGTCATTAGAAGTGTCGTTTTCATCACTAGAACTTTGGCTATGTGTTGTTAAATTGATTGTATAATTATAATCAATTGCTGGTACTTCTCCATCGATTGTTTGAGTGCTTTCAATAACAAATGACAATTGAGATGGAACATTTGTTTTTGGAAATTCTACATAACTTACACCGTTTGTTGTGCTTCCATCTTCTGAAAGGTCTGTTGCACTTGGTTGGTTATCATGTCCATAAAATGTAGCATTGTATTGTATTGGGATATTAGAATATACAAACAAATGATAACTTCCATCTGAAATGGGACGTATATTTGTATTTTTATCAGAATCTGTAGTTACATTGAAGTTAATATCTTTGATGTTTTTGAAATATATTCTGTAATTGTCGCCAACGGTTTCTACTTGAGATGAATCGTTTAAATTAAGTGTTTCGTTAAAAGTTTGACCATAAAAACTAGTAATTCCAACATCTGTTTGATCTGCAGAGTTGGTGTTCGTAATTGAATAGAGGTTATATCCTGATATAGGGCTTAGGTTTTCGATATGATTATTTGGTATGTTTAAATATTTTAATTTTGGAAAATGATGGCTATTTAACAAATTAATTGAACGAATGTTGTTGTTTAAAAGCTGTAAAGATGTTAAAGACTGAGTGGGAATTACAGTAAGCTCATCACCAGTTAAGTTTGAGTTTGTAATAGATAGAGATCTTAATTTGTGGGCACCACTTAAAACTTCAAGAGGATTCGATCCTCCGCTATGATCATAGTTAGAACCATAAGTTTGGAAAGTATCCAAAATGTTTAGATCAAGTATTTTAAAGACATCATTTAAATCTTTTGCTGTAATATTTGAAACTTTAAATATAGGGGCTGTTTCAGTGTCAAGTTCAGGGAGTAATCTTGCGTCATTTACTTTATCCTGGGTGTTCAACATAACGTTTAATGCGGATTGAGGATCGCTGAACGTTTGATTATCAGGATAGAAGGTTTTTTGATTTACAGCAAGACTATCAGCTAGAATTGCCTGTGCTGTTGGAGTCATATTTTGTACAATGCTTGCGGCTTGATCAACACTTAATTGAGAGCTGTTGCCATCAGCATGGGCAGTTATTGATAAATGTGGAGATGTCGTTTTAATAGTGGCAGTACTTACTAGTCCTAAAATTACTGTTGAAAATAATAAAGCTGATTTAACTGTTTTTTTCATTTAAAACCCACCTTAATATATAGATTATTTGAAACTAAGTAAATTCTAATGCCATTTTTATTAAAAGTACATGAATTTTTTAAGGTTTTATTAAGTTTTTTGTTATAACGGGGATTTTAATTATAAAGCAACAAAAAACACTCACTTTTTGTGAGCGTTTTTTAAACGGATTATTTAACTTTAACAACAAAGTATTTATTAGCGGCAACAAACTTACCGTTGTTTAGTTCTAATGCATATGAATTGCTTCTCTTCTTAATTGATTTAACTTTGAGAATAGCACCTTTCTTATATACTTTAGAAGTGTTAGTTAGGTTCTTCTTGTCGTATGAAGTTAGTTTCTTACTAATAACTTTCACTTCTTTTACTTTGCTAGTGTAGTAAAGCGGAGTTACATATTTTGCTTGAGCAGTAATGTAACCAAATGTACCTGGAATTTGTTTATGAGTTACTGAATCAAGTTGAACTACATAATAACGAGGGGTTTCAATGGATGAAGAAACTTCTCTAATTACTTTAAATAGTGGGCGTTTGTATCCAGTTGCCTTATTGAAATGTTTGATACGGTTAACTTTGGTAAATTTATTAGTTCTATATAAGTTCATACCGCGAATCCCAATGACTTTTGGTAAATATTTTGCTTGTGGCTTACCGGAGTTGTTTTGTCCTTGGTCTACTAAAGGTTCATCATTAGTACTATTGGTATTATTTTGATTGTTAGTGTTAGGAGTTTCTTTATCTTTACTTACATAATTAATTTGAATAGTTACTTTCCCATTAAAACCATCTTCGGTGAAATCAGAGTTTAGATCACTATGAAATTCAAAAGTAACTGCTTGTGGCAATTCACCATTTTCGTATTTATAAGATAATTCATTGATACCGTTAGTAGGGATGGTAGGTTTCTTACTTCGATCATATTCTGAATTATTAACGGAAGGATTGCCATCGTTACCAACAGCTTTCCATCCTTCACTTAATTGATCGATAGTTAGATATGTGGAGCCACCGTTAACTAAAGTAGAAAGGCTACCGTGATTGACCATTTTTAAATCTTTCAAAAAGTCAGTGCTAATTTTGATTTCTCCACCTTTTTCAGGCGTATCTACAGTAACACTTTTGCTGATGGTTTGGTTTGTAACTTCACTTGGTTTAGCGAAAATATTCGCTTCAACTTCATAACCAGTTAAAGGTGTTAAATCACTAATGTGATTATTTTCCAGAAACATTGTATTTAATTTTGGAAAGGCATGGTCAGCAAAAGTATTCAGATTTTCTATGTTGTTGTGAGATAAATCCATCATGGTTACGTTAGGTGCTGATAGTAGTTTTAAACTGTTAGAGTCTAGATTACTATTAACGACTTTTAATTCTTCTAATTCAGGTAAAGATGACCAGGTGTTAAATGGACTTTGTTCAAACGTAACGTGGTTAAAATCAATTTGTTTTAAATTATCCATGTTCACGATTGAAGAAATACTTACTAAGTCATTTGCGGTTAAGGTAGCATCTTTTTGGTAATAAAGAGCAGTTAAATCGTGTAAAATGTCAGGCGTAACTTCTGATGCCGTTTTGAAATTATTTTTACCTAAACCAGACAAATAGGATGGATTATCATTAATTGAAGATAAGATGATTTTTTGAACAGTTGGACTAGCATTATTTAATGCCTTAACTCGTGCTTCTTCATCATTTTCATCAGCGTGAGCGATAATGGCGGGATGTTCTTGGTGTCCTAATATTGGGGATCCAATAAATCCAAAGGTTAATGTGGAAAATAAAAGAGCAGTCTTGATTGATTTTTTCATATTAAATCCTTCTTTCTTTATAAGCCGATAAAAAGACTTCACTAATAGTAAAGTCTTTTTATTTAAACTATTTTACCTTCACAACAAAGTATTTGTTGGCAGTAACGAATTGACCATTTTGAAGTTGTAGTGCGT
>NZ_JAMBKT010000035.1 GCF_025290035.1 Apilactobacillus sp.
TCTTGTAAACGGTTTGACATGGAAA
Source organism: Apilactobacillus sp. (assembly GCF_025290035.1). Classification (GTDB taxonomy): domain Bacteria; phylum Bacillota; class Bacilli; order Lactobacillales; family Lactobacillaceae; genus Apilactobacillus. The sequence continues at coordinate 26 of NZ_JAMBKT010000035.1, forward strand.
GGTATCCTCCTTTCAATTAAATTTTAATCGATTGATTTGTTTGATTTTTTAGAAATACGAACTTTCTTACCATTTTCAAATTTGAATCCAACCTTAGTTGGTTCGTTTGTTGATGGGTCAATTAACATAACGTTTGAAACATGAATTGGAGCTTCAACTTCATTAATGCCACCTTGTGGGTTAGCTTGTGAAGCTTTTTGATGTTTCTTAACAATGTTAATGCCTTCAACGATTACGCGATCTTTTGAAGCGATAGTCTTGGTAACAGTACCTTCTTTACCTTTATCCTTACCACTAATAACGCGAACTTTGTCACCGGTTTTAATAAACATTTCTTGGCACCTCCTTGGTTGACATTGATTAATTAAAGTACTTCAGGGGCTAGAGAAACGATCTTCATGAATTCGTTGTCACGTAGTTCACGTGCAACTGGTCCAAAGATACGAGTTCCCTTAGGACTTTTATCATCTTGAACAAGTACGGCAGCATTTTCATCGAAACGGATGTATGAACCATCTGCACGACGTGATACTGACTTAGTTCTTACGATTACAGCCTTAACAACGTCACCCTTTTTGACAACGCCACCTGGTGTTGCTTGTTTAACAGTAGCAACAATGATATCACCGATACCTGCATATCTTCTGCTTGATCCACCTAAAACTTTAATAGTTAAAAGTTCACGAGCACCTGAGTTATCAGCAACTTTCAAACGACTTTCTTGTTGAATCATTAGCTAATACCCTCCTTCCGGTATTTACTCAGAATACGATAAAATTCTTATGTTAGATAATAACAGCTTTTTCAACGATATTAACTAGACGGAAATTCTTAGTAGCTGATAGCTTACGTGTTTCCATAATTTCTACAACATCGCCCAACTTAGCTTCATTGTTTTCATCATGAGCTTTGTACTTCTTTGAGTACTTAACACGTTTTCCGTAAGTAGAATGTGTTTTGTAAGTTTCAACAACAACTGTGATGGTTTTGTCCATCTTGTCAGAAACAACACGGCCTCTGTAGACCTTACGCATATTACGTTCCATATTACGTTGACCTCCTATCGTATTCTATTTGTTTAGTTCTTGTTGACGCAATGCAGTTTTGATACGTGCAATGTTCTTACGAACTTGTTTCAATCTTGCAGTGTTTTCCAATTGACCAGTAGCTAATTGAAAACGAAGGTTGAATAATTCTTCTTTGTAGCTTTGTTCTTTTTCATGCATTTGAGCAGTGGTTAGTTCATTAATTTCTTTAGCCTTCATTTGATTCGCCACCTACTTCCTCACGTTTAATAATCTTTGTTCGAACAGGAAGTTTAGCTGAAGCTAAACGTAAAGCTTCTAGAGCAACTTCTTCAGAAACTCCACCAACTTCGAATAGGACTTTTCCACGTTTAACTGGAGCAACCCATCCGGCTGGAGTACCTTTACCATTACCCATACGAACCCCTACACCTTTTTCAGTGTAAGACTTGTGAGGGAAAATTTTAATCCAAACTTTCCCACCACGCTTCATGTGTCTTGTCATAGCAATACGACAAGCTTCGATTTGACGGTTAGTGATCCAATGTGAATCAGTTGATTGTAAACCAAATTCACCGAATGAAACAGTGTTTCCACCTTTTGAAGTACCGCGTAATTTACCACGGTGTTCACGACGGAACTTAACACGTTTTGGTACTAGCATGTTTATTTCCCTCCTTTATCGTTTTCTTGAGCATCGTTAACTGCTTGTGGTAAAACTTCACCACGGTAGATCCAAGTTTTTACACCAATTGATCCGTAAGTAGTGTGAGCTTCTTCCCAAGCGTAGTCGATGTCTGCTCTTAGTGTATGCAATGGAACAGTTCCTTCAGCGTATGCTTCCACACGTGACATATCTGCACCATTTAGACGACCAGCAACTTGAGTTTTGATACCCTTAGCACCGGCACGACGAGAGCGTTGCATTGATTGACGCATTGCACGACGGAATGCTACACGGCCTTCCAATTGACGAGCAATGTTTTCACCAACAAGTTTAGCATCTAAATCAGGTTTCTTGATTTCGATGATGTTGATGTGAACTCTCTTACCTGTTAAATTGTTTAATTCTTTACGAAGATTTTCGACTTCTGATCCGCCTTTACCGATAACCATACCTGGTTTAGCAGTGTGAATTGAAACGTTAACACGCTTTGCAGCACGTTCGATAACAACTCTTGATACGGAAGCGTCAGCGAGTCTCTTACTAATGTATTCACGGATTTTTAGGTCTTCATTAATGTTGTTAGCAAAATCAGCTTTTTCAGCGTACCATTTTGCGTCCCAATCGCGAATAATTCCGACACGTAATCCAGTAGGATTTACTTTTTGACCCACGGCTAATCCCTCCTATTTTTCTGAAACTACAACTGTGATATGACTAGTACGTTTGTTAATTGGAGAAGCAGAACCCTTTGCACGAGGACGGAAACGTTTTAGTGTTGGTCCTTCGTTAACAAAAACTTCGCTTACTACCAAGTCTTCACGATCTAAATCAAAATTATTTTCTGCATTTGCTACAGCTGACATTAAAACTTTTGAAACAACTGGTGAAGCTCCTCTTGGAGTGAACTTCAAGATTGCAGCTGCTTCTGAAACGCTTTTACCTCTAATAAGATCAACTACAAGGCGGACCTTACGTGCGGCGATGCGAACAGTTCTAGCAGTAGCTTTTGCTGATGTAACTTGTTCAGCCATTTGTTATCCTCCTTGCTTAAACAGTTTTCTTATCGTCATTTCCATGTCCATGGAAAGTACGAGTTGGTACAAATTCACCTAATTTGTGACCTACCATATCTTCTTGAATATATACTGGAACGTTTTTTCTTCCATCATAAACAGCGATAGTGTAGCCAATGAAACTAGGGAAGATTGTTGAACGACGTGACCATGTCTTGATTACGTCTTTCTTGTCTTGGTCTTTTTGAGCATCGATTTTCTTTAAAAGATGCTTATCGGCAAAAGGTCCCTTTTTTAAACTACGAGACATTATGAAACCTCCTCTTCAAAATCAGTATAGGGAAGTGTATACCCGAAGGTATAACTTAGTTTATTACATCTTTGATCCCTTACGACGGCGAACAATGAACTTGTTGGAACGAGCCTTCTTACTACGAGTCTTCTTACCAACAGTCTTCTTGTGCCATGGTGATAATGGTGATGGGTAACCAACTGGAGCTTTACCTTCACCACCACCATGAGGGTGATCGTTAGGGTTCATTACAGAACCACGAACGTGTGGACGTTGGCCCTTGTAACGGTTACGACCAGCTTTACCAACATTAACTAATGAGTGTTCTTCGTTACCGATACTACCGATAGTGGCACGGTTAACTGAAAGAATCATACGAACTTCTCCAGATGCTAGACGAACTAGTACGTATTTTCCTTCCTTACCCAATAGTTGAGCTGAAGTACCAGCAGAACGAACTAATTGTCCACCCTTACCTGGTTTTAATTCGATATTGTGAATAACAGTACCTACAGGGATATCCTTCAATGCTAAAGCATTACCAGGTTTGATGTCAGCGTTTGGTCCTGATTGAACCTTATCACCAACTTTTAGACCCTTAGGTGCTAGAATGTATGACTTAATACCGTCAGTGTATACAACTAACGCAATGTTAGCAGTACGGTTTGGATCGTATTCGATAGTCTTAACGATACCATCAACGTCGTCATGGTTACGCTTGAAATCAATAATACGGTATTGATTCTTGTTACCACCACCACGGTGACGAACAGTCATGCGACCAGAGTTGTTACGACCAGCAGAGTGTGACTTAGAAGCCAATAATGACTTTTCAGGCTTTGTCTTAGTCAAACCGCTGTAGTCAAGACTAGTCATGTTACGGCGACCATTGCTGGTTGGTTTGTATTTTTTAATAGCCACGGTGTTTTCCTCCTAAATTGATATTTTATTTATTGCTAAATAAGTTAATTTCTTTTGAATCGTTTGATAAAGTAACGATAGCCTTACGACGCTTCTTAGTGTAACCTGAGAAACGACCTTGGCGCTTTAGCTTACCTTTAAGATTCATAATATTTACATTTGCAACTTTAACATCAAAGATGTCTTGAATTGCGTTCTTCACTTGTGTTTTAGTTGCTCGTAAGTCAACATCAAAAGTGTATTTCTTTTCGTCCATCATAGCAGTTGATTGTTCTGTAATAACGGGACGTAGGATAATATCACGTGATTCCATTATGCGAGCACCTCCTCTACTTGAGAAAGAGCAGCCTTTGTGATGACAATCTTGTCACTGTTTACAACGCTCAATGTGTTTAAACCTTTAGCTGAAACGATTTCAACGTTCTTTAGGTTACGAGCTGATAATACAGCGTTCTTGTTGTCTTCTTCCAAGACTACTAATGTCTTAGTTGAAGCATTTAGCTTGTTTAGTGCTTCTGAGAAATCTTTAGTCTTAGGAGCATCGAAACTTAATGAATCAACAACTACGAAGCTGTCGTTAGCAACCTTTTCTGATAAAACAGACTTGATAGCTAAACGGCTAACTTTCTTTGGTAAGTGGTAGCTGTATGAACGAGGAGTAGGTCCGAAGACGATTCCACCTCCACGCCATTGTGGTGAACGGATTGAACCTTGACGAGCACGTCCAGTACCCTTTTGACGCCATGGCTTCTTACCACCACCTCTAACAGCGCTTCTGTTCTTTACAGCGTGTGTACCTTGGCGCATTGATGCTCTTTGCATCAAAACAACGTCAAATACAACACTGTCGTTTTGTTCGATAGCAAAAATTTCATCGTTTAATTCAACGTTACCGTTTTTGCTACCATCTTGTTTGTATAATGCTACGCTTGTCATTTATGGTTCCTCCTTTCTTATTTTTGTGATCCGCGAGCTGCAGATTTAACAGTAAGGAATGACTTGTTGGCACCAGGAACGTTACCTTTAATTAAAAGTACGTTGTTGTCAACGTCAGCCTTAACAATTTCAAGATTTTGAATTGTAACTTGTTTGTTACCCATTCTACCTGGTAATTTCATACCCTTAGTAACACGGTTGATAATTACACCAAGTGAACCAGGACGACGGTGGTATCTAGAACCGTGAGTTTCAGGACCTCTAGCTTGACCATCCTTATGAATGTTACCTTGGTAACCATGACCCTTTGTGATACCTGTTACATCTACGATGTCACCGGCTTCAAAAATGTCTGCCTTGATTTCGTCTGCTACATTGTAATCGCTAAGCTCAACATCTCTGATTTCTTTAATGAAGCGCTTAGGATTTGTATTTGCTTTTGCTACATGACCCTTTTCTGGTTTGTTACTTAAAACATCACGTTTATCTTCGTAACCAAGTTGAATAGCATTGTATCCATCAGTTTCAGTTGATTTAGTTTGTAGAACAACGTTAGGAGTTACATCTACAACAGTAACTGGAACTAATTCACCGTTATCAGTGAAAACTTGAGTCATTCCGATTTTTCTACCTAAGATTCCTTTTTTGGTCATGAGTACACCTCCGATATATTGTAATTTTGATTAATTATAGTTTAATTTCGATATCAACACCACTTGGTAAATCAAGTTTCATTAATGAGTCAACTGTTTTTGGTGTTGGGTTTAAGATGTCGATTAAACGCTTGTGAGTCAACATTTCAAATTGTTCACGTGACTTCTTAAACTTATGTGGTGAAGCTAGAACAGTATAAACAGTTCTATCTGTTGGCAATGGAATTGGACCAGAAACACTAGCACCAGTTCTTTGCGCAGTAGCCACAATCTTTTCAGCTGATTGATCTAAAGTACGGTGTTCATATGCCTTTAAACGGATACGAATCTTTTG
>NZ_JAMBKT010000011.1:0-20316 GCF_025290035.1 Apilactobacillus sp.
AGTTAAATAATCTGTTAATAAAAAGCACTCACTAAAAGTGAGTGCTTTTTTTCTTGCTTTTAATTTGGATACATGAAATATTAGATATTATGGTTTAAAAAAATTGGAGATGAAAATTTTGAAACATATTATTTTATGGCGCACGATTTTATACATAATCGGTCTAAATATCTTAGCGCTAGGAACTACTTTATTTGCATGTGGACAATTAGGAGTTAGTTCTTTAGTTTCCGTGCCACAAACATTATCTTTTATCATTCATACAACATTAGGACACGCGACAACTATCTTTTTCGTGATTTTAGTCATCGTCGAAATGATTATCTTACGTACCGTTCAAATCAAGATATTACTACAATTAGTACTATCATTTGTATTCGGTTGGTTAGTTGATTTTTACGGCATTACAGTTGGTTTAAAAAAGATCCCACTAGAAGGATTCGGTGAACGTATCCCTGTTACTTTATTAGCAATTATTTGTACCGCATTAGGAATCTTCATGATGGTAAAAGCTGACTTCGTTTTGATTCCAGCCGATGGCTTTGTAAACGTCATTAGCCAAAAGTTAAACAAGCCCTTTGGAATGATGAAATTTAGTTTTGATGCATCTATGATCGTCATTACTATAATCTTAGGATTGGTATTTTTACATCGAATTGCATCAATCGGAATTGGTACATTATTAGCAGTGCTATTCGTAGGTCAATTGATCAATCTATTTAATTACATTCTAGATAAAACTAAAAAAGCATAGAGCATTCGCTCTATGCTTTTTTAAATTTACGACGATAATCTTCATACATTCCAATAATAATTCCGACATTGCATACAACAAAATAAAAGAAGAAAATTACACCAACATTATTCCACCACAATGCTGACGTGTATAACAAAACCCACATGAAGATCAAAGTTATCATGTTTGAAAATATATAATTCTTTACACAAGCATTTCTTTCATCTTTACTATCATATTCATAATAGTCGAAGCCATGCTTCTTAATTAGCCTTCCCATATAACCAGATGCTACAACGATTGCGATTAAATCCATAAATATCAATCCGCTTAAAACATTGTACGGATTCAATATATTGATTAATATCATTGATGAACAAGATGATATCAGTAGAAAAGCAATTAGGCCGACTGCCACCTTATTACCGGCTTCATTGACCACTTTTTCAGAATACTCATCAAAAGGTCTATTGATTCCGTAATACCATTTAACCACTTTAATAAAGAACGTTTCTTTCATATCCTCATCTCCCTAATGCCAAAATAGTGTGTTTAAATCTGTTTGTAATTCTTCAGCTAGACTAACGCATAGTTTTAAACTGGGATTATATTCGCCCTTTTCAATCAAACTTAAAGTTTGACGAGAAATCCCAACTAGTTGCGCCAGATCTTTTTGCTGAATATTCAATTTGGTTCGTATTTCCTTAACTCGATTTTCCAAGATAACCCCTCGCAGCGTCTTTATTTTTGAATTTTATTTTTTAAAGTAATATATACAGCAAAGCCACAAATCACAGCAAAAACTAGCAACATTACATTATTCCATGGACTTAACACTCTCTCCGCAATGGTGTTACCGGCATTATTGGGACCACCAAAGATAACAATTGCTTTTTCCAAAACGAAAAACAATATTCCACAATTCAATCCACGACGTTTAGCCTTTTTTACCAATGTTTCATATGATTGTTCATTAGTTACATCAATTAAGTCAATTTTACTTTTACGTACTTTATATTTTAGAAAAGCTAATGTTACTGACATAGCCAACAAGTTAATCAATAATATGACTGCTAATAAGTTATATAAAAAGTTTTCAGAAGATGAATTTAAAAAGATACATCCAGCAACCAAAAATTCAATAAAACTAAATATAAAATAAGATCCAAAGGCAATAAAACCACTTTCGTATAAGACATTTTGTTGGTATTCATCCCTTTTAGATGGAACACCCAATTCATATTCGATAATTTTGCTTAATATTTTTTTCATTAGATATGCACTTCCTAATTCATTTTAGGTAATATATATATTCCATATGTAAACTATATATTACATGATTCAAAAATGCAAGCATAAAAAAACTACGATTAATATCGTAGTTTTTTAATTAATATTTTTCAATCACCCTTAAAACTTCGTCTCTTTTATATTTAGTGATATCAGAAACTCCTGTTTTTCCGGTAAAAGAATAATGCGTTATTTGTTCAACATCGACATTCAAGTCAAACGCTTTTACCACTGCATCGGCAAGAATATATGTCTTTTTACCAAAACAAATTAAACATTTAGGATCCAATAAATTAACGATAGCAGCAAAAGCTGGTGCATCCACATTAATGAATCTATTGGTTAATTCTTTTACTGTTACAGCTTTATTATATTCATTAATAACCTTTTTATATGGTGCTTTCTTTTCTTTAATTTCGCTGGTATCTTTATTTGCTTTTTTATATTCTTTTTCCAGTTGTTCAAGTTTTTCAAGTTCTTCAAAATTTTTGGCAACTACTTTAGCTGACTCAGAACGAGCTGAAAATTTTTTCTTGAATTCGTATGGGTCAAAGGGTTCAATATCATTCATATTGAATATCTTTTCAGCCTTCATTTTAGGTAAAGCCAATAATTCCTTTGAAATAGTATTAATCCATGATTCACTTATTTCGGTTTTAACGAATTTATTTAAAATGTCCATCGCGAAACTACCATAAGCTTTAGTATCGTGAATGCTGGAATAAATTGACATGTCATGAGACTTAGGACCGATGTCATGATAGGTTTGATAGATAGTTGTGTCTACTTCATCGTCAGTATCTGCTGAGTCTCGTTCAGCATAATTTAAACCAACAAACATGAAGCCATTATCTGTATTAATTGATTCAAAAAACTCGCTACTATTTATATCATTTTTAGATAATAAAGCACGTTTTTTGGGCTTTCTACTTTCATCATTACCATGTGGATATACTAAAAATGTAGCGACTTCATTATATCCATTCTCATCGATTACCTTCTTGAATTCTGCTTTATCATTAGCCTTTTTAATACCCATATAATCAGCTCTTCTCTTTAATTATTAATAAACAATTATAATTATATCCATTTTTTAAAAACTAGAGTTAGATATGCTCAAAAAAATTTACTTATGATATGGACTTCCTTCATTAATCATAAAAGCACGATAAATTTGTTCAGTTAGCACTAAACGCATTAATTGGTGCGGTAATGTGAAACGACCAAACGAAATTTGTGTATCAGCTCTTTTTAGCACTTTTGGCGCTAAACCTAGCGATCCACCGATGACGAAAGTGATATCAGAATGACCATAGGTTGCTAATTGATCAATTTCTTTGGCAAATTCTTCTGATGAGCGTTCTTTACCTAAAATCGCTAATGCATAAACATATTCTTTATCGGCAATTTTGTCTAAAATTCTGGTTCCTTCTTTATCCATCACATCGTTCATCTCAGACTCACTAAGCGATTCGGGCGCTTTCTCATCTGGAACTTCGATAATCCGAAACTTACAAAAACGTGATAAACGCTTACTGTACTCTTCTATTCCGGCTTTAAAATACTTCTCTTTTAATTTTCCAACCACAACAAATTTAATATTCATTTGTGAAATCTCCTTTTTCGATTTTTATAACCACTATATTTAGTGTCTGTCAGTAGTCACAACTACTACTAATATTGTCCAAAAATTGTCAAGATTTTTCTTAGTTATCCACATTTGTGAATAAGTCAAAAATAAGTGTGTAACATCTTCAAACCATTATAGTATCAACGTTTTAAAGGTGTCAATTTAGCGTGGAACTTTCTTTTCCACACTTTTATCCACATAGTTATCCACAATGGGTGAATAACTTAAAAATCGCATAATTACTTGATATATCAATAAAAAATATACATCATCTAGTCATTCGATTTTTTAGTTATACACCGAATGTATGTTTTTTTCTTTGTGAAAACTTGTGAATAAAAATTTCACAAAGATTATTATACAAAATTAAGTTATCGTTCGTAAAATCAAAATAAAAAAGCATCGATTTCTAATCAATGCTTTTAGGTTAATTATTTAGTTGGTAATTCATCTTCTACAATTTGATCTAAGGTTGTTAGAGATGGGATAAAGAACATATTTCCAGTCACTGGATTAGAGAAATCTAACAAGCGATCTGATTGGCCAAACATGTTTTCTAGCATGCGTTTAGTAACACTCCAGTGTCTAGCATAGCCAATGAAATAAGTTCCAGTAGTGCCTTCACTAGGGTTAGAAAATGGCACGTTCATTCTAACGATTTTGTGTTCGATTCCATCATCATTATCTTGAGAAGCAACGTTATGAGCATTTTCTAGCTTTTCGTCATCTTCTAATTCCAAGTCAGAATACTTTTTACGTCCAATCGCCTTTTCTTGGTCTTCAGTCTTTAATGCATTCCAAGCATCCATATTATGGATGTATTTTTGCGCGAAAGCATATGAACCATTTTCAAAGTCAGGGTCTTCATCCCCAATAATCGCGTATGCTGACGCCTTTTGTACTTCTGGATTTTCGGTTCCATCAACAAAACCGATAATCGCACGGCCTTCAAAGTATCTGAATCCCTTGGTTTCATCTTGGACAGTCGTGAAGTCGCGGTAGTAATTTCTAATTTGACTTGCTACTTCATATACGACCGCTTCTGAATTCGCACGAATGTGGATAAATAAATCAGCTGGAGTGGCTGGTGAGGTATATTTAGGTCCTTTGACTGGTTGGAAGTCTTCTAATTCTTGTGGCTTCTTGTAATCAGCAAATAGGTAATCCCAAGCTGAATTAGCAAAACCAAAAGATACTTTTAAGTGTTCTTCTGGGTATCTAATATTCATTGAACGTAAGATTGCTTGTTCTCTCGATACTAGCTCGGCCACCTTTTCACGGTCTTCATCAGGATTACTTTTATTAATAGTTAAAGTTGTAAATAATACGTTTTTACCAGCATCTTTGTACACATCTTGTGCATCTGTTGGATCAAATGGCATATTGATACCCTCTTTCGTAATTTATAATCATTCTAAAATAAGAAACAATCTTATTATACTCTGAAAATCTAATTGTTTTCAAATCTTTTTTAAAATTTTATTAAATTATAACCATCGTATTATGGATTTCAACCAAATGGGTTTAAAATGACCTTGTATTAAACCAAGAGGGGGAATGACCATGACTAATAAATTAACTACTGATGAAGGTCAACCATGGGCAGATAACAATCATTCTTTAACTGCCGGAAATCGTGGCCCTGTTTTATTACAAGACTACCAATTAATTGAAAAACTTGCACACTTTAACCGCGAACGAATTCCAGAACGGGTTGTTCACGCTAAAGGTGCTGGTGCCAAAGGTGTCTTCACTTTAACTAAAGATATGAGTGACTACACTAAGGCTGATTTATTTAATGGAGAAGGTAAGCAAACTCCACTAACCATTCGTTTTTCAGAAGTGGCTGGTGAATTAGGTTACCCTGATACCATTAGAGATGTGCGTGGATTCGCAATGAAATTTTATACTAATGAAGGAAATTACGACATTGTTGGAAACAACACCCCTATTTTCTTCGTTAATGATCCATTGAAGTTCCCTGATTTCATTCATTCACAAAAAAGAGATCCTGCTACCCATCTTCGTTCAGAAGATATGCAATGGGATTTCTGGGCCCATTCTCCAGAATCATTACATCAGGTTACTTACTTAATGGGTGATCGTGGTAATCCATCCAGTTATGTCAACATGAATGGTTATGGTTCTCACACATTTAAATGGGTTAATGCCAAAGGTGAAGCATTCTGGGTTAAATATCACTTTATCTCAGAACAAGGTGTTAAGAATATGACTGAAGAACAAGCCCAAAAAGTGGCTTCAGAAAACACCGATTACCTAATCCAAGACCTATATGACAGAATTAAGAACGGTGAATTCCCTAAGTGGAAGGTTTGCGTTCAATTAATTCCATATGAAGAAGGATTAAATTACAAATACGATATTTTTGATGTTACTAAGACTGTCTCACATAAAGATTATCCACTACAAGAAATTGGTGAATTCGTATTAAACGAAAATCCTGCTAATTACTTTGACGATGTCGAAGAAGCTTCATTCTCTCCTGCTAACTTAGTCCCAGGAATCGAACCTTCATTAGATAAGTTACTTCAAGGTCGTCTATTTGCTTACAAAGATGCTGCTAGATACCGTTTAGGTGCTAACTATGAACATCTTCCAGTAAACAGTCCAAAGAATGGTGCTCATAACTATGCTCGTGATGGATTCATGGCACAAGGACAAGATGGTTCTGTTAACTACGAACCAACTGAAAAAGATAGTCCTCGTGAAGATCCACATGCACATATCCATGCTTATGATGTTTCTGGACAAGTGGGCAACTACAAGACTTATGATGATGACCCATACTCACAAGCAGGTGCACTATATAACATCTACTCTGAAGAAGAAAAAATGCGCTTAGTAGATACGATTGCCAGTCGTTTAGGTAGTATCGAAAACCATGAAAACAAAGTCCTAGAAACTAGAATGTTCTACAAGGCTGATCATGATTATGGTACTAGAGTTGCCAATGCAATCGGATTAGATATGGACGAAATCACTAAAGAATAATCATAAAAAGGCCGCTATATCGTTGATATAGCGGCCTTTTTATGTCTTTTGTTGCAAGAATGTAATATTTAATAATATAACTGTAAAGTTGCACTAACGCGTTTGATATATTACTTCGATATAGTATTAAACATAGAAAAGAAATCGAAGTATTAAAAACAAAAGGAGTTAGATTTTATTTTGAATAAAATTACCAAAACTTTTATCAAATTCTCAGTAATCGCATTTACATCACTTTTAATTCTATTCGCATTCAACATTGCTAAAAATAACGTTTCAGCAAGTGCCTCAGTAAACTGGCAACACGTTGCTGAACAAGGTCTAAGCAAAAAAGATATCGCTGCTAGACGTTGGATCTCATTCCATGAATCATCAAACAGATACTACGCAAAAAACGGTGTCTGTTACGGTAAGTTCCAACTAGACGTTAGTTACCTACACGGTGACCACTCAAAGAAAAACCAAGAACTAACTGCTAACAAATACGTTGCAAGTCGTTACGGTTCATGGTCAAACGCTAAGAAGTTCTGGCAACAACACCATTGGTATTAATCACAACACCTAGTTAACCACTAGGTGTTTTTTATTGCTATTATTTATATGTTTGAAAACATGTTTTGGTAGAAAACAATTCAGAGATAATATAGCTGGTAAAAAAACATGAACCATACTTCATAATTAACAATATAGTAAATGTCATTCAAGAAATAAAAATCATATTATTACCTAATATATATTAATGTCTTATATACACTATCGATGGTTGGCAACTTATAGAATAATCGTGATAAAATTGTAAATAATGTTAGAATTGATTTAAAAATTAAAAACGTAGAAATAATGAACTAGGCGGTGATGACAATTAGTAAATATTATATTGTCGATGACTCTTTATTACCTGAAGCTTTTGGGAAAGTAATTGAAGCTCGTAAGATGATTGACAACGGTGAAGTTAAGAATGTTAGTGAGGCCGTTAAAGCAGTTGGTATCAGTCGTGCCAGTTACTATAAATATAAAGATTATGTATATGAAGCCCAACAATCTTCATGGCAACGCAAAGCAGTTATCTCTTTTCTACTAGATCATAAGAGTGGGATTTTATCCCAAGTGTTAAACGCGATTTCACATCGTGGCGCCAACATTTTAACTATTAACCAAAACATTCCGATTAACGATTCAGCCAGCGTCGTGATTTCATTAGAACTAAGTAATATTGACAGTTCAGTCGATGACTTAATGAATGATATCAATGAAATTGATGGCACCAACAAGGTTAACCTAATCGCCGTTGAGTAATTAGACATAACATGTTAACATCATGTCTAATAAATAGAGAGGAAATTACAATGGATAAATTGCAATTTATGGATTACACTTTTTTGTTTAATCCTGACCATTCTACTTATACCAACAACGACGAAGGGTTAACCTTTTTTATGTTAGATGGTGAAGTTAGAATCAAAATTAGATTCAAAAATGAACGTCTTGTATTGCTACCACAATATGGCGTTACCATTAAAAAAGCCGATGATAAGACATACCACATCATCGCCAACGAATACCAACCCGTTTAGGGCAAGGAGAGCTAAATGAGAGAAGTTCAAATCAGACAGTACCATTTGAGATACGACGATAATCAAATTGACGGTTATTTCGACAAAAGTAACGAAAGACTGGCATTCATAGCTGGCAGCGATTTATTGCTAGCCGTCGACATCGATAACGACGAATTAACGTTTCATCCCAATGGTGGCGACTATGTTTCCATTGAAGAAATCGATGCAACACATTACGAACTAAAATCTGACTTTTAAACTAGGAGAATTCAATGCCTCAAATCACTTTTCATGGTTACACCATCTACTACCAAGAGCATATGCTACCCTTTTTTGATCAAAAAAGAGACGCCATCTTATTTGTAAAATACTTAGCTGAAAATGCGGGCGGCAAAGCATATGACGATGCACAACTAGTAGTTGAATACGATGATGGGATCGTATTTACACCACTTTGGAATATTAAAATCAAACAGACTAACGATAAAGAGTTCATTTTAGAATTCAAAGGATAACAAAAAAGACTCAGCCATTTTGGCTGGGTCTTTTAAATTGTATTAATTTTAGTTCGATTCATATATGATGCTGGTTGTTCTTTTGCGACTAGTGCTGACACTTTACGCATGTGAACACCAAATTCATCAATCAAGTCTTGAATATGAGCGAATTCTGGATGTTCCATTAAATGTGCCATGCGTAACGCAATTGCACGACGTTCACGACTCTTGAAGCATAACTTCAATTGACGACTAATGGTTAACATCTTAGCCAAACAGTATACATTTACTGTCATTGGTGCAGAACCCATCATTTGATCATAGATTTCATCAATAATATCTTGGTTAGTTTGTGACTTAGGGACGAAGGTTCTCACCTTATGCACTAATCCCTTTTTCTTTTCTAGCACGTGTCCACCTTCAAAGAATTGTTCACCTAATGCCATGTAAGTATGTTTCATTACATCGACATTTTGCAATAACTTCGCAATCATTGTGTCCACATCAGCATCTTTATTTCTTTCAATTAAATCCATAAATGAATTTAAGAAATATAGTTTATGTGGTAATGCATCAATGATTTCAATGCGGTTATCTTCATTTAATTTAATTACTCCAGCAGCTGCTAAATCTAATAAACAACTGTCTACTAAATAGGCGCGTAGACGTACGTTTTTCAACATTACACGACTATCTTTGGACTTACTGGTAATTAAAAAATACATTTCAGCAGTTGTAAGTGCCATTGTATAGCCTCCATGAGTAGAATAAAAGTATTCTAACACTTCTTATCTTTTTTTGTTAACCTTTTTATTTGCAACGCTTTGTCGAATCTTCATTGCGCGTTCAAAATTATTAGTAATGACAGCCGCCACACCGTGTTTAATTAAGAAACGTAAACGTAGTGATCCGTTAACTGTCCACACTCTTTCTTTGTTTTCGATATCTGGTTGGAAAAATTGAAGATGCAATGCATCCAAGTGATTAGTTAACAAGAATTCCTTTGGATTATCCACTCTGCGGTCAGTTAGATATGCAAATTGCGCGTCATCTACTAGTTGTTGGACAATTTTGACTGATGACAAATTAAATGATGAATAAATCACTGGGTGTAACAATTCAAATTTGCTTACCATATCGACAACGATTTTTTCGATATTAGGGTAATGAATTTTATCAGTTTTAAATTCTAGGTTAACTAATACGTCGCGTCCTTCAATTAGTGCTAATAATTCTTCTAACTTAGGAATGCGTTCATAATTTTCAAGTGAAAATTGTGATAATTCTTCATAAGTATAGCTATTAACCAAGCCACGTCCGTCCGTGGTACGATCAATGCGTTCATCATGAATAACGACTGGGATATTATCTTTTGTTAAATGAACATCAAATTCTAGTCCATCAATGTGATGGTACAGCGCATAACGAAATCCTTGTAGTGAATTTTCTGGATACAAATCTGGTACCCCTCGATGACCAAAAACCAATGTTTTCATTTTAAAATATCCCCCTTTTGTTTCCTCTCCATTAATAATAAATCTATTTTTTTATTTTGCAATATAATTACTCAATTAATTAGCGTTTATTTTATAGTAAATATTTATTGGAATAATTTTTCTTTTCAAGCGTTTAACGTTATAATTTATATATCAACTAACGCGGAGGAAATTATGATCATAAATGACAAAAAACTACATATGATTACTAAGGCATTGGATAATTCACTACGAATTCAAATCCTCTATTACTTAGAAGATAATCAACAAAGTAATGTCTCCAACTTAATGAATTACTTTGAAACTTCTCAACCTAATATTTCTCGTCATCTAAAAATATTAGCTGATGCTAACTTAGTTTACAGCCAAAAAGATGGCCAAGAACGCATTTATCAACTTAGCGATAACCATGTTTCACAACTACTAGCAACATTAAAAACACATATTAACGATTAAAAAGGTTTATTCTTGACATATATCTATTTTAGTTATATAACTATATTTGTTATATAACAGAATTAGATATATTTTTTATTTGGAGGAAATTATGAAAAAAATTAAAGCGCTTAGTTTGATCGTCTTCATCGCGACATTCGTCTTAATCTTAACTGGATGTTCAGCCAGCAAGAACGATGCTAAGAAGAGTATCCACGTCACTTCATCAGTTAACTTCTATGGCGAAGTTGCCAAAAATGTTTTAGGAAAATACGGTAAAGTAACTTCAATCATCAATAACCCTAACATTGATCCACATGATTTTAACCCTGCCAGTTCAGATGCTAAGAACGTCTACCAAGCTAACTTAGTTATCTATAATGGTTTAGGTTACGACTCATGGGCACAAAAGCTATTAGGTAGTAACAAAAATGTTGATTCAATCAACGTTGGTAGCCTAATGGGTAAAAAGACCGGTGATAATCCACACATCTGGTACAACGTTGCTACCATGGAAAAATTAGCCAACGAATTAGCTGCTAAGTTTGCCAAGTTACAACCTAATCACAAAAAAGATTTCGAAAATAACGCCAAAGCATACATCGATAAGCTAAAAGTACTCAACACTCAACTTGCTGACATCAAGAAGAATAAAATCAACAAGCCGGTAGCCGTTTCAGAACCAGTTTTTGATTATTCACTATCTAACATGGGCTACACCGTTTCTGATAAATCATTTGAAGAAGCCACTGAAAAGGATAACGATCCATCCCCTAAGAGTATTCGTGAAATTCAAAACGATATTAAAGACCATAAATTAGCTTTCTTCGTATATAACAAGCAAGTTAACAGCAAGACTGTCACTAACTTAGTTAAACTAGCTAAGCAAAACAATGTGCCAGTAGTCTCTGTGACTGAAACTAAACCAAGTGATGAACCAACTTACATCTCATGGATGCAAAACCAATATAAAGAAATTCAAGCTATTCAAAACAAAAAGTAATTGAAAAACATTTATCTATTTGGATAAATGTTTTTTTATTTGAAGTCATTTGGAGAAAATATTAGTATATAATGTAGATATAAAATACTATTCAGAATAGGGAGTTTAACCATCATGGCAATTGCACTAGTAAATGAAATGTTTAATGAATTTAACGATCCTGATTTAAGTTACAAGGATTCCAGAGACGGATATACTGAATGGTTTAAATTATCATTTCTAGTTGATGATGGTTTCCATAAATTCGAAGATGGTAAACGTAAATTCATCGAAAAATACGATGAAGAACTACAAGAAGTAATGAGTAACTTCTTAAACAAGTACCAAAAAGAATTCGAATCTTCATTCATTAACGAAAAAGAATTCGAAGTCTTAGATCGTACTAAAGAAATCGTTAAAGATTTAAAATCTACGTTAGAAAAAGAATTTTTAGTTGATGATAAAATCACCATCTTCAGCATTGATTTAGTCGGTAGTTGGCAAGCATTCAAGAGTTCTGGTTCTTCTTCACTAGAACAACGTTTCTACAACGATATTACTAATCACGTTGAACAACAACATCAAAAATAAAGAAGATAGGCATTGTGCCTATCTTCTTTTTTATACTAAAACTGCATCATCAGTATCGATGAATTCACCTTGTCCATCTACGATTCGATAGTTTTTATCAACATAACTCAATAATCTAGCGTCATGGGTAATCACGATGACTGTCTTATTTTGTTTATGCGCTAGTTCTTGTAATACTTCCATTGATTTAATCGCCATTTGACCATCTAAAGCAGCAGTGGGTTCATCCGCTAAGATAATGTCTGGGTTAGTGTAAAGCGCTCTTAAAATCGCCACTCTTTGTTGTTGCCCACCAGAAAGTTCATCTGGGTATTTGTTCATTAAATCAGTCACTTTCAATTGAGCGACTAATTGTTTACATTCATCAACGGTCAAATTCCCTGACTTTTTAACTTTATCCACTAGTCTAAATTGATCTTTGACCTTTAGGTAAGGTAATAAGTTGTATGCTTGTAAGATAAACCCGATGTGGTCTAATCTGAAGCGACTTTGTTGTTTAGCGTTCATGTCCCCATAGTTAGCACCATCAATCATAATTTCACCACTAGTGGCAGAAAGAATACCACCTAAAATTTTCATGAAAGTTGATTTCCCCGAACCAGATGGTCCGGTAATAGCGATAACTTCACCCTTATTAGCAGAAAAATTAATATTGCTTAACGCTTTAGTAGCAGCTTCGTCGACACCAAAAACTTTATTGACGTTATTTAATTCAATTGTAGCCATTATTAAATCCCTCCCATTGCAGTTGCTGGGTCAATCTTAGTGACCGTTCTCATTGGAATTAATGCTCCAATGATTGACATTAAAATAATCATAATCGATACAAATATCATTAATGCAGGATCGAATGTCATTGGTACAGCAGCTGGCATTGAAATTGCAGTTAGGAATGTTAGTAGTGCACTAATTGCGACACCACCAACAGCCAAAATAAGTGCATTTGAGATGACATTCATTGCAAGGTAGAAGTTGGATACCCCTTGTACCTTCATTACTGCGAAATATGGTATTTTTTGCATTGTTAATACATATAAGAAGATTGAAATCACTACTAGTGTAATTAGTAGCAAGAAGACAATCATAAATTCAAAAGTTGAATTTTGCGCACTGTATCCCGGAATGTCTTGAATGAAATCTTCCATTCCCATTACTTGAGTCCCACTAACCGTCTTCTTAGGGTCATTTCTGTAAATAATTGCACTAATCATCGCTTGATCGTTTTTGCCAAACTTTTCTGATTGCACATTTTGTGCGCTCGCATAAATTACTGGTGCAACATTTAATTGATTATTTTTAACTGTTCCCACGATTTTAAATTGGTGACCATTACTACTAAACTTAATTTTTTCGCCCAAACGATAATGGTCTTGTGAGATTAAACTATCATCGACAACCACTTCATACGCATGTTTAAATGTGCGACCTGAAGTAATTTTTAAATCTTTATAAATGAATTGATTTCTATTTAAACCAATAATTTGTGAACCAACCTTGTTATCATCCTTAAGTGTTTGGGCATTCGCACTCATTTGCGTAATGTCGGCACGTTTGTTAGTTGGATATTGCTTAGCTTGTTTTTTGGTAATTGTCGATTGATCTAATAATCCATTCGCATCAGCATTTAAAACGATTTTTTCTGCGTTCCAAGAATCGATTGCTTGACGATTAGCATTGCTTAACCCGTTGGCTAATGCAGTCAAAATAAAGATTAAGTATGCAATCATGATAATTACTAAACAAATTAAACTGTATCTTAATTTATTCTTTTTAATTTCTTGAATTGATAAAAACATCTTACTATCCCCTATTTCTTAATCCCTTATTCAATAATTTCAAAAGACTAGCGAAGTCACTAAATAACTGTTCTTGGTTACCACCGCTGAGTACATTTCTAATTGTTTCATGTGCAGCACTAGTTGCCCATTTGTAAGTGATGATAATTTGTTCTTTATCACTTACTGGTCTCCCATCAACTAACAGCACTAAATATTCTTCAGGCATTTTGCGATAATCGTATTCCTTATGCTTTAACTCAAACTGATTATAGACAACGTACTTTTGATAAAAAAATTCATATTGGGTTCCTTTCAAATCTTCAATAAAAGAAGTGGTTGCATCATAAAAAGCTTGTAGTGAATTTTGCTTTTCCGCTCTGATTTGTTGGAAAACATCAAAGTGAACTTCTTTCAAGACTCTTTTTAAAGCATAGCGATAACTATCATGAATATCTTCAAAATATTTATAGAATGAACCACGAGCGATTGAGCAGTCATTAATGATTCTGGCTACTTGCGCCTCCGTTAATCGATATTGAGAAAACTCCTTAATCAAAGCGTGAAAGATTTGATTTTGTTTGTCTTCATTTAAGTTTAAAAACGTTGTTGTTGGCATTCTTTTCTCCTTTTCGACTAAGTGACATCGTGTCATTTTTAATATATTACAGCCTAGGTGACACGGTGTCAATATATGTGCACAAAAAAAGATGGAAATCATTCCATCTTTTTAAAATTACTTGTTAAGTTGTCTTACGGCTTCTTGAGCTGCATCATTCATAATGTTCCATGGACGATCGAATCCAGGTTGGAAGAAGAAGTCAGCGTAAGCTAAGTCATAAACTGTAGCTTTTTGTTGGATTGCAAATGAGATAGTGTTAATGTTTGCAGTCACATCTCTAGTTGACATGATTTGACCACCAAGGATACGACCATCAGTTGGATCAAATGTAATCTTGAAGTAAACCTTAGCATTTCCAGCTTCTTCTGAAACGAATGCTGGAACTGCCCAGTCTTCTACTAACACTGATTGAGCGTTAGTAACACCACATTTTTCTTGAGTGTCTTGTTTAACACCAGTTGAAGCAAAGTGGTAGTTAAATACTGAAAGTGCTGATGAACCTGAAACAGCAGTCATCTTTAATTCTCTTCCAGCAGCGTTAGCAGCAGCAGTACGTCCTTGACGACGAGCGTTTGATGCTAAAGCAATTGATGATAATTCACCAGTTGGTGCATATGGAACCTTAGTTGCATCCCCAACAGCGTAAATATCTTTAACACTAGTTTCTTGGTGTTCGTCAATCTTGATACGACCACGTTCATCTAGGTCTAATAAACCTTCTACTAATGAAGTGTTTGGAATAACCCCAGCAGTTTCAACAACTAATTCAGCATCAAAAGTACCTTGGTCAGTCTTAACAGCTTTAACTTTACCGTCTTCGCCAACGAATTCAGCAACGTTTACGCTACCAACGAAGTTAACACCGTTTTCTTTGAATTCTTGAGTTAATTTATCAGTAAATTCTGAATCTAGGTAGTTACCTAATAGACGAGGATTGTGGTCTACAATAGTAACTTCCTTACCTGCTTTAGCAAAAGCTTCAGCAGCTTCGATTCCAATGTAACCTGAACCGATAACAAAAACGTGTTTTAGGTCAGGATCTACCATCTTTTGTTTTAGCTTGATTGCCCAGTTACGACCACGCATAGCGTATAGGTTTTCTAGGTCTTTACCAGGAATGTCTAAACGACGAGGAGTAGCACCAATAGCTAAGATTAGCTTATCGTAGCTTTCATCACGTTCTGAACCATCAGCTAAGTTCTTAACATGAACTGATTTGTTCTTTTCATCAATACTTGCAATTTCTTGTTGTACAAATACATGTACACCATCTTTTTCAGCGTTTTCTACAGTTTCATATGCAACTGTGTTTACATCCTTTACAGTACCTTCTAGGTATAATTCCATACCACATGATAAAAATGAGATGAAATCTCCTCTTTCATACCATTGAATTTCTGCTTCTGGGTTTTCTAAAAGCATTCCACGAACGGCTTCGTATCCACCGTGTGAAGAACCGACTACGATAACTTTCATTAGTGTGGCCTCCTAATAATTTTTATATAATATTTCTATAATTTAACTTTGTGATATTTATCACATTACTTTACAACCAATATTTTACCTTTTGCCCGATTATTTAGCAAGCAATATTTACAAAATACTAAAACTTTTTTAATCTTTTCACACAATAAATTAAAATCACTTTCTTCATATAATAATATTCCTATTAATTCTAGAAATTGATTTTTATACTTCCCTTAAAAAGAATGTTTTATTCCGATAAATATGATCAGTTATCTACTTTTATCACAAACTTTTTAATAGAAATGTTAAGGATTGATATAAATGTTTAAATATTGATTAAGTTTCCCACGATTAATTGTTACGCACCCAAAATGCTAGTAAAATTGGTTATAGATAATAATTGAAAGGGAGTTAAGCGCATTGAAATACGGGTTTATTAAAACTGCATTAGTTACAGCGGCAGGTGCTGCCTTAATGAAGGTATCTAAAAAAAGCATTGATATTAGAAAAGCTAACAGTGAAATCTATAGACCCTCTCGTGATTTCTTTGTTGATGGCAACCTTAACGGTAAAAAAATTGTTTTCTTAGGTTCATCTGTAACTGCTGGGTTAGCTTCTAAAGGTGTTTCTTTTGTTGACTTCTTACGCGTTGAACATGGCGTTCACGCAATTAAAGAAGCCGTTAGCGGAACTACTTTAGCGGATATTAATGACAATTCTTACGTAAGTCGAATGAAAAAGAATTTGAGCCAAGACGCTCACTATGACTTATTCACCTGCCAACTATCTACTAACGATCAAAGAAATGGTATCGACATAGGCAACATCAGTAAGTCATATGACCCTAATGACTTCGATACCCAAACTACAATCGGCGCAATCGAATACATCGCTGCGACTGTCCAAGAAGAATGGGATTGCCCATTAGTCTTCTATACTTGTTTGAGAAAACCAGAACCTGGTTACGAATTTCTAAGAGATAAATTATTCGAACTACAAAAGAAATGGCACTTCGCAATTATTGATATTTGGAACAATAAGACTTTAAAGAAAATGAACGAAGAAAATCCTAGCTTCATGTTAGATGATACTCACCCTACATGTGCTGGATATCGTTATGGTTGGACTCCTATTTTCGTAAAAGAATTAGATCAAATGATAGAATAACCAAAAAATATGTCGACGATAAACCTTAATATAAAGGTGTTTTGTCAACATATTTTTATTTTTATTAAAATTTGATGAAAAAAGGTTGTATTTTTTTAATAATAGTGTATTATTATAGTCAATGACAAAGACATAGCATCAAGTTACATTTTTACCAAATTAACCCTCAAACGTTGATTTGGTAGCACATATTAACTGCATAATTTTTATGTTATTAGTTTTATAAGAAAAATGACTACTCACATTTTTCTCTCATTTTTGCTCCGTGGTTCAATGGTAGAATAGCGCACTGTTAATGCGATGGTTGCTGGTTCGAGTCCAGCCGGAGCAGTTGAGTGATTATTCACTCAACATAATTAGAGATGTTAACGATACGGTATCTTTCTAATTGCAGGAACTGATATTCAACCCCTTTTCAATAGAAAATCAGTTCGAATTATTAACACCCCTTTATTTATTGCTCTATGGTTCAATGGTAGAATAGCGCACTGTTAATGCGATGGTTGCTGGTTCGAGTCCAGCCGGAGCAGTTGGGAGAAATCCCAAGTTAGCTTTATCCCAATGTTAACTAATAAAGCAAATTGCTTTTCCATATTTTTATTCATAATTATCTATAATTCCACATAACAAAAGAACTTAGCTATCCCGCTAAGTTCTTTTGTTTTTTACTGAGCTAAATTTTTGGCATTAAAAAAGCATGGCTCATTGCCATGCTTTTAATTTGCTTATTATTTATTGAATGCATCAGCAGGGATCCATCCAACCACGCCTCCGCTATATACGGATGTAGCTTCATAGTAAGTCTTGCCGTTATACTTAGATTGAGCAACAATCGCGAATTGTTTGCCTTGGTAATTAATAGTGTTATCAACTGGTAATGTTGCCTGATTATCACCATAAATTGAATCCATTGCATTAGCAGCAATTGTCATAACCTTAGTATCCATCTTTTGGATGGCAGGAGTACTACTTGATGAAGTATTTGTTGATGTAGTTGTAGTAGTAGTTGGAGCTGATGGTTGTGATTGAACTTGAGTAGTTGGTGTTGAATTAGTGGAGTTATTTGCTTTTACAATCACATCCCCGATAAACCAACTTTGATCTTGTCTCATTTTACTTGCATCAACCTTTTTATTTAAGGCTGCAGAATAATAACGATCAGTGTATTGCCACAAAACATGACTAACTGAAGGTTCATGTCTGGTATAAGCAGCTAACCAGTAGCCATCGTATGAACTAAGTGCTGATTTAGCGTAAGTCTTCATGAAACTTTGGTAAGAATAGAATAAAATCTTTTTGTTACCAACTAATGGACGTAGGGTTTGCACCCATTTTAAGGTAGCAGCTCTTGCTGTGCTACGACCTAAATGAGTAGACTCGAAGTCATTTACATAAAACTTAGCATTTGGCGCTCTGTAATATAAATCACGAGCTTCTCTAGCAGCACTAGCATTTGATGTATATCTACTATATGAATATACTCCATATGGAACACCATATTTTTCTAGCATCGCTTTATTATGATTAAAAGTCTTATCATAATGTCTTGTACCATATTGAACTCTTAAAATAACAAATGGTACTTCGTTACTTAACTTCTTGGCTTTGTTGTCGCTTAATTTCCCTTGCCATTCTGACAAGTCGTAAACATTATCAGTGCTTGCTGCGTGCGCTGTAGCATAGCTACCCATTGCAACGACGGCTCCTGATAGTCCGATTGAAGTGATCAACATCATCAATATTGATTTAAACTTAATCAATATACCACACTCCTATTTCTAACTGGCTATATACCTGCAGTATAACTGCCAAATATTTCAAGAATGATATAGGAATATTACAAATTATGACAATTTAACCTTTTCTTAAGAATTTAAGGACAAAATGCAACACTTTTACTCATTTTGATGATTGTTTATATCAAAATCATACCTATAATAGTCATTACAAATAAAATAATTATGAATAAGGAGTGAAAAACATGTCATTCTTAGAATTAAAAAATATCGAAAAATCATACTACCTTGGCAAAGATGAATTTAAAGTTTTAAAAGGAATCGATTTATCTTTTGAAAAAGGTGAAATGGTATCCATCTTAGGAGAATCTGGTGGAGGTAAATCCACTTTAATGAACATTATCGGTGGTTTAGATAGTAAATACTCTGGTGATGTTTTACTAAATGGTGAATCATTAAGACATGATACTGACAAACAACTAGACGAATACCGTCGTAAAACCATTGGATTCATTTTCCAAAGTTTCAACTTAATTAGTCACTTAACTATTTTGGATAACGTATTAGTACCACTAGAAATGACTAATCTTTCAAAGAAAGAACAAGTTGCTCGTGCAAAGGAACTATTAGCTAAAGTGGGTCTAGAAGATCACATGAACAAATTCCCCAACCAATTATCTGGTGGTCAAAAACAACGTGTATCAATCGCCCGTGCTTTAGCTGGCGATCCAGAAATGTTAATCGCAGATGAACCAACTGGTGCATTGGATCCAGAAAACACAACTGAAATCCTACAAATCTTAGACAACATCGCTAAAGAAGGTAAATTAGTTTTAACTGTTACCCACTCTGAAAAAGTTGCTGATTACGGAACTCGTGTTGTTCACATGACTGACGGTAAAATTGACGAAGATCGTACTCTTCGTGAAAAATATGCTGAAAGCAAAGAAGAAACTCTAGAATCAAAGACACTATCATTCAAGTCAATTGTTAAGATGACCTGGGATAACATTAAGTACAACTCCAAGCGAAACCTTTTAATCATCTTTGGTGGTTTAATCGGGATTTTCTCAGTGGTCTTCATGTTAGGGATAGGTAATGGAATTCGCGGTTACATTAATCACGAAATTTACTCACAAGTAAATCCTAACAGTATTCAAATTTCTCACAAAAACACAAATGATCATTCATCATTTAAAGATGTTGATGTAAGCCGTTTATCAGACGTCAAAGGTGTTAAATCTGTCGACAAAGCATACGCTTCAAGCGGTGTCCAAGTTAAAGATGGTAAAAAGTCAGCGCAAGTTGCATACATGACTTCAAG
>NZ_JAMBKT010000011.1:20416-22317 GCF_025290035.1 Apilactobacillus sp.
GTTCTTTCCTACCTAATTCAATTTGGAATTAACTCAGCTGTTCATGGAATGATTGATTACTCAATCATTCAAGTAACTGCAGGAAATGCTATCTTCGGAATTGTAATTGCTGTTATTATTAACTTACTTGCATCAATTCTTCCATCAAACAAGGGTGCTAAACTAGATCCTATCGAAAGTTTAAGCGCTGAATAATTAAATGTCCCCCAATACAAAAAACACGCTATTTAAAATAGCGTGTTTTTTTAATACCCTCGGTGCATTAAGAAATCATACACATATTCTTTATCATAGTCTTCAAAATGGTGAATCCAAAAAATAATAACCCCTAATGCGGTTGCAGAATTATATGCCGCGAATAGTTTTCTTTTCTTCGGATCCATTTCTTCACTAAATACTTCTGTTGTTGACTCAACTAGTTCATTAAAAAATTGGAGCAGTTTAATTGCAAATTGGATTTCCCCTTTTTCACTTATTAAAACACTTAAGATGGGCTGATTTTCTTCAATTACAGTTAAAAAACTATATACAAATTTACCGGCAGCAGTATCTATATGTTCAACATCAGTTTCTTGGAAAAATTCATTCGCGTTTCTAATTTGTTCAATCACGCCGTCCTCGACTTTTTCAATCAAGTCAAATTTATCGATGTAGTGGCGATAAAAAGTACTACGATTTACTTCAGCTTGTTTAATAATGTCACTGACTGTGACAGATGCAACGCCTTTTTCTCTAGCAATGGAAACAAAGGCTTTAATAATTTTATCTTTAGTTAATTGGCGTTTCTTTTCATATTTCAAAATTCAATATCCTCCATTATTTATTAAATCATGTATGGACCGTGGTATGATAAAAACATCAATAGAAAAGAGATGTTTTAAATGTTAGACGTTGAATTAATGTCTGGTTTAATTTTATTTTTAGTGGGTATCTTGTCATTACTCACATTTTTAGCAATTATCTTGCGAAGAATTTATCTAAAACTTCCCATTAAAATGGATATTTTTTGTTTCTTAGTATCAGCAATTGTAATTATAGTTTCTTATTACGTTGATAGTCACTTTATATTGTTCATTCTATCATCAATTTAATCAGATAAGACCTTAACATTTTATTAAGAAAACATCCTATAACTGTTATAACACTTAATGTGATGTTAGGATATTAATATAACAATAATAATAGTAAGGAGTGTCGATTATGTTGACAGTTGCAGCTAATCCCGGCTTTATTAAAAGATACTTTTTAAGCTTTAATTGGGACGAGATTCTACATAACATTACTAATATTGTGATTGATATTATTTTAATTTCCATTTTCTTTTTAATTTTAAAATCCATTGGAAAGAAAGTGATCAATCACTTATTCAATAACTACGCAAAAAAACAAACTGGCGTAGCAGAAAATAGGCTTAAAACCCTTCATTCATTATCCACTAATGCCTACATGTACATTTTGGTGTTCTTTTGGATTTATTCAGTTTTAACATTCATCGGTGTACCAATCGGAACCCTATTAGCTGGGGCTGGTTTATTTTCTGTAGCAATTGGTTTAGGTGCTCAAGGTTTGGCCAACGATATTATCAATGGGTTCTTCATCTTATTTGAAAAGCAAATTAACATTGGTGATTACGTAACAATCGGAGATGTTACTGGTACTGTTTCTGAAATAGGTCTAAGAACCACTAAAATAAGAAGCAATAACGATGCATTAAACTTCATTCCCAACCGATATATCACTAATATTTGTAATATGTCTAAGGATCGCATGAAGGCCGAAATCAACATTCGTGTTAACCCTGATACTCCAATTACTGAAGTAATTAATATCATCAAACAAATTAACGCAGAATATGTTCCAAAGACTAAGGGGATTATCGAAGATCCTCAATTATTAGGAAC
>NZ_JAMBKT010000011.1:22417-34244 GCF_025290035.1 Apilactobacillus sp.
CAACTAATCCCAGCATCTTGAAACAATACGTGGATAGTTTTAACTGGGGACACATTCTTCATAACTTAACATTTATCATTATCGATTTAGTTTTAGTTTCAATCTTCTTTTTAATTATCAAATTAATTGGTCAATCATTAGTAAATCATTTATTCGGTAAATATTTACAAAAGGAAAAGAAAATTGGTCCAAAGCGTGAAGGCACATTGAAATCAATTGCTACCAATACATTTAATTATATTTTGGAATTTTTCTGGCTATATTCAGTCCTAACCGTCATTGGTATTCCTGTCGGTTCACTGCTAGCAGGAGCAGGTTTGTTAACAGTGGCATTAGGTTTAGGTGCCCAAGGTTTGGCTAACGATATCATCACTGGATTTTTCATTTTATTCGAACATCAAATTGACGTTGGTGATTTCGTTGTTTTAGATACCATCACTGGAACCGTTGAAGAAATTGGGCTTCGTTCTACTCAAATTCGCGGAGTTGATGACTCGCTAAACTTCGTTCCAAATAGATATATCACTAACATATGTAACATGTCTAAAGATCGTTTGAAGGCTGAAATTAACATTCGTGTTAACCCTAATAGCCCAATTCAACAAATCATTGATATCGTTAAAGAAGTGAACGCCAAAAACATTCCAATTACTGACGGCATCATCGATGAACCCCAACTATTAGGAACTGTTGATTTAGGTGATGGCACTATAGCAGTTAAGGAATGGATTCCATGTAAAGACACCGCTAAATTTACCGTTCAATTCAAATTCCTTCAATTATATTTAGAAGCAATTAATGATGCTGGAATTACTTTACCAAATAATAAATTAATTACACCTATTCCCCAAAAATAAAGGATTAATTAAGATTTAATCGTTACACATCCTTTTAATTGACACCTAATTTATTGATTGATAGTATTAAATTAATCATTAACTACCCGCTATTTAATAGACTTCTTAGAAGTTGTTAACAATTTCGATTATTTTGTGTACAAATTAATTGAAACTACGATTAAATAGTGTAAAATAGTATTGGATTTAAATATGCATTTCCAATGCTTTTTTAGTTAGAAAACAAAGGAGACAAAATATGAGTGCTTGGGAAATTATTCGTGACTCTACACCGCAATTGCTTGCTGCATGTATTGCTTATACCATTCCAATTGCGATTGTGTCATTTATTATTGGTCTAACCATTGCTGTTATTACTGCTTTGGTTAAGATTTCTCCTCGCGGTGGGCTATTTAATATCGTCAAAGCCATTTTCTATTTCTATGTTTGGTTATTTAGAAGTACCCCACTTTTGGTTCAATTATTCATCGTATTCTTCGGCCTTCCATACCTAAGAATTGCGGGAATTTTACCTGACGGAATTAGATTGACTCCTATCGTAGCTGGGATCATTACTTTTTCTCTTAACACTGGAGCTTACGCTTCTGAAACTATTCGTGGTGCGATTTTATCAATCCCTGATGGTCAATGGGAAGCAGCATACTCACTTGGTATGACTAAGCGTAAAGTGCTTTGGAGAATTATCCTACCTCAAGCTAGTCGAGTATCACTTCCACCTTTATCCAATGAGTTCATTGGTTTGGTAAAAGATACTTCACTAGCCGCTTCAATTACGATTGTGGAAATGTTTGAAGTCAGTCAACAAATCGCTGCCGAAAACTACCAACCACTAATCATGTACATTTTAGTAGCTGCTATCTACGCAGTTATCTGTAGTGTTCTTACTATTTTACAAAGTTACCTAGAAAAACGAGTTTCTCGTTATTCTGTAAGTAATTAGAAAGGAGTATTAAATGATTAATTTAAAAAACGTATCTAAAACATTTGATAATCAACATGCCTTAGATAACATCTCCCTTCAATTCCCAGAAAATAAGACTACGGTAATTGTTGGACCATCCGGTTCTGGTAAGTCCACACTACTTAGATCTTTGAACCTACTTGAAACACCTGAAGCTGGTGAATATGATTTTAGCGACCTAAGCTTAAACTTTTCTGAAAAAATCAGTTCTAAAACTGTATTAAATATTCGTCGAAAAACCAGTATGGTATTTCAAAGCTTTAACTTATTCCCTCATCTTACAGTTTTAAAAAACGTAATGGAAGGGCAAGTCCAAGTACTCAACAAGACAAAGGAAGAAGCTAAAGAAACTGCTGAACAACTACTAAAGAAGGTCGGCATGTTGGATAAAGCAAATGCTTATCCTAGTCAATTATCTGGTGGTCAAGCACAACGTGTTGCGATTGCTCGTTCACTTGCAATGCATCCAGAATATATTTTGCTAGATGAACCTACAAGCGCTTTGGATCCTGAAATTGAATTAGAAGTCCTAAAGGTACTACTAGCATTGGCTAAAGAAAAACAATCACTAGTTATCGTTACTCATAATCTTACTTTTGCTCAACGTGTCGCTGATAAAATCGTCTTTATCGAAGATGGTAAAGTTGGCTTTGATGGTGATACTAAAGACTTCTTTGAATCAACAGACAAAAGAATTAAAGATTTCTTAGCAGCGATGACATTACAAAATATTTAAGGAGATTTATCATGAAATTCAACAAATTAATGAAATCACTAACTGTTGCATTTGCTGTATTAGGTACTGGAGCTATCTTAGCTTCATGCGGTAACAGTTCATCAAATTCAAAAGACTACAAATCTGATTTAACTCAAAGTGGCAAGCTTACTATCGGTTTAGAAGGTACTTATGCACCTTATTCATACCGACAAGGTGGTAAATTAACTGGTTTTGAAGTCGACTTAGCTACTGATGTTGCTAAGAAATTAGGTTTAAAAGTTAACTTTGTTCAAACTAAATGGGACAGTTTAATTGCTGGTCTAGGCAGTGACAGATACGATGCTGTTATGAACAACATGACTGTTACTCCACAAAGAGAAAAGCTTTACAAGTTCTCAGAACCATATGCTTACTCATACTACACACTTATCACTAAGAGCGATAGCAAGATGATGAGTATCAAGGATATCAAAGGAATGAACATCGTTGATGGTGCTGGTACCGATAATGCCGTTGTTGCTAAGAAGTTTGGTGCTAACGTTTCATCAACTCCTGACAACGCTACTGGTTACCAACTAATTCAACAAGGTAGAGCTGATGGTACTGTGAACTCAGTTCCTGCATGGAAATACTTCGCAAAACACAACTCAACAATGGGTCTAAAAGAAATCGATGTACCTACTAAACTACAAGCTCCTGCTGAAACTTCTATTATGTTAAACAAGAAATCATCTGCTTTAACAAAGAAAATCAACCAAGCTTTAGATGAACTAAGAAAAGACGGCACTATGAAGAAACTTTCAATGAAGTACTTTGGTTCTGACATCACTACAAAGCAAGATTAATATTAAATAAGAAAAAGCCATCCAAATTAATGAGTGGCTTTTTTATTTACCTATTTATTTTGAGGAAAAGGACTTTAATAGTCCTTTTTTAGATCTTATTATTTATTTTTTCTTCTAAATCCAATCGTAGCCATTCCTAATCCGATCAATCCAATTATCAAACCAACAATTGCCAATGATTTTTTGTTAGTCTGATCACCGGTTTGAGGTAATGATTTTTCATTTTTATCAATTGATGGGTGTTTAACTTTATGACGATTATTCCTATGATCTTTAAATCCGTCATTAAAGTGATTGTCCACTTTATTATTACCGGTACCGGATGAGCTATTGGTGTGGTTTGGTCTAATAGATACAATTTGTGTTGAACTACTTGCATTGCTTTGTGCATTTAAGCTATTACTGTTATCTGATGAACTTTGCGCTGAGCTACTTACGTTACTTTGTGAGATTGAGCTAGCACTGTTATCTGATGAACTTTGCGCTGAGCTACTTGTGCTATTTTGTGAGATTGAGCTAACACTATTATCTGATGAGCTTTGCGCTGAGCTACTTGTGCTACTTTGCGAGCTTGAGCTAGCACTGTTATCTGATGAACTTTGCGCTGAGCTACTTGTGCTACTTTGTGAGTTTGAGCTAGCACTGTTATCTGATGAACTTTGCGCTGAGCTGCTTGTGTTACTTTGTGAGCTTGAGCTAGCACTGTTATCTGATGAACTTTGCGCTGGATGACCAGGTAGATATTGATTATCAATATCAGTTTTACTTTTATTTTCAACTGATTGCACATCGTCTACAGTTGTTTGCTTTTGAATATTATCCAATCCTTTTTGCAACTCGTTATTAATATTAGTTATTTGTTGTTGCTTTTGATCAGAAGATAGATTGCTATCATTATTAATTGTATTAACAACATTTTGTGCTTCATTCTTCAAAGCATCCATTGACTTTTGTTGTGCCAAATATATTGGTGATGCTGAATATGAAAATGTATCTAGTCTTACTTGTTGTAAATTATGACTTAAACCCGTCGCTGCACTAATGACTAATGCTAAATCACTATAAGAACCTGTATATTCTTTTGTCCAAGTATATCCATCCATTACCATTTGAAATTCCTTAGTGCTTGCATCATATCTCAATATAAATGGAACGAAATCCGCTTTGCTGTTTAAGAAATCATCTTTATTTAAATAACTAACTGTGGGCTCATGTTCTAATTGTTCTACTTGTCCAGAATCATTAGTGTAGGTAAATGCTCCAAATGGAGATGCCCCTTGACCGTCTAAAACATCTTGATTTTTATTATTAGTAGGGTCTCCATCACGTTTGTCATAAAAAGTATCTACCTTAAATCCAAATGCATTTGGAACTTGATACATTCCAACCGCACCACCAGTACTAATTGGGAATCCAACACGATTTGGATGGAAAAATATCGCTAACCCGTCAGCTCCACCTTCTGTATCTAACTTATTACCAGCATAAATGGATCCAGTGATTGAAAAACTTCTAGTAAGAGATACTTTATTTTTTAAAGTAACACCACCAGATTCATTTTGAGCATCTTGCGTAAGGGTAATAGTCCCAGTGCTTTGATTATAAGATGCATCTCCTACTAGTTCGAAATAATTCAAAAAATTATCTTTATTGATATTAATAGTTACAGGATTCGGACTGCTCAAATCACTGCTTGAAATTGAGGAATCATCATACGATGTTGAAGCAGCGTTAACATTCTGAGAGTTGTTAACAACATTTTCATATGAGACTCCTAGAAGAGTTAGCGCCACGAGTCCAGTGGCAACTTTTTTGGTTTTAGAATTATTATTAACATTTAATATTGTTTTTTGATTTTTATTAAATACCATTAAAAATACCTCCATAGTGAGTTCATATGTAAATTGTAGTATTTTACTGATATCATTTCACTAGTAAAATCCTTAATTTTTAATTAAGAGTTTTGGAGGTTTATTTCAATTATTTTTGTTTCAATGATTCTCTAATTACTTCCAATACTTCCTTTTGAAAATCATTAAAGTAATGTGATTTTAGATAAACTAAGTTAGTCACAAACATAGGCATGTCTTCATCTAAAAAATCTAGTTTTACGACTCCTTCTGGAGTATTAACTAATGAATTAAAGAATCCAACCCCGACATTATTTTTAATCAAACTCATAATGTTATTGCTTTCATTTGATCTAAAAATAACGTTAGGATGAAATGCATTTCGTTTTGCTAATTGATTAAATGATTCGTTTTGAACAAACCCTTGCTTGAACAAAATAAAATCTTCTTTCGCTAAATCGGCAAAATGTATTTTACCTTCACTAGCTAGTGGATGGTTTTTAGAAACATATGCACAGAATGGAATTCTTTCAATTTCTTCTGTTTCGATTGAAGGATCATCTAATGGGTTATTAGAACCTAATAGCGCTAAGTCCAATTCTCCATTTTTTAATGATTCCTTAGTTGTTTCAGAACCATATTCATAGGTAATGATGTTATTTAACAAACTGCGTTCTTTTAAAAATTGCGCAATTTGTGGAAAGTATCTAGTTTCAATAATTGGTGGCAATCCAATCGATATTTTTTTTGCCTTTAAATTAGCTATATTGCGCTTCGCAACATCAAAATGGCGGATGATAGCTTGAGCGTGGTTTAACAATTGTTTCCCACTATCGGTTACAATGAGTTCACCATGAGTTCTATGTCTAATAATTAATTTAGTGTCCATTTCCTTTTCCAATCTTTGCAACGCAAAAGTAATGGTTGGTTGGCTGACCTTAAATTCTTCAGCAACTTTAGAAAAAACTTTTAATTTTGTTAAGCTTATAAAATATTCAAGATCACGTGTGTTCATAAAAAATGCCTCCATGCATTGATTTAAAAGGGTTTTAATTTTAGATATAAATTATATTTATTATAACACTAACTTTTGACTATCTGAACTATCATGTATTAATATCTAGATATTAATTAAGAAAAGAGGTAAGTCCTATGTCTTTTGGATATGATATTTTAAACAATCCTTTCAAGAACAAAGGTACTGCATTTACTAAAGAAGAAAGAAAAGAACTTGGTTTAGAAGGAATGCTTCCACCATACGTTCAAACATTACAAGAACAAGTGGATCAAGCTTATGCTCAATTCCAAACTAAACCTTCAGATTTAGAAAAACGTGTTTTCTTAATGACTTTATTCAATGAAAACCGCGTATTATTCTACAAGTTATTCTCACAACACGTTGTTGAATTTATGCCAATCGTATACGATCCAACAATTGCTGAAACTATCGAAAACTACAGTGAACTATTCGTTCAACCACAAAACGCAACATTCCTATCAATTGATGATGATTTAGATTCAATCAAAACTTCATTAAAGAATGCTGCTGAAGGTCGCGACATTCGTTTAATCGTAGTTACTGATGCTGAAGGTATCTTAGGTATCGGTGACTGGGCTACTAACGGTGTTGATATCGCTGTTGGTAAGCTAATGGTTTACACTGCTGCTGCAGGAATTGACCCTAGCCAAGTATTACCAGTTGTTTTAGATGCTGGTACTAACAACGAATCACTACTTAAGGACCCAATGTACTTAGGTAACCGTCACGAACGTGTTTACGGTGAAAAATACCACAAGTTTGTTGATACTTTCGTAGAAGATGCTGAAAGTCTATTCCCAGAAATGTACTTACATTTTGAAGACTTTGGTCGTAGCAACGCTGCTGACATCTTAGACAGATACAAAGACAAGTACACTGTATTTAATGATGATATCCAAGGTACTGGTATTATCGTATTAGCCGGTGTATTAGGTGCCCTAAACATTTCTGGTGAAGAAATGAAGGACCAAACTTACGTATCATTTGGTGCAGGTTCAGCCGGTACTGGTATTGTTTCACGTGTTTACGATGAATTCGTACAACAAGGTATGGATCCAGAAGAAGCTAAGAAGCACTTCTACCTAGTTGATAAGCAAGGTCTATTGTTCGATGACGACGATACTTTGACTCCTCAACAAAAACCATTTGCTAGAAGTCGTGATGAATTTGCTAACCCAGATTCATTAACTACTCTAGAAGCTGTTGTGAAAGAAGTTCACCCAACTATCTTAGTTGGTACTTCAACTCAACCAAACTCATTTACCGAATCAATCATTAAGGAAATGGCTGCTCACACTGAACGTCCAATTATCTTCCCTATTTCAAACCCAACTAAGTTGGCTGAAGCTAAGGCTGAAGACTTACTAAAATGGACTGACGGTAAAGCTCTTATCGGTACTGGTATCCCAGTTAACGATATTGAATACAATGGCACTGTTTACCAAATCGGTCAAGCTAACAACGCGTTAGTATACCCTGGTTTAGGTCTTGGTGCGATTGCCGCTACTGCCACTGTCCTAGATGACGAAATGATTTCTGCAGCTGCCCACTCACTTGGTGGTATTGTCGATACTGACAAACCAGGTGCTGCTGTCTTACCTCCAGTTTCTAAGTTGGATCAATTCTCAACTACTGTAGCTAAGGCCGTTGCCGATAGCGCTGTAAAACGTGGTCTTACACGTGAAGACATCAAAGATGTTGACAAAGCTATCGAAGACACTAAGTGGGAACCTAAGTATTAATCTCTCTTTTAAAGATGATGTGTGTAAAAAAAGACGCCGAACGATGGCGTCTTTTTTTGTGGTTTAAATTTGTTCAATAATTTGTTTTGTGTTTTCAGCATCATTGAGAGAATAAAGATGAATATGGTTAGCACCGGCTTGTTCAAGCTTATTAATCATCTCAGCAGTGTATATAACTCCCTTTTCACCAAACTCTTCTTCTGATGCGTTCATCAAGGCAATTATTTTGTCAGGAGTGGTCGCATGAGTTAAATCCAGCATCTTTTGCGTTTGTGTTTTTGAGATGACCGGCATGATACCAAACCAAATTGGCGTTGTAACATCAGTTCGATTTAAATAATCAACATAATCGTTCACATCAAAACTAAACTGCGAAATTAAATTAGTACATCCCTTAGTTACCTTGTGTTTTAGCCAATGCAATTCTTCATCGTTACTATTCAAGTAACAAGTCCCTGCGATATTTACATCTTGATATTCTTTTTTAATAAATTCAACTAACTCATCTGCATGCGAAAAGATAATTGCGGAATCATTTTGTGATAACTTATCTCCTCGCAATGCTAATACATCATTAACATCATGATTTTGCATTAAATCCATCATCTGTTTAACGGTATCGTAGTCTTTATCAATTCCAGTGAGGTGAATCATCACATCTACATCAGAATGTGCGTGAACATAATCAGCAATTTTAATACTTTGAATTAAATTATCCATATCGTGATTGCGATCGGTAATTGAAATAAACTGCGGATGCAGTGTTAATAAACCATCGAGGTTATCTTGATCGATATTGGGAGTAATTTCAAAAGAATATTGTAAGGGCATGCGAATCTCCTTTGGCTGAATTGATAGTTTAATTATATCCTACTATCTTGTTTTTAACGATGCACACAAAAAAAGACACCGCTTAAAGCGGTGTCTTTTTCAATTACTTATTTTCACTAATCACTACGTTACCATCTTCCATATCAGCCTTTAAGTGCTTAATGTCTTCATGGTCTAAGTAGAAGTCAGTAATCTTGTCTCTAATTTCTTGTTCTACAACACGACGTAGTGGACGAGCTCCCATGGCTTCATCGTATCCTTGTTCGATTAAGTAATCCTTAACTTCATCAGATACAACTACATCCATGTCTTTCTTAGCTAAAGTTGCGTTAACGTCACTTAGCATTAATTCGACAATTTCTTTCAAGTCATCCTTTGTTAGGTGTGAGAATTCAACAATCGCATTGAATCTGTTTAAGAATTCAGGACGGAAGTATGGAGATAATTTATCCATTAACTTCTTATCTTCATCTTTGTCACCAATCAATGTTTCATTACCG
This sequence comes from Apilactobacillus sp., assembly GCF_025290035.1. Classification (GTDB taxonomy): domain Bacteria; phylum Bacillota; class Bacilli; order Lactobacillales; family Lactobacillaceae; genus Apilactobacillus. The sequence continues at coordinate 31,761 of NZ_JAMBKT010000011.1, forward strand.
AATCCAGCGTTTGAAGTAGCAATCACAACTGTGTTCTTAAAGTTAACCACATTTCCTTGACCGTCAGTTAAACGACCATCGTCTAGCACTTGTAATAGAAGTGTTAAAACTTGAGGGTTGGCCTTTTCAATTTCATCCAATAATACGATTGAGTATGGGTTTCTTCTTACCTTTTCTGTCAAAGTATTATTGTTGTCATTGTATCCAACGTATCCTGCTGAAGCACCAATTAATTTTGATACCGCAGTTACATCAGAGTATTCTGACATGTCTAAACGAATAATGTTGTTCTTGTTACCAAACATATCCTTAGCTAATTGTTTTGCCAATTCAGTCTTACCTACACCGGTAGGACCTACGAATAAGAATGAACCAATTGGACGGTTACCTTCATCAAAACCAGCACGGTTTCTTCTGATAGCACGAGAAACTGCTGCAACTGCTTCGTCTTGACCGATAACCTTACCTTGTAGACGGTCGCCCATAGTCTTCAAACGTTCGATATCATTACTACTCAATTTAGCAACTGGAACACCAGTTAATCTTTCAACAGCTTCTGCAACATCATTGATAGTTGCTGTTACTTTAGTTTCATCGCTCTTGTTGTCGATTTGAGTTTGTAATTCTTCTATCTTATTCTTGTGATTTAGAGCTGCTTCATAATCTTCTTTTTCAGCGGCTTGTGCCTGTGCATCCTTTTCAGCTGCGATTTCATCTTCAATTGCCTTTTGATCTACAACTGGATGTTGTGCAGCTAAATGAGCAGCTGTCATGTCGACCAAGTCGATTGCCTTGTCTGGTAAACTTCTTTGTGGAATGTATTGAACAGAGTAGTCTACCGCAGCTTTTAGGACTTCATCAGGTAAAACAACATTGTGGTGTTCTTCATATAAAGGACGAATCCCTTTTAGAATTGCCAAAGTAGTTTCTTCACTTGGTGCCTTAATTTGCACTTCGTTGAAACGACGAGATAATGCTGCGTCCTTTAGAATAGTGTTTCTGTATTCATCTTGAGTAGTAGCACCAATTACAGTGATTTCACCACGAGATAATGCTGGTTTGATGATGTCAGCTAAACCTTTAGATCCGCTTTCGTCACCGGCGTTACCAGCACCCAAAATTTGGTGAATTTCATCGAAGAACAAGATCACATTGCCTTTAGCTTGAACTTCTTTAATCAAGTTTTGAATGTTTTCTTCAAAGCTACCACGGTATTGAGTTCCAGCTTCTAGTCCGGAAATATCAATGCTAATAACTTCCTTGTTCTTAATTGATGCTGGTACATCACCATTCACAATTGCTTGCGCTAATCCTTCTACAACTGCAGTCTTACCAACTCCAGCATCTCCTACTAAAACAGGATTGTTCTTAATTCTTCTTGATAAAACTTCAGTGGTTTCTTGGATTTCTTTGTCTCTACCAATTACTGGATCCAACTTGTTGTCGCGAGCTTCTTGAGTAAGATTACGACCTAACTTGTCTAAAATCCCTTCTTTATTAGAAGTAGTTTTTGGTTGAGTATTACCTTGGCCATTACTTAGTTGACCACTTTTTCTTAGTTGTTCTAATTGTTCTGGGGTCACTTCTTGACCGTTAATCATGTAACGACGTTGGGTATTGCTACTACCAGCGTCTCCTATAAATTGATTGAAAATTCTGTCAAAATCATCGTTAAATGGATCAAATGGACTTCTTGCCATAGTGCATCCCTGCCTTCTTTATAAATTTGTCAGCCTTCACGGCTGTCATATTGGATAAGGATGTTATCTTTGTTTCTTTCATCCTTTATCCATAATCTATATTATCACCTATTTTACATAATGCAATATATTTTTGACCTTTTTTGACCATATTTTTATAAAATAGTTAAAAACCATTGATATAATAGCATTTTTAAGAGTAAAATTTTTTTGACTTTTTATTGACCAATAACATTTCGAATTATACCATGTTATATCTTATTACATGTAAAATTAAAAATTTTAAAAAATTGTGATTTCTAAATATACTTTTATAGCAGGGTCTGGTATTATATCTTTATACAATGTTATGAAACGTAACGTGGAAAAGAATTTACATGAGAAGGGGTTTTTCTAATGAAGCAACATTCAAAAGCATTCCGCTGGCTGATCGCTTTCACTGCCGGAATCATCGTTGCATTGGGACTATTCGCAGCTCCACTAAAATCTAGTGCTGCTGAAAAGACCTATCAAATTGGAACGGATGTTACATTTCCTCCATTTGAATACGCAAACGATAACAATAAATATGTTGGTATCGATATTGACCTTATGAAGGCCATTGCTAAGGACCAACATTTTAAAGTCGACATTAAACCAATCGGTTTTAACGGTGCTATCCAAGCCGTTCAATCAGGCCAAATTGATGGTATGATTGCTGGTATGTCCATTACACCTGAACGTAAGGGATCATTTGATTTCTCAACACCTTACTACAACTCAGGAGTTGTAATGGCTGTTGCTC
>NZ_JAMBKT010000036.1 GCF_025290035.1 Apilactobacillus sp.
ATACATAAGGAGATGATCAGATGGATACATCTAAGATTATTAATCCAATGCTGGGATGGAAGTTACGTCCAGTTGTTGAAGCCACTGAAGGAGCTAAAGACATTGATGACATTAAGTTTAACTACATGTTAATGCCTAAGCCAGATACACCAGAACATGTTGCCGAATGGAAACGTGTTTTAGCTGAATATGAAAATAAAAGAAAGTAGCAAGTTAGTAACTTGCTACTTTCTTTGCGTTTCTATTATATAATTAATAATAGGGACAATAGTTTTATTCTTTAAGAACAAACAAGAGGTTGCATATGAAACCAGTATTAATTATCATTCGTGGAAACAAATCTAGTGGGAAATCAACGCTAGCTGTAAGACTACAAGAACAACTTGGCGTTAAAAAAACATTTTTAATTCAACCGTCATCAGATGACGATACGCAAACCATGACTAAGTTAGCGCAATATGGACAAAAGCATTTTGAATACGTGGTAATTGAAGGTGAATTACCTACATCCATATACATGGATTCAATTAAAAAGATTATTAAAATGTTTGGCGAACAAACATTGGTTTATTATTTAAATCTAACGTTAGACCAAACGATTGAATTAGATCAACAACGTGCTGAACCATACGGCAAAGAACAATTAGTTGAACAGTTCCAACCATATGACCAAATTAACGAATTAGAAAATCAATTAGATGGATTGAATCTTGATGAAAAAATCGACCGGATAACTGAAGATATCAATAAATTACCATTATTTTAAGATGTTGATATGATGGGATTTGAAAGATAAATAATTAATTTCTAATTAAATTTTACATTATTTAGTTATAAATGCTTGCTTATTTTTGCTAAATATTTTATATTATCTCTTGTGTTTTAATGGATCGTCATATATAATAAGAACAGTTGTTCGCATAAGGCGATCAGTTAACTCATATTTATTGATATTAGGGAGACCTCTCATCTCTCTAAAATTATCTCTTATCTCTCTCAAAAAAGACCGCTCTCTCTCAAGATGGTCTTTTTTTTATGCGTAAATATCAGATACTTTTTTATTATTTTAGACACTCTCTTAACATCAGTAAAAATTAGAAAATAATTAGATTTACATTTGATTTTTTAATGATATAATCATTTTTATAGTTAAATCACATTAGGAAAGAAGATGATAACATGAATGATTTTATGGATATTAATCGTCTTCCTCGTGAAGAAGTTGTTGTCAGTTATGCAAGATCAACTAAGTGTCCAACAAAAGAAGGAGATTAGAATAAAATAAAAACCATCCATAATATCATAAGTATAGGATGGTTTTTATTTTAGAAAGTTGCTATGAATAAATTTGATTACGGAATATTTACTCAAGTTAGATATAAACAAAATAGAGAATTTATATCTCAAGGGTGGAAATTACATTGCTCCGGTACTATTGATAATTATAAAGAAATATTAACGATAGTTAAGGATGAATGTAATTTAGAAAAGATAGATTATAAGTATGTTAGAGAATATAAATCAATTCAGTACAGAATAAGTGGAGATTGCCCAACTCCAGCATTTGGGAAATTAATTACTATTTATCCTAATAGTATTGAATCTTTCATTTTAATCGCTAATAAGCTTTATCATCGTTTTTTTAAAGTTTAAGGGTCCCTATATTTTATCGGATAAACCAGTTTACGATTCTGAAGTTTTGTATTATAGATATGGAGATTTTGATCGAGATGATGGATACATTTTGGACAGTAAAACAGGTTTATTTATTGACGATAATAGAATGTATTTTTGGGTGCCGGAATTTACAAGTGATCCGCTTGACTATAATGATAACGAGAAAGCAAAAATCATTAACAATACAGTAATTCCCGAAAAAATTATAAACTCATCATCGGCTGGAAATACTTATTTAGGTAAATTTAAAAATAATGAAGTGATAATTAAGGAGGGAAGAAACTTAGTCATAAGCTCTAAAGGAAGCGCAAAAAAAGACGTTGAACGAGAAATTCACACTATTAATTTGATGAAAAACAAAATTATAGTTCCTAAAATAATAAAAGTTTTTGATGAATTTAATAATAAATACGTTGTTGAAGAAAAAATTTCAGGAGTTACTCTAGATATATGGTGTGCAAAAGATTATGCAGAAATTAAGAATAATTTATCAATGGTTTTTAAATGTATAATTCGCACAATAAAGAGTTTGCATGAAAATGGTATAGTTCTTCAGGATGTTAGTCCATCTAACTTTTTGATTAAAGAAGTGGACGGTGATATAAAAAATGTTATTATCTGCGATTTTGGATCTGCCCATCATTTTAATGAAAAGTGGTCTGTTTCTGATGGGTCTACCGTTGGGTTTTATGACTCTAGATCAAAAAAATTAAATCCTTTTGAACAGGATTTCCACAAAATAGGATATTTATTTATGTCTATGATTTTTCCTTTTAATAATCTTTTGATGACTGATTCAACTGGTGATAGGACTTGGGAATTATTTCTTATGTTTTGTCATGAAAAAAATGTGTCTAGTGATCATATAGAAATTATAAAAAAACTAATAAAAACGCATTTAGAAATAGATATGAAAATAGGTGATATTAATACCTCCGCTTTACCGAATAAAAATAATATAAAAATATTATTAGATGAATTACTAGACAATAAGTTAAATAAGAGACACAGGATAAATCTTAATCTAATGAATCGTGAAGACACGTATGAATACATTGATACTATTAATGATATAGGATTAAATGGTGGATTATCGTCTATTGGAATGACTTTACTCCTAAATAAAAATATTTGTACAGAATACCATGATTATATATTGTCAAGAATAGACAGAATTATAATGGAATCAAGAAACGATGCTTATCTTGGGATTGAAAAAGGAATACTAGGATCATTACTGTATAAAATAATTTATTCTATTAGAATTTCGGACGAGAAAAAAATACAATCTCATATATCTGAACTTATTGATTTTAAATATCGATTGAAATATAAGAATAAAAAAATTGCAGGAATGACTACTAAAAGTAATAATAATATTTTTTCGCCCTATATTATGGATGGACTATCTGGATATGTTATTTTGTTATATTTATTCATAGATTATTCAAATATATCTAACAGAAGGAAAATTATAAACGTAATTAATGATTGCTTAGATGTTATTATGAAGGAGTCGTGGACAAAACATGCTGGTATAGGGTATGGGTTATCAGGGTTGTTATATACTGTATTACTTGCTAAGGATTATTATCATGACAGTAAACGATTAAATAATTATATAAATAGAGTTTATCTTGTTATTACTAAAATGGTTTGTTTTGAAAATAAAATTATCGTACATGATAGGTATAACAATGATATTGATTATTCATTTACAAATGGTGCAAAAGGAATTTTATATTTATTAAACTTAAATAATAGAAAGTAGGTGTTTATTTATGATAATCTTCAAACAAGATAGTATCGTCAGAAAGTTATTTTACTCCGGGGTCTTAAATGGAATCGGAACCACGTTATTTAATATCGTGTTCGTGATTTATGCCAGTCACACACCGAACGCCAAGATCGCGATTGCTGCAGTCGGCATTATTTCAACAATTCCGTTTTTACTGAATTTCTTATTAGGCTACTTTGCCGATAAGGTTAGTCGTAAATTTAAGGGGTTAATTAATGTTAGAATTGCGCAAATTTTGCTGTATTTATTCCTATCCATGTTTATCGATATTGAAAAGAATTGGATCGTCTTTGGGTTAGTCCTCCTAATCAATGTCTTGAGTGACATGTTAGGGACGTTTAGCTCATACATGCAGTTGCCGATTTTAAAGAAACACGTTTCATCTGGTGATTTAGCAAAGGTACGTGGTGTTCAAAGTGGGATTTCGCAAACGTTGGATTTAATTGGCGGTCCGCTCGGGGCTTTTATTCTGACGCTTATTCACTTTAATTTCGCTGTCTTTGCATTGATCAATTCCTTTTCATTTTTCTTATCTCTGGTGGTTTTACATAATATTAAGGTTGATGAACCGAAACCCAAAGAGACTAATACAGAATCGTTTTACGCGTTTAACAGGGACAATTATGAAAATATCAAAGAGAATTTTAAATACATAATTAAGATTAAACAGTTAAAACACTTCTTAATCATCTTTACCGTTTTTAATCTAATTGGATCACTACAAACGACATTATTAAGTATCACGATTCTAGGAAGTCATGCACTAACCCTGTTTAACTTCGGGTTTACGGTCGCTGCTGTGGACACGATTGAGGTCTTAGGGATGATCATGGGATCGGTGATTCCGTTTAACCGTTTTTACGCTTTGACTATCGAACATAACTTAATTTTTGAAATGATGATGTTCTTCGTGATTCCGTTATCAGTTGTCGTCTTCCCCAACGTTTATTTATTATTAGTCTTAATTTTCTTAAGTGGATATTTTGCCGGCATTTCGAATCCCAAAATCGATGCCTTTATTATTAAGAATTTACCAGAAGACAAAGTTGGTGGAGGAATGGGTGCCTTTTATACCATTGTGACTTTTGGCCTACCAATTGGCTCGGCGATTGCCGGGGTATTAGCTGCCGGTTTATCAACCATTTCGGGTTGGTTCACATTAATGATCATGGCGGCTATTAGTATTGGTTATTTGGTGGTATTATCTATTAAGTATTCATCAAACGTATAAAAGAGGTCACTAATAATGGAAACCAAAGATTTTAAAAGAAACATTCTGATATACAGTGCGATTGCGATTATCGTTTTCGCGTTAATCACATGGGCACTTACTGATAATCGATTTAACCTAGCGATATCAATCAGACCAATTAATTTCTACTATAAATTGGTATCAATTGCGTTTTTAATCATTTATTACACAGTCGCTTCACTGTTTAAAAGTAAAGCGTTAAGCATCATAGTGTACACCATTTATTTATCAGTTATTGGGTTTAATTTATTCGCTCTTATTTTTAGTTTGATTTCTGCTAACTTCTTATTGGCGTTAGTATATTTGGTTTTGATCATGGCGTTTCTAATTGTTAATTTCTACTATATTATTAGTAACAACCAGATCATTAATAATAACGTTCAACAAAGTGGCGCATACTTTAAAAACTGGTGGCACAGTCTTTATCAAAATGTGCTTATCAATAAGCCACTATTGATTTCAATTATCGTCTACTACGTCATCGACAGTATCTTAAATAATCCAAAATAAAAAAGCACATTATCAGTGCTTTTTTTATTTTTATCTAGTAATGGGGTGACTAGCGACTAGTGCTTTAACTTGTTCGCGGGCGTCATCTAATAGTGCGTCATCACTAGGATGGTTTAACACTTTAACGATGATTTCTGCGACTTCTTCAGCGTC
>NZ_JAMBKT010000012.1:0-24265 GCF_025290035.1 Apilactobacillus sp.
CTTTGATGATTTAAATCTAAAAAATGTGTTTGCATGTATCCATCCTCCTAAAAAAGCACCCAACTCGATGGAGTGGGTGCTCGAAAATGGACTGATTGCGTCGTTCTTCAATGCACCCTCTCTGGAGTTGCTTAATTGAATCTAGATATAAAAAAGGACTTCCCTGACCGTGTCAGAAAAGTCCTTCAATGTCTGATAATTACACTGATGGCGTATGGAATCTACGCAAGGCCTTGACTGACTCTCTGGTCAACTCTTAAAGGCGAATCTCTTTTTATGTTGTTTATAATATATCATACTGAAAATATTATACAAGGATGAAATTTCAAAGATGCAAAAAAGACGCCATGAGAGGCGTCTTTTGGTAGATATAAATATTGATTGGATGAAGCGAGCTGCTTCTTAGTACCAACCGTGTTGTAGCCAGAATGCTTTGGCGTTATCCCATGAACCGTAACGAGATGCCACGTATTGATCAGCAACTCTTTCCTGGTTAGCAGCAGAATAATCACCATTTAGCATTGAAGAACTGAGTTGGTATTTACCATAGTATTGACCATTTTGCGCAGTGTATGAACCACTTGATTCACGGTTGGCAATCCAAGCTTTAGCATCACTATTGCTACCAGTGTAAGTAGTGGTTGTGTTAGTAGTTTGAGCTGCTGGTTGGCTAGCAACACTAGCAGTACTACTTTGAACTTCCGTTTGTGAAGCCACGTTTGCATCACTAGGCAATGATAGTTTTTCACCAACATAAATTAAGTCGGTATCAACACGTTCGTTGGCCTTTCTTAATGAGTCTAGAGACACGTTGTATTTTTGTGATAATCCCCATAGGGTGTCACCACTTTGGACGGTCACCTTTTGTACCGCTGTGTTAGTAGTATTGTTAGTACTTGTTTGACTGTTAGCAGTTTGATCCGCGTTGGCAGTCGCACCACTTGCGATAAATAAACCAGCTACTGCAGCAGTAGCGAATAACATTGATTTCAAATTAAATGTAACGATAAATCTTCACTCCTATATATAAATCTATAACTCGAATGGGTTAATCCAATTGATTAACTGTCATCTATACTACATGGGTATCATTACACCGACTTCTCACCCACGTTAAAAGTTTCGCTTGATTCGTAACAATGTCGTCTTGGTGTAATCAATTGCAATCAAAACCACTCAAAGTGTTGATAATAAAGGATTTCTTACGTTACGTGGGACTTAAAATAACTTTAAAATGCTGTTTTAGACAATAAAAAAACGTTGAAAGAGAATTCTTTCAACGTCTTTTTGCTTAATACCAATTAAAAATTTCCCAGTGCGCTTTAGCGTTAACCCATGAACCATAACGGTCGGCAACGTATTGTTCAGCTACACGTTCTTGATTGGCTGGTGAGTAATCACCATTTAAATATGCTGTATCCAATTGATATCTACCATAGTAACGACCGTTTTGCGCGGTGTATGAATCGGTAGATTCATGGAATGAAATCCAAGCTTTAGCTTCTGCGTTTGCTTCGTTCCAAGCTTCTTGTGAATCTAATAGTGATTGACTTTGTTTCTTAGAGGATGAATGTTGCTTAGATGATTTATCATCTTTTGCATCATTATTATTGTCAGGAATAATTAAATGATCCCCAACTAATAAATCGTCATCACTATACTTGTTGTTGGCACGTTCTAACACAGAAATAAAAACATTATATCTATCTGACAAATTAGCAAATGTATCGCCAGACTTCACGGTCACTACTGTACTAGCAGTTGTAGGAACAGTAGCGTCTCGGAAAATAGAAATTAATCCCACAAAGGAGATTACGGCTACGAGAAATAAAACATTAAATTTATATCTAATACTTAAACACTCCCATAAAAATTAAAAAAATGATTAATGCGATATGTTGTACTTTAACAACGAAGAGTCATTCTATAGACTTTATATTACATATATATTACACAGAAGTAACAAATAGTTGCCTGTACGTAATAATGTAATGTTTTAGTAATCTTCTGCAATACAATTGAACACAATGACTATTAACTCAGCATTCCAAATTTAATAATCGCGTACAATATATAGGTAGTTTTTGATCAGAAAAGTGAAATTTTTTTGCTTTTTTTAGTAAGTGAACTGATTTCATGTTTCATTTGGACCCTTGTGTAACATAAAAAATGATGTAAAAAAGCCTATCATAAATGCTATTATGATAGGCTTTTTAACGTTTTATTAATAAAATTAAATTATGTTAATTATTAGCTAATCATTAGTGTGCTTAATTGCAATTCCAGTCACCGCACTGATGATTGAGAAGATTGGTGAGAAGATACTTAGGAATAGGAATGGTGCAAAGTGAGCAGCTGGTACTCCTAATGTTGCTGAAATAAATGCTCCGGCAACCCCCCATGGAACCAAGTAGTTAATTACAGTTCCTCCATCTTCGATTGCTCTACTCAAGGCAACTGGTGCTAAGCCAGCTTCATGAAAGACTTTCTTAAAGGCGTTGGCTGGTAGAATCTCTGATAAGAATTGTTCACCAACAAAGATGTTAACACCTATTGCAGTGCAAATAACAGCGATAATCAATTTTGCATCAGTGTTTAAGTGCTTAGTAAGTGGTTGAATCACTGCATCGATAATACCTAAGTGCATTAATAATCCACCAAATGCTAAAGCAATCATAATTAAAGCAATTGTTCCCATCATAGAACTAATTCCACCACGAGATAATAACATGTCAACTGAACGATTCCCAGAGCGTGATACGAAACCGTTAGTAATTAAATCATTAATCTTAATCAGAGCGATGTGACGATCTTGAATGAATAATAAACCAATTGAAACAACGATGTTAATGAATAACGTTGGAATCGTTGGAATGTGGCTCCATGCACAAACTAGTAATAATACAATTGGGATAACCGCTAAGAATGAAATATGGAAATGATCATTCAAAGCATGTAAAGTATTATTAACATTAGCTAAACTAGCGCGACCATCACTGTGGTTTAAAAAGACAAATAAAATAAACGAAGTAATCATAGCGGGAATGGTTGACCACATCAAGTTTTTAATATGGGCAATTAATTCGGCACCAGAAACAGCTGAAGCTAAGTTAACAGTTGCTGATAGTGGTGATGACTTGTCTCCGAAAACGGCACCAGAGATAACAGCCCCGGCAATCATGGCTGGGTTCATTCCCATAGTGATACCAATTCCCATAAAGGCAATCCCTAAAGTAGAAATAACAGTAAATGCACTACCAATAAATGTACCCACTAAAGCACAAACCAAGAAAATTGATGGCAAAAACCAGTTAATGTTAATCAAATGAAAACCAAACACCATCAATGTAGGAATAACTCCAGAAGCAATCCAGACACCTATTAATGAACCAATTAATAAGAAGATAAATAATGGCACAATTCCATTTTTTACCCCTGAAACGAACCCATCATCGATATCATCCCAAGTAAATCCTTTAAAACGACCCCAAAACACCAATAACATAATCCCCACTAAAATTGGTACTTCTGGTGAAATGCCTAATCCAATCACGCCAAATGACATAATTGCCATCATAATAACTAAAACCATGATTCCTTCTGTAAGTGAAACAGACGGTCTTTTTTGTTCTTCTTGCATAATATTTCCCCCTGAGTTTTAATACGCTAATTTTTAATATGTAGTTGGTTGTTAAATTTTAATATCGGATTAAACCTCCGCAGTTCGCTAGTTGCATATTATCGACTTCTTTCCATAAAAAAAGTCCCTGTTGTAAAAACAACAGGGACGATTATTTGTATTTTTTGACCGTGGTACCACCCAAATTAGTAACCACACGTAGTGGTCACTCACTCTGCTAGAAATAACGACTCTAGAAACCGTTCTTGGGTAGACACTATCCAATGTATTTCAGCAAAATTAACCTGATCGGTTCGCAGCAACCACCGACTTCCTGACACCCAGTTAACTCGTTACTTGATTTGGAATAATTGTTTTCTTTTATTTGATTAAACTAAGATTAGCACTACCTTAAAATTTCGTCAACTAAAATTTACATTTCAGCTAGCTTTCTATTTAAGTAATGTGCCATTTTATCTTTGGGATAAATACCAGTGACTTTTTCAACCGCCTTACCATTCTTAAACAAGACGATACTAGGTAGTCCCATCACCTTATACTGTTTGGCAATGTCTTCGTTGTTATCAACATTTAATTTACCAAAGTGAATTTGATCACCAAATTGATTTTCCATTTCTTCTAAGACAGGATCCATAATCTTACATGGACCACACCAAGGAGCCCAGAAATCAATCACTGTGATTTTGTTATCTGTTTGTTCTGCCAGATTTTCTCTGGTGATTGTTACAGCCATTTGAATTACCTCTTTGCTTTACGAATAAAATGGATGATAAATGTAATGATGAATGCCATTAAAACAATCAAACCAAAATGTAGTGGTTCGATTTCAATGTCAATCATTGGAATTGATAGAATTAATTTTAAGGCAATTATACCAATTAAAACGTACGCCATCGTCTTTAATTCTGGAATCTTCTTCATGACAAGCATGATTACTTCGGCAATTCCTCTCATACATAGAATTCCGATTAAACCACCAATTAAAACAATAACTGGATTTTCAGAAATCGCTAAGGCAGCTAAGACTGAATCAACTGAGAAAACAATGTCCATAAATTCGATTTGAGCCACTGTCATCCAAAAGCGTTTACGATTAGACTGTTGACTACTTTGCTTAAACATTGATTTCTTAGGTTTATTCGAGTGGGCGAAGTGATCAAAAACTAAGTAGAATAAATATAATCCACCAATTACTTTAATTTCCCAAATATGGATTAAAAAGACTCCCAATCCAATGATTAAGAAACGAAAAACATAAGAACCCCATAAACCATAAAATAATGATTCTTCTTGTTCTTTTTTTGTTGGCAATGCTTGGGCTTGAGTTGCAAGCACGACTGCATTATCGACTGACAAGATACATTCAATTAATACTAAAGATAAAATAATTATCCATGCATCCTCTGAAAATATTACGTTATGCCAGTTATTTAAATCAAAAAACGGACCATATAACTTGCTTAATAATGGTATCACCTAAAGTCTCCTCTACTATTTTTATCCATATTATAGCTGAATGTTTTTCAAAAATGTAGCATTATTATCTATTTTAATATTTATTTAAAATTATTTATCGTACTTAGATAAATCATATTGTTTAATCAATGCAATTAGCGATTTAGCGTAATTCGGATCAGTAGCGTAACCATTCTTTTGAAGCATTGCTGCTTGTTCTTCGTAACTGGTTACGTTCTTCTTTTTAATGAAGTTAAGCGCTACGACTGTACTGTGATTTTCCACGGCAGCATAGACACTTGGGTATTTTCTAAATGTGGCTGGAATGGAGATCTTTTTCTTGTCGCCTTCCATGACCACTTTGACCCCTTTGGCCACCTTAGTATCCTTGCTGACATATTCGTCAGTGTAATAACTAATTGATTGTCCTTTATAAGTTCCTTTAACTCCAAAAATGTTATAAGCTTTTTGATACAACTTAGATTGACCCCAATTGGATTCTTGAATAGCTTGAGCAATCACAATACTTGGCAACACAACGTGTTCTTTTTTCCAAACCTGCATTGCTGGTTTCGCAATAGTTTCAGCAAATTCGTGACGACGTTTAGCATCAGCTTTTTGTGCATTGATGATGCGTTGCTTATCGGCTTTTTCAATCGCATTTTCACGCATGTTATTTCTCACTTGTTTAGCGACGCTATAACCACCTGCTAAAATAACAAAGACAAATAGTCCCATAATCACGCGTTTAACGATATTTCCTTTTGGTGTTTTCATAATTTACTTTTCTTCTTTCTTTTCAATCACTCGATATTCGATATCTTCATCTGTATTTAAAATCCCATATAAAATTGACTCTTTTTCCTTATCAAAGTAACCCAAGTTAATGGCCGGTTTCCCATCAATTGTTTCAACGTCTTGAAATGCAATCATCATAAAATCACGGATTTTACGCACTTTTTTAATATTTTCGTTCGCAGCTTTATAAGCTCCATTAAGCGTGAAGCCTTCGTCTAAGTAATATTTCATTAAACTAACTCGATTCAAATTTTCCATATTAAAAACTCGTGAGCTTGAGTTGTCATCACGAATGGATTCAATATAACCCTTTTGTTCCCAATAGCGCAGTTGTCTAGTTGAAACATTAACCATTTTACTTACCTCACCAATCTTGAAGATCAGTAAATTTAAGTCGACTTTTTGCGGAAAAAATTTTTTATATGCAGCCATGATATGATTCCTTTCACCGTAATCTTGATAATTTAAATTTACCATAAATTACAGTGCCTTTCATCACTTTGATTATCACAAATTAATATTAAACAACAAAATAGCGAAAATTACATTAAGATTTCACCTTTTTAACTAGATTGAAATTGCTTTGTTACATTCTTGAAACATTTGTCCTTTATTATAAGTAATATAAATTGAGATAGAGATAAAAAGAGAGATATAAGAGAGGTTTTTAGAGAATGAAAAAGTTTATCACAAAAACAGCCGTAACTTTTATGGCTTTTACATCACTACTTTTTGCTGGGGCAGCAGTAAGTAGTAACAATAACTCAGCGCACGCTGATACTATCCAACAATTCGATACTGTTTACAGTGTGGCGAAAGCACAATTAGGTACTCCGTATGTATATGGTGCTAGTGGTAATGGTGGTTTCGATTGTTCTGGTTTTACAAGTTACATATACAAAAACTCATTAGGTATTACTTTACCTAGAACTGCACAAGAACAATACAACGCATCAACTAAAGTTAGTCGTTCTAACTTACAAAAAGGTGACCTAGTATTCTTCGGTGCTACTAAGAGTTCTATCTTCCACGTTGGTATGTACATAGGTGGCGGCAAGATGATTGACGCTCAAAATCGTGGAGTTATTCGCGAAAAAATTCATACACCATGGTGGCACGTCGTAGGTTACGGTCGCGTCGCTTAATAATTTCTCTAAAAACCAAAAAGACGATTACATTTTGTAATCGTCTTTTTTATATCTACTATTATATTATTGATTATAACTTGTAACCTGAATGTTCTCATCTGAAATGGTTAATTGGGTCACACTTCCATTAGCTGGACGTTCTGTAATATCATACTTTCCTTCACCAAAACGTTCAACTAAACTTAAGACCGCATTACCATGGCTAATTAACAATACATTGGAACCATCTTTAATTAAAGGTGATGATTTAATTTCAGCTAATCCCTTATCCCAACGTTTCCAATATTCTTCACCACTTTCTGCTTGATGAAACGGATCGGCTTCTTTTAAAAAGTCCTTAGCTTGATTAATAGAATACTTACTAACGATATCTTTAAATGTAGGTAGTCCATGAGGGGCTCCTGCCACGTACCAAGTTTGATCCATGTCATTTCCTTCATAATAACCGTAAAACTCTTCACGCAAGTTAGGTGAAACCACTGGTTCTTTAACTGAATCAGCTTGGTTAGCACCTAATACAATTGCAGCCGTGTCCATAGCACGTGTGGTGTTACTACAAAACGCAGCATCAAAATGAATATCTGATAAACGTTTTCCAGTATCTTTTGCTCCTGCAATTCCTTTATCTGTTAAAGGTGAGTTACTCCATCCCTGTAAACGATTATAAATATTAAAGTAGGTTTGTCCATGTCTAACTACATATAGATTAAATTTAATAATCTTCATCCCCTTTTAAAACAAGTATACTTAGCATAGCACTAATAAAAAAAGTTAGACAGTCATCTGCCTAACTTAATTCTGTATCATAATATTTGGATGCGATTTGATGATATCGTAGTTGATTTAATGTTTTGTAAATAATCATTTGAAGTTCACGTAACTTAATGATAGTGTATGAGCTCAATTGCACAAGAATCAATCGTTCTGTACGTTGAATAATCTCTTGATTGTTGGTTAACGCAGATAAATCACTGTGAACCATTTCAGGCATAAATTCAATTATTTTACCATCGCTTAATTGAATATTTAATTTATAAGCTTTATTTTCCATTAATGCCATCAACCTCCTACCATTTAATATTATTTTACAACTTTTTGTATTTTTTGCAACAATATATAGTGAAGGGTTAGTTTTTGTTAAGCATATATTGTGTTTTTTCTTTTTGACTCTAATAAAAAACATGCCTTTTTGTTCACTGTCTGGTAATATTAGATATGAATTACATCAAAGGAGCTCTTCATTTTGAAAGCGATCAACTATATCCGCACCAAATTGTCCACTAGATTTGGCTTCTTCTGCTTACTAGCGGGACTATTTTGGGCTAAAACAATCTATGCATATTTCACTGACTTTCAGTTAGGATTAGCTAATCCATTCGAATACTTCGTCGCCTTCTTCAATCCGATTGCGACCACCTTATTCCTATTGGGACTAGCAATGTATATTAAATCAAGCCGGTTATTCTATCCAATAATTTTATTAATTGATGGATTAAACACTTTACTACTATATTTAAACGTTATTTATTACCGCGAATTTACCGATTTCATGACCGTAAGTACCATGACCGGTTATTCCAAAGTGAACCAAGGATTAAGTGGTTCATCATTGGCGTTAACCATGCCCCACGATGTCTTCTATTGGTTAGATATCGTTTTAATCTTAGTCCTACTATTATTCCGCGTGATTCGAATTGATAAAGACAAAATGGGTTTTAAAGGTGCCTTTGCGATTACTTCAACCGCCATCTTAATATTTACAGCCAATTTATCATTTGGCGAAATGGCACGTCCGCAACTACTAACTAGAACCTTTGACCGTACCTACATTGTTAAATATTTAGGCCTAGATTCATTCACTGTTTATGATGGGATTAAACAACAACACAATAACGACTTAAGAGCGATGGCTACTAAGTCCGAAATGAATGACGTCCATAAATTTATTAATAAACATTATGCGGCACCAAACGCCAAATTGTTTGGATCGCAAAAAGGCAAAAACGTGATTGTGATTCACTTGGAAAGTTTCCAACAATTCTTGATTGATAAGAAAGTTAATGGTCAAGAAGTCACACCGTTTCTAAACAGTCTCTACCACAGTAAGTCAACCTATGCATTTAGCAACTTCTTCCATGAAGTCGGACAAGGAAAGACTTCCGATGCTGAAAACATGTTAGAAACTAGTACTTATGGTTTGCCACAGGGATCACTGTTCACTCAATTTGGTAGTGATAATGTCTTCCAAGCTGCTCCTTCAATCTTAAAACAAGAAAAAGGGTACACTTCTGCAGTCTTTCATGGTAATGTTGCAAGTTTTTGGAACCGTAATAATGTTTATAAGAACATGGGTTACCAATACTTCTTTGACGCTAGTTACTATGATACTTCTGGTGATAGAGCCAGTGGTTATGGTCTAAAAGATAAATTACTATTTAAAGATTCTGTGAAATACTTACAAAGGTTACAACAACCTTTCTATGTTAAATACATCACAGTGACTAACCACTTCCCATACACAATTGATAGCGAAGATTCAAGCTTCAAGACTACTAACACCGGTGATAGCAATGTTGATAACTACTTCAAGACTGCGCATTATCTAGACGAAGCGGTCAAAGAATTCTATGCTTACCTTCAAAAGGCCGGCCTATTGAAGAATTCAATTATCATGTTGTATGGTGATCACTACGGAATTTCTAATTCTGAAAACGTCAACTTAGCCAAGGCATTGGACAAGAATCCAAATGATTGGAATAACTTTGATAACGCCCAGTTACAAAGAGTGCCGTTAATGTTTAATATTCCAGGCATGAAGTCTGGTTACATCGATAACACCTATGGTGGTGAAATTGATGTTTTACCTACTCTTCTTCATTTACTAGGGGTTAACACCAAAAAATACATTCAATTTGGAACCGATCTATTCTCTAAAAAGCATGACACGGTCGTTGCATTTAGAAATCGTGATTGGGTCAGCACCAAATACACTTCAATTTCTGGCACCATCTACAGTAATAAGACTGGTAAAGTAATTAACGCAACCCCACATCAAAGAAAAATATTTAACAAGATGCAAGCACGCGTCAATACTGAACTATCTTATTCTGACGAACTAAATGAACAAAACTTACTTCGTTTCTACACTCCCAAAGGGTTCAACCCGGTTAATCCCAAAGATTACAACTATCAAAATGGGTTCCAAAAAGAACTGGGAGCCGAAACCGAATTAGGCAAGAAATCAACTAGTTTGTATGATAAATTAAAGAAAAAATCAACGGAAAACCTATACAAAACTGATGCCCCTGAAGTCAACCATACGGGTGGCTCATCACGTATTAGTAATAAAAATTCTGACGATTAAAATTCAAAACGGACAAATTTTTGTCCGTTTTTTTATTTGCTTTAAGGTTTTTTAAAGGTAAAATAATCATAATTGGATAATGAGATAAAGTGAGTTGAAAGCATGAAACAATTTAAAAATAAAACAATTGAATTAATTTACAGCATATTTATTATCTTCATCGCCGTCTTCTCAGTCGCTCTAGTCGGCTTAGATTACTTAGGCGTGATCAATATTTACCACGGTTTCATCGGAACTGTGTACTATGCAATTTGGATTTTCTACATTCTAGATTACATAACTGGATTTTGTTTAGCTAAAAATCATAAACAATTTCTATTAGAAACATCGCTGGACTTAATCTCTTTAATTCCAGCCCACCCCATCTTCGTGATTTTCCGTTTATACCGCGTAATTCGGATTGTCCGTCACTATAACTTATTTTGGAAGTTTGGTTGGGACGGTAAAGTTACCGGTGGGATTCACCGTTTCATTTATGATACTGGATTCATTTACTTATTTTCCATCAGTATCGTTATCTTAATCTTTAGTGCTTTAATTTACTCGCACTTTGAACAACATAATCTATCAACTTCGCTTTGGTGGGCCATCACCACTGCGACGACCGTCGGATACGGTGATATTTCACCACAAACCGCTGGTGGAAAACTAATTGCCGCCTTTCTAATGTTTGGTGGAATTGGTTTTATTGGTTTGTTGACCTCAACGATTACTGACTTTTTCACTCATGGTGACAAGGATGTAACCGATGATAAGATTGATCAATTAAGCAAACAAATTGAAGCTTTAACCGCTGAGGTCCACTCATTACAAAAATCTGTTAAAAAAAATAACACCCCTAAATAGGGTGTTATTATTTTTTAGTCAGATAATTGAGTACTATGCACCGGTGCATGGTTACCTGGATATAAATCATTCATAATCGCATTGACGGTGATGGGAACTTCGCCAAAACCTGTTGCGATGATGGTTTGTTTACCATCATATTTGGCTTGGTCACCAACTGCATAAATGTTATGAATGTTAGTTTCTAAAGTATTATTAACCTTTGTGGCATGCTTTTCTTCTTCAATCTCAACCGCCCATCCTTGCATATCCTTATTATTGGAGATGAAACCGTAGTTTACCAAAATTTTATCAACATCTAAATCGATGAATTCGTCATCAGTTTTCATTTTTTTAGCATGAACACGAACTTGACCGTCATCGGTATTGACCAGTGATTTAATCAAGTATGGGGTCACTAATTCAACGCTGGATTGTTTTAGGACTTCTACCATGTGTTCAAGACCACGGAATTCATTGCGACGGTGTAATAAGTACACTTTTTTAGCGATGTCATTTAGCATTAACGCTTGATCAATTGCTGAATCCCCACCACCGGCAACTAATACGACTTTGTCACGAAAGCTTTCGATGTCGTTAGCAGTATAAACCAGTTGGTCATCAGAAATAGTTTCAACACCATCAGCGCTTAATTGACGGGGATTAAACGCCCCATTGCCGACTGCGATAATGATGGATTTTGTTTTAGTTATTTCCTGATTTGTGGTAATCTTAAAGGCGTTGTCGTCTTTTTCGACATTGATGACGGTTTGGTTTAACTTAATATCGCCGTCCATAGAAGCTAGTTGTGCTTTTAAGTTAGCAACTAGTTCACGCCCTTTAATGGCCGGGTATGCTGGAATATCTAGCAATGTCTTTTCTGGATATAATGCATTTACCTGACCACCTAATTCAGATAGACTTTCGATTATTTGGAACTTGGCGGTCCGCATGCCAGCATAAAAACCGGCAAACATTCCCACGGGGCCGCCTCCAATAATCGTAATATCATAAATTTCGTCTGTCATTTTATTTAACTCCTTTTATTTCGGTGTTATTTAATATATCATATATCTTATAATTATACTTTAGCAAAGGAAGAACAATTATGCACAGCAAACGCAGAAAAATTATCATTGGGATTATCTTGCTAATTGAAGCAATCGCCCTGTTTACTACTACCGCCTGGATTTTTAGAGGACGCGTTCTAAATGGTCTTCAAGTGGAAAAGACCAGAACGGCAACTATTTTCATCCCTGGATACGGTGGTAACGCTGTTTCTACCGATGACTTCATCAATCAATTTAACGATCATGGAATTGCTAAGCGTGCGCTTCGTATCCATATTTCAAGTAATGGTAAAGTCACTACCATGAAAAAATATGTAAAGAAGATTACCGCTGACAATCCATTAGTTCAATTAATTTTTGAAGACAATACTCATCCAATCAAGCAAGCTAAGCAAATGAGAAATGTGATGACTTACCTATATAAGACTTATCACATTAAATCAGTAAACTTCTTAGGGCACTCATCAGGTGGTCAAATCGCTTATGAATACATGGTAAGAAATCCTAATCAAAAGGATGCACCAAAGATTAACAAATTCGTAAGTATCGCCAATGATTACGATCCAAAAGATAAACGTGTTAAAAACTTACCTCGCAATTTGAAGGTCTTCAATATTGCTGGTGAAATTTACAACTTCGGTACCGATGGTGAAGAAGCTGTTGATATTGTTAAACCAATGGGTAAATTAGTTAAACCATACGTTAAGAGCTACACTTTCTACTTATACCAATCTGATCCAATTTCTGCTGAACATTCAATGTTGCATGAAAATCCTACTTTAGATAAGACCATTGCAGAATTCTTATTTAGAGATTAAAACTAAGCACTCATTTCCATGAAATGAGTGCTTTTTTATTAATATTTTTCTAATTTTTAAGTAATTTGTTCGTCTTTTTACCTGGATTAATGAACAAATTACGGAATTCCCCTTTCAATTTACGGTAAAAGTCCATATAATTGAGTTAATGAAAAATGTTCACGGACGCAACGAAGATCCGTGAGGGGAATATTATTGGGAGGGTTTTTCATTATGGCAAAACAAAAAATTATCTTGGACTTAGACACTGGTATCGATGACGCAATGGCCATCGCATACGCTGTCGCTGTTCCAAACGCAGACTTAGTAGGGATTGTTAACTCATACGGAAACGTGGTAGTTGAACAAGCTGCGAAAAATTCTCTACAAATTTTAGATTTATTAGGCGCTACCAATGTGCCTGTTTTTGAAGGAGTACCTCATTCACTAGAAACTGATAGTTTTGAAGTAATGGATGTCTCTGCCCATATTCACGGGGTAAACGGTGTCGGTGAAGTCGAACTTCCTGCATCAAGTCGCCAAGTGGAAGACATGTCCGGTGTCGATTTCATGATTGAAGCCGCTCACAAATACGGTAAGGATTTAACAATTATCCCTACTGGTCCACTAACCAACCTAGCATTAGCACTTCGCAAAGATCCTGAAATTGCGAACCTAATTGGTAATGTGACTTTAATGGGTGGAGCGCTAACTGTTCCTGGTAACGTTACTGACGCAGCTGAAGCAAACATTAATCAAGATGCGACTGCTGCAAACGAAGTATTCAGAAGTCCATTACACGATACTATGGTGGGGCTAGATGTTACTTTAAGAACTCTATTAACCAAAAAAGAAACTCAACAATGGCGAGATTTAGGTACTGTAGCCGGTGAAAAATTCGCAGATATTGTTGATTACTATATCGATATTTATGACGAAATGTACCCAGAATTAGGTGGTTGTTCATTACACGATCCACTTGCGGTTGGGGTCGCTTGTGACCCTAGTTTTGTCCAAACTCTAGACATCGACTTATTAGTTCACACTGGTGAATTAAACTACGGTCGTACTACTGGAGACACTGCCAAGCTAGATGACCCCAATCCAAGTGCCAGCGTTGCAATTCAAGTAGATGAAAAACGCTACCTAAAGACATTCATGGAATACTTAAACTACCTATTTGCAAACAACAAATAACAAAAAAGCTTACCGCGATGGTAAGCTTTTTATTTTACATATTAAAGTAATGATGAAGGTATACGGCAACGCCATCTTCATCATGATCTAAAGTCACGTCGTCTGCAATCGCTTTGATTTCATCAGAAGCATTACCCATCGCTACTCCAATGTGGGCTGCCTTTAGCATTTCTTGATCATTTTCAGCATCACCAAATGCCATTAAGTTCGTAAAATCTAATTCTAAGTGATGTAATAAGATTTCTAGTCCATAAGCCTTACTCATGTTTTCAGGCAGAAATTCCATGATTTTCGGCTGTGAACGGACAATTTGATAACTATTCTTAATTTCATCTGGTAAATCCGCACGCGCTTGATCTAATGTCGCCACCTGTTCAGACATAATGGACTTGCTGTATTCTTGTTCTGGTAAGTCAGTAAAATCGATTTGCTCAAATTCCAATGGTGAATTTAAGACTTCTTTATATGTAGATTTAACTAAGTCGGTTAATTCATAGACTTTTTTGAAATCTAAGATATCCAAAGGTAATTGGTGGTCAGATGCAAATTGATGAATTAAACTGAAGTCATCTTTGGATAAACTCTTTTGGTTTAACACTGATTGGTCATCATTTTTAATAACCATCCCACCATTAAAGGTAATTGTGTAGTCGTTAGGACCTGATAAATCTAGTTGTTCAACATATGGCCAGACCGCATTCACTGGTCTTCCGGTACATAAAACTACAGCGATACCTTGTTCATGTAGCACTTTTAAAGTTTCTTGATTAGCGGTACTTATTTTCTTGTCGGAATTTAGTAAGGTATTATCTAAATCCAGCGCAATCATTTTAATCATGGTGTACTCCTATCTAAGTGGACAAAAAAACGACATTACCAAGTAATGCCGTCACTTTACAATATTAAGCTTCCAGTTGTGATTCTAATTCTTTTAGTTCAGTTTCACGGATGGAACGTGGTAAGAAACGACGAATTTCTTCCTCATTGTAACCAACTTCCAAGCGCTTGTCATCAAACACGATTGGGCGTTTAATAAGGTCGGGATATTTGACCACTAAACTAACTAGCTTTGATAATGATAAACTATCAAAATCAATGTCTAATTTCTTGAAAATCTTGGATCGAGTTGAAATAATATCTTCACTACCATTTTCAGTTAGACGTAAAATTTGTTTTACTTCATCCGCATTCAATGGGTTCGAGTTAATGTTTCTTTCTCTAAATGAGATATCGTGAGCTTTTAACCATGCTCTAGCCTTACGACTTGATGCACTACTTGGTGCAACGTAAAGATTCAACATTTTATCACCCCTTAATCGCTTAAGTATTAGTAAAAAACAATTATGGTTTGTGTTCTCGCTTACTATTTGTAAACTGAACAACTGTAATTATACTAACACATATAGAAGATAAATCAATTTAAATTTTTCTTAAGATGAGAAAACCTTAATCATTTCTTAATTTCTAACTGAAGGAAAAGTGATAGAATATACACAACTCAACATAAATCGATGGATATAAATTTTGGAGGTGATTTCGATGAAAATAAATCTTTTAGAAACTAGTGATTCACATGGTTTTATCTTTCCTACTAACTACGTAAAGTCATTCGACGATAAGCCATTTGGCGTGCTTCGCTGTGCTAGTGCGTTTAAAAGCTTACGCCAACGCTTAGATAACGTTATTGCAATCGATAATGGTGATTTTCTAGAAGGTTCTGCACTAGCGTATTATATTGCAGAAATTAAGCATCAATCATCCCCTGCCCAAATCAGTAATGTCTTTAACGCGATGAACTATGATTTCGGCGTTTTAGGTAATCATGAATTCAACTATGGATTAGATTACCTAAAAAATACAATTAAAGAATCATCCAGACACTTCCTTTGTGCCAACATCATTGATCAAGACGGTAACCATCCTTTTGGTGCCCCTTATGAAATTAAAGAAATCAATGGCATCAAAATTGGTTTCTTGGGACTAACCACACAAGGAACTACTAAATGGGAGAAAAATGAGAATTTAGCCGGACTAACATTCCTTTCAGCTAAGGACACTGCCGATAAATACATTCCTGAAATGAGCGAACAAACCGACTTAAACGTGATCATTTATCACGGTGGAATCGAACGTGATGAAGACGGTGTCCCAACAGAAGTCCTAAATGGTGAAAACGAAACTTATGACATTTTGGCACACGTCGACAATATTGACGCGATTATTACCGGTCACCAACACAGAAAGATTGCTGGACACCTATTAGGCGTTCCCATTATCCAACCCGGCCACCGTGGCGAATATATCGGGCACATCGAATTGGACGTTCAACAAGATGAAAACGGTAAGTATTATGTCGACAACAGTGAAACCGAACTAATTGCGACTAACGGATACAAAATTGATGAAGAGCTAGCCCACCAATTAGATGACCTTCAAACTTCAATTGATGTCTGGTTAGATGAACCAATGGCACATATTGATGGAAAAATGGACTTTGATGACGCCTTTGTCGCTCGTTTACACAAAACTAGTTTTATTCAATTCATTCAAAAAATTCAAATGCAAACCATGGGCGTCGACCTATCCGCAACCGCCTTATTCAACGATGAAGCGCACGGATTTGAAAACCCCATTACCATGAGAAATATTATTACCAACTACGTTTACCCTAACAGCTTAGCCGTTTTAAAAATCACAGGTGCTGAATTAAAAGCTGCGATGGAAACTAGCGCCAAATACTTTGACTATCAAGACGGTCAAATATGTGTGAACCGTGATTATATTTTTCCAAAATTAAAACACTATAATTATGACATGTATGAAGGTGTCAACTACACTATCAATGTCGCCAAGCCAGTTGGCCATCGCATTGAAAACCTCACATATCATGATCAACCACTCGCTGATGATGTTGAATTAAACATTGTTTTAAATATTTATAGAGCCGTTGGTGGTGGTAACTATCAAATGTTTGACCAAGATAAAATTATCAAATCAGATGACCGCATGATGAGTCAGTTAATCGCCGATTACCTTCACCATCACGAAACTATCAAAGCTGAAAACAATCATAACTTTGAAGTCATTTATCGACCATAAAAAAGAGCATCCAATGATTGGATGCTCTTTTAATTTATAATTACTATGCTTCTTTAATTGCGTTATGATTGCGTTTTTTGGTCTTCCCAACGTATTGAACTGCTTTTAGTTCACGGATGGTAGTAACCTTAATCTTACCAGGGTAAGTTAATTCGTCTTGGATTTGATCTTTAACATGCTTGGTTAAAGACTTACTCTTATCGTCATCCAACATTTCTGGGTTAACGATAATTCGAATTTCACGACCGGCTTGAATAGCATAACTATCACGAACACCATCATGTTGATTAGCAATGCTTTCCAGATTACGTAAACGAGTTACATATTCTTCAATCGATTCGCTACGTGCTCCTGGACGTGCTCCAGAAATCGCATCAGCAGTCGCAACTAGAATTGAAATTGGATCAGTTGGTTCAACATCACCGTGATGAGATTCAATTGCGTTAACCACGACTTCATTTTCATTGAAGGCACGAGTTAGTTTCGCCCCTAACTCAACGTGAGTTCCACCAACTTCATGGTCAATTGCTTTTCCGATATCATGCAATAGTCCTGCACGCTTAGCTAATTGGGTGTTTAAACCTAATTCCGCAGCTAATGCGCCCGCTAATTGCGCACTTTCAATCGAATGGTAAAGAACGTTTTGACCATAACTGGTTCTAAACTTCAGCTTCCCAATAATTTTCATTAAATCAGGGTGCATTCTACCAACATGCAGTGAATGAACAACAGTTTCACCAGTTTCACGCAATGCAGCGTTTACCTTTTGGGTAGTTGTATTCACCAAATACTCAATATTACTGTTAGTAAAATGACGAGAGATAACGAGACTTTCGATAGTGGTGCGTACGATTTCTCTTCTGACCGGATCATGGGTCACAATGTGTAGTAACAATGGATAATCTTCATCAAAGATTAAATCCGTTCCCGTTAAGGTTTGAATTAAGCGAATATGTTGTTCATCTTTACCAACTAACTTCGCTTTAATTTCATTACTAGGTAAATTAATATTGCGTTCAATGTGGCTTCGAGGTTCATCACGCGGACCACTTTGAATCGCTTCGATGACTAAGTCGTTAGCAATCTTATTCGCAGCGACTTTGCTTTCTGATAAGTTATATTTAACTTCTATGTCTTTTTCTCGACGAAGTTGGTTTTCGGTGTTGCTCAAAACAGTTTGACGAGCTGAGTTCTTATCGATGTGACTAATAGATTGCAATGTTAATTCACGTTGTTCATGAATATCTTCAGCTTGGTGCAAAATGTCATCAATTTCATCTTGAATCTTCTTTTGTTCATTAGCTCGTTCATTTAGATCATCAGTGTACTTGGTCAAACGAGTCTTCATTTGTTCTAAGTACTTTTCATGTTGATCTAAACGTTGTTCACGCGTTTCATTTTCTTCTTTTTGTGATTGAATTTCATCATTGGCAATTTCTTGGTATTGCACAATGTCTTCTTTATCATCTGAAATGATTTGTCGTGACTTCATTTCCGCATCTTGTTTAATTGATGCTAAATGAGCTTGAGCTTTCTTTTTGGCATCTTGAATTTGCATTTTAAAACGCATATTGCTGGACCAAATACCGATAACTACTCCGATAATTAGGAATAAGACGGTCATAATTTCAATCAAAAAGCGCCCTCCTTTCTGATTTTTAAATATTTTTTATGATTGTTATAATGTATGTTTTAGGATTTTTTATACATATATCTATAATAACATTTTCAGGACAAATTGTTACACCGAAAGTCATCAAAAAAAACAAAAAAGACGACTAAATTGGATTAATCGCCTTGGTTTTTATCTAAAATATTGATTTAAAAATCCTTTGATTGTTTTAACGTACAACTTTGGATTGGTTTGATAAGAAGCGGCATGCGCAGCGTTTTTAACTACTAATAATTCTTTAGGACCTTTGGTGGCATTATATAATGGATAAACCATTTTGGTTGGTACGAAGGTATCTTTACCCCCATGAATGAATAACATTGGACGATGATTCTTCTTCACTTGATCTAGCGAAGAAGCTTCATACATACTGTAGCCCGCACGAAGATGGGTAATCCCACTTAAGATTGGTACTAATGGCCACTTTGGAAAGGCTGGCATATGATAAAGTTGCCCCGCTTCGTAATTGATTTCGTCAGCAACGCTGGTGTAACCACAGTCTTCAATAAAGGCCTTAACTTGACGCGGTACTGACTTTTCACCAGAAACCATCATGGTAGTGGCACCACCCATGCTGACCCCAAACATGACGACTTGCGAATCTTCCCCATTATACTCGATGACTTTCTTCATCCATCTAATGTAATCGAGGCGATCCGGCCAACCATAACCGACGTAATTACCCTCACTTTGACCTTGACCACGGTCGTCTGGTGTTAAGACGTTATAGCCTAGTTGATGGAAAATGTAGGCGTATGGCGCCATTTTTTCCTTATTACCCATGTACCCATGAGCGATTACAATTGTCTTGTTAGTTTGATGAGTTGCTGGAATATAGTTGGCAACTAACTTTAAATGACCACCGACTGATTCTTGCGTCCACTTAATCTTCTTCACTTGTTGATACCACTTGGTTCCCTCGTATAGTGGTGAATCTGGTTTGACTTTTTCATTGCTTAAAAACGATTTATGTGATGGAACCACAGCGACGTTATAAAAATACATTCCCGCCCCAATTAAACCAATCACAGTTAGTGAAATTAAAACTACTAAAGTTATAATTAAACCCTTAAGTTTGTTCTTCAAGGTGCTTCTCCTTCTCCATACTTGCTAATTTGAGTATAGATTGTCGGGAATTAAAAAGCAACTAGCGAACTATTTATCTAATTTTCAGTTATAATAACCATAGAGGTGTTAGAAATGTTTCCAATTCGATTAAGAGCCCTCCGCAAAGGGCAAAATATCAGCATGAATCAACTTGCAAATAATTTAAACGAAAAATTTCCAGAAGATGAACACAAAAACACACCTTCTCAAATTGGTAATTGGGAACGTGGCATTCGTTCACCTTCATATGTTGAAATTAAAAAACTTGCGCTATACTTTAATGTAAGTATGGATTATTTAACTGGGCGCACTTCGATTGAACACGTCAATTTGGGTGCAACCTTAATGGCTGAAAATGAACTAACTTTTGGTAATCATACTTTAGACCAACGCGATCGCTACGAAGTTTATCAATTAATTAATGGTTATCTTCATGGCAAAGACCAAAATTATTTAGAAGATGGCCAAAAAGATACTGCCCATCAAGAAGAATTAAACTTAAATTTTGATGATTTTAAAATCTAAAAAACGCCGAGAAAAAATTTCTCGACGTTTTTTCGTACATAGCACTTAGATGGTTGATTTCTTTTTATCTTTAACGTGATGGAAAATATGGTGCTTACCAATATAGGCCCATCTAATTAATGCAAAGTAACCAATCCAGAAAAGAAGCAATAAAATGATTTTGAGCCAAATATCATTTAACACCCTCATATTTCCACCTCCAATTAATAATTAAATTGTTTTACGTTCGTATGGTTCAGTACTGATTTGTTCATCTAAGATGGTCTTGCACCATTCTTTAGCTGAGAATAGTGAATGGTCACGGTAGTTACCACAGCTTTCAGCAGTGGTTCCTTGAACGTCTTCCCATTCGATGTCATCTCTGATGGCACGAAGTGAATCCTTTAGCGCACGAGCAACATTTTCGTTACCAGGGTTACCCCAAGTAATCAAATGAAAACCAGTACGGCAACCAAATGGTGAACAGTCAATGACACCATCTAGACGGTCACGTAATAAACCGGCTAATAAATGTTCAATGGTATGTAATCCGGCTGTTGGGATTGCTTCTTCATTAGGTTGAACTAAACGCAGATCGAAGTTAGCGATAGTGTCGCCATTAGGACCTTTTTCTTCGGTGATTAAACGTACATATGGAGCCTTAACAGCAGTGTGGTCTAGTGTGAAACTTTCTACTTTTGTTTTTACTTTTGTCATAATAAATTCTTCCTTTCAAAAACGTAATCGTTAATTTTTATTTAAATGCAGGGACATCGACACCTTTATATTTGTCCTTGATCAAGTTGTAAACCGCTTTAGAATGGTACGCTTTTACCACCTCCTTGTAAGTGGCGTTATCAGCTTCTGAACTCTTAGTTACCAAGATGTTAATCCATGGTTGGTTGTAAGAATCGTTTACATCTGGAGCAATCGCATAAATCGCATCCTTAGCTGGGTTTAAGTGGTTAGCTTGAACGTAGTTTGAGTTAGTGACTCCAGCGGCGAAATCAGGTAATAATTTAATGATGGCAGCTGGGTCCACTTCGATAATGTCTAACTTCTTAGGGTTAGAAATAATATCAGTTAAAGTTGGTGAGTAACCTTTGGCTGGGTTAGTCTTGATTAAGCCCGCCTTTTCTAAGACCTTCAAAGCACGACCGGCGTTAGTTGGGTTATTGGGAATCGCAATCTTGTCGCCTTCTTTAAGATCTTTGACACTCTTAATTTTCTTAGAGTAGATGTTTAAAGGTTGGATATAAGTGTTTCCGATTTCCTTTAGATTGTACTTCTTTTGGGTAATTTCTTGATTTAGGAATGCATAGTGTTGGAATGAGTTAATATCAATTTGACCACTGTTGGTGGATTGATTTAGCGCTTCACCATCACTGAAGACTTTTAAGTAAACGTAGATGTGTTTGCTGGCTAGTTCTTTATTCACTTGTTTCCAAATCGGAACATCGGTACTACCTAGTACCCCAACGGTAACCACTTTTTTATCTGCGGTATTTTCTTTCTTACTGTTTCCGGAAGCGATGAAAAAGCCGACGATAATGACTAATACTGCGACAACTGCCAATGACAGGATACGCACTTTTTTATTTTTACTATTTACTGGTTTACTCATAATAAAACCCTCCTTAACGGGTTAAAATGTCGGCAATTAAAGTACCGATGATTTGCACGATTGTGACTAGAATTAATAAAACGATGATACATGCAAGTGTGACGTCGAATTGGTTTTGTTGGTAACCATATTGGATGGCGAAGTTTCCTAAACCACCTCCGCCGACAACGCCGACGATTGCGGTTAAACCAATCAAGCTAACAATGGTAGTGGTGGTCATGCGGGTAATGCTGACGATGCCTTCGTGTAAATAAATCCCGCGAACGATTTGCCAGTTGGTAAGCCCAATTGCTTTCCCGGTTTCAATCAAGCCTGGATCAATATCATTTAACGCCGATTCAATTTGACGAGCGAAAAATGGTGTAATCCCAACTACTAGTGGGAAGATAGTTCCGCTTACTCCAATCGCAGTGCCTGAAATCAAAGTAGTAAGTGGAATCAAGGCGACGATTAGGATGATGAATGGAATACTTCGGAAGAGGTTAATTAATTTATCAAAGATATTAAAGCAGATGAAGTTTTCCTTAATCCCGCCGCGTTTGGTGATAATCATAATAATAGCGAGAAAAATACTGACAATAAATGCGATTAATCCGGAAAGAATCACCATCTCAACCGTTTCTTGAATCGATTGGGTAAACGCCTGCCAATTTTGCGCTACGTTTGGAAAATAGTTATTCAACATCGTCAATCACCTCCACTAAGACCCCATCGTTATGAATGAAATCTTCATATGCATTTTTGATGTCGTCTTCATATCCTTCAATTGAGATAATCAGACCACCAATTAATTTATTTTGAATTAGTTTGATATCAGCTAATAAAATACTGATATCAACGTTAAACTTGCGAGCAACATTTGAAATCACTGGATCAATTGTATTTTCATTATTGTATGTAACTCGAACTAACAAACTGTTAGTTGGTAGGCGCCATGCGTCATACATTGCCTTATCAATTTTTAGATTAGTGGTAGTATCGACAAAACGCTTAGTGATTGGTTGACTCGGATGAGCGAAGACATCGTAGACATCCCCTTGTTCGACGATTTTACCGTTATCTAGGACAGCGATTTGATCACAAACCTGTTCAATCACCTTCATTTCATGAGTCACGATTACGACAGTGATTTTGAGCTTTGTGTTTAGATCTTTTAAAATCGCTAAAATTGAATCGGTAGTTTCTGGGTCTAGCGCACTAGTCGCTTCATCACAAAGCAATACTTTCGGATCATTTATCAATGCTCTGGCGATGGCGACTCTTTGTTTTTGCCCACCAGATAGTGATGATGGATAATCATTCTTTTTATCCTTTAAACCAACTAGGTCTAACAATTTGTCGACCTTATCGTTAATGACTTGCTTATCTAAATGTTTGTACTTGATTGGCAATGCCACATTTTGGGCGATGGTTCTTTGTGGCATCAAATTAAATTGTTGGAAAATCATACTGATTTCGCCACGAAGTTGAATTAATTGTTTGGCGTTTAATTGATTAACTACTGTATCTTGATAATGAACGGTTCCAGAAGTTGGGGTTTCTAATCCATTGATACAACGAATCAACGTCGATTTCCCCGCTCCTGAGTAACCGACAATCCCGAAGATGCTGCAGGTTGGAATCTTTAAATCGACCCCGGATAATACTTGATTGGCATTTTCATCTTCAGAAAAAATCTTGTTGACTGCTTTTAACGTAATAATATTTGTTTGGACCATCTCGTCACCTCCTAATAAAAAAGACGTCCTATTGAATAGATTCAACAGGACGCCTGAGCGCGGTACCACCTTGTTTGATAACTATATTAGTTATCCGCTTATCGCATAAATTACGATTAATTAGTTAACGTTAATCACTCCGCAGCCATTCACATAGCTGATATCTCATAGACCATTTATAAATTAATTTACATACTATCTTCTCACCATCGATAGCTCTCTGAAATGACCTTAATTTACTCTTCTA
>NZ_JAMBKT010000012.1:24365-29181 GCF_025290035.1 Apilactobacillus sp.
TTTCCAGAAGTCCTTATCTGAAAGCATGCCCCAAGTACAGTCATCGATTTTGACATCGCGACAACCAGCATCGTATAGCGCTAGGATTAAGTCATGGTAGGCTAATCCTAGGTCATGGATAACAGCGTCTAAGTCATCCCCGTATACTGCTTTTAAGGCAGCGATGTTTTCAGGACCACGAACTAATTCAGCGTAGCATTGAGCTGGTGATGGAATGCTTTGTCTAGCAATTACATCTTCACTATCAGCAACTTGTGCTTGTAAGAACTTAAACGCTAATAGGTCTGGATGGTTGGGATTAAATTTGATTTTGCCTTCAACTTGCGCTGAATCATTTCTAGTTTCAACGTCGTGGAATATGTAGCCGTGTTCTTGATGAGTATGCTTGATTCCATCAAATCCCCAGAATGTATCTAAGTGCCAGTAACTACGACGGAATTCTCCATCAGTGACAATTTTTAAGCCATGTTGAATTTCTTTTTGGACTAAATCTTGAATTAACTTATTTTCAACTGCTGTTAGTTGTGCTTGATCAATTTCGTTTTTAATAAATGCGCTGCGTGCTTCTTTTAATTCTTTGGGACGTAGAAAACTTCCTACGATATCAAAATGAGTTGTCTTAGTTGCTACTTGTGTCATATCAATCACTCCTTAAAATTTATCTTCTTTTCAATCAAATCAACAAAAAAATCCGCTCCTAGCTTATAAGCTAGAAGCGGATTCCGCGGTACCATTCTAATTTAGGTGCAGTTTACACTACACCCCTCACTAACGTCTATCAACGTGTGCAATTAATAATGGTTGCCAACCCATCAGCGTTTAATAAGTATCGACGCTGCCAATTAACGGGCCATCTTCACTTAAGTTAATTCGATCTGCTCACATCAACCGCAGACTTTCTGAACTATCAACCTAGGTTACTCTCCCGATCTTTTTGTTTAAATGATTTGTTTGATTGATATAAATACTAATTCCATAAATTATAAAAGTCAACACATTTTTTAATTTATTTCTAATTTATTTTTAATTAGGGGTAAAAAAAGCCTGACGCATCAGGCTTTTTAGATTATGAAAAATTTTTAATCTTTAGGTAAATTGGGATTATCCAAGTGACTGATTTGTCCCTTGAATTCATCAGCATTAACTTCGATATCCTTAGAGTGGTCTACACCAGTATCACCATAGAAGACCATGTAATCAGCTGTTTCACCATGTTCCGCGATATCAAGACCCTTAATTTCTTCATCCTTAGTAACACGCATTGGCATTACTAGTTTTAATAGGACGATAATTACGGCACAGGCTACTGATACGAAGATAATGGTTACTAAAGTCGCAATAATTTGGGTAGCGAATAGTTTCATACCACCACCGTAGAATAGACCGTTATCAACAATGGAACTGTTAACTGACTTAGTAGCTAATAGACCAGTCATGATACTACCAACCATTCCAGAAACACCGTGACAACCGAATGCATCTAGGGTATCGTCAGCACCAATCTTGTTCTTTAAAACATTGCAGTAGTAGTAACTTACTAGCGTCGCAACAATTCCAATTGCAAATGCACCAGTAATAGTAACAAAACCAGCAGCAGGAGTAATTCCAACTAATCCACAAAGAGTACCAGTACAGATACCACCTAATTGTGGTTTACCAACAAAGTGCATGTCTAATAACATCCAAACCATCATCGAAGTAGCTGCAGCGACAGTTGAAGTCATAGTGGCTTGCATTGCGATATTGTTAACGCCTAGTGCTGATCCAGCGTTAAAACCATACCAACCGATCCATAGAATGGTAGTTCCTAAAAGGACCCATGAAAGGTTGTAGTGCTT
This sequence comes from Apilactobacillus sp., assembly GCF_025290035.1. GTDB lineage: Bacteria > Bacillota > Bacilli > Lactobacillales > Lactobacillaceae > Apilactobacillus. Next base: position 26,204 of record NZ_JAMBKT010000012.1, read on the forward strand.
AGTTTCCTTACCAAAGTCTAAACGTTTGCCTAGATAAATTGATAATACTAAGGCAGTCACCCCGGCATTAATATGAACAACGGTTCCACCAGCAAAGTCTAGTGTTCCTAATGAAGCTAAAATACCATTTGGTGACCACACCATATGTACCATTGGGTAGTAAATAATAATGGACCATAGGATTACGAACCATAATAAAAATTTAAAACGAATTCTTCCAACAATTGCACCAACGAAAAGCGCTGGGGTTATAACAGCGAACATCATTTCAAAAATTGAATAAATACTTACTGGAATCTTAGTTGAAGTCAATGAGTTCAAATCAATTCCATGCATGAATGGGTTCGATAAATCCCCGATAAACCCACCAATGTTACCTGAAAAAGATAAACTATAACCAACTGCAACCCATAAAATAACTGCTAATCCAGTCATAATGAACACTGACATGGTAGTGTTAACAACGTTTTTCTTGGAAACTAAACCTCCATAGAAGAACGCCAAACCTGGTGTCATGAATAAAACCAAAATGCTAGAAATAAATACAAATCCGGTACTTGCTAAATCCATTTACTCTACCCCATTTCATTAATGTTATATTATGTTACATATTATATCATTAAAAAGAAATAAGTACAGAATAAATTCTAGATTAATTTCATTTAAGCGTTATCTTTGGGATAATATGTTATATCTTATTACATAAAACAATGTCTTTTGCATTCATCCCCTTTTTCCAATAGAATAAGAACTAATCGTTACAAGGAGATTCCTATGGATAAAAAGAAACTACTTAAGAAAATGAAGAAAAACAAAAAAATCACCCATCAACCTTCATACATTGAACGCATCAAGCATTACTATGAGGTCTTTAGTGATTTTTCAGATATTAAATACCTATTAAATAATATTTTAGAAGCCGATAGATTATTGCAGCAAAAGCAATTACCGCAAGATTTACCGGAATTACTTTTGCCAGATGATATTCAAGACACCATCTTCACCTTTGTGAATAATAAATATCCAATGGGCGACCCTAAGGGCGATCAAGTCTGGAACACCTATGTCGATAATCTACCTAAGTTAGATAAGGATATCCGTGAATTTCGTGACTACTTAGAGGATGAATACGGAATGTGGGCTTATATTTCAGCACCATTCGTCAATGATTTAGCTAAGTTTTTAGACGGCCATAAAGCACTAGAAGTAATGGCCGGTAATGGTTATATTTCAAAGGGACTGCGTGATAACGGTGCTGATGTAATTTGTACCGATAGTTTAGCTTGGACGAAGGAAAACGAAACCGGTAAACACCTTCTAACTGACGTCGAAACCCTCGATGCGATTGAAGCATTTCAAAAATATCAAGGTGAGATTGATTACATTATCATGTGCTGGTCACCTAATGGCGTCGATATTGATTGGCGTTTATTATCAGCAATTCGTGAATCTGGTAAAGATATTACCCTAATCACGATTGGTGAAAAGTATGGCGCAACTGATTCAAAGATTTTCTGGGATAACGCTGAATTCATCGAAATTGACGACGTCAAAAAATTAAACCAACATCATCAACGTTTTGACTTAATTGATGACCAATTATACTTTGTAAAATAAAAAGAAAAAAGGACGTAACTTCAATGAAGTTACGTCCTTTTTGGCATCTACTAAGTAGACGGGTAAGTGGTGTTCACATCACCGAAATACCAGACACGCGAATTACGTTCGCATAATGTGTCCCCTCCGAAAATATCACTTAATCACATCTTGTGAAGACAGCTTTCGCTGCGTGATCTCCTCGACTCATCGCAAACAGTAGTATAACACAAATTACCTACTGTTGCCTATTTTTTCTTAGTGGTCTTTTTAGTGGTTTTCTTAGCAGCTGGTTTTTTAGCCGGTTTCTTTTTATCAGTTTGCTTATCAGCTTCAGCAGCAATCGCACGATTTTCATCAACAGCAGCTAGTTGTTGGTTGACCCATTCCACTAGTTTGGCGTTAATCTCGTCGTTATCAGTAAAGTCGTCTTGTGTTGATAATTCATCGATTCTTAACTTAGAGCGGTTTACATCTGGTGATTCCACTAACATATAAACGTTTAGCGGACAGTTACCTTCGTCGCTCATCATCTTCGAGATGTTTTTGATGTAGCGATATGGTAAGTTCACAATGCCATTTTGTAAGTAAAAACTAATTTCTTCGCCCTTTACTTGAACTAAGGCAGAAGCTAGTCGTCCACTATTGATTTGTTCATCCATAAAAGCGACTGCTTCAGCAAAGGCTTTTTTAGGGTCTTTTTTAACGCTGGCAAGCGTTACTTCACTTGAAAATGTTTCGTATTTTTCATTTTCAACATCTTCAATAAATTTTTGTGCATCTATTTCCATTTAATTTAACACCTATCTTATTTTTTTACGTTCTTTTTCACGATTCGGACATAGTCAGCTTTGATTTGTTTGGCGGCAATTCGATACCACAACAAGTTGACAATAATTCCTAACACTGCAAAAATAAAAGTTATTATTGAAACGCTACTGTTATGTTCAGTCGCAAAAATAAAGACGATTCTAATCATGGTTAATGTGTAAATACCCACAATAAATAGTAAGAAATGGTACGCTAAGCGCCAATTTCTAAGTCCACCAATGATTAACACTAAATATAAAACAACTGCAAATACGGCTGTTTTGGTGATATCAGAAGAGTGACCACCCATTAATACGTCACAAATAATAAACATCGCAAGTGACAACAAACTCCAGCTTGTAATGATTTTCTTGTCCATAGTGACCTCCGAATAAAAATTACTATTTACACCTTATCACAACTTAAACCATTTGAGTAATAGAATTAACCAAAAGAGGCTAAAAAATGCAAAAATGGCACTATCAAGTTCCCATCAAGGGATTATCTAAACCCACCAGCATTAAAGAATATTTAAAAAAACACTTACTAATTCCGAAACACTTCATCTACCC
>NZ_JAMBKT010000002.1:0-104592 GCF_025290035.1 Apilactobacillus sp.
TTAAATAAAAAAGAGATGCATTGGCATCTCTTTTTATTTTTCAATAAATTATTCCATGATAACTGTCATTTATTTTTTTCGCTAGTTATAAAATGATTGTGATATCAACATTTCTAAAGTGTTTAGTAAATGTCCTTTGCCCATATGTTAATGACTTTTAACGAATAAACTTGGATACTAAAAAAACGCCATCATCCCCAACATGACAGCGTTATGACAACTAATACCCGCTTATGAATATCAGCTTATTGGGCATACTGGACTCGAACCAGTAAATTAAGGATTCAGAGTCCTCTGCCTTACCAATTTGGCGAATGCCCAATGAACATCACGTATTCAATATTAATACAAAGATTTCGTTAATGTCAACATGTCAGGTGCGTTGACATCAATAATATTGGATAGTAATATTGAAAGTGTAAGTTTTATTGCCCGCTGGTCAAACTGGTTTAAGACGTCGCCCTCTCAAGGCGGAGTTACGGGTTCGATCCCCGTGCGGGTGATAATTAAAAAGACAACCATTATTTGGTTGTCTTTTTTAGTAACTAATGGCTTTATAGCCACTTTTTTTCCATAACTTTGTTAACTCTTTAATGGTAATAACCTTCTTTAGTCCGTCTTCTGGATCATAGTAAAAGAATATTTTATGATTAAATCCAAATAAGACCAAACATTGACTATCACGTCTACCCCAGATTAAAACCGGTCGATTTCGACTAATCTGACTTCTTAAGCGACGGAATGACTTTTTAGTAATGTTCTTGTATGAACCAACACTATTTACTAATACTGTTTTATATTCTTTATCTGTTAAATTATCAACTGTTGAATCAATTTTTTCAAAGACTGGATAATCCGGTTTTGAAAAATGAACTAACGTTGATAAGGCATTAGCCTCATTAGAGTTCACTTCGCTAAATTCAATTTGTGTTAAACTCAACACTCGATAGTTTTTACGAATGAATTTATTGGGAATCCAACCGTTAGTAACTTCATTTTCGAAATGAAACCAAAGATGATTTTGAAAAAAGCCGATTTGATCAATTTCAAATTTAGTTAGTTCGTCTTCATGACGAAAAGATTGTCTTTTAGACTTAGCATCTTGCATGTTAGAAATATACCATTTTTCTACGCGACGATGTTTCAAACGAACGTAAAAAGATGGCACTCTTTCACTAGCAATGGCATTGCTCTTCATTTGTTCACCCTCAATTTTTAGGTTTGTATTATATTATACCAATAAATATGTACTAAACACATTAAAATAAGTCTTTTATCTGATATAATTATTTTACTACCTTCTTAAATATGGTAACATTGATATGTATCTTTTGGGGGCGTTATGGATTCGACGGGTATAGTTCGAATTCGGATTGCGTTCGCAGCGGCGTCTGCTCAACCGTCCAGTTTTTAAATTATAACTGCAAACAATAATTCAAACAACGTCGCTTTAGCTGCCTAATAAGCAGTCTACGACAATCCAACTAGCTTTGCCTAGGGGCTAACTTGGGTTTTATATAATAATAGGCTTACGTTGCTTGCTCACACCTGAAGTTAAGCAAAAGAGATTAATCAGGTTAGCTAATCACGTTAACCCCGGAATACGGTGCTCTGATTAGTGAAGTTTAAATAGTATCCCTATGAGCGTAGATGTTCGAATGTCGATATGCTCGGACGCGGGTTCGACTCCCGCCGCCTCCATTGAATAAAAAAGGATTGTAATCAACGATTACAATCCTTTTTTAATATTTACTATCAGCAGAAAGTATAACGATATTAATTTGTACGCTACGATTCATTCTAATAACGCGAATTCCAATCCCGTAGTGTCTTAACCCATAGCCTTCATTACCTAGCAATTGATCCATATGACCGTATCCAGAGTCCGCATCATTAGTAATCATTTCTTTAAAATATCCAACGTACTTGCTAACATTAGAAATCCGATTATCTAAATTCGCATATTCATTTGATTCATAAATGTTATTTTGGTTTCCAACAATTCCCATAGATTGACCATCTAATATTGCGGCTAATTGCTTATGGCGTTTTCCATTAGCTGTTGTATAGTGAGATGCATCCCCTAAGGCAGGATTTACATAGTTTGCTCTTTCTTGAGCCACTTTATCTAAACCTGCACTTCTTAACCAACTACCATTTTTGGTATTAGAACGACTTGACTTAACAAATTGTACGAACTGACTTCTTACACTAGCTATGATTTGCGAGTCAGACATCTTCGTAACATTACCATCAGTATTATCGGTTTGTTCCCCGATATCATCATTGTCTATTATTGTATTTAATGAAGTTGACTTCGCAGCTGCTGGAGCTGCATTATTTTGATGAACAGAAATAATATCGCCTGTGTACATCCAACCCTTTTTAGTCTTGTCTTTACTTTCGACTAACTTAAATTTTTGGGTCTTACCTTTCTTCTTAACAGTTGATTCTGCTTTCGCATAAAGTTCTTTACCGCCAAAATAATCTTTTGCTGATCTCGCTTTGACAGAATTAGCTTGATCATTTTTATAAACCTTCTTATTACCTTTTACTTTAACTTGTTCTGTGCTAATTGATTTCTTAGCAGCATTTACTTGATACCCTTGTGTCAATAATGAAGTACCAACCATTAAAGTTCCAATCATGGTTACAACTATCTTTTTACTTGGTATGGGTATATTCAAAATATTCTATCCTCTCATTAAACTCATACTATTTTCGTTTTTCTTATGCAATACAAAAGATTATATAATGTCTTAAAAGATTAAGAAAGATATAAGCTAGTTAATTTTTTATTAATAAAATAGTTTATTTTTATACACTTAATGTAAAATATCTTATTTTTAGAGGTAATCTTAAGATTTTCTTAATAACTTTTATACAACATTTTTAATAAAAAGGGCATAAAGCGTAATGATTTATGCCCTTTTTTGATTGAAATTAATATAAAAAATAAAAAAGCATCGTCTTAGGACAATGCTTTTTAAAATGCTCGTTGATAAATCCATCCAATAAATTTGCCTTCGTAATAACACTTGTAATAATAACTATGCCAACCATCCTTTATGGCTCTTCCAGTTATGTGAACTCTCTTACCAGCATACTTACTGCCATTTACTAGTTTATGAGTATTAGTAAAGTGGCTATCTACAACATGATTGTAGAAATTATAGTAATTTTTAGCTTTAATTTGTTTAGTCATATTAACCCTTGAGTATGTGATATGAGGACCTAACGCCTTTACGTTAATCCATCCCAAAAGATGGCCATCAAAGTAAGTACGATAATAAGTTTCATTATTAACAGTCGCCTTCATATTGTATGAAATAGTTTTTCCTTTATAATTAGCAACTTCATTACTTACTTTTAATTTGCTTGCATACTTATTATCACCAACTACATGGTTATAAAAGTTATCAGTAGCTCTTGATCTAACTGTGAAAATTCCATTTATCTTTTCATATTTAGCATTAGACTTTGGAGTCGTATTACCAATGAACCAGTCACTATTTTTAACTGTTAGTAAACTGGAGTCAACATATTGACCTAGTGCTGGTGAATAGTAATGGTCAGTATATTGCCATAAGACGTGTTCTCTTTGTGGCTCATTTGTTTGATATGCAGCCAGCCAATAACCATCATAGGCACTAATTGCTTGTGCTGCATGCGTTAACATAAAGCTTTGGTATGAATAGAACAGAATCTTTCTATTTCCAACTAACGGTCTAAGTGCATTAATCCAAGCTAATGTTGATTCGTTAGTTCCACCAGATTTTACGGTTTGTTGTTCATAGTCATTAACATAGAACTTAGCATCAGGTGCTCTATTATATAATGCCTTAGCTTCATCAGCAGCATCGTTTGGATCAGTATACTGACTAAATGAATATACTCCATATGGAACATTATACTTCTTCATTAAAGCGACATTGTTATCAAAAGTCTTGTCGTAATAAGCACTACCAAACTGAACTCTTAAAATAACAAATGGTACTTCGTCCTTTAATTTTTTTACTTGATCATCAGTAAATTTACCTTGCCACTCTGATAAATCGTATACATTATTTTGTGCTGCATGGCTTTGCATAGAACCAAATAACATACAGAACATTCCTACCAATGTAACTCCAACAATCATTAATACATATTTAAGTCTTAACATATTCTCATCCTTTAACACTATGATTAAGTACATTGTACAATGTTAATGTTGCAAGAATAATATACACAAATTACAATTTTTCCCAATTTCTTTACAAAATATTAAAAAAACGGGCATAATTTGTAACAATTTGAGACTTGACAGTATAAAATAAAATAAGGATTCCAGATTTAGGAGTCCTTATTTTGTGTATGAACATATATGATTAAAATTAATCCGATTAAAATTATTATTGATCCAAGTCCCATTCCAAACAGTCCAGTTGATTCAGAAGCATTATGTGAATTTTCAGTTGATAAAATCGCATATTGCGTAACTATAATGGCCATTAAACCATCGATTACATTTAAAGACTTAATAAATGTAATTGCCGGACTATATAATTTTCTCGACTTAGTTAATCCAATAATTGATGAAATGATTTTAATGAAACCAAGTGTGGCAATTGCTAACATTACGTTTTTAGCGTATACCTGTGGATCTATATTGAGATATAAATACAGGCAAATCAATACAAATGAGATTCCTAAAACAATATAAGTTATGGCACCCCTTAATAAATATCTCAAATCTTGTTTTTCAGTATATTTATGTAATCTTTCCTTAGTGTATACGTGTAAGAAAATAACCCTCGTAATAAACATGATTCCATAATAAATACCAAACACTAATACCCATGTTGATGAAATAATTATTGCTAATACGATTTTAATAATGGATATAACAAAACTTTCAATTGTATTTCCAACTGAAAATAATGCATGTCGATCTGCACTCTCTTTTACATACTTAGATAAAAAATTGAATTTACATAGTTTCTTTGCCATCTTTACGCTCCCAGAAGAATTATTAATAGAATAACTAATTCCAAATAATTAGTAAATAAAAAAGCCGTTTTTCAACGACTTTAATCAACAGATAAAATGATTTTACCAATATTTTCTTTATTTCTCATACATGCTAAAGCATCTCTAGATTCACTTAACTTAAAATGATTGCCAACTTTTAAATCAATTTGATTATCATTTAATAGTGGTAATACATCTTTGCTAAATGATGAAATTAAGTCAGCCTTATATTGATTGGAACGTGTTGATAATAATGTTCCCTCTACGCTAACTCGTTTACCAATGATATCCATGATGTTCATGCTTTCAACAACGCTTCCACCTAAGTTACCAACTAGTACTAGTTTTCCTTCAAACGCTAGAGAAGCAATGTTTTGTTGATAATAGCTGGCACCAATGAAATCAATGATTAAATCCACCCCACGATTATCGGTTGCCTTTTGGACTTCTTCAACGAAATCTTGACTAATGTAGTCAATGGCTACATCAGCACCATAATTCAAACAGATTCCGGTTTTCTTACTACTAGAAGTTGTAATTACTTGGGCATTGGTTAACTTTTTAACCAGTTGAATTGCTGCGGTACCAACTCCACTAGCTCCAGCGTGAATTAATACAGATTGATTGTCTTTTAAATTACCAATGGTAAATAGTGTTTGATAAGCGGTTAAATAACTTTCTGGAATCGTGGCAGCTACATCATATTCAATCTTATCAGGAACTAACATAATTCTTTCTTGGTTAACTGCGACATACTCAGCATATCCACCATTATCCAAAAGTGTCATTACACGTTGTCCTTTATGGTAGTCAGTAGATTTGCTTTCGACAATTTCTCCAGCAACTTCTAATCCTGGAATTGTATCGTCAGACTTCACTTTTTGATCCGCCCATAATAAATCAACATGGTTAACACCAACGGCATGAATTTTTATTAATACTTGGCCATCTAATAGTTTTGGTGTTTGCACATCTACCAATGAGTTTTCATTTTTTACGCTCGCTATTGTTACTGCTTTCATCTTGGCACCTACTTTAATGGACCGTCGATAAATTGAGCGATTCCATTACCAAAGCTCCAATCAGTATCAGTATTGGTAGTCAAATTAATCATTAAATCTGATTTTTTCAATCCAATCGTTTGTTCCAGTTTTTCAGCTAAATCATGGTAGAACTTTAATTTTTGTTCTTCGGTACGTGGTCTAGTAGTTAAACTGAAAACAACCACATCATTAGTTCTTTCAATTCCCAAACCAGTATCTAAAATATTCATTTCAAAATCTTCATGTTGGGTCAAAATTTGGTAACGATCACCTTCTGGTGCACCGAAACAAGCTAACATTACTTCGTAAGAAACTTGCATTAATTGTTTTAAGTACTCTTTATCGTGTCCTTTAATTACATCAATTCTCATTAATGGCATTATCTTCACTCCTTTAGACTAATGTGCTAATTATCCACTAGTACAGTTGCAAAATCAAACAAATTGCTTTTACGTTAATTGATAACTTTATATTGTATTTAACACTTAAATAGTGGTAATATTTAAGTGTTAAATAGTTAATATGAAACTGTAAATACGGATAAGTAATTAGTATTACCTTTTAGCGAGTTAAGGACAGTGAAAGCTTAACAGCACTAATATTAATGAATAACACCTATTTGTTTTTATTCTGAATCTTCAGTAGGAATAAACGCGTTCAAAGCGTTATTTGATTTGAGTGGCCTATTAAAGGCACTTTAGGTGGTACCGCGGAACTTCCGTCCTATGTTTAGGATGGGAGTTTTTTTATTTATCTCGTATTTATAATATGGAAAGGCGTGAATTTTTATGCAACAACTTAGTGTTAAAGATTTATACACTAAAGACATTGAAGATAACACTGTCGTTGCTCTTGAAGGTTCAATCAAAACCATTCGCGGTTCAAAAAACATTAGTTTTATTGAATTAAACGATGGTTCTTGCTTCAAGAGTGCTCAAGTAATCGTTAAAAAGAGTAACGAAAACTTCGAAACAATTAGCAAATTACCAATTGCTTCTACTATCATTGTTGAAGGTGCATTTGTTAAAACTCCAGATGCTCCACAACCATTTGAAGTCCATGGTGACAAAGTTGAACTAGTTGGTAAATCAGATTTAGATTACCCTCTACAAAAGAAAAAACAAACTTATGAATTCTTACGTACTATTGCACATTTACGTCCACGTACTAATACTTTCTACTCAGTATTTAGAATTCGTTCACTAGCTTCATTTGCCGTTCATGAATATCTACAACACCAAGATTTTGTTTACGTAAACACTCCAATCATCACAAGTAGTGATACTGAAGGTGCCGGTGAAATGTTCAGAGTTACTACAATGGACATGAACAACCTACCTAAAGATGATCAAGGTAATGTTGATAACTCAAAAGATTTCTTCAAGACTGAAACTAACCTAACAGTTAGTGGTCAACTTCCTGAAGAAGCATTTACAATGGCATTCAAGAACGTATATACTTTCGGTCCTACTTTTAGAGCTGAAAACTCACATACTCCTCGTCATGCTTCAGAATTCTGGATGATTGAACCTGATATGGCATACACTCGTCTTCCAGGTATGATGGATGTTGCTGAAGGTCTTCTAAAATACGTTATCAACTACGTATTAGAACATGCTCAAGACGAACTAGCTTTCTTAGATGAAAACGTTAAACCTGGTTTAATTGAAAAACTAAAGAAAACTGCTAGCGAAGACTTTGCTCGTGTTACTTATACTGATGCCGTTAAGATTCTACAAGATGCAGATACTGAATTTAAAGTACCTGTTGAATGGGGAATTGATTTACAATCTGAACATGAAAGATACTTGTGTGAAGAAGTATACAAACGCCCTACTTTCTTAACTGACTACCCACGTGATATCAAAGCATTCTACATGCGTGATAATGACGATGGTAAGACTGTTGCTGCAGCCGACTGTTTAGTACCAGGTATTGGTGAAATCGTTGGTGGTAGTGAACGTGAAGAAAGATATGATGTCTTAAACGACAAGATTAAAGAATTTAACCTAAATCCAGAAGAATATGACTGGTACCAAGATCTTAGAAAATATGGTGAAATCAAACATTCCGGTTTCGGAATTGGTTTCGAACGTTTAGTTATGTACGTAACTGGAATGGAAAACATCAGAGATGTTATCCCATTCCCACGTGAACCAGGTAGCGCTAAGTTTTAATCAAAAAAGCATTCGTAATGAATGCTTTTTTTACTAAGGAGAATTTAAACATGAAAAAAATTGGCCTTATTTTAGGCAGTAATCTCCCTAGTCGTATCTGTCCCGAAATAGGCAATTGGGTACATAACAATTTAGATTCATCAGATTATGAAACTGAAGTACTAGATTTAAGCCAAATCAATCTGCCCTTTTTAGACGAGACAGAAATACCTGCTAAACAACAATATCAAAAAGATCATTCTAAGGAATGGTCGCAAAAAATCAAATCTTTGGATGCCGTTATTTTCCTTTATCCACAATATAACTGGGGATATCCTGCCGTTCTTAAGAATGCTATTGATTATCTAGCCAGTGAATGGCGTGATAAGAAAGTTTCATTTATCTCATATGGTAGTCATGGTGGACTACAAGCTCAAATCGCGCTTGACCTAGTTGCAGTCGGTTTAAAGATGGCTAAACTATCCACCAATCCATTGATTAACATCAATGCTGATATGTTCACCGATGATCATCAACTTATTAGTGGACAACTGGATAGACAAAAATATAAAATCGCATTACTTAAAACAGAACTTGAATCAATTATTTAACAAAAAAGCAAGCTGAATTATTCAGCTTGCTTTTTTATGTTGCCATCAGGGTCAATATCAAAGGTGCCTAAATCTCCATCCAATCCCTTTTGGATGTCAGATTTAGAGATACCTTGAATTGTGAAGATGTTTTTTTCAAAGTCAAAGAAACGAGGAACCATTATTAACTCATCATTTTCTCGATGTAAAAATTCTTTTAACAATTGCTCAGCGTCTACAAATGATTCGACCTTGGCTTCTTTGTTAACTAAATTAGTAGTGGGAAAAAAGTAACCGAATTCGCCTCTACACTTCACTTTAATTAAATTTTTATGTCTTTCCAGTACGGTAATAAGTTGATTCATTAAACATCCCTCTATAATTAATCTAAATTAATTATACATATTCATTAACTGATTTAAAATAAATCAGCCCATCATCTTTCATAAACGTTAAGATTATCTTAAGAATGCCTGTCGAATACACTTAACATGATTTCAGTGAACTATAATGAAATTATCAATACTAAAAGAGGTGAAAATAATGAATAAACTAAATCAATTTGATCCTTTTTCATTCATCGTAGGTATTCTAGGTGTGATTGTTGGAATTATAACGCTAAATCGTCCTGATATTACATTTAGCACTATCGTAATAATTGTGGCTGTCTTTTCAATTATTACTGGTATTTTCAAAATCACCCACTTATCTGATATTTTTGAATCTAAAACTTGGATCATTTTTAATAGTATCATAGATATCCTTATCGGTATTTTAATGCTTTTCAATGCTGCATTCGGAATTTTATACATTGCTATTTTCTTTGCAATCATGTTTATTTTAGATTCTTTAACAGCATTATCACTAGCCAAATACATCAAGGATATTAGCCATGGATGGTATGTTATGGATATAACTTTTGCAGTTGTCGGAATTGTGGTAGGAATTTTACTTCTTGCTTCCCCTGTTGCTTCAGCTATATCAGTCGCACTCCTAGTTGGATTATTCTTCTTAGTGAATGGAATTTTACGAATTGTTCATTCAATCTAACATCAAAAAAGACCTGCCAATTTGGCAGGTCTTTTTTATTATTCAAGATGTCCAATTAAGATTGCTGAGATAACAATCATTAATAGACCAACTACTGTAAATGTAATTTCTTTCTTATTCTTGTGTTCTTTTAGAATAATCAAACCACCGATAGTTGAAACAACCACGTTCATTTGAGTTAATGGGAAAGCATTAGCAACACCATTTAGTTTTAATGATGTTAGGTAAGCTAATGTACCTAATCCACCAAGAATTCCGATGATTCCACTCTTCATAGTTACTTTTGACTTCAAGTAACCAAATGTTTCTGATCCATTTAGAACGAAGGCAACAATCAATGCACCTAACATCATTCCGAATGTTTGTGGTAATAAACCAACTAAACCAGAAGCGTTAGTGATTCTTGGGAATACAGAACATGCTGTGTATCCGAATGAACCAATTACTAACAATGGAATTCCGGCTTTGTAGTCCATCTTCTTTCTAACCACTTTTTTATCAACATAGCTGGTACAAGTAGTTCCAAGGATTAGAAGTGCGATACTTAAGAATCCAATTAATTTAGCTAATGGGCTACCCCATTCTCCGAAGAAGATAACACCGCAAAGTGGAATTTCAATTAATTGTAGTCCAGTTGAAATTGGCATTGCTGATGATACGTTCATCTTAGTAAATGAACTGAATTGCATGTATTGAGCAACTGCCCATGCAACCCCTCCTAAGAATGGCCATAGGAATTCGTTGAATGAAATTGCTGGTCTAGTAAATATGTAGATTACAATTCCGACAATTAGTTGTCCGTATCCAGTTCCTAATAGTTGTTCGATTGGTTTACCACCAAACTTGGTAGCAATTAGAGGACCTACACCCCAAAGTAGTGCAGGTAATATTCCGATTAAGATGTCCATCTTAACACTTCCTTTTTACACTTATTATGATTTTATTGTCATTTTTTATCGATTAATAATTGGGGCTATCCCCAACTAACAATGATTATTATACAATCATGTCATTTTATAGTAAAGCGCTTACATTTAATTTCTTCAATAATTAACTAATTCTTAATAATTTATAACAAATAGTAAAAAAGCACGACTAAAAGTCGTACCATTTTTACAAATCATGATGTTTTTTCAAGTAGTATAGCATCCAGTAAATAATTGCGACTGTAATTACCAATGTAAAGAACCATGACCAACTACTATTGGCAAATGGTAATACCCCAACGTTCATACCGTAGAACCCACTAATAATTGGTGGAATTGCTAAAATCAATGACCAAACAGTCAAAACTTTCATGACATCATTCAAGTTGTTATTAATAATGTTACTGTATGTATCTTCAATTTGACTAACAATTTCATCTAGCACATCAAACATGTACTTGCTTTCATCGTATTCAACAGCAACATCATCAATGTGTTGATCCTGGCGATGGTTAAATGAAATTGGAATTTCAAAGTTATCACTAGATTTTTGTAGTTGATTAATCGCCATTATGTTAGCGGCTGTAGCTGTTTTTAAGTATACAAGGTCGTTCTTTAAAATCGCAATTTCATTTAGATGACGATTGTTAACGCGACTTTTATTACGACTATTTTGTAAGTTTTCAACAGATTCGTTAATTTGATCCAACTTGTTCATATATGGCTTATTAATTCTTTGAAGCATATTGAAAATCATATCAAACTTATTACATCTGGTTTCTTGTTTGATGCGGTATCTGGAATCACTCTTAGTAATAATTAAATCATTAGTGAAAGCAATAATAACCGGTGCGGTTTGTACGTTTTCATCTTGTCCAGAAATCAACGCACGCATGATCATAACGGAGTACTTCTTAACCGTATTATATTCAAAACGTGAATGTTCATGAGCATCCAACATGTACCCTTTTAGGATATTAGGTAATTTATATTCGTCGATTGTATCAACAACCTCTTTGGTATTTGCATCAACCATTTCCACCCATTTGGAATCAGTTAATTGATGTATTTTAATCAAATCAATTGCCCCTTTCTTATTAATTAATCGTTTTAGTTTCCTTCTTTATGATATTCATGGCCTTTTCAATTATTATGATATACTTTTTTATGACATCTTTTGAAAGGACATGATTTATTATTAGCAATTATATTAAAGTTGCTCTATTAATGGCATCCAGTTTATTCATGCAATTTTTAGATGCAACCATTGTAACTACCGCACTTCCTTATATCGGAAGAAGCCTAAACGTGCCGACTTCTTCTCTTTCATTAACTGTCAGCATTTACTTTATCACCATGGCAATTTTTATTCCACTAAGTGGATGGATTGCTAAACGCATTGGTAAGAAAAACGCTTGGTTAATCGCGACTTTATTATTTGTATTAAGCTCATTAGGTGACGCTTTAGCTCCTAGTTTTGCGGTCCTTTTAATTAGTCGTTTCGTGCAAGGGTTTGCTGGATCATTAATGACTCCAACCGCCCGCTTAATTATGTTGGAAAGAACTCCTTCAAACCAACTATTACGAATGGCAAACTACCTAGTTTGGCCAGCGCTTATTGCTCCAGCGATTGCACCAATTATTGGTGGATTTTTCGTTAAATATCTAACTTGGCAATGGATTTTCCTAATTAACGTTCCAATTGGTTTATTAGCTATTCTAATCGGAATCAAGTTAGTCGAAAAAGATTCGAAGAAAAGCAAAGATAAATTTGATTTTATCGGTTTTCTAGAAATCGCAATCTCATCTGGATTCATTTTAATAGGTGCAGAAATTGCCACATATGGTCGTAATTTCTGGCCTATTGCCGGTTTATTAGTGTTGCTTGGTTTATTCATGATCCTAGTGGTCGGCTATCATCTTTCACATGTAAAGACTCCATTATTTGATATTAAAGCCCTAAAGGTTAGTTCTTTTAGAATTTATCAAACTGGTGGAACCTTCCTATGGCTATCAGTAGGGGCACTTCCCTACCTACTAACCGTGTATCTACAAACTGTTTTTCACTGGTCAGCTTTGGTAGCCGGATATTACGTGATTTTCGTTTTCATTGGAAACATTGGTATTAAGCCTTTTACGAACGTTATAATTCGCAGCATTAAGTATAAAGCTTCATTATTAATTGCATTATTCACAGTCGCAATTAGTACAGCCGCTTTAGCAATGATTCGCCCAACAACATTCGGTGTCATCATTTCCGGATTAGCGTTTATTTCAGGATGTGGACGTTCCTTAGCTTTGACTTGCTATAACGCGGTCACATTCTCAGAAATCCCAATTGAAGAAAGAAATTCAGCCAATACACTTAGTTCCGTTTTACAAACAATGGCCCAAGGGTTAGGTGTTTCTCTTATAACAGTTGTCGTTTCTGCATTATCAAGTTTCTTCCCAGAAAACCAATCATATGAAATTGGATTTGCCTTTCTAGGAATCTTAATGTTATATCCAATTATTGAAGTGGCTATTCAACCAAAAAACTTTGGTAGTAGCGCTTTATAAAAAGTAAAAAGATGGTATCTATATTGATGCCATCTTTTTTATTTATCCGCGGCCTTTTTTAAACTCTGGATAAAGTTTCATTCCACCATCAACGTAAATTGTTTCACCAGTTACGTATGATGATTCACTAGAAGCTAACCACGCTGCGGCTGCTGCAACTTCTTCTGGTTTCCCAATTCTGTTCATTGGTACTAATTCAGCTGTGTCAGCATAAGCTTTTGGATCAGCAAATTTCTTCGCATTAATTGGTGTGTTAATTGCACCAGGTGCGATGGAATTAACTCTAATGTTATTAGGAGCATATTCTTTAGCAACCGTTTCAGTAAATAACTTACTTCCACCCTTTGATGCTGAATAATCAGCAAAATGAGGCCAAGAAATTGTTTGATGAACAGAAGACATGTTAATAATGTTTCCTGCTTGATTGTGATCTAAGAAGTAATTTAATGCTGCTTTGGTACCTAAGAAAGTACCAGTTAAGTTAACATCAATTACTCGTTGCCAATCTTTTAATTCTAACTTATGTGTAGGAACTTCTTTTTCCATCCCCGCATTATTAATAAATAAGTCTAATCCACCAAATTCTTCTTCGGCAGTCTTAACTAACTTATTTACATCTTCTTCTTTCGAAACATCAGCTTGAACGGCTACTGCATCTCCACCATTTTGCTTAATTTGATCAACGGCTACTTGCGCACCGTTTTGATCAGAATGATAGTTGAAAACTAATTTCATGTGTTCTTGCGCTAAACGTAAAGCAATTGCCTTTCCAATCCCCTTGGAAGCACCAGTAACGACTGCTACTTTGCCATTTAAATCTGTGTACATATCAATCATTCCCTTCGAATTTAAGTGAATAACATAATTATTACACAAAAAATGAGAAAGTTTAGTGAATTTCTATTATATTAAGATAATCTTTATAATTATTAAGATTATTAATAAACCGATATTTAGTCCGGTAAAAATTTTGATAAAGTTAAGTCTTTCATCCCTTGCATAATTAGCAATTTGTTTAAACGCTAATAAATTGGCGAGAGAAGCAACTAACGTCCCTAACCCACCAATCGACACTCCCCAATATATCGCACTAAAATGACCGGAAAATTTAGCAATTAAGACTGCACAAGGAACATTGCTGATAATTTGACTAATTCCGATTGATGTTAAAAATGTGCTTTGCGGTGTTTTAATAAAATGATCAATATATTCAGATACAATTGGCATCTTACTTATCATTCCAACAATTAAAAAGAAGAAAACAAACGTAATTAATAATGAATAATCAATTTTAACAAGCATTTTTGGATTTAATTTAGTGGATTTCCATATCACTAATATTAATGGAATTAAGATATTAATAATATTAAATTGAGACAATAAAACTATCGTAAATAACCCGATCACCCATACTAAATCCATTCTTTTTATGGTGGGGATTGGAATAGATTGTAATCCAATCTCTTTTTTATGATTTAGATTCACTAGAATTATCATGATAACAATCCCAACGAATAAAATCTGCAGTGATTGTGCCATAAAATCGATGAAACCAACCTGAAAATTTTCAACTAAAAAAACATTTTGAGGATTCCCTATCGGCGTAACTGCACTACCCATGTTTGCAGCAATCGTTATCAACGATACTGGATAAGCAATATTTAATTGATACTGTTTGGCAATCAATATGTATAATGGCACCAATGTAATTATTGCGACGTCATTAGTAACTATCATGGAACCAAAAAAAGATAATATTACTAACCATGCATTTATTTGGCGCGAATTGGAAACATGATTTATAATCAAGGCACTAAAATAATTCAATATGTTAGTTTCTTTTACGATTTCAATAATTAACATTAAATTGAATAAGATTAAAATTGTATTCACATCAATATCATGAAAATCTGGTTGCTTGAAAAACATCAATATAATAAAGATTGTTAAAACGATTTTAACGACATTATCTTTAGCTATATTTTTAAATAAAGTAGTTATCATATTGGTAAACGACCCCTTTTCTTAGAATTTTTATACCATTAAATTTAACATTTAATAGAACCTTTTTCATTTTTTTCTTTAAACTAGCTTAAAATAGTGGTAAATTGTACTTTATTAATGTGTGAATTTTTACATAATTATTTTTGGAGGATTTAGTCATGAAAGCTAAATTTGATAAGATTTCCTTTATGGGAATGCTAATCACTTTAGGAATTGTCTATGGTGATATTGGTACATCACCACTATATGTAATGAATTCCATTATTGGTAATGCCGGAAAAATGTCTGACATTAAACCTTTTTATATAATTGGATCCATTTCATTAATCATATGGACTCTTATGGTGATTACCACAATCAAATACGTATTAATTACCATGCGTGCTGATAACAACGGTGAAGGTGGAATTTTCGCCTTATTCGCATTAGTTAGAAAAAAGGCCAAATGGTTAGTATGGCCTGCCTTAATTGGTGGTGCCGCACTATTAGCTGATGGGACTCTAACTCCTGCCGTTTCAGTAACTTCTGCTTTGGAAGGCTTGAAAGGACAACATTTTGGTCCTATCTCATTCAGTAACTCTCAAGAAACTGTTCTAATCATTACATCATTAGTATTATTGGTATTATTCTTAATTCAACGATTTGGAACTGGAATTATTGGGAATTCATTTGGACCAGTTATGTTAATCTGGTTTTCCTTCCTGGCAATTATGGGGATTGTTAATTTATTAAAATACCCTATTATCTTAAGTGCATTTAACCCAATTTACGCGATTGAAATTCTATTTAGTCCCGTTAATAAAGTGGGATTATTCATTTTAGGTAGTGTTTTCCTTGCTACAACCGGTGCTGAGGCACTTTATTCAGATATGGGACACGTTGGTAAGAAAAACATATATGGTACTTGGCCATTCGTTTACTTCTCTTTAGTAATGAATTACTTAGGTCAAGGTGCTTGGGTTATTAACAATGCACATAACCCACAATTTGCTCATCTATCAAGTTTGAACCCATTCTATGAAATGCTTCCAGAATCACTACGTGGATTCGCAATTGTAATTGCTGCTTTAGCTGCTATCATTGCATCTCAAGCGTTGATTACTGGTTCATTTACATTAGTTGATGAAGCTATTGGTTTGAAGTTCTTACCTAGAATGATTGTTAGACATCCAAGCAATGTTAGAAGCCAAATTTACATTTCAACTGTTAACTGGTTCTTATGTATCGTTACTTTCATCGTTGTTTGGGCATTTGGTAGTTCAGAAAGAATGGAATCAGCTTATGGTTTGGCTATCACGGTTACTATGTTGATGACTACTGTTCTATTATTTGAATACCTATCAGGTAAAATGAGACGCCTATGGGCATTTTTAATTGCTGCATTCTTTGCAGTAATTGAATTTACATTCTTCATCGCAAGTATTGTTAAATTTGTTCATGGTGGATTCGTTACCCTAATCATCATGGGTGTAATCTTAATCATCATGATTCTATGGTACTTCGGTAACAAACGTCGTGACCATTATGAACGTGAAAGCGAATATGTTTCTCTTCTTGAATATCGTGATCAATTAACACAATTAAGTGAAGATGAATCAATTCCGCTATACACTTCTAACTTGGTTTACATGACTAAGATTAAGAATGATTATCAAATCAAACGTAGTACAATGTATTCTATTTTAGATAAGGAACCAAAACGTGCTAAAGTTTACTGGTTCGTTACTGTTAATGAAACAAGTAACCCATACGAAAGTAACTACACTGTTGACCTTATCGAAACTAAGAACATTGTAGATGTTCAACTTTACCTTGGATTTAGAAAGCAACAAAGTGTAAGTATTTACCTACATCAAATTGTTAACTACCTAATCAAACAAGGTGTTATTGATCCACAAAAGCAAACATATAGTTCAACTGGAAAACGTGGTAACGTTGGAGACTTTAAGTTCGTAATTATCAATGAACGTCCTTCTGATTTAGCATTAAACTCAGAAATTAACGCCTTTGATAGACAACTTATTTCTGGACGTATCTTCTTACAAAACATTACAGCCTCCCCTATCTCATGGTATGGACTGGAATTTAGTAATGTAATTGAAGAATCTTCCCCACTATTTATTACAATGCAACATGATCAATATTTAGTTCAAAGAAAGATTTATCACTCAATTCATTCCAGACATAATCTATAAAAATAAAAACACTTATCAAAATTGATAAGTGTTTTTTTATTACATCATTTCGTTAATAGCAACTGCCATTCGACGAACTCCTTCATGAATTTGATCATCTTTCATATTTGAGAAGTTCATTCTAAAGGTCCCTGGAATCACTTCATCTGGATAAAAAGGTTCACCTGGAACAAAGGCAACGTTATGCTTTACGCAGTTATAGAATAAATCCATTGTGTTAACGTTTCCTGGTACTTCAACCCAGATGAACATCCCACCTTCTGGATTACTATGTTTAACCCCTTCAGGGAATTGTGCATCAATTTCATTTAACATCATTGTGGCACGCTTTTTGTATTCGTCTGAAATGGATTGAATGTGCTTATCTAAATCATTGTCTTCCATGTATTGAGCGACAATGTATTGAGATAGATTGTCTGAATGTAAATCAGCAGATTGCTTCATAACAACAAAAGCATCAATAAAATATTTATCAGCAACAATCCAGCCTAGTCTTAGACCAGGAGCTAAAATCTTAGAAAATGTATTCATATAAACTACTGTTCCATTATTATCATAATGCTTAATTGGTGGAACAACTTCACCAGAATATCTGATTTCTCCATATGGATCATCTTCTAAGATAATAACGTTATGTTTTTCGGCAATTTCAACCATTTTTTGGCGTCTGTCTGCGGTCATAGTACGACCAGTAGGATTTTGGAAGTTGGGAATTGTATAAATTAATTTAGCTTCTTGATATTCTGTTAGCTTAGCTTCTAACGCATCCATTAACATCCCATCTTCATCCATATCAATGCCAACTACTTTAGCTCCGTAACTTTTAAATACGTCTAAAGCACATAAGTATGTGGGCTTTTCCACTAAGATGACGTCGCCCTCGTTTACCATCATTTTAGCTACTAAATCAATAGATTGTTCAGATCCAGTAGTAATACAAATATTTTCGATGGTAGTATGTACAAACTTGTTAGTTTGCATTCGATGAGCAATTGATTCTCTTAATTTAGCATTTCCAATTGAAGCGGTATATTGTAATGCATCTTTACCGTATTTATTAAAAACTTTATCGGCTGCTTCATGCATCGCTTCTACTGGAAACAATTCTGGTGCCGGCAATCCACCAGCGAATGAAATAATCTCTGGGTCACCTGCGACTTTTAAGATTTCACCAACCACATCATCATCTAGGTTTGGTACTCTTTTCGAGAATTTAAAATTCATAATCAATTCCCTCCTTCTGTATTATTTTTTAACTTATAAATAAGTTAAGACTAATATAGACCTAATTAATTCATTTTACAATCATCTATTTTATTAAATTAAGAACAAAATACTTCCGATTAACATCACTAAATGAATCAAAAGCAAAATTTGACGATATAAGGCCCTTTCTTTTTTTCTATGGGTAAATATGTATAATACATAAATAATCGTCATTAAAGCTGCAATAAATGCGGTTAAAAAGAAACCGACTTTCATCATCACTAAATTCCCACTAAGTCCACTCAAAATAAAAATAAATGGAAAAATATAGATTGCGATATTTAATAATAATTCTTTAACAATTGGTTTCATAATATTAAAAACTCCCTAATTTTTTGGTTTCGTAAATCAGCTATAAGCACTTTCAAATCGTTATAATAATAACATATTAAAGCATTTATTTTTTTAATCTTTTTGCCAGATTTATATTGTCATCGACTATCTCATCCTTTATAATATGAGATACATATTCAAGTCATCCCACTAAATGTTGCTTGTTATTTTGCTATTATTTTTTCGCAACAAACGATGTGGACACATATTACAAAAGGACGTCATCAACCTACCGATGACGTCCTTTTTTTATTATCCAATGTGGTTTTCTTTCAAAATCAATTGAAACTCTTTTTCAATATCTTCAGTTCTTTCCCATTCTTCAAAGTGATCCATGCTTTCATCAGGCATTGTATAAGTTTGATTAATATAAGCTTCATACTTAATCACATGTTCAGAGTGTGGAATGTTCAACTGAAGAATACGGACTTCTTTAATAAATCCTCTTTCGGCTGCTAATTCCGCTCTCCCGTTTTGAACCATATTACTAATTTCCATATACTTAGTTCCGTCCAAACGGGTTATTTGTTCAATTAAATCTAAGGTTTCATGACTCTTATATTCTGTTGCCATCTAATTTAATCTCCCTTCGCAAAAAAAATCCGACTACGCGGATTTTTTTATCTAATCACTGATTTAATTTCAGTTTTCTTATGTTTTTTAACTGTCTTCTTCTTAGCATTATCTTTTTCAACACCCTTAGGTAAAACTAGCTTCTTAGTTGGTTTTACAATTGATGATGGTTGATCAATAATGTGATGTAATGGATGACCAGAAACATTCACTAATGAGAAGAATAAAGTAGCAATAGTTACTAACCATGTGAATAGAACTGCAGTCTTTGGCATCTTTTCACTAATAACTGAACCGTAAAAACGTTTCTTCACAGTTGCTGAAACATGCTTATCTTCTGGATGTTCAACACGTTCTTCATCAGTAACTTGTCTTTGATATTCATCAATATCGAAGTCTTTTTGAATTTGTTTTTGTTCAGCTTCAAATTTAGCTTTATCTTTCTTTGAAAGCTTCTTAAACCATTCAATAAATTCACGATACTTAGTAGTTACTTCTTGAGTTTCACCAATCATTTTTAACTTACCATAATTGATCCATGCAACACGGTCACATAAGAATTCAATTTGTTTTAATGAATGAGAAACGAAAATAATAGTCTTACCTTGTGCTTTAAAATCAGCAATCTTATCTACACACTTTTGATAGAAAGTATCATCCCCAACAGACAATGCTTCATCAATAATTAAAATATCAGGATTAATGTGAACCGCAATTGAGAAACCTAAACGTGACTTCATACCACTTGAATAGCTCTTAACTGGTTGATCTACGAAATCACCAATATCAGCGAATGAAACGATATCATCCATTAAGTCATCAATTTGTTCATTAGTTAATCCTTGCATTAATGATTTCAAACGAATGTTTTCACGACCAGTAAGGTTCTTTCTTAAACCTGCACTAATTGCGACGATTGATGTATCCCCTTTAACATCAACCCAACCAGTAGTTTGAGGAATGATTCCTGAAATGATGTTAGAAATGGTAGATTTACCTGAACCATTAACACCAATTAGCCCTAAAGCTTCTCCTGATTTAACTTCAAATGAAACACCCATTAAAGACCAGAAATGAGGAACATCAGTCTTAATTGAGAAAAATGATTTTAGTTTATCGGTTTGTGTCTTAAACAAATCGTATTCTTTGGTTACGTTTTGTACCTTAATCTTGTAATCTTCAGACATTTTTAATACTTCCTAATTAATTTATTTCGATTTAATCATTATAAAACTAACTACTAATTATATCAAATTAATAAAATAGTAGTGCTTTTCCAGAAATCCAGTAACTCTTGTTGTTTAGCACAATTCTGTACCAAGTTGTGTTGTACTTAGTTCTAATTCCCTTGCAGTTAATTTCAACTTTAAAGTCCTTTGGAACCTTTACTTGAGACCAACTGATCTTTTTAACATTCTTATATGAACCTGGAATGTGATTATTTAAATCATACTTTCCATAATGATTTAAGTATCCGTATCCTGAATATTTAAAGTATTGCGCTGGCTTATTTATTTTTTTAACAGCTGTCTTTTTGGCGGCAGTCTTTGTTGTGGTTTTCTTTACGGTTTTTTTATTAGTTGTCTTGCTGGTATCTTTTTTAGTAGTATCTGTATTCTTTTGAGTAGCTGATACATAAGTAACGTCAACTTGATTAATCCAAACATTACCAAGTTGACCAACTGAAATTTGGTACCAAGTATTAGTGGTTCCATTTACAGTTGAAGTGGCAACTTCTTGAATGGAGTATTCCATCCCCTTCATTCCCGTAGTTTTTGAAACTCGTTTTGATAATTGAGGTGTACCAAATACGTTACTGTATAATTGACGGTAGTCACCCTTAATCTTAACTTTGTTGCTATCATTTGAGTAATTAACTAATGGGAAATTAAGCGCTGATGAGTATACCCAATATTTAGTACCGTTCTTGCTAAAACTAATACGGTACCAAGTTGTTGCTGCCCCTTTATAAGTACGAACCGCTAAACAATCGACATAAACTGTAGATCCAGCTGCTGCACTATTTTCCCATGCTGCAGTTGTATTCTTCTTTCTAGTATCTTTGACATGAGTATATAGTTTGTACTTATTAAAGTTAGATGACAATTGAACCGTTTCGTTAGTATTTCCACCAGTATAATTAGCAGTGGCTAACACTTTCGCCGCTGGCTTTTTATTAGCAGTATTATTAGTGGTGTTGTTAGTAGTATTTGTATTTGTTGTAGTACCTGTACCATTACCATCAAGTGACAATAGATTATATTGATTAATTACATTAATCAATTTAGTAGCATAAGCTGGGTCAGTTGCGTAACCATCAGCTTGAATGTTTTTGGCAGCTTGAATTCCATCTGTTGCTTGTGATCTAAATACATTGGCATATCTACTATTTTGAATTAAAAATGTTGCATATCCTTGCAAACTATCCATTAATGTTGGATATGAAGCAAAAGTAGAGTTAGTAACATAGTATCCATTGGAACCATATTCCCCTGTAGTCGTATTGTAACCTTGACCGTTAGTAGATTTAATTCCAAATAAGTTATTTGATTGTTGTGTTAAAGTGCTTTGTCCATATCCACTTTCTAATGCTGCTTGAGCAACCATTAATGATGGATATAAATTATTACTATTGGCAATTTGTTGAGCAATTGGTGAAATCGTTGAAATGAAATTATCATATGTTAGTTGATTTCCCAAGATATTAGTATTATTTAAAATACTACTTGCTTGTGCGACGGAAGTATTATTATTGCTATTGCTGCTGTTGTTACTTGCAGCTTGTGAGCTAACATTGCTTCCGCTATTAATCAATGGAACAACGGAGCTTCCATCCGCATACGCTTTATAAATATGTCCAGTTGATAGAACCAATCCCGCTGTCAGCGCATAAAGTATTGACTTGGTCATTAGTTTCTTTCTCATAATTAATATCTCTCCATTTTTACTCTATTATCGTTTAATTCCACGCTTGTTAGCGTTTAAACGATTATGCTGTTCTTTAAACTTATCAAAAGTTTTATCAGCTTTAGCTTGTTTTTTTGAATTATCTTTTGTTTTCTTAGTATATTTCATAAAAAAACACTCCCAATTAGCAATTATAACATGTTCATAGTTAAATTAATAAACTCCAAACAAAAAAGATGCTGTAAAAGCATCTTTTTTTATTATTGAACTGTAACACTCTTAGCAAGGTTTCTTGGATGATCAACATCAAGACCCTTGTTTAAACTAGTGTAATATGCAAGTAGTTGTGCAGGAATAACACTTAGTAGTGGAGTTAATAGTTCATCTACATCTGGAACCACAATGTCATCGTTTTCTTTTGATAGTGATTCGGTAGCGATAGTAATAGCCTTAGCTCCACGTGCCATTGTTTCTTCTAGGTTACTTCTAGTTAATCCAGCAGTATTTGATTGAGTAATAATTCCAACAACAGGAGTGTCTTCTTCAATCAAAGCAATAGTACCGTGTTTCAATTCTCCAGAAGCGAATCCTTCAGCTAAAATGTATGAAATTTCTTTTAATTTTAGTGATGATTCTAGTGAAACGAAGTAATCGATACCTCTACCAATGTAGAATGCACGGTTAGCGTCAGCAAAATATTTCTTTGAAATTTCGTTAATTGTTTCTTTTTCATCAACAATTGATTGCATACCAGTTGCAACAAAACCTAATTGTTGTTTTAAGTTAAAGTCCTTCGCCTTAGCGATACCTTCAGATTCACCTAAAGCCTTAGCTAAAATAGCTTCAACAGTAATTTGAGCTGTGTAAGCTTTAGTAGAAGCCACTGAAATTTCAGGACCCGCATGTAGTAGCAATGTGTAGTTAGATTCACGTGATAATGTTGAGTTAGCAACGTTAGTAATTGTTAAACTCTTGTAGTTCAAGTGATTTAGGTTAACTAATACTTCACGACTATCTGCAGTTTCTCCACTTTGACTTAAGAAAATGAAGAATGGATTCTTTGATAATAATGGCATGTTGTAAGCAAATTCAGAAGAAACGTGAACTTCAGTAGGAACTTCAGCAAGTTTTTCGAATAATTCCTTACCAACTAGTCCTGCATGGTAACTAGTACCAGCAGCGATAATGTATAGACGATCTGATTGCTTCATTGCATCTAATAAGTCTTCTTGAACTACTGGAGTACCATCTTCGTTTAGGTATTCAGCAGAAAGTTTTCTCATTACATTTGGTTGTTCATCGATTTCCTTTAGCATGTAGTATGGGTAAGTTCCCTTGTCAGTATCACTGGCGTCAATATCTACATGGAATGGTTTTCTGTCATTTACAACATCCCCATTCTTGTCTTCGATAACAACTGAATCAGGTTTAACAGTAACGAAGTCACCATCATCAAGTTCTAAGAAGTCATGAGTAATGTTTAGCATAGCTAGAGAATCAGAACATACAACGTTGCAGTCTTCTCCTAAACCAATCAATAGAGGACTCTTATTCTTTGCTACATAAATAGTGTCTGGTTCTTCACGATCCATTAATTGGAAAGCGTATGAAGCACCCTTAAGTAGTGATAATGCTTTCTTGAATGCATGCTTAGCATCTAGATTTTCTTTAACTGCAAAGTAATCAACTAATTGAACAACTACTTCTGTATCAGTTTGTGATGTGAATTCTACATCACTTAGATATTCTTCCTTTAATTCACGGTAGTTTTCGATAACTCCATTGTGAACAAGATAGAAACGGTTGTCTTGTGAGAAGTGAGGATGTGCATTTTCAACAGTTACTCCACCATGAGTTGCCCATCTAGTATGAGCAATTCCAGCACTTCCATTGATGTCCATGTCACTAACAGCATCTCTTAGGTTGCTAATAGCACCTGTTCTCTTAACAAGATAGTCTTTATTTCCTTCGTCATTCACATAAAGTCCAGCTGAATCGTAACCACGATATTCTAGCTTTTGTAAACCGTTAACTAAAATATCAACAGCTTTTTTGTTTCCTGTTACCCCAACAATTCCACACATATTAATTTTCCTTTCGAATTTAATTAAGTTATTTTATTTTTCATTTTATTATCATTTTTTTGACATATTCTAGAGTACAAGTTTTATGTCCAGTTGTCAATTGATAAATATCAAATTGGTATAGTTTATCAATAACTGTATTTTATACCAATATATCAATATTATAAAGCATTATGCAGTATCTATCTTTAGAAAAAATTAATAATTGGTATGGACAATTTAAATGAGCTAAAAGCATAAAAAAAAGACCTAAATGGTCTTTTTTTGTTAAATCCCGAATTTATCTGAAACGACATCTGCAATACGTTTTGTGTAGCCATCAACTAACTCTTGAGTTGGTGCTTCAGCCATTACTCTAAGTAATGGTTCAGTTCCACTAGGTCTAACTAGCACTCTTCCGTCGCCATTCATTTCTTTTTCAACTTCAGCAATAACATTTAAAACATCTGCGTCTTCTTGTGCAGCGTCTTTATCGCTAACTTTAACGTTAATTAATTGTTGTGGGTACTTAGTTACTTCCGCTGCTAATTCGGATAACTTCTTACCAGTATCTTTCATAACATGAAGCAATTGTAAACTGGTCAATAATCCATCACCAGTAGTATTAAAGTCTAAGAAGACGATGTGACCTGATTGTTCACCACCAAGGTTATAACCAGATTTATTCATTTCTTCAACCACATAGCGATCTCCTACCTTGGTTTGCACGTTGTGCATTCCATTAGCTTCCATCGCTTTGTACATTCCTAAGTTACTCATAACAGTAGTTACTACAGTGTCTTGTTTTAGTCGACCGTGATCTGACATGTATTTTCCACAAATGTACATGATTTTATCACCATCAACTAGTTCACCATTTTCATCTACCGCTAAACAACGGTCACCGTCACCATCAAAAGCTAAACCAATTTCAGCTTCATTTTCAACAACCATCTTTTGTAGTTGTTCTGGGTGAGTAGAACCAACTTGATCATTAATATTTACACCGTTAGGCATTGTTGCCATGGTTTCAAAATCGATTCCCAAATCAGCATATAATCTAGAAACTAAATTACTAGTTGCACCGTTTGCTGAATCAACACAAATCTTCATTCCTGATAAATCATCAGGAACAGTTTGTTCTAAGAAACGAATGTATTTTTGACTACCTTCTGAATAATCATCAACAGTTCCTAATCCATCTGATGATGGTCTTGGTAAATCATCTTCTGATTGTTCTAAAATTTCTTCGATTTCTTCTTCAAGTTCGTCAGATAGCTTATAACCATCTGAACCAAAGAATTTAATTCCATTGTATTCAGCTGGATTATGTGAAGCAGTAATCATTACACCAGCAGATGCGCCTTGAGTTCTTACAAGGTAAGCTACACCTGGAGTAGTAACTACTCCCAATTGTAAAACTTCAATCCCAACAGATAACAATCCTGCGATTAAAGCATTTTCAAGCATTTGACCAGAAATTCTAGTATCTCTAGCAACTAGTACTTGTGGTTGACCTTCTGATTGGCTGTGCTTAGTTAAAATGTATCCCCCAGCTCTACCACATTTGAAAGCAAGTTCTGGGCTTAAATCTTTATTAGCTATTCCTCTTACTCCATCGGTTCCAAAATATTTCATAATTTAATCTCCATTTCATCCTTAGATTTCATCAATCTATTCGGGTTTGACGGTAACCTTAATATTATCAGGATCAAAACCGCTGACCTCATTTAAATTTTTATCCAATGCTACCGTGACTACCTTTTTAGATGTAATTCCAGAGACATCAACATAAGCAGTCACATGCTTAATTGCTTTTAGTTGTTTTTTAGTTCCAAAAACTTTAACCGTATCTGTGTCAGAAGAAAATGAGAAACTTTGTTTTGAAGAACCATTTTCTGCCTTAAATTTAATTGGAACGTTCTTATTGTTTCCACTGCTTATTGGCAAATTAACAGAGGTAGTTGATGGTGTTACTATAACATTAACAATTCTACCTTTTCTATCAAGAGCTTCTAAAACAGCTGAAGAACTGATTGTTTTCTTTGTGTCTTGGGGAATACTCAATTGAGCAACCACATTTTTAATCTTCGCAATTTCGTTTTGCGCACCTGTTATTTTTACTTTATCAGTTCCTAATACAGGCTTACCAGCATAATATCCATCAGCGATGTTTGAAGATGTGTATTGTGCTGTAACAGGGAATTCCACTGTCTTACGTGGTTGAATATTAACATAAATATATGCTGGATTAATGTAATATCTTAATTCATTATTCAATCCATCTTGATATAAACGCACTTTATGGTATCCGACACCTAATTTAGTTAAATCAGCATAAACCTTAAAGTTTTGTGTGTTAACGGTAGTTGTTACTAGTGCTGTGGGACCAGTAATTTTCACATTAACCTTTTCCGGATAACCTGTCACAAAATACTTAGTATTATTAACGTTTAATTGAAGCGGTACCGAAATATGAGCTGTTTTGTTGGAAGTTAACTGAGTTTCTTCAGCATTATTACCACTCGTGCCAGCACCAAATAATTTAGTTTGGTTAACATACGCAAATAATAG
The DNA here is from genome assembly GCF_025290035.1 of Apilactobacillus sp. Taxonomy (GTDB): domain Bacteria; phylum Bacillota; class Bacilli; order Lactobacillales; family Lactobacillaceae; genus Apilactobacillus. The sequence continues at coordinate 27,253 of NZ_JAMBKT010000002.1, forward strand.
AATTGCAAATAATAGTGAAAGTAGTCGTAATGACCATGGGCTATTTAACTTTTTCATTATTTTTGCCCCCTTACACTTTGCTTAATCTTTTCCACCCAATTGTAAATAGTTGTAAAAACTGTCTTATTCATTGGGTCTTGCTTGGTGATTAATTGATCCTTTAAGAACTTAATGTAATCATCGGTATTCATACCACGAAGCAACTCATTATTTTTAGTAATTGAAACTTCACCGGTTTCTTCAGAAATAACGATGGTTAATGCATCAGTAACTTCTGAAATCCCAACGGCAGCGCGATGCCTTGTTCCTAATTCTTTTGGAATCAAATTACTTTGTGATAATGGTAAGTATGCAGCGGCAACTGCTACACGGTTATTACTAATAATAACGGCACCATCATGCAATGGTGTATTTGGAATAAATGTATTTATCAATAGTTCACCAGTAACATCAGCGTCTAGCTTAATTCCTGTTTCGATGTAATCTTCCAATCCAGTATCCATTTGAATGGTCATTAAAGCACCAATTCTTCGTTTAGACATATATTGAATCGCTTTGTCTAGCTCCACAATCATCTTTTCATTTTCAACATTTTGATTTTGTGCATGTTTGATTATTGATCCACGACCCAAGTGTTCTAGACCGCGTCTAATTTCAGGTTGAAAAATAACAATAATTGCAATAACTCCCCAGTTAATAACTTGGTCAGTCAAGTAAGATACTGTCGTAAATCCAAAGACGACACTAATAATCTTAACAATCGCAATTACTAAAACCCCACGGAATAATTGGACCGCTTTAGTGCCCTTCAACAGGATAATAACTTCATAAATTATGAACCATACAACTAAGATATCTAATAGATTACTTAGTGTTAATATATTGCTCCAATTTATTCCCATATCTATTCCTCCAATATAATTCATACTATTTATTATATCACTGATTATGTCATATTTTTAGGTATATAATATTGATTATATTTTTTAAGCAATAATTGTTCAATAATTAAGTTTTAAGCGTTAAAATAAATATATATAATTTTGAGGAGCATAAGTATGTTTAAAAACGTTCGTTGGCAAGTACGCTTAATATTTATTTTATGGATTATTTTTCTTTCGGTGATGGTCAAACCACCATTCACATTCTTAGTATTAAATACAATTTTAGGATATATTCCAATTGAGCTAAGTTTAGAGCTTACTAATAAGTACATTGAAAAATCATGGATCTTTTGGCCAATACTAATCCTTTGGTTAGTATTTTATCCCAACGCTCCATATCTATTAACTGACTTATTTCATTTAACTTTACTTCAACCATACGCTCCTAACGGTTTATTAAGATTATCTACAACCATGTGGATTAACTATGCTTATCTACTAATTAGTGCACTGGGCTGCTCACTAATTGGATTTTATGGACAATTTCAAATTGTTAACCGTAGTTGCGCATTCTTCTCAATTAAATCAAAAGCATTTAAAGTCTTTATTATTCTAATCCTAAACATCGTTGCTTCTATTGGTATCTATGTCGGTCGCTTCCTTCGTTTCCATACCGTTTACCTATTACTTTCTCCACGATTAGTAATTAAACAATTAAGCGAAATGTGGACACCAAAGATGTTAGTCTTCGTAGTTATCTTAACAATTCTTCAATCATTCGTATATTGGATTTTGTACCTAATTATCAAAGACGCCAAAGATGAAGAACATAAATAAAAGAGCATCCATAACTGGATGCTCTTTTATTATTCATCTGAACTTAATTCTTGATTTTCAACATAGTTAACTTCTTGACGTAACTTAGAAGCCAATTCGATACTAATCTTATCGTTAATCAATAATTCGTGAATCGCTTTTCTTTGTGCTTCCAATTCACGTTCTTTCGCAATTCGATAGTATTTATCGTAGTCTAATGATCTGGTTCTAAGTGCCATATCAAAGTTAGTGTATTCGTCAACAATTGCATTAACTACTTCTGAATTACCTAATTGTTTTAACATTTTGACGGTATATTCGTTAACTAAGATTAATGCTTTTTGTATTTTTAATTTTTGTTCTTTGTCAGAACGTTGTCTAAATAGCCATAGTTTAGTAGTTTGAATAGCTGAGATGATTTCTAAACGAATGTTGTATTGGTTAAACGCAACAAGTGTTTTTAATTCACGATGGTTAATTTGATAGTTAACAGCATTCGCTTCTTTTTTAGTTAAGATGCCTTGTGCAACTAACTTTCTAACAGCTTGATGTTCATATCCGACTGCTAGTGCACGAATACTTTTTTCAACTTCATCAGGCTTAATTGATGATAATTGTTTGATCATCAATTCGCATTGGTCAATCAAGATGTTACCAATATGCTTATCGGTATGGTCCATCTTTTTGATCTCATCGATTACGTAATTTAAAACATAAATGCGCGCTTTTTCTTCATTCCAATGGTTATCATTATTATATTCAACCACATGGTCGTTCTTAGCCAAAATTGGTAAGACAAATACGGCTGCTAAAAGACTTAGCACAATCACAATTGATGCGATGAATAGCACTAATTCACGGTCTGGAAAGGCCTCATTCTGAGCTGTAATCAATGGTATTGATAAAATCCCAGCCATTGTAATCGCACCTCTAACACCTGAGAAACCAACGATGTTAGCAGTTCTAACATCCACGGGACCAACTTTTTTGGTCGTAATTAAGTTATGACAAATTTCATATAATAAAATCCAAACAATTCTAATAATTAAAATTATTAACCAAGTCACAACAGCGTATGCAATTGATTGGAAAGTGTTGAACTTAATTTCATTAATAACAGCTTCCATCGCAAATGGTAATTCAATTCCTAGAATTAAGAACACGATTCCATTTAGTAGGTAAACGATTAAGTTCCATGATTGCTCACTAATTAGTTGTAATTCGGCTGATGAAGCCAATGTAGAATCGTTGTACACATGGTAAACAATTCCCGCAGTAACAACTGCAATAACTCCTGAGGAATGGAAATAATCTTCCGCCAATAAGTAAATTACAAATGGTGATAACACTTGTAAAACAACGTTAAATACCACATTAGTTAAACCGTTTTTGTACAACCATTTTCTCACTAACGAAATTACTAACATCGTTACAACCCCAATGATTGCACCAATTATACTAATATAGAAAAAGTCAGTAACTGCGTTTTTAATTGAAAATGCTCCATATACGGTAGCTGCTACCGCATATTTGAAACCAATCAATCCACTAGCGTCATTAATTAGACTTTCACCATTAACCAAATGCAAAATGTTTTTAGGTAATCGCACCTTTTTAGCAATTGATTCAACAGCGATTGGATCTGTTGGTGATAAAATTGCAGCTAATGAAAAGGCAACTGGCAGTGGCATTGATGGAATTAGTTTATAGATTAAAATTCCACCTAAAGTCATTGTGATAAACACCAAAATAATCGCATTTGCGAAGATTGGCCATCTTAATTCCCAAAGTTCTCCCTTCGGAAAGCGTCTTCCGTCATTGAACAATAATGGCGCAATGAATAAAAGTAAAAACCAATCTGTACTTAAATTGATACTAAAGTTACCAATTAATGCTAACCCAATCCCAAAAGCAACTTGAATTAAGCTAACTGGAATTGCCTTAACATAGTGATTGACCGCTGTTGATAGTAGTAGTAATCCCGTTAATATTAGAATAATTTCAATGAGCTGCATTAATAATCCCCCTATTTATCTTGTCCTATAATTCTCACTTCTGTTTCCAAATGAACTTGATGTTGCTTATAGACTGTTTCTTGAACATGTTTAATTACATTCAAGTAGTCTGTTGCAGTAGCATGATCTACATTGACAATGAATCCTGCATGTTTAGTTGATACCTGTGCTCCCCCAGATTGATATCCTTGTAATCCAGCATCGTGAATTAACTTACCAGCGAAATATCCTTCTGGGCGTTTAAATACGCTCCCACATGATGGCAATTCCAATGGTTGTTTGGATGCTCTTAATTCATTTAGCTCATCCATCTTAGCTTGGATTGTGTTTTTATTACCTGGAACTAGTTTAAAACTAGCTTCTAAAACAATGTCATTTTGTTCTTGGATTAAACTGTGTCTATATCCAAAATCTAATTCATCATTGTTAAAAATTTTAATTTCATTTTCTGATGTTAATACCGTAACAGTATCGATAACTTCTGCAGTTTCGCCACCATAAGCACCAGCATTCATGTATACTGCCCCACCAACACTTCCTGGTATCCCCGCAGCAAATTCTAAGCCGCTTAATCCATTTTGTTGGGCAACAATTGTAGTATCAATATAACGAGCTCCCGCTTGGGCAATTACATATTCACCTTTTGAAATAATTTTATTCATATCGGTTAAAATAATTACTAAACCACGAATTCCCCCGTCTTTTATAATTAGGTTACTAGCATTACCTAATACAGTGATGGGTAATTGTTGTTCTTTTGCCATTATTAATAGTGATTGAACTTCTTTAATATCCTTTGGAAATGCAATTAAATCAGCAGGACCACCAGTTTTTGTGAATGTATATTTAGATAGTGATTCGTTTTTTAAGATTTTTATTTTTTCCATATTTGTCATTTCCCTTAATTCATAATTTATCTGATAATATAATTTTACCACGAGAGCCCATACTTATACCATGTTATAATCGTAACAGAAACAACGAAAGGATACTAATAATGAACTTTGTAGCAATCGATTTTGAAACAGCCAATTATCAACGCGATAGTGCTTGTTCCCTTGCTTTAACCGTCGTAAGAGATAATCAGGTTGTAGATGAGTTTTATACACTAATTAATCCCGAAGTAGAATTTAACTACCGAAACACTCAAATCCATGGCATTAGCGAAGAAGACGTCATTGATGCACCTACTTTTCCAGAAGTATGGAAAGTCATTAAACAGTTCTTCACGAAAGATCAACTGGTCGTTGCTCACAATAATGCCTTTGATAATTCGGTCCTTTCTAAAAGTCTACTAAGATATGATTTAACTGTACCAATTTATCAAACTTTAGATACAGTCAAAACTTGTAAGTACTTCTTCCCAGAATGTACTAACCATAAACTAAATACTGTTTGTGATTATCTAGGCATCACACTAAACCATCACCACAATGCATTAGATGATAGTTTAGCTTGTGCTAACATCTTAATTTATCAACAAGAACATTTTGACGATGAACAAATTAAGAACTATATCAGACTAAAAAAATAAGTATCCAATCGGATACTTATTTTTTTATGGTGTATTTAAATTCAAAAGTAGAATTAAATCCACCGCGAGCATTTAAAACTCTCTTCTTTGTAATTTCAAATCCAGAATGTTGATAAAGATTAATGGCATGTTGATTTGTTTTTTTAACAACTAAAGATAGTGTGGATAAATTACTATCATAGGTTGCCCAATCAATCATAAAATCCATCAACTGCGTTCCAATTCCCTTATGACTGTATTTATTTAAGACCGCGATACCGATTTCTCCGATTCCGGAATCATTGATTTCTTGAACTTGAATCATCCCGACAACTTCTCCATCCAGTTCAGCTAAACCAATTAAAAAACTTCTAGTCTGGTTGACTAACATGATCTCTCTTTCCTGTTCTTTAAGTGGCATCGTTCCTAAACTCGGATCGATTGTAAAAGCGTCTGATTCTTTCTTCAATTGAACCAATAAATTAATAAATTTTTTCGCATCCTCAGGCATTGCCCTTCTAATGACTAAATTAGTCATATTAATTTCCTTGTGGACAAACTTTATCCACAATTTTTTCAAAACGGCTACCATTAGGTTCAAACTGAATCGTTCTAAAATCAGTGCCTTTTTCATCATCTCTTCTAAAAATGATTTTTAAGTAATTGCTTGGTAATTGATCAGAAATAAATTCAGACCATTCAATCACGTTTACACCATCACCGTTAAAATATTCTTCTAAACCTAATTCATCCCCACTACCATCATCTAAACGATAAATATCCATATGATATAGCGGTAGACGACCACCTTGATATTCACGAATAATCGTAAAAGTTGGGCTTTTAATGTTTCTTTTGATACCTAATCCCTTTGCGAGACCCTTGGTGAATGTAGTTTTACCTGCACCTAAGTCTCCATCCAATAAGATTACATCTTTGGGTTCTAAAAATTCAGCAATCTTTTCACCATAAGATTGAGTTTCTTCTGGTGATTCAACATTAATTGTAATCAAAGAAACCACCTCCAATTATAGAGATTGAATTGCGTTAATAATTGCGACGTTGTATACATCTTCAGCAACACAACCACGTGATAAGTCAGAAACTGGTTTAGCTAAACCTTGTAGTAATGGACCAAATGCTTCGAATCCACCTAAACGTTGAGCAATCTTGTATCCAATATTTCCAGATTGTAATTCGGGGAAGACAAATACGTTAGCTTGACCCGCAACATTTGAACCTGGTGCCTTTTTGTTGGCAACTTCGGGAACTAATGCAGCATCAAATTGAAGTTCCCCATCTGATGGAACATCCAATTCAGTCTTAGCCATTTCAGCCGCTTCTTGTACTTTAGATACCATTTCACCTTTAGCTGATCCCTTAGTTGAGAAACTTAAGAATGCCACCTTTGGATCAATGTTAAATTGTTTAGCAGTAATTACACTTTGCTTAGCGACTTCTAGCATACCTTGAGCATCTAATTCAATGTTAATTGCACAGTCAGCAAAAATGTATCTAGTATCACCCTTTTGCATTAAGAATGAACCTGAAATACGGCGCATGCCTTCTTGAGTCTTAATAATTTGTAGTGCTGGTCTAACAGTGTCTCCAGTAGCGTGAGCTGCACCTGAAACCATTCCATCAGCTTTATCCATGTAAACTAACATAGTACCGAAGTAGTTAGGATCCTTTAACCATCCAGCTAAATCTTCACGAGTATTTTTACCGTTACGGCGTTCTTCTAGCGCATCCAACATTTCTTCGAAATCAGCTTGTGGATAATTTTCAATGTCGATAATTTCGATTTTTGAAATATCAAAGTTATCCGCATTATCTTTAATTGCTTGTGGATTACCTAATAAAACTGGTTTGATAATTCCTTCATTCGCTAAACGACTTGCTGCTTCGATAATTCTAATATCTTCACCTTCTGGAAAAACAATTCGTTTGTCCAATCCACTAATTTTTGCTTTTAATTCATCTAATAAACTCATCTTACTTCCTCCTATTGGTTGTTAACATGTTCTGGCAATTGCCAATCGATTGGTTGTTCTCCCATAGCTTTTAGCGCTTCATTAGTCTTGGAAAATGGCTTCGAACCAAAAAATCCACGATGCGCTGATAAAGGACTTGGGTGAGCAGATTCAATTACAATATTGGTTTCTGTATCAATCAACTTAATCTTGTCTCGGGCAGCTCTTCCCCACAATATAAACACCACCGGTTCAGGCCTTTCAGATAACTTAGCAATTGCTGTATCTGTTAATTGTTCCCAACCTTTGGATTTATGTGAGTATGCGACACCATCCCTTACAGTTAAAACAGAGTTCAACAATAATACACCTTGTTTCGCCCACTTTTCTAAATAACCATGATTAACTGGTGTTACCCCTAAATCTGATTGTAATTCTTTATAAATGTTTCTTAGTGAAGGCGGAATCTTCACCCATGGCAAGACTGAAAAACTTAATCCATGTGCTTGATGGGGTTCATGATACGGATCTTGACCTAATATCACTACTTTCACCTTCGAAAAAGGTGTCCATTCAAATGCTTCAAAAATTTGCGTCGCATTAGGATGAATTGTTTCGTGTTCATATTCATTTAATAGAAATTTACGTAAGTCTTGATAATATTCTTTTTCAAATTCTGGTTGTAATACTTCCCACCAGTCATTATGAATAAACGGTTTCACGATAACCACCTCAATATTAATTTTATCATATTTAGGCTAATTTAACATTGCAAAAAAAGCGTCTCTGCAATAGCAGGACGCTTTTAGTAATGTTTTAAAACACGAGAAATTTCACGTTCTTGATCACGTTTCTTCATTGTCTCACGCTTATCGTATTCATGTTTACCTTCAGCCACACCAATTAAAACCTTAGCAAAACCCTTTTTTAGGTACATCTTAAGAGGAACAATTGTTACACCCTTTTTATCTGTTTCTTTCGCTAATCTTTTAATTTCTTGTTTGTGAAGTAACAACTTTCGATTTCTTAGTGGATCATGGTTAAATTGATTACCTTGTTCGTATTCACTAATATGAATATTCATCAAGGTAGCTTGACCATCCCTAATTTGAGCAAAGCCATCTTTTAAATTAACTCGGCGTGCTCGGACAGACTTGATTTCAGTCCCAGTTAAAGCAATTCCAGCTTCATAAGTTTGGGTAATTCGATAATCATGTCGTGCCTTTCGGTTTTGAGCCATTAAGTTATCATCTTTATTAGTTGATTTCTTTTTAACCATTATCAATCACCTCTCAAGCAATTAATGTCTTGAATTAGAGTTGTTTTTGTTATTTCTACCGTTGCGGTTGTTGTTTCTTGAACGGTTATGATTGAACTTACCATTCTTGTTGTCATTGCGACGATTATTGTTACGACGACCACCACCATTACGGTTGTTTCTACCATGAGCACCATTTGAACTACTTGGTGCCTTGATGTTAGACATTGGTGTTTCTTCCGGATTAACAATATCAAAATCAACTGCACTTTGATCAACATCAACATTTACAACTTTAACTTTGATTGGTTGTCCAATCTTGTAAGTTCTATGAGTGTTTCTACCTACAAGGGCTAGGTATTGTTCAATGTATTCATAGTAGTCATCTTTCATTCTACTAATATGAACTAAACCTTCAACTGTATTTGGAAGTTCGATAAACATACCAAACTTCAATACTGAACTAACTGTTGCTTCGAATTCTTCACCGATGTGATCAGCCATAAATTCAGCTTTCTTCATTGCGTCAGTATCACGTTCAGCATCGATTGATCGACGTTCTGCCTTTGAAGAATGGTCTGAAATTTCTTCAAGTAATCCAGCATATTTAGCTTTAGATTCCTTGTTAATACCGTTTTCATCGTAATGGTGAATTAAACGGTGAACAGTAGTATCTGGATATCTACGAATTGGAGAAGTGAAATGAGTGTAGAACTCAGCTCCCAAACCAAAGTGACCAAGTGGTTGATCAGTATATCTAGCTTGTTTTAAACTTCTAAGCATCATAACTGATACCGCAGGTTCTTCTGGTTTACCAGCAACCTTACGAAGAACGTTTTGTAATACCTTAGGTTTTAAGTGATCTGGATCACCCTTAACTTCTACCCCAAAAGCAGTTAAGAATTCGAAGAATGTCTTAACTCTTTCTCCATCTGGAGTTTCATGCACACGATAAATAAATGGTGCATGTGCTTTACAATAGTGTTCAGCAACAGTTTCGTTAGCTGCCAACATGAATGATTCAATCATTCTTTCGGCAGTACCACGAACTCTTAGCTTAATGTCAATTGGGTGACCATTTTCGTCAACAATGATTTCTGCTTCATTATCATCGAAATCAATTGCACCACGACGGCGACGTTGTTTGTACAAGATTTTGTGTAATTCGCCCATTTCTTCAAACATAGGAACTAAGTCTTTGTAACGATCCATAGTGCTTTCATCATGAGCTTCTAAAATATCGTTTACGGCCTTGTAAGTCATACGAGCTTTAGACTTCATAACACTTGGGTGAATGCTGTGGTTAACAACTTGACCAGCAGGGTTAATTTCCATGTCACAACTCATACATAAACGAAGTTGACCTTCATTCAATGAACAAATTCCGTTTGATAATCTTCTTGGTAACATTGGAATAACTCTATCTGTTAGGTAAACAGAAGTTCCACGTTTGTATGCTTCTTCATCTAAAAGACTACCAGGTTTTACATAGTGAGAAACATCGGCAATGTGAACACCTAGATGATAGTTTCCATTTGGTAATTTCCATACAGTAACCGCATCATCTAAATCCTTTGATGATTCTCCATCAATAGTAACCAATGTTTGATCAGTAATGTCTTCTCTTCCTTCTTTTTCTTCTTCAGAAATTTCTTCAGGAATTGCATCGGCTTCTTGTAAAACATCTTCTGGGAATTGTGCAGGAATTTCATGTGCGTACACGATTTGTAAAATATCAATTCCTGGGTCATCAACACTACCAATTACTTCTTTGGCAATTCCGACCATGTAGTCAGGATGATCTGGACTTGGGTATTCTGTAATTTCAGCAGTAATTACTTCCCCAGCTGTTGGCTTTAATCCAACTCCAGTAATGTAGAACTTGTAGTTCATTAATTTCTTTTCTTTAAGCTTAATTTGACCGTAGTATCCATTGTCATCATCAGACTTGAAGAATTCACCAACAACTTGTTCGTAATGTCTTTCAACGATGTTAACAACTTTTCCTTCAGGGCCCTTGCCTGCGTTTTGTTCAGCCTTTTTAACGATTTCAATTTCAACGGTATCACCATTCATGGCTTGAAGGGTATTGTCAGGTGCAATAAATGCATCTTCCAAGTTTTCGTCATAGTTAACGAATCCAAATCCCTTAGGATTAGCATGGAATGTCCCTTCGATTTTTTCTCCTTGCGCGTTTAACTTGAAATTGCCGCTTTCAGTGACAACAACAGTTTTTTCGCGTTCTAATACTGCAAGAGATTGTACGATTAATTTAAATGCGTTTGCTCCGTGATATCCTAATTCATCTGCGAGTTGTTCTACAGAGAATTCTTTTCCGGAAAACTTCTTTAACACATCATGAATTTCTTGTTTTAAACTATTATCTTCCAAAATTGACTCCTTAAATCTATATTTTTGACCTTAATCAAATTCGTTATTTATTAATTTATATTTTAACATTTTTATAACTACAATAAGCATATGATTGTTTATTTTTTGCATAAAAAAAGCTCCTGTAACATATTCGTACAGGAGTTAATTAACTAGTGTGAAGAGAACCAAACTAGTCCAAGTGCAGCTGCAAAGAAAATAATTAATAGCACAACTGTTACTTTTTGCATAAATGCTTCAAAACCACGTGGCTTAGCGTTAGCGAATAAATCATCTGCACCACCGGTTAAAGAAGACATTGCGTCATTATTAGTCTTTGCTGGTTGCATTAAGACAGCAATAATAATTAATACACTGTCAATCCAAATTATATCCATTAAGAAATTATACAATTCGTTGCCTCCTACCTAAATGTAAATAGGTTTCATCTTTAACTTTATCTTTACAGCCTAGTTTATCATAGAAATGATAAACATGCCAATTAAACCAGATTTTTTAATCGTCCAGCGTTAATTTTTCCACATGAGAATAAACATATCCACGATTATCATAGTTTGTTGATAACTCGATGTTATCCCCAGCCTTTAAGATAGTATCCCCATCCGGAACAATATACTGTTCATTTCGTTTAATTGCTCTAATGATACAACCATCAGGCCAATTGATATCCTTTACTGCCGCTTGATCCATTACAGACCCTACTTGAATAGAGAAATATAGGTTTGTTAGTTTTCCACTTGTTAATAACTTTTGCGGACTTAACATTTTTTGTAGCATTTCATTATAAATTGGACTTCCACCCAATAAATCAGTTACTTCATAAGCAACTAAGGTCACAAAAGCTAATGACATCAAGTTTTGTAGTGATCCAACCATTTCAGTAATTAACAAAATAGCTGTAAATGGTGCTTTCCCTACACAAGCAAAGAATCCACTCATTGATATGATAATGAAGTTAACAAAATAAATCTGTGGTAAGACTCCGTATGATATCAATATTTGGGCATAAATCGCCCCTATTAGTGCTCCTAATGATAACATTGGTAAAAATATGCCACCGGGTAAACCAGTTGAATAAGACAAAATAGACATGAAAAATCTAATAATTAAAAACCAGATCAAAATTGTTAGTGTTGGTGTTACTTTGGCGATTAATAAAACCATTGTACTTCCACCACCTACGATTGTGGGTAAGTACATTTCAAATGGAATTACTAACATAAATGGAATTGTTATCCACACAATGTTTGGAACCCAGTTCAATTTTTCATATAGATCATTAATATGCAATGTTGACCATTCATAAATCATTCCGCACAATCCTAAAATAATCCCCAAACCAATTAAGTAAGGATAAATGTGTAACGGAATCACATGTGAATATGCCATGTGTAAAACGGGAACCTTGCCAAAGATAGCACTAGAAACAAAATTTGCACTTACAGCAGCTGATAATGAAACTATCCACACTGATGTGGAAAAGTTATGATAGATCTCTTCTAGTACAAATAATGTACTAGCAATGGGTGCATTAAATGCCGCAGATAGTCCAGCTGCAGCTCCACCGGAAACTAAAACTTTTTCATCATCGCTGTTTTGTTTCAACAATTTGGAAAGTCCTTGCGCAGTGGTCGCTCCTAATTGAATTGAAGGCCCTTCTCTTCCTAAGAATAAACCACTGGAAATCGCTAAAATCCCACCTACGAATTTTTTAGATAGAACCGACCACCAAGAATAAGTTAATTCACCATTTAGTAAACCTTCTACTTGTGGAATTCCTGAACCTTTGATGTTTTTATCTTCTTGAATCAAGCTATAACCAATTAACGCAATTAAAACGTTAATCAATATCAATAGCGCTAAAAAGCCTAAATTATGTTTAGCTAATTTGGCTAGTAATAGGAAACCTTTTGATAGGTTCTCAATTCCTAGTCTAAATAAACTAACTATTAATCCCGCAGCGATTCCAATCAGTACCCCATATAAAACTGATTTAAACCTTTTAATATTATCAACTTGCAAATTGTCCGCCTCTTTATCCACATGAAATAACATTCAAAAATATGTACAAAAAAAGCATTGAAACATTCAATGCTTTTTTATTTATAACAAGTTATTATTTGTTAATAACGTTGTTACGAGCTTCTTCAGTTAGGTTGTAGAATGAGTTGATACCCTTGTATTCTGCAACTGAAGCTAATTGATCTTCAATTCTCATTAGTTGGTTGTACTTAGCGATACGTTCGCCACGACTCATTGAACCAGTCTTAATTTGACCAGCGTTTAGAGCAACAACTAAGTCAGAAATTGTAGTATCTTCAGTTTCACCTGAACGGTGAGAGATGATAGCTGTGTAGTTAGCTTCTTTAGCCATTTCAACAGCGTTAACAGTTTCTGTTAAAGTACCAATTTGGTTAAGCTTGATTAGGATAGCGTTAGCAACGCCACTCTTAATACCTTTTTGTAGGTAATCAGTGTTAGTTACGAATAAATCATCACCAACGATTTGAACTTTCTTACCTAGGCGTTCAGTAGCCATTTGCCAGTCTTCCCATTCGTTTTCATCCAAAGGATCTTCGATTGAGATAATTGGGTACTTGTCAACTAATTGTTCTAGCAATGTAACAAATTCATCAGCAGAGTATGACTTACCATCACCTACTAAGTTGTACTTCTTAGTTTCTGCATCGTAGAATTCTGAAGCAGCACAGTCAAAGGCGATTGAAACGTCTTTACCTGGTTTGTAACCAGCACGTTGAATTGCTTCTACTAAAATTTCAAATGGTTCTTCGTTGTTCTTCAAGTCAGGGGCAAAACCACCTTCGTCACCTACGGCAGTTGAGTAACCCTTTTCGTTCAAGATAGCTTTTAGGTTGTGGAAAGTTTCAGCACCCATACGGATAGCTTCCTTAACAGTTTCCGCACCAACAGGCATGATCATGAATTCTTGGAAGTCAACCTTGTTGTTGGCATGTTTACCACCATTGATAACGTTCATCATTGGTGTTGGTAATACGTGTCCATTGAAACCACCTAAGTAGTTGTATAAAGGAACACCTAGTTCATCAGCAGCAGCACGCGCAGCAGCTAAAGAAACACCTAGAATAGCGTTAGCACCTAACTTACCTTTGTTAGGAGTTCCATCTAGCTTAATCATAGCTTCATCGATAGCAACTTGATCAGTTACATCGTAACCTACGATTTCTTTTGCGATGATGTTATTAACGTTGTTAACAGCCTTAGTAACACCTTTACCCATGAAACGGTTTTTGTCACCGTCACGTAATTCAACGGCTTCGTGTTCACCAGTAGATGCACCTGAAGGAACGATACCGCGTCCCATTGCACCTGCTTCAGTATATAGTTCTACTTCAACTGTAGGATTTCCACGAGAATCTAGTACTTCTCGAGCATAAATATCTGAAATAATTGACATTTTATTCTCTCCTTAATGAAAGTTGTTACCTCGGAATCAAGGCTACTTTCATTTTATTATTTTAACGACTAACTTTCAATAAAAAACTGTTCAATCTGTTAATTATTTTGATAATTAACGATTTTTATGAATTCTTCGGCCTTCAAACTGCTCTTTCCAGGAAGAACTCCATCCACATCCTCTTGCTTCATAATTTCAGCAACATTGCGTGAATTAACACTTCCACCATATACAATTCTAATTTCGTTAGCGATATCTTGACCATATAGATCAATTAAAGTTTCGCGAATTAAAAAACAAGCTTCTTGAATTTCTGCAGCACTAGCAGTACGACCAGTTCCAATTGCCCAACTAGGTTCGTAGCCAATCACCACGTGCTTGGCATCTTCAGGTGAAATCCCCTTCAATGCTTCAATCACTGGGTTTACCACCCAATTCATTTCATCGACTGTCTTTCTTTTTGCCATGGTTTCATCACAACAAATTATCGGTGTCATATTATTTTTAATTACTGCTTTTACTTTTTTATTAATCATTTTGTTTGATTCGTCAAAGTATTTACGACGTTCAGAATGACCAAGCATCACATACTTAACGCCCATGTCGGCTAGTGCCATTGGACTAACTTCACCAGTATATGCTCCTGAATCTTTATAAAAGCAGTTTTGTGCTGCGGTTTTTAAGTTTTTTTCTTCTTTACAAAATTTAGTCAAAGCATCCATATAAATTGAAGATGCAGCAATTGCACATTCCACGTCATGTGGATCTGGCAATCTTCCTTTGACTGTACTTAGGAAATCTTCTACTTCAGATAATGTTAAGTTCATCTTCCAATTTCCAACAATAAAAGGAGTTCTCATTTTATACCTCCTATACTCTTATTATAATTATCGTTTAACGCCACAATTTAATGATATCATTTTTCGCAATGAATATCCTGTTTAGCAATTACCTTGTTAGGCAATTCCCACTCCTCTTATTATACAAAAAAAAGACCCGATGTTATACATCGAATCTTAAAAAGATAACTTATCTTATTTATCTGTGATTGAAGCAATACCTGGTAAAGTCTTACCTTCCATGTATTCTAGAGAAGCTCCACCACCAGTTGAAACGTGTGATAGCTTGTCAGCAATACCTAATTCGTTACATGCGGCAGTTGAGTCACCACCACCAACAACAGTAGTTGCGTCAGTTAGTTGACCTAAGAACTTACCAACAGCTAATGTACCGTTAGCAAAGTTACTCATTTCAAACACACCCATAGGTCCGTTCCAAACAACAGTCTTAGCATCTTTTAGAACGCTTTCGAATAATTCAATACTCTTAGGACCAATATCTAGAGCCATTTGACCATCAGGAATATTTTCACCAACAGTTTGAATTGGAGCATCGTTGTTGAATTCTGGAGCAACGATTGAGTCGATAGGTAGAACAATCTTGTCGCCACCCTTTTCTAAGATTTCCTTAGCAGTATCAATCTTGTCCTTTTCAACTAGTGAGTTACCAATTGAGAAACCTTTAGCAGCGTAGAATGTGTAAGTCATTCCACCACCGATGATAATTTTATCAGCTTTATCTAGTAGGTTGTCGATAACACCAATCTTATCTGAAACCTTTGCACCACCTAAGATGGCAACAAATGGACGTTTAGGATCGTTTACGGCACCACCGATAAATTTAATTTCTTTTTCCATTAGGAAACCAGCAGCAACAGGTTTGTCGTTAGCTTCCATAGCAGTTGCAATACCAACGTTTGAAGCATGTGAACGGTGAGCAGTTCCGAATGCATCGTTTACGAAGCAGTCACCAAGTGAAGCCCAGTATTCACCTAACTTAGGATCATTACCCGATTCACGTTTAACAGTTTCACCGTCAACAACGTCTTCAAAACGAGTGTTTTCAACAACAACAATGTCACCATCGCTCATGTTGTTAATTGCATCTTCAAGTTGTGAACCTTCTGTTTCAGGAACAAAAGTAACAGGCTTGTTGATTAGTTCAGATAGCTTTGCAGCAACTGGACGTAGTGAAAGTTCTTTCTTATCATCTTCACTCTTGATTCTACCAAGATGTGAGAATAATACAGCCTTTCCACCATGTTCGATTACGTATTTGATTGTTGGAATAGCACCAACGATACGACTAGTATCACCAACAACGCCATCTTTAATAGGAACGTTGAAGTCAACACGCATTAAAACTTTTTTACCTTTTAAATCTAAATCAGAAACAACTGTCTTAGCCAATCTAGATTACCTCCCAAACAATATTTAATAAATAAATGTAACAATTTCAATATACTTCATTTAAAGTATAATTTCAAAGATTTTTAAAATTATTTATTATAAAAAATGGAGGAGGCATTTGCCTCCTCCACCTTAAAACTTGCTAAATTATAATTAAGATTATAGTTGAGCGAAGTGTAGTAAAGTACGAACCATGTTACAAGTGAAGCCCCATTCGTTATCGTACCATGACCAAACTTTAACAAGTTGGTCGTCACCGAATGTAGTAACATCAGTTTGAGTAGCATCAAATACTGATCCGTGAGTATCACCAATGATATCACTTGAAACGATTGGTTCATCGTTGTAACCAAATGCTTCGTTACCTTCAGTGTATTCTTTCATCTTAGCGTTAATTTCATCAGCTGTTACGTTCTTCTTTTCAACGATAGCAGTTAATTCAGTTAATGAACCGTCAACAATACCAACACGTTGAGCAACACCATTTAACTTACCGTCAAGTTCTGGAACAACAAGACCTAGGGCCTTAGCAGCACCAGTTGAATGAGGAATAGTGTTAGTTGATGCAGTACGGTTGTTTCTGAACTTCTTACCACGAGGGCCATCTAAGATAGCTTGAGTTGAAGTAAAGGCATGAATAGTAGTCATAGTACCAACTTTGATACCAAAGTCCTTGTTCAAGAAGTAAGCAGTTGGTGCAATACTACTTGTAGTACATGAACCAGCTGAAACAATCTTGTCATCTGAGTTTAGAGTATCCAAGTTAACACCAGGAACAACAGTCTTAATTTGACCTGCAGGTGCAGAAATAAGAACACGCTTTGCACCAGCGTCTAAGTGAGCTTGTGATTTTTCTTCTGAAGTGTAGAAACCAGTACATTCTAGTACAAAGTCAACACCATCATTTTTAACCCATGGTAGGTCAGCGGCATTGCGTTCAGCGTAAACTGGAACTTCCTTACCGTCAACAACGATTCCGTTATCAGTTGAAGTAACTTCACCTGGGAATTTACCATGTGTTGAATCATATTTTAATAAGTATGCAAGCATTGAAGGAGTTGTTAAATCGTTGATAGCAGCAACTTCAATTTCGTCTGAGTTTAGTTCGTGGATACGTTTGAAAGCCAAACGACCAATACGACCAAAACCGTTAATACCAATTTTTACAGTCATAACTGTTTTCCTCCTAGAGAAATAAATTTAAGTACTACGTACGGATTAAATGTTACTACTTTTTTACTGATCAGTCTACAATACTTGCTCAGTATTTTAAAAATAATTACGAATAGTTATTTTTATTAAAGTAGTTGTCTAATCCTACTTCATTAGTATATCAGTGCTATTTTATGTTTGCAAATCAATTAGCTCATTCACTATCTTGAATTTTAACGCCAATTCCGCTATAGTTTAACCTGTTTAAACGCATCTGTAGTGTAATGGATAGCACCAAAGATTCCGGTTCTTTTAATGGGGGTTCGATTCCCTCCAGATGCACTAGTAATTATTATAGTTAAATCATTTGACCTTAATTGACCATTGATATAAAATTATAATAATTCAAAAATGAATTATCTGTAAGGGAGGATAACACTATGAATTTAGTCCCAACTGTCATTGAACAATCATCAGGCGGTGAACGTGCATATGACATTTACTCAAGATTATTAAAAGACAGAATCATCATGCTATCAGGTCCAATCGAAGACAACATGGCTAATACCATTATTGCTCAACTATTATTCCTTGATGCACAAGATTCTGAAAAAGATATTTACCTATACATCAACTCTCCAGGTGGTGTGGTAACTGCAGGTATGGCAATTTACGATACTATGCAATTCATCAAAGCTGATGTTCAAACCATCGTTATGGGTATGGCTGCTTCAATGGCCAGTGTGCTAGCATCTTCAGGTGCCAAAGGTAAGCGCTTTGCTTTACCTCACTCTGAAGTTCTAATTCACCAACCTTCTGGTGGTGCCCAAGGTCAACAAACTGAAATCGCTATTGCAGCGGAATCAATTTTGAAGACTAGAAAGATGATTAACGAAATCTTAGCTCAAAACTCAGGTCAATCAATTGAAAAAGTTAACCTAGATACTGAACGTGATAAATACTTAAGCGCTCAAGAAGCTGTTGACTACGGTTTAATTGATAGCATCATGACTAACAGTTCTGAACGTAAATAATAAAAAAAGACTTAGCTATGACAGCTAAGTCTTTTTTATATCGCTTCTTCTCTTAATTTGTCAGCAAACTCATTAATTTTTCTTAATCTGTGGTTAATTCCTGACTTAGAAATACTCCCACTTGGTAGTGATTCGCTAAGTTCTTTTAAACTAACCTCTGGCATTTTCATTCGAGTCATTGCGACTTCATATAATTTTTCTGGTAAGTGATCTAAACCAACCGTTTCATCAATGAACTTGATGTTAGCTAATTGCTTAGTTGAAGCATTCGCTACCTTGTTCATATTAGCAGTTTCGCAATTTACCAATCTATTAACAGAATTACGCATATCTCGCATAATTCGCACATCTTCGAATTTAAGCATTGCATTAGTGGCACCAATTAATTGTAAGAAGTTAGCTATCTTTTCAGCTTCCTTCAAATACGTGATGTATCCACTTCTTCTATCGGTTGTTCGAGAGTTTAAATCGTAATTATTCATCATTTCAGAAATCATGTCATTATGTTCTTCATACAATGAATATATTTCCAAATGATATCTAGAAGTTTCCGGATTATTTACAGAACCACTGGCTAAAAACGCCCCTCTTAAATAAGAACGTACTTGGGAATCGTCTTTTAATAATTCGACTGGAACCCTTTCGACGATTTGGAAATTTTCTAAAATCCCTAAGTCATCCAAGATTGCTTGTGCTTGATCAGCAATTCGTACAACATAGACATTATTTTTATTTAATTTCATTTTCTTTCTAACAACTAACTTACTTTCAACCTTATAAAATTCTAAGATTAATTTGTAAATTCGACGTGCTATGGCAGGATTTTCTGTTTGAATATTTAGAATAATCTTACGATTAGCAAGCGAAATTGAACCGTTCATACGAATTAATGCCATCAATTCCGCCTTCGCATTCTTTTTATGCACTTCTAAGGTTGTTAGTTCTTTTTTTACGTCACTAGCATATGACATGTTGCATCATCCTATTCTTTGGTGACTAATTCGACTAACTTATCAGCCACTTTTTTTCCATTATGAAATGCCCCACGATTAGTTAATAATAAGAAATCGTCGTAAATCACTTGGCATCCCAATTCTTCTAATCTATTCTCATCATGTTCTACTGGACTAGATATTTCATTAAATCTTTGATGATCAATTTGACTATCTAAAACTGGTGTCTTATTAACAATCACAACATCTATAAAATTGCTGTTCATGTGTTTATTTAAGACTTCAACGTGATTGGCATCAGTAAAATTATCAGTTTCGCCAAATTGCGTCATGATATTACATATATACACAACTTGTGCTTTTGACTTTATAATCGCATCCCCAATATTTGAAATCATTAAATTAGGTAGAATGCTTGTAAATAAGCTTCCTGGTCCTAATACAATTTGATCAGCCTCTAAAATGGCATCAATCACTTCTTGATTTGCTACTGGTGGGTTATCGGGGTCATCTGTTTCCACCCAAACACGATTTATTTGCTTATCAGCGTAGGTAATTTCATATTCACCCTTCATAGTCGAACCATCTTTAAATTCAGCACAGAGCTGTAATTTTTGGTTTGTAGAAGGATATATTTTCCCAGTGATGTCCATCATTTGACTTAATAGCTTAACGGCGACATTAATGTCACCCTTCATTTCAGTCATTGCGGTAATAATTAAATTTCCTAATGAGTGTCCTGATAAAAAGTCATTATTATCGTTAAAACGATACTGGAATAAATCTAGTTCAGTTTGCGGTAAATTGGAAAGTGATGCCAATACATTTCTGATATCACCAGGAGGGACAACGTTAGCAGCTTTTCTTAGTTTTCCAGAAGAACCGCCGTCATCAGAGACATTTACGATTGATGTAATATTAACATCTTTGTCTTTTAAATTATTTAAGACCACTGGCAAACCCGTTCCGCCACCAATCACAACGACGTTTTTTAAAGTTCTCATTTGACTGGTCCCTCCTCTCCTTTTTAAGATAACCCAAGAATTATAACACACGTACCCGGGTGTGTCATTTATTAAGCAATAAAAAAGGTGCTAAAAAGCACCTTTTTATTTTTGACTTTCTTTAGTTCGCTTAGTATCACGTTCTAAGACTGGTTTTAAATATTGACCGGTATAACTATCAGCAACTTCCACCACTTCTTCAGGAGTTCCAGTTGCAATAATGGTTCCACCACCATCTCCACCTTCAGGTCCTAAATCAATAATGTGGTCAGCTGTTTTAATCACATCTAAATTATGTTCAATAATTAAAACGGTGTTGCCTTGATCCACTAATTCATGCAAAACAACTAGTAAACGGTTAATGTCATCAGTATGCAATCCAATTGTTGGTTCATCTAAAATGTATAGATTATTACCAGCTGATTTCTTATATAGTTCAGAAGCTAACTTCATTCGTTGTGCTTCCCCACCAGATAAAGTGGTTGCTGATTGGCCTAATTGAACATAGCCTAATCCTACTTCATCAATGGTTTCTAATTTTCTAGTAATCTTTGGAATTGCAGAGAAGAATTCCAACGCTTGATCGACTGTCATGTCTAATACATCAGAAATATTTTTCCCTTTGTATTGTACTTCAAGTGTTTCAGCATTGTATCGTTTACCATGACAAACTTCACATGGTACGTATACATCTGGTAGGAAGTTCATTTCAATTTTTAGAATTCCATCCCCATGACAGGTTTCACAACGTCCACCCTTAACATTAAAACTAAAACGACCCTTTTGATATCCTCTTAGCTTCGCTTCATTGGTTTCAGCGAATAATGTTCTGATATCGTCAAAGACACCGGTGTAAGTTGCCGGATTACTTCTTGGCGTTCTTCCGATTGGGCTTTGGTCGATATTAATAAGCTTATCAATATTTTTGTAACCAGAGATACTCTTATACTTACCTGGCTTTTCAGAATTATGGTTAA
The DNA here is from genome assembly GCF_025290035.1 of Apilactobacillus sp. Lineage (GTDB taxonomy): Bacteria > Bacillota > Bacilli > Lactobacillales > Lactobacillaceae > Apilactobacillus. Next base: position 48,908 of record NZ_JAMBKT010000002.1, read on the forward strand.
TCTTTTGTGCGATTGCTCTCTTCACAATTCGATTAATTAATGTTGATTTACCTGAACCAGAAACTCCGGTAACAACATTAAATTCACCCAATGGAATTTCAGCAGTAACGTCTTTTAGATTATTTTCACTAGCTCCAGTGACCTTAATCTTTTTACCATTACCCTTACGGCGTTTTAATGGCACTGGCACAAACTTTTTACCAGATAGATATTGACCAGTTAATGAATTATCATTTTGAGCCACTTCTTCCGGTGTTCCAGCTGCCATCACGTTACCACCATTAGTTCCTGCACCAGGTCCAATATCAACAATATAATCTGCTGATCTTTGCGTATCTTCACCGTGTTCAACCACAACTAAAGTATTCCCCAAATCACGCATTGCCTTTAGTGAAGAAATTAGTCGGTCATTATCTCTTTGATGTAACCCAATTGATGGTTCATCTAACACATATAGGACTCCAGAAAGATTGGAACCAATTTGCGTTGCTAATCTAATTCTTTGTGATTCCCCACCAGAAAGGGTTCCTGCAGTTCTAGATAAAGTTAAATAATCTAGTCCAACATTCTTTAAGAAAGTTAGACGATCAATAATTTCTTTTAGAATTGGTTTAGCAACAACGCTATCTTTTTCACCAAAATGTAAATCGGTGAAGAAATTCAATTCTTTAATCACATCTAAATCAGTTGCTTCACTAATATTTAAATCATCAACTTTAACACTTAATGCTTCTTCATTCAGTCTGTAACCATGACAAGTTTGACATGTTAACTCTGTCATATATTGACGCATTTGGTCTCTTGTAAAATCACTATTGGTACCGTGATAACGACGGTCAATGTTATTTACAACCCCTTCAAATTCAGCATCAGTATCCTTAATGCCACCAAAACCATTAGTACTATCAAAATGAAAATGAAATTTTTTCCCATTTGATCCGTACATAATTATGTCACGTTGTTTTTTCGGTAACTTATTAAATGGAGTATCCATATCGATACCAAATTGTTCACACGCTTGCTCTAACATGCTTGGGTAGTATTTAGAACTAATTGGGTTCCAAGGCTCAATTGCCCCTTCATTTAGCGTTTTAGAGGTATCTGGAATGATTAGAGATTCATCCACTTCTAGTTTCATCCCTAAACCATCACAACTTGGACATGCCCCAATTGGTGAATTGAATGAAAATAGTCTTGGTTCTAGTTCACTAACAGTGAACCCACAAAGTGGACAAGCATAATGTTCTGAGAAAATTAGATTTTCCCCTGCACCCATTAAATCCGCAATCGCATATCCTTCACTTAAACGTAATGCGGTTTCTAGTGAGTCAGATAATCTTGATTTAATGCCATCTTTAACGATAATTCTATCCACCACAATTTCAATGTTGTGGTGTTTATTCTTATCTAATTCAATATCATCTTCGATTTCGTGCACTTCGCCATCAACACGATAACGGACAAAACCTTCACGCTTAATTTTTTCGATGATCTTCTTGTGTTGACCACGCTGTTCCCTAACAACAGGTGACAAAATTTGCATCTTAGTTCTTTCGGGTAAGGCTAGAACCGCATCCATCATTTGATCAATCGATTGTCTAGTAATCTTAGTTCCGTCATTAGGACAAATTGGAGTTCCAACTCGTGCCCACAACAATCTAAAGTAATCATTGATTTCAGTAACTGTTCCAACCGTTGAACGAGGATTTTTCGAAGTTGTCTTTTGGTCAATCGCAATCGCTGGACTTAATCCTTCAATCGAGTCGACATCTGGTTTATCCATTTGGCCTAAAAATTGACGAGCGTATGAGGAAAGACTTTCCACGTATCGACGTTGTCCTTCTGCATATAAAGTATCAAATGCCAAAGAACTCTTTCCAGAACCTGACAACCCGGTCATTACTGTTAGTTTGTTTTTAGGAATTGAAACGCTAATATCCTTTAAGTTATGTGCACGGGCACCTTTAATAACAATCTTATCGTTTTGCACCTTGTTTCCTCCTTACATCTGACTCTTTAAATCCATCACCGTATCACGCAATGCAGCAGCTTTTTCGAAATCTAGTTTTGCGGCTGCTTGTTTCATTTCCTTGGTTAATGTTTCGATCATTTGTTTTTGATCTTTCTTGGTTAGTTTTTGGAAATCAGATTCGATAAATGAATGATCTTCTTTATCATTATCATCTTTATTACCATAACTAATTAAGTCACGAATTGGTTTCTTAATTGTATGTGGCGTAATTTGATGTTCTTTATTGTATTCTTGTTGAATGCTACGTCTTCTGGCAGTTTCATCGATTGCTTTTTGCATTGAATCAGTTACATAGTCAGCGTACATAATAACTGCCCCATTTTCATTTCTGGCAGCACGTCCAATCGTTTGAATCAATGAACGTTCATTTCTTAGGAATCCTTCTTTATCGGCATCTAAGATAGCAACTAGTGAAACTTCAGGAACGTCAATTCCTTCTCTTAACAAGTTAATTCCAACTAAAACATCATATTTACCTAGTCGTAAATCTCTAATTATTTTAGTTCTTTCCAGTGTCTTAACATCTGAATGTAAGTATGCCACTTTAATCCCTAGGTCTTTCAAGTAATCAGTTAAATCTTCAGACATTTTCTTGGTTAAAGTCGTAACAAAAACACGTTCGTTCTTTTCGATTCGATCGTTAATTTCACCAACTAAGTCATCCATTTGTCCCATAATTGGACGCACTTCTACCGTTGGATCTAACAAACCAGTTGGTCGAATAATTTGTTGAACAATGTTCTTTTCAGGTGTCTCTTCCAATTCACGTGGTCCTGGCGTCGCAGACATATAAATTGCTTGATTAACACGTTCTTTAAATTCGGGCATCTTTAGCGGTCTATTATCAAGAGCACTAGGCAATCTAAAACCGTACTCAATTAAACGCTCTTTTCTAGCTTTATCACCGTTGTACATCCCACCTACCTGTGGCAATGTTTGATGTGATTCATCGACTACTAACAAGTAATCATCTGGGAAGAAATCTAATAGCGTATAAGGTGCTTCACCCGGTTTTCGATTATCCATATATCTGGAATAATTTTCAATTCCGTTGGTATATCCCATTTCTGCCATCATTTCAATATCATAAGTAGTACGTTGTTTTAATCGTTGCGCTTCTAGCAATTTACCTTCTTTTTCAAATTCGGCAACTTGTTCTATCATTTCTTCCTTAATTCCTTTTAATGCATGATCCATGTTTTGATCATCAGTCAAAAAGTGGGTTGCTGGGAAGATAATAATATTGTCTTTTTTACCAATAAATTCACCGGTTAATGTGTCGATTTCTTTAATAGAATCAATCTCATCACCAAAGAATTCAATTCTAAACGCGTGTTGGTCTCCCGAAGCAGGAAAAATATCAACAACATCTCCATGAACCCTAAATCGACCACGCTGAAAATCAATATCATTTCGATCAAATTGGATTTCAACTAGTCTTCTTAGTAATTCATCTCGCTCGATTTGTTGACCCACATTTAGTGCAATCGTATGTTTGTAGTATTCTTTAGGACTTCCTAATCCAAAAATGGATGAAACAGATGCAACAATGATAACGTCATTTCTAGTTAGTAATGAGTTAGTTGCGGCATGGCGTAGTTTATCGATTTCATCATTGATTGAAGAATCCTTTTCAATATAGGTATCACTTGAAGGTACATATGCTTCTGGTTGGTAGTAATCATAATAACTAACGAAGTATTCAACTGCGTTATTAGGAAAGAACTCTTTAAATTCACTATATAGTTGACCCGCTAATGTTTTATTATGCGATAAAATCAACGTTGGTTTATTCACATTTTTAATCACATTAGAAATCGTAAAGGTCTTCCCTGTACCCGTAGCCCCTAATAGGATTTGTTGCTTTTGTCCATCTTCAATCCCCTTGGTTAATTGACTAATAGCCTCTGGTTGATCACCAGTAGGTTTATATTTTGATACTAATTCAAATTTATTATTATTTTCGCGTTGGATTTCCAAACAAAGTCCTCCTTTGTTCACTCGTAGGGTTTTCGACCCTTTTCATTCATATTTAATAATATTTTAACATACGAACAAACTTTCTAAAACTAATGTTCTCCTTTTTAAGAGTAAAAAAAGACTGGTATTAAAACCAGTCTTTTTGATTACTTTTTATAATGATGAAACGTATTCAAATGCGTTTTGACCAGCAATTCCACCGTCTCCAACGGCAGTAGTTACTTGTCTTAATTCTTTTTGACGAACGTCTCCAATGGCAAACACACCATCAATATCAGTTTCCATTCTTTCGTTAGTCTTAATCCAACCTTTTTCATCAGTGATGTTTAGGTTCGCAAATGCTTCAGTCATTGGGTTGTTACCAACATAAATAAATACACCAGAAGCGTCAACAACACTTTCTTCGTTAGTCTTGTTGTTTACAGTTTTTACACCAGTAACTTTCATGTCATCTCCGATAACTTCAGTTACATTAGTGTCCCAAATGAATTCAATTTTGTCATTAGCAAATGCACGGTCTTGAATAACTTTTTGTGCACGAAGTTGATCACGACGGTGAATAACAGTTACTTTCGAAGCTAAACCAGCAAGGTAAAGTGCTTCAGAAATAGCTGAATCTCCACCACCGACAACTACGACTTCACGGTTCTTGAAGAAGGCACCATCACATACGGCACAGTAAGAAACTCCTCTTCCACCGTATTCATCTTCACCAGGCACGCCTAGTTTACGGTATTGTGAACCAGTACCAATGATAACAGAACTTGTTTCGTAACTACCTTGGTCGGTGTTAACAATCTTTGAATTACCCTTGTCTTCAATTGATTCAACAGTTCCGTATTCATACTTGGCGCCAAAGTTAGTTGAGCTTTCGTACATATTCTTAGCTAAATCTGGTCCTAAAATGGATTTGAATCCAGGATAGTTTTCAATTTCAGCTGTGTTGTTCATTTGACCACCGTAGATACCACGATCAATCATTAAAACTGATAAATTAGCACGAGAAGCATATAGTGCGGATGTCATTCCACCAGGTCCAGCACCAATAACAATTACGTCATATTTTTCCATAATTAACTTCCCCTTTCATATATTCAATAAATGATACTTTACTATCATATGATAGATTTGTCCATTAATTAGCACCCAAACTAATTTTAAAGTTTCTTAGCTAAATCTTTAATGTATTCTTTCAATTGGTCTGCAACTTCTGGATGTTGTAGTCCAAATTCAATGTTGGTTTGTAGCCAACCGAACTTGTTACCAGTATCGAAACGGTCACCTTTGAATTCGTGAGCGTAAACTTTACCATCTTTATTTAATGTATCAATAGCATCAGTTAATTGAACTTCATTACCTTTACCTGGCTTAGTGTTTTCCAAAATATCAAAGATTTCAGGAGTTAATAAGTAACGACCGATAATCGCTAAATCACTAGGTGCGTCTTCAGGATTTGGTTTTTCAACGAAGTTAACAACGTCGTATAGGCCATCTTTAACTTCTTTAGCTGGGTTAATTACACCGTACTTTGAAGTATCTTCATGAGGCACTCTCATAACAGCTAAAGTTGAAGAACCTGTTTCTTCGTAACTATCAATTAATTGCTTAGTTAATGGTGTTTTATCTTCCATTAAGTCATCACCTAACATGATAACAAAAGGATCATCGCCAACAAAACTCTTGGCAGTATATACAGCATCCCCTAAACCATTTGGATGTTCTTGACGTTTAAAGTAAATGTTTAAGCCATTAGTTTTCTTAACTGCTTCTAACATTTCCTTTTTACCTTTACTTTCGAGGTTTAATTCTAGTTCAGTGTTTGAATCAAAATGATCTTCGATGGCACGTTTGCCTTTACCGATAATGATTAGGATATCAGTGATTCCTGATTCAATTGCTTCTTCAACGATTAGTTGAATTGCTGGTTTATCAACTACTGGTAACATTTCTTTTGGCATTGCCTTAGTTTCTGGTAAGAATCTAGTTCCTAATCCAGCAGCTGGAATGATTGCCTTTTTAATCTTTTTCATCTTTATAAACTCCTATATCGATTAGTCTAATTCTTCTCGACCTTTACGGTTCATTAATTGTTTAATTGCATCATCAATTGTTAATTGGTTGTGTAGCACTTTGTAGATTGCTGATGTGATTGGCATATCAATACCACGTTGAGCTGCTAATTCATAAGCAGCTTCAGCTGTAGCAATTCCTTCGATTACCATTCCCATGTTCTTAACAATATCATCTAGTGTTTCACCTTTACCTAATTGGTATCCAGCACGCCAGTTTCTTGAGTCACTACTTGTGGCAGTAACAATCACATCACCAAATCCTGAAAGACCAGTAAATGTTAATGGGTTAGCACCAAATGAAGTTCCTAAACGTGAAATTTCAGCTAAACCACGAGTCATTAGCGCAGCTTTGGCGTTATCAGCATAGCCTAAACCATATAATGCTCCGGCACCGATTGCGATGATGTTCTTCAAAGCCGCTCCAATTTCAACACCGATAATGTCATCGTTTGTGTAAACTCTGAAATATTCATTGATGAATAATGATTGGATGTGTTCAGCATCTTTAATGTTTTCTGAAGCTGTAGTAACTAAAGTAATATCGTGTTTAGCAACTGATTCTGCTTGACTAGGTCCTGAAATAACTGAAACAGATTTACGATGCTTTGGATCGATTTCTTCTGATAGCACTTCAGACATTCGCTTATATGTTTTTTGTTCGATTCCTTTACTACCATGAATGATGTTAACTGACATGTCTAGTTCTTCTAGAATTTCGTTAACTTGTTTAGCAGTATTTCTAGTTACTTGAGCTGGAACAACGAATAAAATATCGTCTACACCTCTGATGGCTTCTTTCATATCACCATAAGCAACTAATTCTTTCGGATATGTAAAATCTTTAATGTATTTTTCATTTGTGTGTTGATTGTTTAATTCATCAACTTGAGCTTGTTTGTATGACCACAAACGTACTTCATTACCATTTTCTACTAAAATAGTTGCAAGCATGCTTCCCCATGAACCTGCTCCTAAAACTGCAATTTTTTCTGTCATTCTAATTACTCCTTAATTGTTAAACCAACTTACTACCATCTAAATAATATGGTAAGTCAGCTTCTTTTTTACGACGATAAATCATCAATGCAATTGCCCCAATAAATAGCACAATTGATAACATTTGAGATACTCTAATGCCACCGAATAGCATCAAGCTATCAGTTCTCATCCCTTCTACGAAGAATCGACCGAATGAGTACCAGATGATGTAAGATAAAACCACTTCACCACGTTTGAAAAACTTGTTAATGTGACGAAGATTCATTAATAATACGAATCCTAATAAATCCCATAATGATTCATACAAAAATGTAGGTTGGCGATAAAAGCCTTGAATATACATTTGATTAATTATGAACGTTGGTAAGTGTAGTGACTTAAGGAACGCTAAGCTTGTAATGTTACCAAAAGCTTCTTGGTTCATAAAGTTACCCCATCTACCGATTCCTTGACCCATAATTACTGTTGGTGCGATTACATCTAACATCGCCCAAACAGAGATTAACTTACTACGACAGTATAGATAAACTACCACTGCAGCACCGATTAGCGCTCCGTAGATAGCAATTCCACCGTCCCAAATTTTAATGATTTCATTTAAATGTTGGCTGTAATATGGCCATTGGAAAACCACGTAATAAATACGAGCACAGATAATGGCCACTGGAAGTGCCCATAAAATCATGTCATATATATTATCTGGATCAATTCCGCGCTTGCGACCTTCTTTAACAGATAAAAAGACCGCAATTAATACAGCGGAGGCGATAAAGATTCCGTACCAATGAACCGCAACTGGTCCTAAGTTAAACGCAATCGGATTTAATGCGATTGAATGCATTACTTTTCACTTCCCTGGAAAGATTTTATTTCTTGTTTCCTGAGTTTTCTTTAATTAAGTTATTTAAGTTGTCATCAAAGACTTTAGTTGCGTCATATCCCATCTTTTTAGCACGATAGTTCATGGCAGCAGCTTCAATGATGATGGCTAGGTTACGACCTGTTTTAACAGGGATGCTAACTCTTTGAACGTCAACATCAAAGATTCTTCTAGTTTCGTCACCATTACCTAATCTGTCATATGGAGCATCATCAGACCAATTTTCCAAATGAACGATTAAATCAACTTTGGTTTGTGAACGAACGGCACCAGCACCAAATAAGTTCATCACATCGATAATTCCGATTCCTCTAATTTCCAATAAGTGACGCAAAATTGTTGGTGCTTGTCCAATCAATGTTTGTTCATCTTGTTGGTAAACTTCTACTCGGTCATCAGCAATTAGTCGATGTCCACGTTTTACAAGTTCTAGGGCTGTTTCACTCTTACCAATACCAGAGTCTCCAGTCATTAAGACCCCTAATCCATAAACGTCAATTAAAACTCCATGGATAGATTTTCTTTCAGCTAGTTTACCTTCTAAGAAGTTAGTCATGTTACTCAAAACTCTTGAAGTAGTAAGCTTTGAACCTAATACTGGAATGTGTTGATTCTTGGCAGCTCTGATTAATTCATCAGGTGGATCTAATTGGGTTGAAACCACAAAGGCAGGTGTTTCTGGTAAACACATTTTTTTCATGACCTCAAACAGCTCATTACTATCCATACCCTTTGCATATGAAGTTTCAGTAATTCCCAATAATTGAATTCTCTTTGCAGGATAGTAATTAAAGTATCCTGTTAATTCCAAACCAGGACGAGAAATATCACTAGTGGTAATTGGACGATCTAGGTATTCTTCACCATAAAAAATATCTAGATGGGTATTCTCGACTAGGTCTGCAACCGTTACACTATAAGCCATGATTTTACCTCCAGTTCTGATAAGTTAATTTTATCATGTTATTAGATGCATTTCATAATTAATTAGTAGTCTGACAAAATAATATTACAAATCGACATAATCAATGCAGCGATTATTGCCATTCCAAATGATGCAAAATGGAAATTACTTCCAACTACAGCAGATGTTATTTCCAACATAATTCCATTTAAAACAATACTAAATAGTCCTAATGTAATAATGTTAATTGGCAATGATAATATAAATAGCACTGGTTTTACTAGCGCATTTAATACCGCTAATACCACTGCAGCAATTAATGCGGTGGTGATACTTGCTACATAGAAACTACCTTGAAAGAAACCAGCAATTGCCATAAATAATAATGTATTAATTAAGATTCTTCCTAATATTCTCATTGCATCCTCCTATTTATGATCGTATTCATCCACGTCTGTTAAATTACGACGACCACTGTTTTGATCATTGTCTTTACTTGGAATGAAAACTAAACAAACAACGTAAGCCAATAATCCGAAGATTAAATGACCAGGCCAAATTGAAAGAATTACGAAAAGAATTCTAATAATTTGTGCATTGATGTTGAAGTATTCAGCAATTCCACCTAATGTTCCTGTTAATAATTTGTTGGTTTGTGAACGATAAATTTTATTCATCTTAAATTCCCCTTCGTTACTATAATTGGCATTTTAGCGAAAGTTCATTAAATGAACCTTAAGGTTATTTTTCCTTAATCAAAACGACCCCTAATTCATTTGGTGAGTCGCTATAAATTGCACTTTCCATAATTTTGATTCTGTCTTCCCTATTCAATACTTTCAAACGACAGAATGTTGGTGATGTTAATATTGCTTTATAAAATTCATCTTCTGAATTAATTTTGATATTGTTAACTTCAACGATTAAATCACCAATTTGCACACCCATCTTTTCTGCGGGAGTATCAGGACGAATTGAAATAACTCTTAGTCCGTTTACTGCATCAGAGAACCAGGTATCTTGTTTGCTATCACTTCTTTTAATCATTAAAACAGTAATAATGTATAAAACAATTAATCCAGCGATAGAGTATAATGCGATGTTTTCCACATTTTTAAAGTAATATGTCACTCCTGATAAAATAACACCTACTACTACTAACCAACCGATTTTTTTAGCCATAATTTTGAAAAAGGCTTTTGGCAATGACTTGAAGATGGTGATTCTCATTCCCAACATCATTGGTAAAATCAGTAAGCTAAATTTATGATCTCCGTAGCCGAATACTGGCCACCAATGCATCACTTGTTGAATTTGGTCTCCCGGAATTAATACTAATAATGGAAGAACTGTAAATTCTTTAGTCAAATATCCAGCAACTTTGTTACCTCTTTGGTTCTTAAAAATTTGTGGATTCGCATAGTTACCTAGCACAAAGCGGCTGTATAAAGCCATTAATAAAATCACGATTGTTAATAAAAGCAACACGTTGCCGAAGTCTGTTGATTGAATATTAATCCCGAAAGTATCAACTCCGTTAAAGAACTTAACTTGATAAATCAACCAGGTAATTGCGGTTGCAATTCCAAAGGTAATCAAGTTCAAAAATTGTCCTGGAATTAAAATTAAATTGACGATTAATAGTAATTGGTATACTACGATCCAAGTAACTGGTAGGTATACTCCTAAGATGATTGAAATCGCACTTCCGACAATTCCTAATAATATAAAACTAAGCCAAAAATGTTTAATTTCATAGTTATTGGCATAAATTGATGTGTTAAAGTCGCGTCTTTGTTTTGTTAAACGTTTTCTATAGATAATATAGTTTCTTAAGATTCCCAACCATAAAACTGGTTGAATTAGAATCAATAAAACTGTCAGTATTTCGCTCATGTATATTCCCCTGTCTAATTTGGATTGTTTTTACTCAACTTCCATTGTAAAAAGGCATTAATAAATGGATTTAAATCCCCGTCCATTACATCTTGTGCTTTAGCTGTTTCATAATTAGTACGATGATCTTTTACCATTGAATATGGGTGGAATACGTATGATCTAATTTGAGATCCCCAACCAATTTCTTTTTGTTCACCTTCTAATTGAGCCTTTTGTTGTTCTTTCTTTTCTTCTTCTAGTTCATATAATTTTGACTTCAACATGTTCATAGCTGTTTCTCTATTTTGCAATTGTGAACGTTGTGCCTGACTGGCAACGACAATCCCAGTTGGTTCATGCGTGATACGCACAGCTGAAGAAGTCTTATTAACGTGTTGTCCACCAGCACCACTGGCTCTATAAACATCAACTCTTAAATCAGATGGATTAATTTCAACGTCTACAGAGTCGTCTAATTCTGGCATTACATCAACTGAAGCGAAAGAAGTATGTCTTCTTCCGGCAGAATCAAAAGGAGAAATTCTAACTAAACGATGCACACCTTTTTCAGATTTTAAATATCCATAAGCATTTTCGCCGCTTACTAAAATCGTGGCGGTATCAATTCCGGCAACTTCACCAGCTTGATAGTTTAGGGTTTCTAACTTGAAACCATTTTGGTCAGCCCATCTGGTATACATTCTAAATAACATCATGCCCCAGTCATGAGATTCTGTCCCACCCGCTCCAGGGTGAATTTCCAAAATCGCATTATTGGCATCATATTTACCATTTAAAAGCATCCCTAAACGATACTTTTCTAAATGAGCTTTAGTATCTACTAACGAAGATTCAAATTCATCAATTAATGATGGATCTGGTTCTTCTTCAATCATTTCTAAAGTTAACTCTAATTCCTCAACTTCAGAATTTAATGCATTAAAATTATCATATTTTTTCTTTAATCGATTCGTTTCATTAATCAATGTTTGAGATTCGTCCGGATTATCCCAAAAACCTGGTTCGGCCATCTTAGATTCATTTATCTCAATACTAGCTTGTAGCGAATCTAGGTCAAAGAGACCCCCTAAAGCCTTGGATGGCTTTTTGAATTGAGCTTATTTCATTTCTAGCATCTGCTATTTCCATTCTTATGCTCCTTACTAAAAAAACGAAGAGAACTAATGTCCATCTTCGCTTTTTTATTATCTTTCGATATTTTGTCTGATTTCAGCTTTCATGAACAATCTAGTGGTATCGTAATCAATATCTGAGATCATTTCTTCAAACATTTGATAACCTTCACGTTGATATTCAACTAGTGGATTTAATTGACCGTATCCTCTTAAACCAATTGATTGTCTCAATTGATCCATTTCATCAATATGGTCAGTCCAATGAGAGTCAACAACTCTTAATACAACAACCTTTTCAAATTCAAGCATTTGTTGTGGGTCGTATAATTGATCTCTCTTTTCAATGTATACTTGTTCAGATAGGTTGATTAAGTAATCTTTGATTTCTTGAGCAGACTTACCTTCTAAATCTGACTTAGAAATTGCATCTGGATTTACCAATGCACTAACAGCGAAATCTAAAATTGTATCTAAATCCCAGTCTTTTTGATCACCTTGGGTGTGTAAGTTAACAATTCTATTGATTGTTCTCTTAATCATTGGCTTAACAACCCAATCTAGTGATGTGTCTTCAGTAATAACTTTGTTTCTTTCATCATAGATAACATTACGTTGTTGTCTCATAACATCATCATATTGTAGAACTTGTTTTCTAGAATCGTAGTTGTTACCTTCAACACGTTTTTGAGCTGATTCAACTTGTTTTGTAATTAAGCGACTCTTAATTACGGCTGATTCACCATCAACCTTCATTCTGTCTAAGAATCCTTTAATCTTATCAGAACCGAAACGACGCATTAAGTCATCTTCTAGTGATAAGTAGAATTGTGATAGACCTGGGTCACCTTGACGTCCAGAACGTCCACGTAATTGGTTATCAATACGTCTAGATTCATGTCTTTCAGTACCAATAACAGCTAGACCGCCTAATTCAACGACGCCCGGTCCTAATTTAATATCAGTACCACGTCCGGCCATATTAGTGGCGATCGTAACGGCACCCTTTTGACCAGCATTAGCAACAATTTCAGCTTCTTTAGCATGATTCTTAGCGTTCAATACTTCGTGGTGAATTCCAGCATCATTTAGACGTTGTGAAATGTATTCTGAAGTTTCAACGGCAACTGTACCAATTAGAATTGGTTGACCTTTTTCATGTAACTTCTTAATTTCATCTACTACTGCATCAAATTTTGATTGTAGTGTTGGGTATAGTAAGTCAGGTTCATCAACTCTGGCTACCGGTCTGTTAGTTGGAATTGAGATAACATCCATGTTATAGATTTCTCTAAATTCATCAATTTCAGTCTTAGCAGTACCAGTCATACCAGCTAACTTACTGTACATTCTGAATAAGTTTTGGTAAGTAATGTTGGCCATTGTCTTACTTTCTTCTTGAATGGTTACTCCTTCTTTAGCTTCAATAGCTTGGTGTAAACCATCAGAGAAACGACGACCGTCCATGATACGACCTGTAAATGAATCAACGATTAATACTTCATCATCAGATACAACGTAATCCTTATCTTTAAGCATGATGTAGTTGGCACGTAGTGCTTCGTCTAAATGGTGAGTTAAAGCAGTGTTGTCAGTATCGTATAAGTTCTTTAGGTTAAAGTACTTTTCAGCTTTTTCAATACCTTGATCATTTAAAGCAACAGTCTTTGATTCCAAATCAATCTTGAAATCATCGTCTTCTTTAAGAGTCTTAGCGAATTGATCAGCTTGCATGTATAGTTCTGATGAACCTTTTGATTGACCAGAAATAATCAATGGTGTTCTAGCTTCATCAATTAAAATAGAATCTACTTCATCGACGATAGCAAAGTTCAATGGTCTTTGAACCATATCTTCTTTGTAAACAACCATGTTATCACGTAAGTAATCAAAACCAATTTCACTATTAGTTGAGTAAGTGATATCAGCATTGTATGCTTCTCGTTTTTCTTCAGGGCTCTTGTCTGTTAAGTTGACGCCTACAGAAAGTCCCATCCAGTTGTATAATTCTCCCATTTGTTCAGCATCACGTTGTGATAAATATTCGTTAACAGTGATAACGTGAACACCTTTACCTGAAATAGCATTTAAGTAAACAGGCATTGTGGCAGTAAGTGTTTTACCTTCACCGGTTTTCATTTCTGAAATGTTACCTTCATGTAAAACAATTCCACCCATAATTTGTACATGGAATGGTGTTAAACCAAGAACACGACTTGCCCCTTCACGTACAGCAGCAAATGCTTCTGGTAATAAGTCATCAAGAGTTTCACCATCTTGGTAACGTTGTTGAAATTCAGTGGTCTTAGCTTTTAGTTCGTCGTCGCTTAGTTTCTTAAAATCATCTGCGTATGATTCAACTTTGTCAGCAAGTTTGCTAAGTCTTTTGACTTCTCTTTTATCGCTTTCGACCCATTTTTTTAAAATGTTAGCCATTAATCAATTTTCCTTCCATGAATTAGTTTTTAAAGTTTTATTCGTCTTAATAAATATATTCTATCTTATTTTAACATTTAATTATCATTTTTAAAATTAGATTGGTGAATTCTTTATATTTTTTCTTACTATTTAATGAAATTTTATCCATTATCGACATAAAGTAAGACCCTGCACACTCTTGACTCCATTTTTTTGGAGTACTTGAGCAGCATGATGCATAGTGGTTCCAGTCGTATAAATGTCATCGATGATTATTATTTCCTTATCTTTAATTACATCTTTCATATTATCATTAATTTCGAATACTTGCGATGCCTTAAGCCTTTGTTTTCGATTTAATGATGATTGTCTTGTTTTACTTTCTTGATTAATGATCAATGCTTCAACAATTTTTGTTTCTGCCAATAAACCGATCACCTGGTTAAAGCCCCGTTCAGTCAAGGTTTCTTCACTAACTGGAATGGGGACAATTATCTTTTTAGTATCAATATGACTGCAAAATTCATCTGTAAACGATTTGCGTAAATTATAGTCACCGCAAAATTTATATCGATGCATATATTCTTTCATTGCATCATTGTATTTATATACCGCACGATTAATTAATTTATTACCAACATTTTGCCACTTAACGCAATCATCACAAATTCCAGCCACTTCCATTTCCCTGCCACATTGCTGACAAATTATTTCCTGGTTTATTCTTTCAAATTGGGTTTCACATTTATCACAAAGCGGTTTATATTTTATCGGCTTTAGACTCAATAAAAACGAAATTGATATTTGAAAAGTAATTTTTTGACCACATAAAATACATTTATTCATTTAATTTTTTCGCCAACCTATTCATATACTTAATTTGTTTCATTGCATTGTTCACTGGTTTGGTTTTGTCATCAACGATAAATAAAACTTCCCCCGTTGGTCGATCCTTTTTACGTCCCACTCTTCCAGCAATTTGCACCAATGACGACATCGTAAACACTTCATCGTCAGCCCCTAAAACGATTACATCTATTCCCGGAAACGTAACCCCTCTTTCTAAAATGGTCGTAGTAATTAAAAACAGCACTTTTTCAGTCCGCATGTCATTGACTTTTTCCATTCGTAATTCATCACTGGAATAAACGGTATGCCAAAGTGATGAGTCATACTGAGTGGCTAATATTTCACTTATTACCGGTAAATCATCTATCTTAGGAATGAATAACAAAAATCGTTGCTGATTTTTGATTTTTTGTTTGATTTTGTTTAACAATAGAGACGGTAATTTATGCTTTTTCATTAACTTTCGCCAATCATTAACATACTTAATCGTTGCTTCTGGCAGAAGATGGCGATGAAATCTAATTGGTAAATAACTAGCTGAAATTTGTTTCCGTTTTATCTTTTTAATCATCTCTGCGGTGGGCGTAGCAGTTAAATATAGTTTGGCACTCTTATCTTTAACCGCATTATCAACAGCAAAATGGAGTGACTCATCATTCACAAACGGAAAAGAGTCCACCTCATCGATAATAATAACGTCAAACGCGTGATAAAACCGCAACAGTTGGTGCGTTGTACAAATCGTTAATTGACTGTAAAAATAACTTTGACTACTTTTCCCATGTAACAACACCACTGAAATGTTTTTAAAAGCATCTTGGATTCGTGGAAATAATTCAACACAAACATCGACTCGTGGTGAAGCAATACAGACACGCTTATTATCTTTAATTGCTTGAGCGATTCCTTTAAATAACATTTCGGTTTTCCCCGCTCCTGTAACTGCCCATAGCAGATGTGTCTGATTATTATTAATCACTTCAATAATCTGATTGGAGCATTTTTCTTGTTCCTTAGTTAGTTTTCCATCCCATGTTAAAATCTTTCCTTGATGTGAGAAAAGATTTGGCTCTTCAATAAAACACAGTGGTTCTTTTAGGGTCATTCGTCCCAGGTTAATGCAATTGGGACAATAAAAATTATCATTAGGTAATTGTGATTCATTTTTTGATGTTTTATGGCCACATCGTTTACAATAAATCTCGTTCTTGGTAACCTTAATAGGAACCATTTTTTTGATATTTTGTGCGGATTTAATTTCGCTGGGGACATCTTTTTCACCAACCAGTCTGCCAAATAATTCATTATAATTTTCGATCATATTAATCACCAATCTTAAATACGCTAAACAGAGGTGAAAACAACTTGGAAAATGACTATTTAACCATTAAGCAAGATGGTATCAATGAAATTGATATTAAAAAATCTCAATTTATATGCTCAATTGCACGTGTTGAAACAGAAGAAGAAGCCATTAGCTTTATTAATCAAGTTAAAGATGAACATAAAAAAGCAACGCATAACTGTCACGCCTATGTTTTAGGTTTAGATGATTCTATCCAACGTGCCAGTGATAATGGAGAACCCTCAGGAACTGCAGGTGTTCCTATCCTAGAAGCAATTAAAAACATCGGCGTTCATAACGTTGCTGCCGTGGTTACCAGATACTTTGGTGGCATCAAGTTAGGTGCTGGTGGATTAATTCGTGCATATAGTAATGCAACAACCCAAGCAATTGAACATGTCGGCGTTGTCAAAAAAGTTCTTCAAACAGAAATTACGATTTCAGTTGATTACAAATCATTTGATTCACTCAATTATCAACTAGAAGAAAACAATGAAAACATTATTGATACAATTTATACTGATAAGGTATCAATTGTGGTCGCCGTTGATAACGATCGTATCGATTCATTTAAAGCTAGTGTTGTTGAACTATTAAATGGCCGTGTCGAAATGACTGATGGCGCTGAAAAATATTTTGAAATCGACTTTGATCCATACAAAAAAGATTGACCCAACGGTCAATCTTTTTTTAGTGGTTATCTTTACTTGTATTTTCTTTAACTATTTTTTTGATAAAGTTCAATAATGGCTGACGATCTTGTCCAGCTAATCCAATTGATTCCACGAACAGTTCTAGCCCAATTAATGTGGCAATGGTTAGTAGAATCGAACCTAAGATATTTGAAATTGGATACAATAAAGAAATAAATGAGAAGATTAATGCAATTCCATAGATAATTAAGACGGTTTGACGATGTGTCAAACCAATTTGCATTAGACGGTGATGCAAATGTCTTTTATCAGCGTGCATAATTGGTTGCTTGTTTAACATACGACGTAAAATAGCATAAATGGTATCAGTAATTGGTACCCCTAAAATAATTACTGGAATGATAACAGTAATGAAAGTCGCATTTTTTAATCCGTTTAACGAAAAGATTGAAATCATAAATCCAATAAATAGTGAACCGGTGTCTCCTAAATATATCCGTGCAGGGAAGAAATTATATGGTAAAAATCCTAAACAAGCAGCTACTAATGCAAAAATCATAATTGATACGTACACGTTGCCGACGTTCAAGAAAAAGAACCCAGTAATTCCCATTGTCGTAAGGGCAATCACAGCTACTCCGGTTGCTAACCCATCTAAACCATCGATTAAGTTAACCGCATTAGTAATCGCTAGAATCCAAATCCAAGTGATTGGTAAACTAAACCAGCCAAGCCCAAATGTTCCAATAAATGGTAGTGATACACTACTCATTTGAATATTTCCAAAGAAGAATACCACGACAGCAGCCAAACTAATCCCAAATACTTTTTGTCTAGGTTTTAAGACAATAATGTCATCAATCACACCAGTGATAATAATGATTAATTGTCCTGCAAACATCCCATACAATTGTTGCGTTGGCATTTGTTTTCTTAAGAGAAACATTGTGGCAATCGTGTATGCAGCAAAGATTGCTAATCCTCCTAATGTTGGCATTGGAATCTTATTCATTCTTCGCTTATTTGGACTATCTATTGCGCCCCATCTAAATGCCAGTTTTCTGATAAACGGTGTAATCACAGCTGACATCAACATTGTCGCAAATAGACAAACGATGATTTCAAATTTTAGCATAATAGCTTTCCTTTCGTTTCTTATTACTATTAGTAAATTATACAAATGTCACAGAATAAAAACAAGAAAAACCAAAAATCATACAAAAAAAAGGATTCCAAATGGAATCCTTTTTTTATTACATCATTGGGTTCATACCAGGGTTCATTGGATCTTTGTTTTCTTCTGGTAGTTTAGCAACAACAGCTTCTGTAGTTAATAGTAAAGCAGATACTGAAGCGGCGTTTTGAAGAGCTGATCTTGAAACTTTGGTTGGATCAACAACCCCAGCTTTAACCATGTCTTCATATTCACCAGTAGCAGCATTGTAACCTACACCCATTGGTTCACCCTTTAGGTGTTCAACAACAATTGAACCATCAATTCCGGCGTTGTGAGCAATTTGTCTAACTGGAGCTTCTAATGCACGAAGTACAATGTTAACCCCTGTCTTTTCATCGCCTTCAGCAGGAATTTCTTCTAGGTCTTTTAGAATATTGATAAATGCAGTTCCACCACCAGGAACAAAACCTTCTTCAACGGCAGCTCTAGTTGAGTTCAACGCATCTTCAATTCTGTATTTACGTTCTTTTAGTTCAGTTTCTGTGGCAGCACCAACACGGATAACTGCAACTCCACCAGCTAACTTAGCTAATCTTTCACGTAGCTTATCACGGTCAAATTCAGAAGTAGTAGTGTCTAATTGTGACTTGATTTCAGCTACTCTTGCAGCTAATTGATCTTTGTCACCAGCACCTTGAACGATAGTTGTATCGTCTTTAGTAACGTTAACCTTGTTTGATTGACCTAATTGTTCAATTGTAACGTCCTTTAGGTTTAAGCCTAAATCATCAGTAATAACTGTAGCACCAGTTAAAACAGCGATGTCTTGTAGTTGAGCCTTACGACGGTCACCGAAGCCAGGAGCTTTAACCGCAACTACGTTGAAAGTACCACGCATCTTGTTTAAAACTAATGTTGGTAAAGCTTCTCCACCAATATCATCAGCAATGATTAATAGTGAACGACCTTGTTCAACAACTGATTGTAATACTGGTAAGATTTCTTGGATGTTATTAATCTTCTTGTCAGTGATTAAGATGTATGGGTTATCTAAATCTGCTTGCATCTTGTCGTTATCAGTTACCATGTATTGTGACATGTAACCACGATCAAATTGCATCCCTTCAACTACATCCATAGTAGTGTTAACACCACGTGAATCTTCCACGGTAATTACACCATCGTTACCTACCTTTTCCATAGCGTCGGCAATTAATTCCCCAACTTCTGGATTAGCAGCAGAAATAGAAGCGATTTGTGCGATATCCTTCTTACTCTTAATTTCGTTAGACATCTTGTGTAGCTTTTCAACAGCTACTTCAGTTGCCTTTTCAATCCCACGTCTAACTCCAACTGGGTTAGCACCGGCAGTAACGTTTTTCATTCCTTCGTTCACGATAGCTTGAGTTAAAACAGTTGCAGTAGTAGTACCGTCACCAGCAATGTCATCAGTTTTTGATGCTACTTCTGAAACTAGTTTAGCTCCCATGTTTTCGAAATGATCAGGTAGTTCGATTGATTTGGCAATAGTTACACCATCATTTGTAATAGTTGGTGTTCCTAGTGATTGTTCAACAACAACGTTTCTACCTTTTGGTCCTAATGTTGTTTTTACTGTGTTCGCAAGTTTATCGACACCTTTTAACATTGAGTGTCTTGCATCTTCTGCAAATTTTACTTCCTTAGCCATATTTTTTCACCCCATTAATAAAATTATTCAACGATTGCTAAAATATCGTTTGACTTTAATACTAGGTAAGTCTTGTCGCCGTCATCTACTGAAGTACCTGCGTACTTATCGTATACAACTTTGTCACCCTTTTTAACCTCTGGTTTAATCGTTTCACCAGTTTGTAAAATGTGACCTCTACCAACCGCAACAACTACACCTGTTTGTGGTTTTTCTTTAGCGTTATTTGCTAACACAATGCCTCCGACAGTTTCTTCTTTAGCTTCTTGTGCTTCAACAATAACACGATCGCCTAATGGTTTTAACATTATCCTAGCCCCCATAAATTCCTTTTTATCATTTTTAGCACTCATTTGATAAAAGTGCTAAAGTCTATAAATAATATATTATTTTTTATTTCCCGTTGCAAGAATTATGTATCGATAAAACAAAAAAATGATGACCGCTTGGTCATCATTTTTTATGCACCTTCATAATGTTCAATGAAGTAAATTAAAGTTTGAAGTTCATTTGTTAAATCAACGTTTTGAATTCTAACGTTTTGTGGCACTGATAAACGCTTTGAAGTAAAGTTCATAATTCCCTTTGCGCCACCCTTAACCGCTTCGTCACATAGTTCTTGAACTACTGTCGCTGGAACGGTAAAGATAACTACTTCAATTTGTTGATCTCTTAGCTGTTCTTGTAAATCATGGACATCATAAACCGGTACTCCACTTTGGACGGTATTAATCATGTCGTCATGAATATCGAATGCTGCTGAAATTCTAACGTTACTATCTTTGTGAAAGTTAAAACGTAATAAAGCTTGTCCTAAATTACCTAACCCCACTAAAGCAACATTAGTTAAATGGTCTTGATTTAAAATCTTCTTGAAGAAGTCTAATAAGTTATCTACTTCGTAACCGTATCCTCGTTTACCTAACGCTCCAAAGTATGATAAATCTCTTCTAATGGTTGCAGAATCAACTTGAACTGCTTCGGCAAATGTACTAGATGATATTCTTTTAATTTTGGCATCATGTAAACCGCTTAGGTATCGGTAATACATAGGCAATCTTTTCGCTGTTGCCCTAGGAATTTTAATGTCCAAATTGTTCCCTCCCGAATCTTTCGTAACATTTATGTATTTTATCATAAAAATAAAGTTTGTGAAATAATTATCATCTTTTGAAAAAAGTCTTTCCGTTTCAAATTCATCCTCCTTTTATGCTAAAATAGTTAGTATTATTGATAAAACAAGGAATATCGGAGGTGAAATAAATGATTATTCTACAAGCAAATAAATTAACCAAACGATTTGGTGGCGAAGATCTTTTCACAAGCGTTAATTTAAGCATCGAAGAAAACAGTAAAGTAGCACTAGTTGGTCGTAACGGTGCCGGTAAATCAACCTTAGTGAAAATGATTTTAGGCGATGAAATCATCGATGATGGTGAAGTTACCACCAAAAAAGGAATTACAATTGGTTACTTAGCACAAAATACAGGTTTGAAATCTGATTTAACTATTATTGAAGAAATGACCAGCGTCTTTGCGGACTTAATTGAATTAGAAAATAAAATTCATGACTATGAACTTAAAATGGCTGATTCAACAATTAATAGTGACCCCGCTAAATTAGCTGAAGTTACTAAAACATATGATCAAATGCAAGCTGACTTTGCAGCTCAAAATGGTTTTTCATATCAAGCTGAAATCAAAGCTGTCTTAAACGGATTTGGTTTTGGTGAAGAGTCATATAACCATAAAATTAGTGAGTTATCCGGTGGACAACAAACCCAATTAGCAATGGCAAAATTGCTATTACAAAGAAAAGATTTACTAATTTTAGATGAACCTACTAACCACATTGATGTTAAAACAATTAGTTGGTTAGAAGACTACTTGAACTCTTATCACGGTGCCCTTCTAATCATTTCCCATGACCGTTACTTCATGGACAAAATAGTCGACGAAGTCTACGACTTAAGCCAAGGTAAAATGACTCATTATGTCGGTAATTATTCGAATTACGTTGAACAAAAGAAGTTAAATTACCAGCACCAACTAAAAGAATATGAAAAACAACAAAAGAAAATCAAAGAAATGCAGGATTTCGTTGATAAAAATATCGTTCGTGCATCAACCACTAAACGTGCTCAATCCAGGAGAAGTCAGTTAGAAAAGATGGATAAAATTAGCGCCCCTGTCAGAGACGATAAAAGTGCTAAACTAACTTTCACTCCTGAAAAGCAAAGTGGTAATGTCGTCTTAAAAGTTAATGATGCTTCGATTGGATATGATCATCATATTCTTTCATCAAACATAAATTTAGACGTTAAAAGAAATCAAGCAATGGCTTTAATTGGTCCTAACGGTGTGGGAAAATCGACACTGCTAAAAACCATTATGGACAAATTGCCACTAATCGATGGTGAAATAAACCGTGGTACCGGTGTTCAAGTAGGATACTATGATCAACATCTAGATAATTTAAGTTCTAATAAAACTGTCTTAAATGAAATTTGGGACGATTATCCTACCTATCCTGAACAAAGAATTCGTTCTATTTTAGGCAGTTTCTTGTTCTCTGGTAACGATGTTGAAAAAATCGTCGGTAACCTTTCCGGTGGTGAAAAAGCTAGATTAGTCTTAACTAAGTTAGCGATGAACCACGATAACTTTTTAATCTTAGATGAACCGACCAACCATTTAGACATTGATAGTCGTGAGGTCTTGGAAAACGCATTAATCAATTTTGATGGCACCATTTTATTCGTTTCTCACGATAGATATTTCATCAATAAACTAGCAACACAAATCGTTGAATTATCTAACGATGGTAGCGAACTATATCTAGGAAACTATGATTATTATGTGGAAAAGAAAGAAGAAAAAGAAGCTCTTCAACAACATCAACAAGCTGAACAATCAACTGAAGATGAACATAAAGAAGTTTCCGTTAAATCTCAAAATCAACAAGATTTTCTAGCTAATAAGGAAGCGCAAAAGCAAGAAAGAAAATTAAGACGATTAGTTGAGACTTTAGAAAGTCAATTGGAAGAAGCCCAATCCAATAAGGAAGCCATTGAAAATAAAATGGTTAATCCGGATGTGCTTAACGATATTGAAAAACTGAATGAACTACAAAATCAATTGAATGAAACTAACCAATCAATCGAATCCATTGAATCTCAATGGGAAGCAGCAATGATTGAACTAGAGCAATAAAAAAGATGAGGCATAATCGCCTCATCTTTTTTTATTCATCTAATAGGTCAAACTCTAAACTAGGATCTGCGTTTAAATCAACACCAGCAAAGATATTTTTCTTTGCCATTACATAACCAGCAGCACCAATCATCGCAGCATTATCACCACAAAGTTTGTTAGGTACCTTTACTAATTCAGTAGTATCAATTTGATCAATGGCATTGCCTAATGCAGTTCTCAAACCATTATTAGCTGCAACTCCTCCTGCCAATATCAATTGAGAAACTGGATATTCTTGTAGCGCTTTCTTAGTCTTATCGACTAAAACATCTACAACTGCACTTTGGAAACTAGCAGCTAAATCATTTTGATCTAGCGTTTCACCAATTTGTTCAGCGTGATGATTAGTGTTCAAGAATGCACTCTTTAATCCACTAAAACTAAAATCGAAGTTATCTTCTTTTTCCATTGCTCGAGGGAAATTAAATGTATCTTTTCCCTTGGCAGCCATTTCATCGACTTTGGGACCAGCAGGATAATTAATACCTAATACTCGTCCTACTTTATCATAAGCTTCACCAGCAGCATCATCCCTAGTTTCTCCAATAATCTTAAAGTCGCCTTCTTCTTGCATCAAGACAAGTTCAGTATGACCACCAGAAACAACTAGTGCTAATGCTGGGTAGTTAATTTTTGTCACGAAGCGACTGGCTAAAATATGTCCCGCAATATGGTTAACTGGAACCAATGGAATATCATGAGCCCAAGCAATTGTCTTGGCAGCAGTTACTCCAATTAATAATGCTCCAACTAATCCTGGACCATATGTCACCGCAATTGCATCAATATCATCATAGGTAACATCTGCTTGTTTCATTGCATCTTCAACACAGATTGTGATTTCCTCAATATGATGACGACTGGCCACTTCAGGCACAACTCCACCAAATCGCTTATGACTATTAATTTGCGTTGCAACAACGTTTGATAATATTTTTTCACCATCTTCAATAATTGCAACACTAGTTTCATCACAACTAGATTCAAATGACATAATTATATGTGGTTGCACAAAAAGACCTCATTTCTTTTACATTCCATAATTATTAGGAATTGTTTCGTATAAACTTAAATCTAATACCATATCAACAGCGTCTTCGTGATCACCGTCATAATAATTTTCTTTAACACCCATCTTTTTAAAACCTAAATCCAAATACAATCTTTGCGCTTTAACGTTGCTTACGCGAACTTCAAGTGAGACTGTTTTGTAGTTTAATTGACGCGCTTTTTTAATTATCTTAGCAACTAAGAAGTACCCCAATCCACGGTCTTGAAACTCTGGTTCAACGGCTACATTAGAAATATGACAATCTAGCTTTTTATCATTTAAGGAACTACCAATAAAAGCTACTAATTGATCATTTTGACGTAATAATAAATAGAATCGATCTAAACGTGGTTTTAATTCCGGAATGAATGCTTCTTCTGTCCAAGGAGCGACACCATCATAGACATCCCTTTCAATGCCAACCATTTCTGGGATATCAGTCACCATCGCTTTGGCTAAATAAAATTTATCGCCATTAATATCAACAATATGATTTTTAATATTCAAGTGTTCTTTTTTTAATAATCCTTTGGTATTCATGAACTTTGTCTGATACCAATTAATCAACTTTTTCAACATATGAAGTAACTTCTTCCCCCGGATGTTTTTCTCGCCAATCTAATTCCGCTTTTGTAAGTCTTAAATAATTTGGAACGAATGAATGAATATCTTTAACAGGTTCTTTAGTTTGACCGTATAATCCCAGTCTAGCTGCTTGAGGCAAATTATCAAAGCTATTCATGAAAACTAATTGATCACCAAATTTATTGGTAAGCGCTTCTTCAAAGTTCTTTGCATCTGCACCAATCGCATATACATTCTTACCAGCATTATCAATTTGATCTAACCATTTATCAAAATCAGTATGACGATCTGCTAGTACTGTCGTAACTCCATCATCTTTGATTTCGTAAAGACCTGTGAATACATTGTTATTTCTGGCATCAAAAACTGGCATAACCAGACTTTCTTTTTCGGAGACGTTTAACGCCAAAGTTTCCAAACTAGAAACTCCTACCAATTCAATACCAAGTGTAAATGCTAAAGTTTTAGCAGTCGCTGTCGCAATTCTAATTCCAGTATATGAACCCGGACCAGTTGCCACCACGATTCTTTGCAAATCAGTTGGTTTTAAATCTGTCTTTCGTACTAATTCATCAATAATTGGTAATAAATATTCCGCATGTTTTTGATGAACGGTAGTTGTTTCAGTTGCTAAAATTTGATCATCATCTAATATCGCAACGGTTAATTGTTTATTGGATGTGTCTAAAGCCAATACTTTCATCCGTTTTTTCGTCTCCCCAATAACTTTTATAGTGTTCGAATAATTCTATGGTAAATTATAACAAAAAAATAGGTGACTCCATAGTAAAAAAAGAAGTCACCTATCAATATTTATTAATTTTCTCGCCAAGTAATGTTAGCAATTGCTGAATGACTATCACCACTCATAATTTCATGTCTGGTCATAATCGTTCCATCTTCTAATTTGTCCATGTTGTAATAACTATCAACATTAGAACCATACTTAACTTCATTTTCATATCTTAATAAGAAGCCTGTTGGTGTGTGATTAGTTAAAAATTCAGCTGGTAATACGTTGACCATCCAATCCATGTAATGAGCGTTGTTAACATGTTGGTTAGAATCGATATCGGTATATCTAACTGTGAATGTTTGTTTATCAGCTTCATCAAAATCAATTTTCTTAGGTTTTGGCATTTTTGGAACTTGATTTACTTTTTCAGCTCCAAATGGTTCAACAGTTTCCTTTGGAATTGAAGCAATCTTACGTTCCTTATAATTCATCGCTGCCCATAATCCAGTCATATTCATTAATTCATTACCTTTTTCATCCGTGATAGTAAATTCACGATAGGCAAAGTATTTGTTATATGACTTAGATTTAGTGTTAATGGTAATCACTTCATCAACTGTTGGCATTCTATTAATATGCACATCGTATTGAATAACTACCCAGGTTACACCAAATTGACGTACAAATTCAGCACCAACCCCTAATTCATCACTATGATCTTCAGAAGCTAAGATAATCACATCTAGCATCATTGCGATTGTCATTCTTCTGGTAAAGTCAGCTTCATAATATGTAACTCGATGTTTTTCGCTAAAAACTGTTGGTTCCATGTTCGTCTACACCCCTATATTTCATGGTAAATATTATAAATTTCTTGTTTTTTAACTTGATGTAGTTTGGCTACTTCTTTGATGGCTGCATTGGTTTTCATCCCATCAGAAATGAAATAATCAACCTGTTCTTTAATTGATAAACCAGCTAGTTCATCTTCTTCATCAGCTTGTTCATTGGCTTTATCATTTCCATCAACGATGACAACAAATTCACCACGGACTTGATTATCTTCAGTCCATTGAATTAGTTCGCTTAAACTACCGCGATCAAATTCTTCGAATTTCTTAGTCAATTCGCGACATAGTACCGCTTGGCGATTTTCACCAAAAACTTTTTGCATATTCTTCAATGTTTTATTCAAACGATGAGGTGCTTCGTAAAAAATTAAAGTTTCTGTATGTTTATTTAATTCCTCAAGCTCCGCTAACTGATCACTGTTCTTACGATTTAAAAAACCAAAGAAATAAAATGGTTGTGGCATTAAACCAGAGGCGATTAAAGCTGTGATTCCAGCATTAGCTCCTGGCAATGGAATTACATTAATATGTTGTTCAACGCACGCCTTAACCAATTCTTGACCAGGGTCGCTAATGGATGGCATCCCTGCATCACTGACTTGCGCAACATTTAATCCAGATTGTAAATCACTAATTATCTCATCGATCCGATAATCTTTATTATCTTCTCTAAAACTAATTTTTTTAGTATCAATTTCAAAATGATTTAGTAATTGTTGTGTATGACTAGGATTCTCAGCAGCAATTAAATCAACTTCTTTTAAAGCCTTAATTGCCCTAAAGGTCATATCTTCTAAATTTCCAATTGGTGTTGGAACTAAATATAAACTACCTTGATTTTGATTGGCAGTAAAACTATGTTGTTCTTGCACTGAGATACCTCCATACTATCGGTTTAAAATTTCGTTACAGAAAATGCAGCTTTCGCTATCTCCTCGATGAGTTCCATAAAATTCGGTACATACATGAAAACCTTCATTAAATAGATTTTCTAAATTCTTTCTAGAATTGGATAGACGATTTGAACTACTACTATTTGAGTCTGATTCAACATCATTAGGTTTTTGTTCATCAATGAACTCACGCAGATGTTGATTTTCGATTCTAAGTTCAGCATTTTCTTCCATTACTTCAGTTAATGCTTCTCGTAATTCAGTAAATTTATCTAACATTAATTGAGTTTGTGTTTCCATATTCTTTAAGCCATCATAAATTTCTCTTTTATCCAAACAAATTCACCCCAATTAACCATTTAATATTCGCATTATTTTTAATGTGGTTGCTTCTAAAATATTTTGATAACTAACGTTAACTGCCATCAGTTTATTACAATTTAACAATTCTTCTAAAATCTGAATTAACTGTGATTTATTAACATGATCAGCTAATTTCTGAATGCTATAAGCTTGCTTTGGAAAATTAAAACTATCTTCACTAGTAAATTTAGCATCCAAAACATCTTCAAAAATAGATAATAACATATTAATGATCACTTGTTTTTTACTATTATCACTTGCCAATGACATTACGTTGGATTTAATTGCTGCAAAAGCTGTAATATCATTCTCAACAATCAAATTAAACCAATGACTAACTGCAGAAATACTATGTGCTAACCATTCGTCTTCCTGCCATTCTTGCACCGTTGAAATTCGGTTGGTTAAGCGACTAATTAGTTTAAATTGACTAGGTGACATAGATAACTTTGCTAATTCGCCTTCAAAGTCACTTCGACTCAACGGATTCAACTCTACGACCTGTGTTCTAGAAATAATTGTAGG
Organism: Apilactobacillus sp.; assembly: GCF_025290035.1. GTDB lineage: Bacteria > Bacillota > Bacilli > Lactobacillales > Lactobacillaceae > Apilactobacillus. The sequence continues at coordinate 77,177 of NZ_JAMBKT010000002.1, forward strand.
CAATATTAAATTACGATTTGTAGTTAGTAGGAAGGATACGACATTGCCAGTAGGTTCCTCGATAAACTTCAGTAAACTATTTGCAGCTCCTGTGGTCATCTTATCGGCGTCACAAACAATAAAAAACTTTTGATTACCTTCCAACCCACTCTTAGAGAATTCCGATTTTAAATATCTGATTTGATCAACCTTAATACTTAATCCATCCGGTTTAATCACAATCACATCTGGATGCTGTAAGTCGGTAATCCGACGACATTCATCGCATTCTCCACACGGCATTGATTCACTAGTTAAATTCTTACAAAACATCCTCATTGTAATAAATAAAGCTAGCGATAACTTTCCTACACCCTCTTCACCACTAAATAGATACGAATGTGATAATTCATTTTGTTTTATAACTCGCAAAAAATTATCCATTAAATCTTTTTGCTTACTATCTGTTTCAGTGATTACTTGGTTTTGTGTCATTATTGACCCCCACTAGAATCTATAAAAATTATCCATTGGCATTTCCATTACGGTTGCGCCACCAACTTCAATTTTTACTGGATATGATGAATCAGAAACCCCACCATCCAAGTTTACAGGTGGTGTCATGTATTGTTCACGTTTACTTGATACTTTCTTAATGATGTCTAAAACATCATTGACTCTTTCATCTTCAATTCCAATCATAAAGGTAGTGTTTCCTGATTTTAAGAACCCACCGGTAGTTGAAAGTTTAGTTTGTTGCACATCGTTTTTAGCGAAGGCATTTTGAAGTTTGTTAGCATCTTTATTTTGTACAATTACAATTAAAAGTTTCACTGAAATCACGTCCCTATTTTTTAAATTCTTCTAAATATGGTTGCAAAATTTCTAAAACATTTTGATAAACAGCATCAATTGATTGGGTTGCATCCACAGACTTAATTATTTCAGGTTGTTGTTTAGCTAATCTCTGGTATGCATCGTAGACACGATTATGAAAATCAATCGTTTCTACATCCAATCTATCGATGTCATCTTCATTCCGATTTTGGGCAATTCGTTTTAATCCTTCTTCAACTGGAAGATTAAAGTAAATTGTTAAATCTGGTAAAAATCCTTCAGTGGCAAATTGGTTCATTTCATAAATTTCTTGTTCACCAATTTGTCTTCCACCACCTTGATAAGCAATTGAACTATCCAAATAGCGATCGCAAATTACTAACTTATTAGCGGCAATTGCGGGCTTTACTGTTTGTTCAATATTTTGTCTTCGTGCGGCTGCGTATAATAACGCTTCAGTCCTTTTATCCATTTCGATATTCTGACGATCTAAAATAACTTCTCGAATACTTTCAGCAATTGGATTCCCACCTGGTTCACGACTAGTGACTAGTTGATCTCCCATAGTATCCTTTAAATAATCCAATACCATGTTTAAAATGGTTGTCTTTCCGGCGCCATCGGTACCTTCAAATGTTATAAACTTGCCAGACATATCTACCCCTACTTTCATCTTTATACATTATTGTACTTTAATTTCACTTTTTCAACAAATTTACAATAAATAAAAAGTGTCTTATTCCAAAGAATAAAGACACCCTTTTAGTAATCAATCACTGAGGATTGAATACGATTATTGGAAACTTTTCTTTCTCTTGCTTCTCGATATAAAAATAAATATTTTTCACGAGCTAGTCTTGTTTGAGCAACAATTTCTCCGTCGACTTCAAAAATCGCTTCTTCTGTTTCGATTGCGTGATCCCATTGATATTTAGCTCGATCAATAGAGTCTAACAAAAATTCGTCATATTGTTGTCCAACGTTATGTGGAAATCTTCTAAATCCAAACATATAAATCACTACTCCTACATTTCTGTTCTTCCAGAAACAGCTCTAGATAATGTCATTTCATCAGCATATTCAATATCGCTACCAACAGATAATCCATGTGCTAATCTAGTTACCTTAATTCCGGCCGGCTTAATTAAACGAGATAGATACATTGCTGTTGCTTCTCCTTCTGGAGTTGCATTGGTTGCAATAATGATTTCTTTAATGCCTTCATCACCTTGTAAACGTTGAATTAACTGTTTGATGTTTAATTCATCTGGACCTTTACCTTCAATTGGTGATAACACACCATTCAAGACGTGATATAAACCGTGATAATCTTTCATCTTTTCCATGACCATAATATCTCTTGGTTGTTCAACAACTAATACCGTTGATTTATCTCTGGTACTATCACGACATATTACACATGGGTCTTCATCGGTTAAATTACCACAGGTTGAGCAATACATTAGCTTGTCCTTAGTTTCATCCAATGCATCTGAAAACTTCTTAACATCATCTTTGTTCATATCAACAACAAAGTACGCCAATCTGATTGCAGTTTTATGACCAATTCCTGGTAGACGCATAAAACTGTCGATCAACTTAGCAATTGGTTCAGGATATTGCATAATTAACCTTCTTTATTTTTTATTACATTCCTGGGATTCCCTTAGTGTACTTACCTAGAGAATCTTGAGTTGTCTTTTCAATTTGTGATAGTGCGTCGTTTACGGCACTAATTACTAGGTCTGAAACCATGTCTGGATCTTCAGGGTCAATTGCTTCTGGTTTGATCTTCATGTCTTTCATCTTACGATCACCTGAGAAGGTAACAACTACCATCTCTTCTGGAGCTTTACCAACAAATTCACTGTTGTTAATTTGTTCTTGTTCAGCACCCATTTGTTTTTGTAGTTGCTTAACTTGTTTCATCATTTTTCCCATGTTCATACCATTCATCATAATTAATACATCTCCTTAATCGTCTTTAACATCAATTATTTCTTCACCGAATAATTGTGTTGCTTGTTTTACTAATTTAGAATTATCTTCTGATTTTTCAATATTATTATCATCGTTTTCGTCCGGATTTTCAACACTAGAATCAAGGCTAGGTGATTTTACTTCTCTCCCACCATTCTTTTGTGCGACAATATATCCTTTTCTGATTTCTGGCCATTGGTCAGAAGGAATAAAAATAAAATCAGGAATATTGTGCAATATCCGGTCTAGTCCGTTAGATAATGCATCAAGCAATTTTTGGTCATTGCTAGCCTTTTGGAACAAGAATGCATATTCAAATGAAACTACAATCCCGTCATGACTTGCTGCAACCGGCTTAGAAACTTTCATAAGCGCACGTTGGGTAACATCTAGTTCACCTAAAAGTTCATCCCAAATATTTTTAACATTATTTAAATCTTCTCTAGTTGCATTATCTAGGATTGGATAAACCTTGGTAACGTTAACTTTACCGGTAGATTTACCAGCGCTTCTATTAGTTGAACGTTTTGGCTTTTCAACTGGTTTAGCAGTTTCAACATTGCCTTTAACACCATTCTTGATTAATTCTTCTACTTGTTTTTGTAGTGAACTAATCTGATCTTTTAATTCACGGATTGTGGAATTATCATCAATATCCACATTACTTTCAACGTTTTGCACACTTTGTGTTACAACACTACTAGTAGCTGGTTGAGATTGAGTAGATGCTAATTTAACCGTTAACACATCTAGATAGACATCTGGATGCATTGTGTATTTCATTTGATTTTGAATATCATTCAAATCAACAATCATTTGGTAGATAGTTGGCGCATCAATTGATTCCGTTAAAGCCTTAAAGTTATCATCAATAACCCCTAATTCGGCTTCTTCCACCATTTCTGGAGATTGTTGATATAACAAAATGTCTTGGCAATACTTGATTAAATCTTCAATAAAACGTTCTGCATCTTTTCCTGAATCTAACATTTCACGCACATTAGATAAAGCTGCTTGAACATCATGCTTTACAGCATTATTAAGGTATTGAGCAAGTAATGACTTGGTCACACTACCCGTTACTTGAAGCGCATTATCATATGTCACCTTATCAAAACCAAAGGAAAGCACTTGATCTAAGATACTTAGCGCATCACGCATCCCACCTTCAGCAGACTTAGCAATAACTCTAAGCGCTTGATCATCATATTCAATTTCCTTTTCATTCAAGATAAATTCCATTCTAGAAAGAATATCTTGAGCGGTAATTCGTTTGAAATCAAATCTTTGCACACGAGAAATAATCGTAGCTGGAATCTTTTGTGGTTCCGTGGTTGCTAAGATAAAGATAACATGTGCTGGTGGTTCTTCTAGTGTCTTTAGAAGTGCATTAAATGCTCCGGTAGAAAGCATATGAACTTCATCAATAATATAAACTTTGTAAGTCGCTTGTGTTGGTGCGTACTTCGCTTTGTCTCTAACGTCTCTAATTTCTTCAACCCCATTATTGGATGCGGCATCGATTTCGATAACATCATTTAATGTTCCATTAGTAATGCTTTGACAAATCTCACACTCGTTACAAGGTTCTCCATCTTTTTGATTAGGGCAATTAATTGCCTTCGCTAAAATTTTAGCATCGGAAGTTTTTCCAGTTCCCCTAGGACCTGCAAATAAATAAGCATGACTCAACTGATTGGTAATAATCGCATTCTTCAATGTCGTAGTGATTACATCTTGTCCAATCACATCATCAAAACGTTGCGGTCTCCATACACGGTATAAAGCTTGATAACTCATGGAAAACTCCCTTTCATAAAACTAGTTATGTATATTATATATTCTATCGATGAATTATTCCATTATCGTTTTCCTTTAAAATAAAAAAATCTCTTAGCCAACATTTGACTAAGAGTTTATTTGTATAAAAAACAAGAAGCACAAGCGTAGAATACTTAGTGCTGCTTCCTTTCGGATCTGACACGGTTCGTAAACACAACTTTGCTTCCAGGCCTTACGGCATTAATAATATTAACTTATTGAAAAACTTTTTTCAAGTTTAATTATTTTTTCCTTTGTTCTTTTCGTTTCTTTCTTTTCATTTTAAAGAAACTCTTCATTATATTGCTACATTCTGTGTTGATAATTCCTGAATATAATTCCACATGATGATTCAATCTATCATCGGAAAAAACTTGATATAAACTTTTAGCGGCTCCCGCTTTAACATCATCGGCACCATAAAAGACTCTTTTAATTCGTGAATTAATAATCGTTCCTGCACACATTAAACATGGTTCAATTGTTACATATAAATCACAATCTTCTAGTCGCCAACTACCTAAATGTCGGCAAGCTTCATCAATTGCAATCGTTTCAGCATGATCCATCGCAATGTTACTATGCTCTCTTAAATTGTGGCCTCTCCCAATAATTTTACCATCATGAACGACTACTGCTCCAATAGGGACTTCATCAATCAAGTATGCTTTTTTGGCCTCAACTAAAGCTTCTTGCATGTATTTTTCTGCTAAATTATCCATTGTAAACACTTTCCAAGATGTAGTATCCCTTGTTCTTTTTAATAATTTCACAATTACCAAATAATGATGTCATTAATTTTTTAGCAGATGGTGCCCCTTGCTTCTTTTGCAAAACAACAGTTAGTGTTCCATTTGGAACTAGATGAGATACTGCTCCTTCGATCATCCCATCAACAACATCCTTTCCTGCTCTTACAGGTGGGTTCGTGATGATGGCAGCAAACTTATCTTCAACTGTTTCATAAATATTAGAATTATGAATTTTTACGTTAGCAACATGATTTTGTTCAGCATTTTTAACAGCTAATTCTAATGCTAAGTTATTTACATCAACCATTTCAAATACTCTATCTGGATGATGCTTGGCTAACGCAATTGCCATCGGACCGTATCCACAGCCTAAATCCAAAACATTTCCATCAGGGATTTTATCCATATTGACGCTTTCAACTAATGTTTTAGAACCAAAATCGACTGTTCGCTTAGAGAACACTCCATTGTCAGTGGTAAAGGTTAAATTATTTCCTAACAAATTAAAATTCCATGTGTGAAGCTCATGGACAACATTAGGATTTGGTGTATAATAAAATTCGTTCATTTGAAATCAGATCCTTAAATAAAAAATTTTTAAAATTCTCTAACACACTGTATCTAGTAGATTGGAAACATTTCCAATACTAAATATGGTGTTTTTTATTTGATTTTTTTCTTTTCTGGTGTAAACTTTTATATATAAATTAACCGAAAATATCGTACATATTTCGTCAAAAGAAAGGGAGCAATACACATGGCACAAGTTACTGTATATTCAAAAAATAATTGCATGCAATGCAAAATGACTAAACGCTTTTTAAGCGAACACGATATCGATTTTATCGAAAGAAACATCAATGAAGAACCCGAATACGTACCATACTTAAAATCAAAAGGTTTTATGTCATTACCAGTAGTTGAAGCTGATGGTATTGACTCAATTTCAGGTTTTAGACCAGATCAATTAAGCCAACTAGCTTAATTTAAATTTCGTATTATTCATTATAATATAAAAAGTAATTTTTGGCGAAACCGCTAATGGTCTCGCCATATTTTATCTATAAATATCAATTTTTTACTATGAAAGAGTGGTTCGAACATGTCATTAAAAGATTTGAAAGACGTAACTTATTACGATCTTAATAATGAAATTAACATCCCTAAGGATGATAAAATTCAACTAAATAAAGATAAAGATGCCCTAGCAGCCTTTATCAAAGAAAACGTAAAACCTAATTTAAAAACTTTTAATTCTTTAAAAGAAAAATATGACTTTTTAGTAGAAAATGATTATCTTGAAGAAGAATTCTTAGCAAAATATGACTTCTCATTTATTGAAAAAATCTACGATTATTTGAAGAGCCAAAATTTTGAATTCAAATCTTTTATGGCTGCTTACAAGTTTTATGCTCAATATGCATTAAAGACTGATGACGGAAACTTCTATCTAGAAGAATTTATCGATCGTGTTGCGATTAACGCATTATACTTTGCAGATGGTGATGAAGAATTAGCAATGAACCTAGCTGATGAAATTGTTCATCAAAGATACCAACCTGCTACCCCATCATTCTTGAATGCTGGTAGAAAACGTCGTGGTGAATTCGTTTCATGTTTCTTAATTCAACCAACTGATGATATGAACACAATTGGTAGAACTATTAATTCTGCTTTACAGCTATCACGTATTGGTGGTGGTGTTGGAATTAACCTTTCTAACTTACGTGCAGCTGGTGACCCTATCAAACATATCGAAGGTGCTGCTTCTGGTGTTGTTCCTGTTATGAAATTATTGGAAGACAGTTTTTCTTACTCTAACCAATTAGGTCAACGTCAAGGTGCAGGTGCAGTTTACTTAAACGTATTCCATCCAGACATTATCGCATTCCTTTCAGCCAAGAAAGAAAATGCTGATGAAAAGATTCGTGTTAAGACTTTATCACTAGCAGTAACTGTTCCTGATAAGTTCTATGAATTAGCTCAAAACGATGAAGACATGTACCTATTCAGTCCATATGATGTGGAAAGAATTTACGGTGTACCTTTCTCATACGTTGATATTACCGCTGAATATGACAACATGGTTAACAACGACGAAATCAAGAAGACTAAGATTAACGCTCGTGAACTAGAAACTGAAATTAGTAAGCTACAACAAGAATCTGGTTACCCATACATTATTAATATCGATACTGTTAACAAGGAAAACCCTATTGATGGTAAGATTGTTATGAGTAATTTATGTTCAGAAATCATGCAAGTACAAGAACCTTCTACTGTTGATAACGAACAAAACTATGAACAATTAGGTACTGACGTTTCATGTAACCTAGGATCAACTAACATCGTTAACTTAATGGCTAGTCCTGATTTTGGTAAGTCAGTTGATGCAATGGTTCGTGCTTTAACTTTTGTTACTGACCACTCTGACATTGATGTTGTTCCTTCTATTCAAAGAGGTAACGCCCTATCACATAGTATTGGTCTAGGTGGAATGGGTCTACACAGTTTCTTAGCTAAAAACCAAATTGAATATGGTTCTGACGAAGCCATTGAATTTACTGGTGTTTACTTCATGCTATTAAACTACTGGACTTTAGTTGCTTCAAACAAGATTGCTGCTGAACGTCACGAAACTTTCCATAATTTTGAAAAGAGTCAATACGCTGACGGTACTTACTTCGACAGATACACCACTAAATACTGGGGCCCAACTAACGAACGTGTTAAAGAATTATTTGATGGTATTTTTGTTCCAACTGAAAGTGATTGGGAAGAATTAAAAGAAGCTGTTATGAATGATGGTTTATACCACCAAAACAGGATGGCTGTTGCTCCAAACGGTTCAATTTCATACATTAATGATTCTACTGCAAGTTTGCACCCTATCATTAGTCGTGTTGAAGAAAGATACGAATCAAAGACTGGTAAGATTTACTACCCAGCTCCATTCTTATCAAACGATACTCTAAAATACTACAAGTCAGCTTATGATATTGACATGAGAAGAGTTATCGATACTTACGCTGCTGCTCAAAAGCATGTAGATCAAAGTATGAGTCTTACTCTATTCATGCGTTCAACTATCCCTGATGGATTATACGAATGGAAGAACGGTAGAACCGATAAAATGACAACTCGTGACTTAACCATTCTTCGTAACTACGCTCACGCTAAAGGTATTAAGTCATTGTACTACGTAAGAACTTACACTGATGATAACCAAGAAGTCGGTGTTAACGAATGTGAAAGTTGCTCAATCTAAACTAGTTAGGAGATTTTTATTACAATGGAAAATTATAAAGCTATCAACTGGAATGCGATTAGTGACCAAATTGATAAAGCAACCTGGGAAAAATTAACCGAACAATTTTGGTTAGATACTAGGATTCCCCTATCAAATGATTTAGCTGATTGGCGAACATTAGACGATGATCACAAATGGTTAGTTGGTCACGTCTTCGGTGGTCTAACTCTACTAGATACCCTTCAATCACAAGATGGGATGGCTGCACTTAGAAAAGACGTTGCTACACAACATGAAAGCGCAGTTCTAAGTAATATTCAATTTATGGAATCTGTCCATGCGAAAAGTTACTCATCAATTTTTTCAACTCTAAATACTCCTGACGAAATTGCTGAAATCTTTGACTGGAGTGATTCAGAAGAATTCCTTCAAAACAAATCAAAGAAAATTTATGAACTATATCATGATGATTCAAATCCATTGAAGAAAAAGATTTCAAGTGTATTTCTAGAAACTTTCTTATTCTACTCTGGTTTCTATACCCCACTTTGGTACTTAGGACACAATAAGTTACCTAACGTGGCTGAAATCATTAAGTTAATTCTTCGCGATGAGTCTGTTCACGGAACATACATTGGTTACAAATTCCAATTAGGTTTCAACCAATTAGGTGACAACGAAAAACAAGACTTAAAGGATTGGATGTACAACTTCTTATACGACTTATACGAAAATGAAGAAAAGTACACTCACATCTTATATGATCAAGTTGGTTGGACTGATGACGTATTAAAATTCATTAGATACAACGCTAACAAAGCGCTAATGAACTTAGGTCAAGATCCATTGTTCCCAGATAACGCCGACGATGTTGACCCAATCGTTATGAATGGTATTTCAACATCTACTGCTAACCATGACTTCTTCTCACAAGTTGGTAATGGATACCGTTTAGGTGAAGTTGAAGCAATGAAAGATGACGATTACAAGATTTGGTTCCCAAAAGATAATCAATAATAAAAAAGCAGTCATTAATAATTAATGACTGCTTTTTTATATCTATCATGGCCAAAAAAATACCCAAGATTGAGTTTTAAATATCAATCTCGGGTATTTTTATTTACATCATTTTAAATTGATTATAGGCCTATTTTTTAAACCATTTTTTCCAAAATGGAACCTTTTCACAATTCTTCTCAACATGTTCATTTACCAATACTAATAATTGTAGCATTGTGAAGACAAGTGAGTTTCCTCGACGGTAAGAAATATACTTAGGAGTCCATTCACTAACGTATTTTTCTTTGTAAGATCTTAGTCCTTGGAAACTGTAGAACGCTGTTCCATACTTGTAAATCAGGTTAGATATCTTTTCATCAATAAAACTATATCTGGATTCGCCAACATTTGATAGTGGTGCCATTCCTAAGTTGAAGTAGTTATACCCTTCATCTTTAACATAGTTAAAGAGATTAATGAAAATCCCATCCATGATACCAGATGGTGCATCTTCACTTGAACGCATTAAGTCAATCGATGTCATTTCACGGTCACCGGTTGGCATAATATTTGCAAATGCGACCGGTTTATTGTCTTTGTCTTTCATAACAGCGATTGGGGCTTGATTTAGGTAATATTTATTAAAGTATCCTAGTGAGAAGCCCTTTTCTGGTTTTCCGTTTAACCAGTTGTCAGATACTTCTTTCAATTCATCGATGAATGCATCTGAGAATGGTGGTTGAATAATTTCAAACTTGTATTCATCACGTTCAAATTTATTCATTAAGGCACGTTCACCACGATGTTTCTTTCCAGTAATGGAGAATGTATCTAGTGCAACGTGTCCTTCTTCACCAGCTTTGGTAAAACTAAAACCTTTTTCATGAAGAAGCATTGTTAATTCTTCACCAATTTCGTAGAAAACAAGTGAATAGCCAATGTTATCACTGTCTTCAATAAATTGATCAACAGCATCTTCTAACTTGGCCATGTTACCAATTGGTTCACCCATTATCATAATCTTGTTAGCACGACATTTGTACATAAAGAATAGTTGGTCTTCTCCACCTTCTTGATAGAAGTAAATATCCTTATCACGAACATATGCTAAATGACTAACTTCATTTCCACCAAATTTGTTAATGACTTCAGAAACACGGTTAGCATCGAATGGTTGATTTAACCAATCTACTTTTGAGTATGAAAGGAAACGGTAAGTTAAGACTAAGATTAAGCAAGCTAAAATCAATCCTAAGAAACCAGCAAACCAAACTTGTGGTGAAGGAAGTAGGTATGAGTTTGACCAATGGAAAACAGCGAACTTGAAGTTAGTAAGTAATCCGATGATCAAATAGAAAATGAAAGCTAAGCCAAAAATCAATAAATCAATTAATACATGTCCCCATGAATATGTGAATTTTTGACGGTATAAAACACCATAACTTAGCCATAAACTAATTAATAGCACTACTGAAAGAGAAATCATATTGCTTGGGAAATCTTCTTTCCAAAGGGTATTACCCATCGCAATGATTAAAAGAACCGCAGTTGGCCAAAAAGCTTTTTTAACTTTTGAACCAAACCCACGCGCAAATCCAATTAATAAGAACGCTACGATTACTGTACTTAATTGATCTAAGAAATAGAAAGAATAAGGTTCCAACGAAATATAGAATCTATTCATTAAGACCAAGTTAGGAATGACAGCAAGTAGTAACATCATGATTCCTGAGAAATACATAAATAGTGTTATAAACATATGTGCTAATCTTTGAATGATTAACTTAGGAATCCCATCTAAAAATGCATTAAAGCGTTGGAATACATCAATAATTAAGAAAATAATTCCTAAAGCAACTGGGAAAATGTAATAAAACGCACGGTATAAGATTAACCAAACAGCGGCATCGCTTGGTGTTACCCCAATAAATGTTAATCCTAATAACATTGTTCCTTCAAAACTACCAAGTCCCCCAGGAACTAGAGACGCTACCCCAACAACATTCGCAACAACAAATACAGGGAAAACGGCTAATAGATTAATTGGTTGATGCATAAATGCACCAATAGCCATGAATAAACCTGCACATCCTAGCCATTCTAAACATGATCCAGCAATTAGTTGTGATTCAAGTTTAATTGTTAAGTCTTTAAAGTAATCAGAATCTGTGAATCTAGTAATGATAAATAGGATTGGGAAGTATAGTCCCCCTAGAACTAGAACAATCCACCACCACCAATCATGACTATTAGTCCCAAATCCGAAACTAAACATCATAATTAAAGCGATCCAACAGTAAGTTGATAAACCTGCTAGTAAGAATATCACGATTTTTGAAATTGCATATAAAATTTGTTTTTTAGTCGCATTTTCACTATAGAAACTAGATCTCATACTAGCCCCTAATACACCACCAAATCCAGCGATGTTGGTTAATGTGTTAGTAATCCACCCTGTTTTTATGATATAAGACTTTTTAAACTTACCAGGTAAGAAATCAACAATAGTGAAATCATAAATTAACATTGGAGATACTGCGATGAATCCCAAAAGAATCATAATAAAGATAGATAGCGGTGATAACCTAGAGAAACTTTCCGCCATTTGTCTTCCACTAATTTCTTTTGAAACAGAAAAAATAACATGAACTACAACTGCTAATACAAATAAAACGAAGACAACTTTAACCAGTGTCATATGACGATTTATCCAATCAGCACACTTTTTAAATAAAGCTTTCAATTCTGCTTCCTCCATAAAAATCTAATTATCTACATTATCTCAATTTATAATTAACATAACAAGGTTTTATATCTAATTTATGTACAAAAAAAGACACATGATAAACATGTGTCTTTTTGAAAAGGTTTAAATTACTTAAGAGTAACTTGTGCGCCAACTTCTTCAAGCTTAGCTTTGATGTCGTTAGCTTCGTCTTCTTTAGCATCTTCTTTGATAACTGAAGGAGCACCATCAACAAGGTCTTTTGAGTCTTTTAGACCTAGACCAGTGATTTCACGTACAACCTTGATAGCCTTAACCTTTTGGTCACCAGCTGAAGTTAGTTCTACAGTGAATGAGTCTTTAGCGGCACCAGCAGCACCACCAGCAGCAGGAGCAGCAGCTGCTGCAGCTGTAACGTCGAATTCTTCTTCAATAGCCTTAACTAAGTCGTTTAGGTCTGAGATTGAAGCTTCTTTAATTTGTTCAATAATGTTATCTTTATCAAAAGCCATTTTAATTTCCTCCAATTTGGATAGTTATAATTTTATTTGTTGAGCTTAGGCTACGTCGCCATCGCCCTTTTCTGCAACTGCTTTAACAGCAATAGCAAACTTGCGAACAGGTGATTGTAACATGCTTGCAAGGATTGAAATTGAATCTTCTCGACTTGGTAATGAAGCGAATTCTTCAATTTCAGCAAGAGTAGATACCTTACTTTCAAGGATACCACCCTTAATTTCAACAGCTTCAGTATTGTCAGCAAAGCTCTTCAATACTTTAGCTGGAGCAATAGGATCTTCATCAGAGAATGCTACGGCAGTAGGACCCTTGAATAAATCACCTAATTCTTCGTAACCTGCTTCTTTAGATGCACGTACAGCAATGTTATTCTTGATAACATTGAATGAAACGCCTGCATCACGTAATTGCTTACGTAAGTCAGTTACTTCAGCAACGTTCAAACCACGGTAGTTAACTACAATAGCTGTAGTAGCGTTCTTGAATTGTTCAGTAACTTCTTCTACACGTTTAGCTTTGGCGTCGATTACTTCTTTCTTTGGCATTGTTTCACCTCCCAATATTTTTTGGGATTTAATAAAAAATCCCTATGCCACCTAGACATAGAGAAACCGTTTTAAGTGTCCTCGTTGGGATATTAAGGTACAAGTACCACCCAAGTCTTAGGTAGATATCAATTTTATAACAAATAGTATTTTACTATACATATAAAGCTTGGTCAATAGGGATTTTTAAATTCCAAATTAATTACTTAACTTTAGAATGATTCTAGATCAACCTTCACACCAGGTCCGAAAGTTGACGAAACTGATAAGTTAGCGATGTAAGTACCACGAACTGAAGCTGGACGGTTCTTAACAATCAAGTCTTCAATAGCCTTGAAGTTACCAACTAGCTTGTCAGTGTCGAATGATGACTTACCAATAATAACAGCAACGTTACCGTCACGGTCAGTACGGTAAGTTACCTTACCTGATTTTGAATCAGATACGGCTTTCTTAACATCCATAGTAACTGTACCAGTCTTAGGGTTTGGCATTAAGTTCTTTGGTCCAAGAACACGACCTAGACGACCAACTTGAGCCATCATGTCTGGTGTTGCAATAGCAACATCAAAGTCTAACCAACCGTTTTGGATTTTATCAGCTAATTCTGCGTCACCAACAACATCTGCGCCAGCTTCTTCAGCTTCCTTAGCCTTGTCACCCTTAGCAAATACAACAACTTTTTGGTCTTTACCTGTACCGTTTGGTAAGACAACAGCACCACGTAATTGTTGATCAGCTTGTTTAGTGTCAACATTTAAGTTAAATACAACTTCAACAGTTGAATCAAACTTAGCGAAATCAATTTTCTTTACAAGATCAACAGCTTCTTCAACAGAGTAAGCCTTGTTACGGTCTACTTGCTTTAAAGCGTCTTGATACTTTTTACCTCTTTTTTGAGCCATCAGTGTTTTCCTCCTTGCAATTGTGGTTGTAACGGATAAACCTCCCACATAACACCTAAATATAGGTGTTATGGTACTACAGTATAGAAACTAATTAAAAATTAGCCTTCAACAGTGAATCCCATACTACGAGCAGTACCTTCGATCATACGCATTGCGGCTTCAACATCAGCTGCGTTTAGATCTTTCATCTTAGTTTCGGCGATTTCCTTAACTTGGTCCTTAGTTACACTAGCAACCTTGTTAGTGTTTGGTTCACCAGAACCATGTTCAACACCAGCAGCCTTCTTCAATAGAATTGAAGCAGGTGGTGTCTTAGTAATGAAATCGAATGAACGATCTTCATATACAGAAATCACAACTGGAATCAAGTATCCTGCTTGATCAGCAGTACGAGCGTTGAATTCCTTAGTGAATCCCATAATGTTAATACCAGCTTGACCCAATGCAGGTCCAACTGGAGGAGCAGGTGTTGCTTTACCCGCAGGAATTTGCAATTTAACTACGTTAGCTACTTTTTTAGCCACGAGACATACCTCCTTAAGTCCGTGTGTGGTAAAAATTGGAGATGAGATTTCTCCTCCCACTTGAGTATGCGTGAACATACAAAATATAATATATCACGTTTAATTATAATTAACAACCCATTTTTTATCTAATTGGTTGTACTTGGCTAAATGTTAATTCAGCAGTGGTTGCACGACCGAACATGTCGATATTAACCTTTAGCTTAGCCTTTTCATCGTCTTTTTCAATAATCTTACCAGTTAAGTCAGCGAATGCACCATCAATAATAGTAATAGTGTCACCAATTTCAGCATCAAGTTCTTGTTTTTCTTGTGCTACACCGATACGACTTAGAATTAATTCTACTTCATCAGGTAACAATGGAGTTGGTTTACTACCTTGACCATGTGATCCGATAAAACCAGTAACACCTGGAGTATTTCTAACGATGTACCATGCTTCGTCAGTCATAACCATTTCAACTAAAACGTAACCTGGGAATGTTTTGTCCATCTTAACTTTATCAACACCGTCTTTAACTTCGTGTTCTTCAGTTTCAGGAACAACTACTCTAAAGATAAAGTTAGACATTCCCATTGATTCAGTACGTGAATCAAGGTTAGCCTTAACTTTGTTTTCGTAACCTGAGTAAGTATGAATTACATACCATTGTTTTTCTACTGATTCCATTATGATTAACTCCCTTATATTTTTCCAAAATAAAAAAACTCCGTACTCACGAAGTTTTAAACTATCATTATAATATCACTATTGTGAAAATTTTTAAACACTAATTTAAATATATAGCAATCCTGATTGAATTGCCCAATCAACGATTGCAAAGAAGATTGCAAAAATAATTGACATTGATACTACGATAGTTGTATCGATTCTAGTTTGGTGACCGTTTGGCCATACAACTAGCTTCATTTCAGTACCAACACTCTTAAAGAATTTAAATAACTTCATCGTTTTCCCCCGCTTTTATACCGTTTGCTTATGCATTGTAGCTTTAGCACAATGCTTACAATATTTTTTTACTTCTAATCGATTGTCATGGTTATTACCGACCGTAGTCGTATAATTTCTGGAACCACAAACTGCACATTGTAAAGCAATTTTCTTTTGTGACATTTCTGATTACTCCCAGACTTTAATGCTTTCATAATATCATTTATATTTTTACTAGTCAACGAAACAAATATTAACGATAAGTAGCTTTAAGTACCTTTTTTAGTTTGATTTTTAACCGACTAATGCAATTTTCAAGAGTCTTGTCACTATGAGTTTTATTCAGATTACAGCGAAGCTCGTCCATTTTATCGCTGTTGCCCTCACAAATCTGCATTAACATTGCATGCGCAACTTTTAACTCCATTGGTGACAATTCATTTGAAAGCTTTTCTATGCACTCTTTCAACTTAATTGTTTCTTCCGGATGCATATAAACGCCATCTTTTAAACTATTATTATAGATAGTTTCATTTGCACTATATGAAACTAGTTTATCTGCTGGCATTCTTTTCTTTGCATTGCTTCTTCTTAAAATGTCAAACAAGTGATTTTTCAAACTAATTTTGAAGAGAGTTCCAAAAGAAGCATTTCGTTCAAAGCTGTAATTTTTAATATTCTTGATCATTACCAGCATTGCTTCTTGATACCAATCATCAATGTCCATGTCTGTTAAGTAATAGCCACTCCACACTTTATTTACAAGTGGCTTGTACTTGTTAAACAATTCTTTCAAAGCCTCTTCATTTCTATTATTCTTAAAATCCGTTATTAATTCTTTATCAATATTTTTAATCTTCATACGCCTCTTACTAAACCCCTATAACTTAATTATAAGTGCATAGATAAATTTAAATAAGCTTGAGTTTATAAGCAAGCGAACTTTCGTTCGTTTATAAAACATTGATGTAAATTAATATTCATTTAGAATTTTAATCTTTAGAAAGATTATCTCGTAATTTTTCTAATCTTAACAACTGATCATCCGACCAAGTTAGTCGTTGTGCGGTTAATTGATTAGAATAATTCTTAACATGTGATTTAATCTCTTTCTTTGATCTTTGAACATCCCTTAATAATTCACGCGATGATATTCTCAATGCTCCTGCAGAAAAGACAGTCCATTGTTCAGCTTGATCAGAAGTAACTACTACTACTTGCACGAATCTAGATTGTTTTTGACGAGCATAAGCCTCAATATAACTATCCGCAGTCTCATCCTTACTAGTCCATATAATATCTAAATCATATTTATTATCTTTTTTAGATAATCCAGGTACATACATCGCATCAAAGATAATTTTCATATCGACGTCACGATATTTTTTATATTCAGAAATCGTATGAATTAAAGCATCCCTAGCGTCAGCTAATCTGTCCTCTAACTTTAGTTTATTCAATTCAGGCCAGCTACCAATTACATTGTATCCATCAATCAACAGTAATTGTTTTTTCATTTTTAAAACCCTCTTATAATGGATTTCTTGAGTTATAAGCTTGATACATTAATAAACTAGCAGCAACACTAGCGTTTAAACTTTGTAATTGACCTACCATTGGAATAGTTAACATTTCATCTACATTCTTTTTCAATAATGGTGAAATTCCTTTTCCTTCATTACCAATAATTACAGCAACTGGGCCTTTAGCGTCCCATCTTCTATAATCTGATCCCTTCATATCTGTACCAAATACCCAAACACCACGTTCTTTTAATTCATTAACAGTGTTAACTAGGTTAGTTACTCGTGCTACTGGGATTCTTTCAATTGCCCCAGCAGAAGTTTTCGCAACAGTTGAAGTTAATCCAACTGCACGGTGTTTAGGAATAATAACTCCGGTTACCCCTGCAGCATCAGCAGTTCTAATGATTGATCCTAGATTATGTGGATCTTCGATGTTATCTAAAATCAAGAAGAATGGTGGAACATCTTGTTTTTCTGAGTTATCAAACAATTCATCAACCGTTGCATACTTGTATGGTGAAATTGAAAGGATTACTCCTTGGTGATTTTGATTATCAGATAATAAATCTAATTTTTGCTTTGGTACAGTAGAAATGACTAAGTGCTTTTGTTTTGCTAACTTAATAATTTCTTCGATACTTTTTTCATCTTTTTTAATTCCATTTTGCAAAAAGACCTTGTTGATTTCTTGTTTCCCTCTTAATGCGGAAACGACCGGATGACGTCCGATAATAAATTCACTTTGATCGCTAGTTTTCATATTGTGGCCTCCCTGCTTCTACTTGTTCAATGCACCATTGTGCTAATTCAGATAATCGTTCATTTTGTTGTGTTAGTGATAGGTATCCCATCATTGCTTCAAAACCGGTTGAAAAACGGTATGTTAATACACTTGTATTTTTAGCATGAGTATAACTTTTCGCATTTCTTCCGCGTTTAAAAACGGCATCTTCTTCCTCAGTTAAAATTTCATCTTCTAACATAAGTTGAATTAATGCTGCTTGTGCCTTTGCAGACACGTACTTTCTAGCAGTTTTTTGTAAACGATTAGGCTTGTTAATTCCTAAGTTTAATAGGTGTTTTCTAATAAACACTTCATACACAGAGTCGCCTAAATATGCTAACGCGATTCCATTCAACTGTTTATAATCAATGTTGTTTTCCATTATTTATTCCCTTCTAAAACGGGTTCCTTGAGCTGTATCTTCTAAAATAATCCCAAGTTCTTTCAATTGATCCCTAATTTCATCACTTCTAGCGAAGTCCTTATTTTTACGAGCTTGATTTCTTTCTTCAATCAAACCTTCAACTTCACTATCATCAAGTTTTTCTTCTTTTAGAATCACACCAAAAACAGATGACATTTTAACTAATTTATCGATAATTAACTTAACAGTTCCAGCACCCACTTCAGGTCTTTCTGCATATAAATTACCTAATTTGGCTAATTCATAGACAGCATCGATTCCGTTTTGCGCATTAAAATCATCATCCATTGCATCTTGAAAATCAGCTTGGATTTGGCGAATTTCTTGTTCTAATTTAATGTCATCTACATCACCAGCATCTACTAAACGGTAATTCAAATTGTTAAAAGCATTCTTTAACTTATTTAAGTTATTTTCCGCTGCTTTTAGGTTTGCTTGGTTGTATTGAATTGGACGACGATATTGGGTAGTAGACATTAGGAAACGAACAACTTGTGGGTCCACTTCCTTAACGATGTCATGCACAGTAACGAAGTTACCCAATGATTTACTCATCTTTTCGTTGTCATCACCTACTGTCACAAAACCATTGTGCATCCAGTAGTTAACAAACTTATGGCCAGTTTTGGCTTCACTTTGTGCACGTTCATTTTCATGATGAGGGAATTTCAAATCTTCACCACCACCATGAATATCAATCGTGTCACCTAAATACTTAGTTGACATTACTGAACATTCAATATGCCATCCTGGTCGACCTTCACCCCAAGGTGATTGCCATGAAATTTCGCCTGGCTTCGCAGCTTTCCATAGAACAAAATCGATAGGATCTTCTTTTTTAGCTAGTTCATCGTCACTGACATGTTGACTCGCACCTGATTCTAAATCATCAATACTTTGATGTGCTAAATGGCCATAATCAGCGTATTTTCTGGCACGGTAATATACATCACCATCCACTTCATACGCAAAACCTTGATCAACTAATGATTTTACGAAATCAATAATCCCGTCGATATTATCGGTCGCTCTAGGATTCATTGTTGCTGGTTCTACATTAAGCGCTTTAACATCTTCTTTATAAGCTTCAATATACTTGTCCGCTAATTCATTTACGGTAGTATTTTCTGCTTTCGCTTCATTAATTAGCTTATCATCCACATCGGTAAAATTAGAAATATAGTTAACTTGGTAACCACAATATTCAAAGTAACGACGAATAGTATCAAATGCAACAATACTTCTCGCGTTTCCAATATGAATATAGTTGTATACTGTTGGACCACAGACATACATACCAACCGTTCTTGGCTTAATTGGTTTAAATACGTCTTTTTCTTGAGTTAATGTATTATAGATCCTTAGCATTAATGGCACCTCTATTTCTATTTTTTATTCTTATACAATTCTATCATAAGAATAGCTTATATATTAGGATAAATTCAAATAAAAAAGCCGCCTAAAGCATGCTTTAGTGCGACTAGTTTTATTATTGATTGATTTGTTTTAATGTTTCATCAATATGTTTCAATGCCTTTTCTCTACCAATCAATTCGATTGATTCAGGTAGTTCAGGTCCGTGACTTTCGTGAGTAACGGCAATTCTGATTGGCATCCATAGTTGACGACCCTTAATCTTAGTTTCTTTTTGAATTTCTTTAATTGCTTTTAGAATTTCAACAGTATCTAAGATTGGGGCTTTTTTAATCTTTTCAGCGAATGCTTTTAATACGACTGGTGCAGTTTCATTTTGAATTTCTTCAAGAGCTTCACCAGATACTTCAGCAGGTTCGTTGAAGAATACGTCAGCCATTTCATTAATTTGAGCCATGTAACTCATTTGTTGCTTGTAAGTGTTAATTAACTTACGTGCCCATTCGATAGTTAAAGCATCTGGATTTTCAGGTAAGTTACCCTTCTTAATCAATTGACGTAATGCTAAGTCCATTACAACATCTTCGTCAGCTGACTTAACGTATTGGTTGTTAATCCATTCTAGCTTCTTATTATCGAAGTTGGCTGGTGATTTACTTAAACGATTTTCATCGTACATCTTGATGAAGTCTTTTTGAGAGAAGATTTCATCTTCACCTTGAGGTGACCAACCTAGTAATGTAATGAAGTTAAACATTGCATCTGGTAGGTATCCTAAATCACGGTATTGTTCGATAAATTGAATGATTGATTCATCACGTTTACTTAACTTCTTACCGGTATCGGCACTAGTAATTAAACTCATGTGACCGAATACTGGAGCTTCCCAACCAAATGCTTCATACATCATTAATTGCTTAGGTGTATTAGCAACGTGGTCGTCTCCTCTAAAGACGTGTGAAATTTGCATTTCATGATCATCAATAATAACCGCGAAGTTGTAAGTAGGCATTCCATCACGTTTTACGATAACAAAATCTCCACCGATAGTGTCTGAGTTAAATTCAACATGACCTTTAACAACATCATCCCATGCGTAAACTTTGTTCTTAGGGACTCTGAAACGAATAACTGGTTTTAAACCTTTAGCTTCTGAGTCAGCCATTGATTTTTCAATTTCTTCTTGAGACATACCAGCATATTCATATTCGTAATGTGGCATGATTCCTTTAGCACGTTGTTCTTCACGGTCTGCTTCAAGTTCTTCTTCGGTTTTGTATGAGTAGTATGCTTTGTCTTCATCCAACAATTGTTGAATTAATGGATCATAAATTGATCGTCTTTCTGATTGTCTGTAAGGACCGAATTTTCCTGGATTATCTGGACCTTCATCCCAATCTAAGCCAAGCCATTTTAAGTTGTCTAACTGACTTTTCTCACCATCAGCTACGTTTCGCTTAGTATCAGTATCTTCGATACGGATAATAAACTTACCTTTATTATGTCTAGCAAATAGGTAATTAAAAATTGCTGTTCTAGCATTACCAATGTGTAAATGTCCGGTTGGACTTGGTGCATATCTAACACGAATTTTCTTATTAGCCAATGATATTTTCTCCTCTTCTTTTGTATAAATTCATAGAATAACATTCTAATTTTACAATTATTATCAGCAAAAATAAAGGGTAGCATTAAATCTATCCGTTTATATAATTTTTTATTTATTCATCGATTTTGGCAAAAATCATTTTACCTGCATCTGTTTGAATTGAACTAGTTACCTCAACTGAAAGTCTTTCGTTTAGATGGTTCTTTCCTTCTTCAACAACTACCATTGTTCCGTCATCCAAGAATGCTACCCCTTGGCTACGTTCAGTTCCCTTTTTAAGAATCATAACTTCTAGATGTTCTCCCGGAACAAAACGTGGTTTCAATGAGCTTGCTAATTCGTTAATGTTTAACACATTAACTTTTTGGAATTGGATTACTTTATTTAAGTTGTAATCGTTAGTGATGATTGAACCATTCACATCTTTCGCTAAATGAATTAACTTACTATCAACTTCTTTAATATCTTCAAAGTCCTTGTCAGTAACTTCAATTGGCATAATTTTTTCAGTCTGTAATTTATTTAAAATATCTAAACCACGACGACCACGGATTCTCTTTTGACTATCTGATGAGTCCGCAATATATTGTAATTCGTATAAAACAAATTTTGGCACTAATAAGGTTCCTTCAATAAAACCGGTTTTAGCAACTTCATAGATACGACCATCAATTAAGATATTGGTATCCAAAATTTTATACTTTGCTTCATTCCCATTGGTAGCACTAACTGAACCGCTCGCCTTCTTAATACTCATGCCAAAAATCTTTTTCCAGTCGTTTAATTTGGTAGTTCCTAAGATAAATCCTAAGTAACCAAAAACGATCATAAGTAATGCTGGCAAGATTAAGTTAGTAATTAGGTACTTAGTTCTAAATAAAACAATCGAAATCAAGATGGCCAAAACAAGTCCAATAATCATTCCAATTGTTCCCATTAAAACATAAAGTGGGTTCTTAGAAGATAAATATTTTTCTGTTCTTACCAATGTAAAAATTACTCTCTTAACGGCAAATAATGAGATTAAGAAAAACACCAATGCTCCAATTAATGAATCAACAAAGGCATTATTTAATATGTGTGATGGGTGTGACCAAATTGCATGCCATAACACTGGCAAGTAAATCACCCCAAGTGTTGCTCCTAATATTATGAATATTAGTTGTATCACTGTATATTTATCGAATGTTTTCATTTTTTATTTTCCTCGCTAGTTATCTTACTTCAAAGCCATTTTTATCGCTTGGGATAATGTTGATACCCCGACTACTTCAATTCCATCTGGAGCAGTCCATCCAGATAAGTTGTGCTTAGGAACAAGCACACGCTTAAAGCCTAACTTTTGAGCTTCTAAAACTCGTTGTTCAATTCGATTAACCCTTCTAATTTCTCCGGTCAATCCAATTTCACCAATATAACACTCTGCAGGATCAGTTCCTTTATTCTTGTAACTTGAAGCCACACTGATTGCAACTGCTAAATCGATTGCTGGTTCATTTAATTTCACTCCACCAGCGGCTTTTAAGAACGCATCTTGATTTTGTAACATCAATCCAGCACGTTTTTCTAATACGGCCATCAAAACCGCAACCCTATTTCTATCGATTCCAGTTGCAGTTCTTTGTGCGTTACCAAATACAGATGGAGTTACCAGCGCTTGAATTTCAACTAAAATGGGACGAGTCCCTTCCATTGAAACCACAATCGCAGAACCGTTAGCGTCTTGCAAACGTTCTTCTAAGAATACTTCTGAAGGATTAGCAACTTCTTGTAATCCAGATTCTTGCATGTCGAAGATTCCTAATTCGTCTGTTGAACCGAAACGGTTTTTAACAGCTCGTAGAATTCTGTATGAATGGTGCATATCTCCTTCAAAATATAAAACAGTATCCACCATATGCTCTAACGTCTTTGGTCCAGCTAATGAACCACCCTTAGTAACGTGTCCAACAACAAAAACTGTAATTCCATTTGTCTTGGCAATGGACATTAAATCAGCAGTAATTGCTCGAACTTGAGAAACTGAACCGATTGCTGAATCAACATCTGGTTCGGAGATGGTTTGAACGGAGTCGATTACGACTGCATCTGGTTGAATCTCATCAATGGCACTTCTAATTGCACCCATATCAGTTTCAGGATAAAGGTACATATTTGCACCGTTAACTGCTAGTCTTTCCGCTCTAAGCTTAATTTGACTAGCACTTTCTTCACCAGATACATATAAAATCTTTTGATTCTTCTCACTAAGTTGTCCTGAAATTTGTAGAAGCAATGTTGACTTCCCGATTCCAGGATCCCCACCGATTAAAATCAAAGAGCCCGGAACAACTCCGCCCCCTAACACTCGATTAAACTCTTTAGAATCTGTTTCAAATCTTGATTCTTTTTCGAACTTAACATCTTTAACTAATTGTGGTTGAGTTTGTTTGCCATTGAAATCCATTCGATGGCTTGATTTTAAACTTGAGGTTTCTTTTTGCACGGTTTGTTCTTCAAATGTATTCCACTTTCCACAGTTAGGACAATGGCCTAAATATTTAGGTGAAATGTATCCACATTCTTCACAAACAAATTGTGTCTTAACTTTAGCCACGTTAATTTCCTTTCGTTAAAAACTTATTCTCCAGATGATCCAAATCCACCAATTCTAGTGGTACCTTTGTTAGCATCATCATCGGTTGTCAAGAATGGGACGAAAATACCTTGCGCAATTCTGTCACCCTTCTTGATCTTTCTATCAAGCAATCCAAAGTTAGTCATTTGTACAAATAACTCCCCTTCATTGCTTTCATTGTTGTAGTAATCTGCATCAACAATTCCAATCCCGTTTGGTAGGACCATCCCTCTTTTAAGTGGTCCACTTGATCTGTTAGCAATTACTAGCATTTCGTCTGGTTGCATGTATGCTTTGATTCCAGTTGGTACAAGTAATGGTCTCAAAACGTCCTTAGCTTTTTGCATGTCTTCTTCAGAAACATCTTGTTGATGTTTAAGCGCCCATAAAACTTTTAAAAATCCTAACTTCCAAATTGATGGAAGTACAAAATCGCTCGCTGCTTCGATATCGTATCCGGCAGCTTGTTGTGTTGAACGATATGGTAAGTTAATCCCATCGTTCTTGTATTTTGAAACTACTTCAAATCCTCTTTTCATCTCTACACATCCTGTTTTAGTATTACTATTATTATACTACTGATTGGACAGAAAATCTGGTGTCAATTAAATCCAAATATTTTATTTGACAAACACGCCCTAACCATAGAAAATTATATTATGTATTAGTAAGGTATTTGATACCTTTTTCGAAACTGTTGTTTGGATATTAATCATCCCAAACTGATTTAATCGTTTTACCGAAATTATAGAGGGGAACCTGATTATGGACAAAGAATTAATGAAAAAAATGGCCGGACAAGAGGCAGTTAAGTACATCGAAGATGGTATGACTGTTGGTTTAGGTACCGGTTCAACTGTAAAATACTTGTTGGATGCATTGGGACAACGAGTTGCAGAAGAAGGTCTCCGAATCATTGGAGTTCCCACATCAAATCGTTCAGCAAAACGTGCTCGCGATTTAGGAATCGACGTTAAAAGTATCGATGATGTTGATCATATTGATTTAACCATTGATGGTGCTGATCAAATCGACGAAAATTTCCAAGGAATCAAAGGTGGTGGGGTTGCTCATCTTCGCGAAAAGATTGTCGCTATCAACTCTGATCGCAATATTTGGATTGTGGATGCCACTAAGATGGCTAAGAACTTAGGCTCATTCCCACTTCCTCTAGAAGTTACCCCTTATGGAAGCACTCACCTATTCAATCGTCTAGATAAAATGGGTTATCACCCTACTTTTAGAACTAACGCCAAAGGTGGACACGTTTTAACCCATGCCGATAATTACATTATCGATTTAAACCTTGGCTACATCGAACGTCCTCATGAACTAGAAACCATTCTAAATAACATGACTGGAATCGTTGAACATGGTTTATTCCTAGATGTTGTTGATATGGTTATCGTTGGTCATGAAGATCACTGCGAAACTTTTGAAGCTAAAAGAAATTAAAAATCTAATTTTTTTCTAATCAAACTAAACCTTAGAATCATAATGATTAACTTACTTTATCATTATGATTCTTTTTATTTTACGTTTAATTAATGAGAAACCAGTGCTATAATATGAGAAAAGTATAGGAGGTCTGATGATGTCAGAAAGTATTAGTAATGAAAATATCCAAAAATATCAAAGCGATTTAAAAAATCGTCAAGAAGCTAAGGTAATGCAAAGAGCTATTAGCCACAATGGTATTAACTCAACTGCCGCAAATTTCGAATCTGAAGCTAACATGAAGCCAATTTTTTCGGTGGAAGTTGATACTGGTGAAGTATCAAACCAACAACACAGTGGTCGTTGCTGGATTTTCGCTGCTTTAAATACTATGCGTCATAATTTAGCTAAGAACTTTAACCTATCTGGTGATTTTGAATTATCACAAATCTACACTACATTTTGGGATAAGTTTGAAAAATGTAACTGGTTCTTAGAAAACATTATTAGAACTGCAGACCAACCTTTAACTAGTCGTCGTGTTTCTTGGTTATTAGATTCACCTCAACAAGATGGTGGTCAATGGGACATGTTATGTGCCGTAATCGAAAAATACGGGGTTGCTCCTCAATCAGCAATGGTTGAAACTGCAAATAGTAATGATACTTCAGAACTAAATGCTGTTCTAAACCAAAAGTTAAGAATCGATGCAATTAAGCTTCGTGAACTTGCCAATGATGGCAAAGATGTTCAAGCAGCAAAAGACGATATGCTAAGTGAAATTTACCGTGTCTTGGTATACGCATTTGGTGAACCTGTTTCAACATTTAACTTTGAATATCGTGATGAAAAACATGAATACCATGTTGATAACGATTTAACTCCTAAGAAGTTCTTCGATAAATACGTTAACTTAAACTTAGAAGATTATGTATCAATCATTAACTCACCTACTGAAGACAAGCCTTATGACAATACATACACTGTTGATATGCTGGGTAATGTCATTAACGGTCGTCAAGTTAAACATTTAAACTTAGAAATGGATAAACTTGAAGAACTAACTATTACTCAACTAAAGAATGGTGAAAGCGTTTGGTTCGGAAGCGATGTTGCTAAAGAATCAGATCGTAAAAAAGGAATTATGGATGATGCTCTTTACTCTAAAGGCGAATTATTCGACATTGATTTAGGTATGAGCAAGGCTGAACAATTAGACTTCCACCAAAGTGTTATGAACCACGCTATGGTTATCACTGGTGTTGATATCGTTGATGGTAAACCAACTAAGTGGAAAGTTGAAAACTCATGGGGTAACAAGGTTGGTTCAAAAGGATACTTTGTTATGAGTGAATCATGGTTCAGACGTTTCACCTACCAAGTAGTTATTAACAAGAAATACTTATCAGAAGCCGATAACGCTTCTCAAGAAAAAGACCCTGTTGTTTTAGATCCATGGGATCCAATGGGAACTCTTGCTTTCTTTGAAAAATAAACCAACAAAAAAGAGTTGATACAATGTATCAACTCTTTTTATATTGTCTTTTTATTAATAACCTTCAGTTTTTCATCAAACTGGTAAATAATCGGTTTGCCGTTGGGCACTTCGACTTGATTAATCTCGCTATCATCAATGTTATCCAAATACTTGATTAACGCTCTTAAAATTGAACCGTGCGCTACAATTAATTGGTTTTGGTTGTCCAATAACTTCGGTGCGATTTGGTCTGCCCAATAAGGCATCAAACGATCAGAAGCCATTTTTAAACTTTCCCCTAACGGAATTTGTACCCCAAGCCTTTGATAACGACGATCAACATCGTGTTGTTTCAATAATGGTGGTACCGTGTCATAACTTCTTCTAAACAGATTAAA
>NZ_JAMBKT010000002.1:104692-118378 GCF_025290035.1 Apilactobacillus sp.
TCACCATGACGCATAATTACTAAATAAGCCATCTTATCATCTCTTTTTTCATTCTTCTAATTCAGCATTTCTTTGTTCTAATTGGCTGCCGATAAATGTAATCACAGAACCAATCAAAATGACTATAATTCCTATCCAGGTATTGATTGCGATTTTATCACCAATAAGAATCATTGCTAAGATTGGTGCTAATCCTGGCTTAATGAAAAATACGATTGAAGCAATTGATACTCCTGCTCTTTCCATTGCCAAGAAATAAAATGCGAATCCTCCACCAGTCACAAATACACATATAAATAATAGAATCCAAAAATATTGGAAAGAAACGTTATGTAAAATTGGTGTTTTCGCAAATGGTTTTAGCCATTCTACTTTATCCATTACTGCAGCCACTGAATTAATATTACTGATCAACACTAATGCCAATAATTCAACGGCTCCTGCTAAGAAAGTATAACACGTTGTTGCTATTCCATTCATCCCTGTAACACTGGATCCCCATCTTGAAACAATTCCATATAAACCAAAGGTTAATGCTGAGCCTAACGCTAATGTTAAACCTAGTGGATTAGTTAAGTTTTCGGGGTTAACGATAATTATTAATCCCAAAATGGAAATTACTAATGAGATAAATCCTAATCTGCTGATTTTTTCTTTTAAAATAAAAAAAGCAAATAGTAATGCAAAAACGGGATTACAGCTAAAAACTACTGCCACAGTAGAAGCTTCATCATACATGATGGCCAACTGATATAAAGTCATACTAACTACCACGCATAAAAATCCTGTTAATAAAAACACTCCAATACTTTTCCACTTTGTCGTCATTAAAGGTTTCTTCCCATTCCTCAGAACAATTGGTAATAAAATCAACCCACCAATAAAAAATCTAATTAAGTTCAACTGGATTGGACTAAAGACCCCTTGGACGCTCTTTAAAGCAATTTCCATTGAGCTAAACATAAAAGTAGAAATTAATATATATAGAAAAGTTTTTTTCAACTTAAAACGCGCTCCCTTTTTTAATTTACAAATTAACAAAAACTTGATACACTACTAACTTAAATTAAATTTGTAATTCCTTGATTTAGTTATATCAACATCAGAATTATATCATATTCCCCATTGCCATTAAAAATGTGACAAAATTATTACAATTTATTACATCTTTTGTAACCGTTATTAATTTTTATAAAATAAGTTTATAATGTTACTTATATTTACGAATCTTGATTATATCTTTTATAATGGGGAAATTCATAAAAAGGAGCTATGATTGATTTATGCAAAATAACAATCAAAATTTCGAACGAGTTTCCAGATCTAGAGCAAGTCAACCTCATTTCAAGAAAAAAAGTCATAAAGGTGCTTGGATCACCTTTCTTATTTTCTTAGTTCTGCTAGTTACTGGTCTGGTCGTTGCTCACGGTATCTATGTGAACATGAAAAATGCTGCTGATAAAGCCTATCAACCAGGCTTATCAACGAAGGCAAGAAATGTTTCGAGTGTTATCGCTCAAAACAAACCAGTATCTATCCTATTATTAGGTACTGATACTGGTGCTCTTGGACGTCATGATACTGGGAGAACTGATACTATCATCTTGGCAACTGTAAATCCCAAGAAGAAGACAATTTACCTAACAAGTATTCCTCGTGATACTAAGGTTACTGTTCCTGGTGATTCACAACCATACGAAAAGATTAATGCTGCATATACTATTGGAGGAGCATCTAGCGCTGTTCAAACTGTTCAAAACCTATTGAACGTTCCAATTGATTTCTATGCAATCATTAACATGGGTGGTCTAGAAAAGATGGTTAACGCCGTTGGTGGTGTTACCGTTACTCCTCCACTTACTTTCCAATATGGTGCTGCTAACGTTGTTAAAGGCAAGACAGTTACCTTAAACGGTGCTGAAGCACTTGCTTACTCAAGAATGAGACATCAAGATCCTGCTGGTGATTACGGTCGTCAAGTAAGACAAAGACAAGTCCTACAAAAACTTGTTCTTAAAGGTATGAACATTTCTTCACTACCTCGTTACAAAGAAATCTTAAGTTCTGTCTCAGGTAAGCTAAAAACTGATATGAAGTTCGACGACATGGTCGCACTTCGTGAAAGATATGGAGTTGCTACTCATCATATCAAGTCACAAACTTTACAAGGTGAAACAGCTGTTATTGATGGAATTGATTACGAAGTTCCAACACAACAAGAGTTATTAACTATTTCTAACTCAATTCGTTCAAGCCTTGGTTTAAGTACTTTATCATCATTGAACCAAACACAAGATACAACTAGTGATTACAGTTCAACCACTTCAAGTACTTCAACTCAAATTAATTACTAATAATAAAAGCATCCGATGATAATCTTCGGGTGCTTTTTTATTACCTTCATTCCCCTTTTTGGCAAACAAAAAGACATTCGCCTAAACGAATGTCTTTTATTTAGATTGGGCTAGCTGGGTTCGAACCAGCGCATCACGGGATCAAAACCCGTTGCCTTACCACTTGGCTATAGCCCAATAAAAGGGCGGTAGGTGGGAATCGAACCCACGCGTGTCGGAACCACAATCCGATGTGTTAACCACTTCACCACTACCGCCATATCATTATGTGTAATGATGATTTTAATAATGCGGCCAAGAAGACTCGAACTTCCACCGGGAGTATTCCCGACAAGATCCTTAATCTTGCGCGTCTGCCAATTCCGCCATGGCCGCAGTAAAAAATCACAAATATTATTATATGTGATTTTTGATTTAATTTCAATACTATTTGTTAAAATTTATTCTCCACGAACAGTCGCACCAGTGTGATCAACCTTAATTAGTCTCATTACCCCTGCTAAATTACTGTCGCTTAAAGCATTTCTCAATTCATTTAGTTGTGATGATGTTCCAAAAGTAATCACACTACGTTGAGATTGATTTAAGAATGTTCCATATATCCCTAGTTGATGGGCTTGCTTTCTAATAACTTCAAGTTCCGGAACCACATCATAAATATTATCGGTATAAATGGCGTCGTTTTCCATCATTTCAGTTGCTTTAGTCCATTCATTATTCATTAAGGATGCGACTAATACATTAGTAGCACTACTTGCCTTAACGGCATCAACTGAACTAACTTCATCCTTGTACACAGCTTTATCATGGCTACCATCATCTTTAACTAAATATACCAACGCGTTAATAACTTCTGGAATATCTGTTTTAACAGTGGTTGCCATTTCACCATTAAAGTATGAAACGGTAATATTGCCCAGTAACGCTGAAGCCACACCGTCGGCATGTCCTTCAATCTTACTTCCCGCATTAATTTCGTCATCAATGGACATATCTAAATCACCTAATGCATTGGCGATTTTAATTCCAGCAACAATTGCAGTTGTACTAGAACCTAACCCTCGGCCAATTGGGACATCAGACATCACAGTTAATTGGTGTGGTTTAATTGTTGGGTCCACCTTTAAAATGGTTTGTACAATGATGTTATTTTCATCACGAGGGACATCATCACCTAATGCATGGTTAACTTGCCAACGATCCATTTCCTCTTCAACGATGACAGTGTAATATAAACCAAACGCAATTCCAATTGAATTAATACCTGCACCAATTCCAGTTGATGTGGCTGGTACTCTGATAATTATTTTTTTATCCAAACTAATCATCTCCAGTTTTTAATTCTAGTTTTCCACGACATTTTCCACAGACATATTTTTTAACGTCGATTTTACGCTTACGATGGTAAGTTTGTCCACAATGTGAACAAACATAAAGCAACGGACGATTATCAACAGGTGCCGGTGCATAACGCGATCCCCCGACTGTTTTCAATAAGCGCTTAAAAGCCAAAGTATTATGTTTACCAGAATAGCCTGCTAAATGCAGATGGTAATGACATAATTCATGCTTAATTACTCCAATTAAAACATCTTTAGAATGTTCTGACAACATCTTAGGATTAATATCAATATTGTGACTTTGAACATGGTATCTGCCGCCAGTTGTCTTTAATCGACGGTTAAAATATGCCTTGTGGACAAACGGTTTCGCAAATGATTCTAGTGAAATGTTTTCCACTAAAATTTGTAATTCTTGATCATTCATTTAAATTTTATCACTTCTCCGGATTAATCATTGTTAGTTGAATCCGATTTCTCTTAATATCAATTGATAATACCCAAACATCAACAATATCTCCTACTGAAACAATTGCACTAGGGTCAGAAATAAAGCGATCACTCATTTGAGAGATATGCACTAACCCATCTTGTTTAACACCTATATCCACAAACGCACCGAAATCAATTACGTTTCTAACAGTTCCTTGTAATTGCATCCCTTCTTTTAAGTCCTCAATCTTCAAAACATCTTGTTTTAAAACTGGCATTGGCATGCTATCACGGAAATCTCTTCCTGGACGTTTTAGTCCATCAATGATATCCAAGACTGTTTGTTTTCCGGTTTGCGTTTCATTTATAAACTTATCAACATCGAATGTGGATAAGGCAGCATTAATTTTGGGACTGCCTAAAGCATCTGTGGATAAGCCTAATTCCTTCAATATCTTCATTGCAACTGAATAACTTTCCGGATGGATATCGGTATTATCAAGTGGATTTGTTCCATCAATAACACGTAAGAACCCAATTGCTTGTTCATAAGTCTTGCTCCCTAAACGAGGGACACTACTTAATTCTTGTCGTGTTTGGAATACCCCATTGCTATTTCTATACTTAACAACGTTTTTAGCGGTTGCTTTCGTCATTCCTGAAATATGGGTTAATAATTCTGGACTGGCTGTATTAACGTTGACTCCAACTTTATTCACAGCTGTTTCCACAACTCTGTCTAATTGGGCATCTAATTGTTTTGCAGGTAAATCGTGTTGATATTGACCAACACCAACTGATTTAGGATCAATCTTAATTAATTCAGCTAACGGGTCTTGCAAACGTCTTCCGATACTTACAGCAGATCTTTCTTCAACATGAAAATCTGGGAATTCGTCACGTGCATTTTGACTTGCTGAATATACCGAAGCGCCTGCTTCATTAACAATTACGTAATAAACTGGTAGCTTATTTTCTTTAATTAAGTCAGCAACAAATTGTTCTGATTCACGACTAGCGGTTCCATTTCCGATCGCAATCATTTCAGCATGATTCTTGTTGATAAAATCAACTAATTGTTTTTTAGCTTGTTCACGTTTAGTTTCACTCGCTGGTTTATGTGGATAAATCACTAGCTTATCTAAAAACTTCCCGTTGTCATCAATTGCTGCTAATTTACAACCAGTTCTGTATGCTGGATCAAAACCAATTACTACTTTGCCTTTAATTGGTGCTTGCATTAGTAGGTTATACAAGTTTTTACCAAAGATACTAATTGCATGTTCGTCGGCTTCTTCGGTTAATTGGTTTCTAATTTCACGATCAATTGCTGGCTTCATAAAACGAGCATATGCATCTTCATAAGCTGCTTTAACTGCATCAGCGCTCTTATTAGTTCGCTTGCGATTAGTTTCTGCCTGTAAAAACTTATAAATCACGTTGGTATTAACTTCAATGTTAACGGTTAGAATTTTTTCCTTTTCCCCACGGTTAAGCGCCAATACTCTGTGCTTTTTCAATTGATTAATTGGTTGTGAAAAATCATAGTAGTCAGCGTAAACATTCTTTTCGTCCAACTCTTCACCATTCTTCTTCACTTTACTAGTGATTAAACCATGTTTCTTAGTATCTTCTCTAATCCATTCTCTTAAATGCGCATCGTTACCAATGTCTTCGGTTAAGATTTCGTGCACTCCGGCCAATACATCTTCGACTGAATTTAATTCTTGTTCAGCATTAACATAGTCACTAGCCTTTTGTACAAAAGAATCATCATTGGCCAATACTAGCTTTGCCAGTGGTTCTAACCCTTGTTCTCTGGCAATCATGGCCTTGGTCTTCTTTTTCTTCTTGTAAGGAAGATATAAGTCTTCAACGTTTTGCATTGTTTCGGCATTTTGAATCGATTTTTTAAGGTCATCATTTAATTGACCTTGTTCTTCAATTAAACGAATAACTTCTTCTTTACGTTTTTCTAGATTACTAATTTTACTGTTGGCATCGGCAATTTCTCTAATTTGAACTTCATCTAAACTACCAGTACGTTCTTTTCTATATCTAGCGATAAACGGAACTGTATTTCCTTCTTCCATCATTGATATAACAGCAGTCACTTGTTTTTCAGAATAGTGAGAAAGTTCCTTTACAATCTTTTTGATAATTAATTCTTCCATTGATATCATCCCATCTTCACGTCTTTTTAAGCAAAAAAATAGCTGGTAGTAATTACCAACTATCTTTAATTATTACATTGACATCATGATTTTTTGAGCAGTTTTAAATACTCTTTCAATACTATCTTGTTGTGCTTGACCAGCAGCATTGAAAGATTCGACATCAATTTTATCTGCACTAATGCTATCAACCATATCTTGGCATCCCTTTACATAGTCAGCATATGCTTCAGTTAATACTGAGTGACGACCTAATTCTTTAGCAGGAACATCAGCGTTTTGTAGTTGAACTAAAAATCCTTGATATTGATCAGTTCCGTCTTGGAATGTTTGTTTAGTCTTAGGTAAATCAATTCCAGCATAGTCATTCTTTGCAACCGCATCTTCTAGTGGTTCGTAGTCATGACTCATTTCTTCTCCCACTTTGTTAGTGTTAGTGATTAAATCAGATAGTAATGGAGCGTAAATTGCCATCTTGTTCTTTTTCATAATTATAAAATTCCCTTCTTATTTCCAAAAGTCATCGTAAATGGTGATTGGTAGATGACGTTTGTGTTCAGTTTTAATATACCAGTTTTCAATTTTTTCTGCAGCTGAATCATCTACATCCTTACCTTCTAGGTAGTTGTCGATATCATCATAGGTAACACCTAAGGCAACTTCATCTGGTAATGCAGGACGATCATCTTCTAAGTCAGCAGTTGGTGTCTTTTCGTATAAATGCTTAGGGGCATTTAGTTCATTCAACATTGCTTTTCCTTGGCGTTTATCTAATCGCCATAGTGGAGTAATGTCAGCAGCACCATCCCCGAATTTAGTGTAGAAACCAGTTACTGCTTCTGCAGCATGGTCAGTACCTAATACAGCACCACTAGTTTGACCAGCAATTGCGTATTGAGCAATCATTCTTTGACGGGCTTTAATGTTTCCCTTGTTAAAGTCAGAAATATCTAAACCATTTTCTTCAACAGCTTTCATTGCTGCATCTGCCATTGGTTTGATATCAACTCTAAATGTCTTATCAGCACCGATAAATGCAATTGAATCCATTGCATCTGATTCATCTGCTTGAGTACCATAAGGTAATCTAACAGCGATGAATTGATATGAATCATCTTTGGTTTCTTCACGCATTTCGCTAATTGCGATTTGAGCTAATTTACCAGTTAAAGTGGAATCTTGACCACCTGAGATACCCAATACAAATGTTTTTAAAAATGGGTATTTCTTTAGATAGCTCTTTAAAAATTCAACACTATTTCTAATTTCTTCTTTTGGATCAATTGATGGTTTAACCATTAACGCATCAATAATTTCAGCTTGCTTATCGCGCATTATAATTCACCCTTATCTTGTTTTTGTTTAATTTGAGCATGGACTTCTTTAATAATACTCATCTTGTTGTCCCAACACTTAGTGGATAAATCAACTGGGTATTCTTGCGGATTTAACTCACGTTTGTATTCAGGCCATAGTGAAGATAATACTTCTTCAGAATGTGCTTTAATATCAGCTAATTCTGGTTGATTATAAACTAGTTTACCATCAACAAAAATATCAGTTAATAGTGGCTTGGCAACAAAATCAGTCAATGTCTTATTGATATAAGTATATTGTGGATGGAACATGTATAGTTCAGATTCATCGTTAGGATTTTCATCATTTAATGTGATGTAATCTCCTTCTGACTTGCCATCTTTTCTTTCGGTAACACGCCATACTTGTTTTTTTCCTGGTGTAGAAACCTTTTCTGCGTTATTAGATAGCTTAATGGTATCAACCATTTCACCATCATCATTTTCGACTGAAACCATCTTGTAAACGGCTCCTAATGCCGGTTGATCAAACGCAGTAATTAACTTAGTTCCAATTCCCCAAACATCAATCTTAGCATCTTGCATCTTTAAACTAGTAATGGTTTTTTCATCTAAATCATTAGAAGCAAAAATCTTAGCGTCTGGGAAACCAGCATCATCTAGCATTTCACGTACTCGTTTTGATAAGTATGCCATATCCCCCGAATCAATTCTAACTCCGGCAAAATGAATCTTATCGCCTAGTTCTTTAGCGACCTTAATTGCATTCGGTACACCACTCTTCAATGTGTCAAAAGTATCAACTAAA
This sequence comes from Apilactobacillus sp., assembly GCF_025290035.1. Classification (GTDB taxonomy): domain Bacteria; phylum Bacillota; class Bacilli; order Lactobacillales; family Lactobacillaceae; genus Apilactobacillus. Next base: position 113,117 of record NZ_JAMBKT010000002.1, read on the forward strand.
AAGACACATTCATGATGACTGTTGGCATAAGCCTTAAATGCCTTGTAGTCGTCCTGGAATAGTTCAACTAGTGAATGCGCATGGGTACCACTGATTGGAATGTTAAAGTTCTTACCAGCTAATACGTTAGATGTCGCATTAAAGCCACCAATATAGGCAGCTCTAGTTCCCCATAAAGCAGCTTCAGTTTCTTGTGCTCTACGACTACCAAATTCTAGTAGTGGGTCGTTTCCAGCAGCCATTCTGATTCTTGCAGCTTTGGTGGCGATTAATGTTTGGTAATTAACAATATTTAATATTGCCGTTTCTACCAATTGACATTCACATACGTTTCCTTCAACTTGTAGCATTGGTTCGTTATTAAAGACTAATTCCCCTTCTACAAATGAACGGATTGAACCGGTAAACTTGAAATTACTTAAGTATGTTAAAAATTCTTCACTATATTCATTTTGACTTCTCAAAAATTCAATATCTTCATCAGTGAAGTTAATGTTTTGAATATAATCGATTACCTTTTCTAATCCAGCGAAAATAGCAAATCCATTTTCGAATGGCATTTTTCTAAAGTAAACCTCATATACAGCGTGGCGATTTTGCAAACCTGCTTTAAAGTATGTTTGCATCATATTGATTTCATATGCATCAGTATGTAATGTTAAATTATCAAATTGATTTGACATTTTTAATGAAATCCTCCTAATACATGTCGCATTTTATTGTCTTTTATTTTATCATTAATTAAAGAAATAATCATAATAATTTATTTGAAGGTATAGAGATGGAAAATAAAAAAGTAAATATTTTGGGATTCGATTTTTTAAACAGTTCATTTAATAATTTTATGGACATCTTAAAAGACCGTATCAATCAAAGACAAAATACATTTGTAGTGACCGCTAACCCTGAAATCGTAGTCGCTGCTTTAAACGATAATCAATACGCTGAAACCATCAAAAAAGCCGATTACTTAGTTCCAGATGGAGTCGGTATTGTGATGGGTGCTAACATCTTAGGATCAGATATGAGCGAACGAATTACTGGCTATGATGTCTTATTAGATTTATTAGCATGGGGAAACCAAAATCATAAATCAGCCTACTTCTTAGGGGCCAAACCAGAAGTTATCGCTGATTTAAAGAATATCATTTCGCAAAAATATTCCGATTTAAGCATTGCTGGATATCATGATGGGTATTTTACAGATAGTGACGAAATTGCTGCTGAAATCGCGCAAAATAAACCCGATATGGTATTTGTAGCATTAGGTTTTCCTAAGCAAGAATACTTTATCGAAAAATATCGTCTTCAAAACGATGGATTATGGATTGGCTTAGGTGGGAGCTTTGACGTTCTATCAGGTCATGTCCAAAGAGCACCACAATTTTGGATCAATCATCGGATTGAATGGTTATACCGTTTAATTAAAGAACCAACTAGATTTAAGCGCATGTTAGCGTTACCCAAATTTATTCGTTTAGTTAAAAAACAAAATAAACAAAAATAAAACAAAAAGTACATTTGATTAATCAAATGTACTTTTTTTACTGTCTAAATAAAATTCGAATCTTTCACCAACATATTGAGTTCTAACGTATTCAAAAGGTTCACCATTTTGTAATTCCGTTACCTGACGTAAAAGCAAGATTGCATCACCCTTTTTTACATCTAAGAATTCAGCGATTCTTTCTGATGCTAAAGTAGCAGATACATTTTGGCGCGACACCTTTGGCGTTAATCCCTTTTTCTCTTTTAATGATGCATAGAAAGAATGGGAAACATCCTCCTTGCTTAAACCGTCAATAAACTTTTCCGGTACGGTCGCAATTTCAAAACAAATTGGAATATTATCGCCATAGCGGATTCTTTCCATTCTTAAAACTTTATCGTTTTCAGAAATGTTGAGTTTTTCGATCTCACTTAATGATGGTTCTAACATATGGTATGACACAGTTTTACTAGATGGATGTTTGCCTTGTGCAATCATGATATCTGAAAAGCCAGTAACTCCAGACATTTTTTCTTGTACCTTTTGATTGGAAACATAGGTTCCAGAACCAACGCGTTGATCTAAAATACCTTCATCCACCAAAGTTTGAATTGCTTGTCTTAAAGTCATTCTGCTGACATTAAATTCAGCTGACAATTGACGTTCAGAAGGAATCCGACTTCCTAGTTTCCATTTTCCATCTTCGATATTCTTTTTGATTGAATTATGAATTTGAATATAAATTGGCAAAGCCATTATCTAACAATCCCCTCAAAATATTACTCTTCTTGTGTTGCATCAAAGCAATCAATAACTGCTTTCTCAAAACCACTCTTCTTTAATGCCAATAATCCTTTGATGGTTCCACCAGCAGGTGAACAAACATCATCGATTAAATCATTTGGTGATTTCTCAGATTGATTAATCATCTTCATTGAACCTAAGATAGCTTGAGCTACCATTTCAGTAGCTGCTTGTTTGTCTAAACCATGGTTAACCGCACTTCGGCTAAAGATGTCTGCAAATAAGTAAGCATATGCCGGTGTGCAACCCATTAATGATCCAGATACATCGAATTTGTCTTCTTCAACTTCGATTGTCTTACCAATTAAATCGAAAACGTCAACGATTGATTTCAATGATTCTCCTATCAGATTTTCATTACTCTTATAAATTAACATTCCTTCGTTCACTTCAACGTTAACGTTAGGAATTAAACGAATAACTGGTAAATCATAGCTAGTTAACTCTTCTAAACGTTCTAATGTTACTTGCCAAGCAATGGATGCCAAAGTTTTATGTGCTAGATTATCTCTTACTTCTCTTAAAACATCTACAACTTGATTTGGTCTAACCGCTAAAATAATCAATTCACTGCTTCTTACCACTTCTTGATTATTGTTACTACAATTTATCCCAAGTTCGTCCGCAAATTGTTTATACTTTTCAATATTAGGAGCATGAACATAAATATCTTCTGCCTTAACTTGATTGGAATTAACAAATCCCCTAATCATTGCTTTGGCCATTGCTCCTACTCCAATAAACCCAATTTTCATAGTAACCTCCTGAAGCGAAATATTGAATACATTATAACATAAAAAAAAGACCGACTAAGAAAGTCGGTCTTTTTAAGTAGTTGGGCTAGCTGGGTTCGAACCAGCGCATCACGGGATCAAAACCCGTTGCCTTACCACTTGGCTATAGCCCAATAAAAATGGAGGGGAGTGGATTCGAACCACCGAACCCGAAGGAGCGGATTTACAGTCCGCCGCGTTTAGCCAGACTTCGCTACCCCTCCGAAAAGATACAAAATGTAATCAACAAGAAATATAATATCAAAATCATATTTATATGTCAATAACTTTTTTGTCTAATCGCAAGTGTTAAAACTGCGACGCTGATTAATATCTCTCAACCAATCAACATATAATATAATATCGAAAATCGCAGAATGAGTCAACACTTTTTTTACTTTTTATAATAATTATTTTTTGGAAACCTTTCTAAGAATAGAATGAAGGATTACAAACATCAAAATAGATAGTATGATTCCAATGATTCCTAATACTAAAAAGTAGTCTACATTCGCCACAGAGAAGTATTTAACCACTTGTGAGTTAATTGCTTGCCCTGCTGCATCTGATAAGTACCAGACCCCCATCATTTGAGAAACAAAGTTCTTTGGTGCTAGTCTGTAAGTGACTGAAAGACCAACTGGTGAAATTAACATTTCACCTAAACAAATAATGCCGACAGTTAAAACAATCCATAATGGATTAACACTCCCACCATTTAAAAAGCGAATAGGTACATATAATACTAAACAACCAATACTTGCTAGTAACACCCCGATTGGAAAAGTCTTAATTGCGCTACTTTCATGGTGATGCCATAATTTAGCAAAAACAGGTGTAAATATTAAAATAAATAATGGATTAATAGCTTGATACCATGTTCTTGAAATATGCACATTAATATCACCATTGTGAAAAACAGTAATTAAGATAAAGAATAACGCAATGGCTGATGTAAATACCTTTAGTAATTTACTATCGGTTTTCTTGTGCAAGAAGTAGCCAATAACCGCAAATATCACAATAAAAAATGTTAATAATCCATATTTCCAAACGGTAAATTCGTTATTTGTACTTCCATTGGCCATAATAGCTAATACAATTGGTCCTTGTTCCTCAATTCCCCAGAAAAAAGCAGCTCCAATAAATAGAACTACATAAATTAACATGCCTCTTCTTTCAGCTGGATCAGTATCATTACTAGTGATAATCACGAAGAAATAAATGAATGGAATTACTACTGTAATTACACTCAACAAGGTGATAATGTTAGTTAAGTTCAACGCATCAAAAGAGTACATTAATAATAATACTAATGCAATTGAAACAACACAGAATAAAATACGATCGAATAACTTACGCACTTCATAAGGTTCAATCGGGTTAGATGTGTAAATACTATTATTTTGATTATAATCTTTAGTGTGATACTCAAAAATACCTAATCCAATTAACATTGCAACGGCTCCAGTGAAGAACCCTAAATGAAAATTAACGTTCATTCCTAAGAATCCAATGATAATCGGTGCTAAAAACGCCCCAATATTAATTCCTGATAAGAAAATAGTAAAACGATACGCTCTCGTGTTGTATTGTTCATCGTATAGATTTCCGACCATCGTAGTAATTGTCGGTTTTAACAATCCCATTCCAACAGTTAAGAGAATCAATGAAACGAATAATAGCAAAATCATGTTGGAAAGCGGAATTGATAATATTAACTGTCCAATAATAATCATTATTGCCCCAAGTGAAACAGTTCTTTTTCCGCCTAAAATACGATCACTTATGTATCCTCCACAAGCAGCAGCTAAATAACTAAGTGAACCATAAATGGCAAAGATAGAAGCTGCTGTTGCTGGTGTAAAACCCAATCCCCCGCGACTGATTGAGTAATACATGTAATATAGTAAAATTGCTTGCATGCCGTAATAACTGAAACGTTCTAATGATTCAGTTAACGTTAGTGAAATCAATCCCTTAGATTGATTATTATCAATATTATCCAAGTCTAAATCCTCCAGACAAAAATATAACTACAGCAACGGTAATTATACGCTTTGATTTAATTTTAATCAATTTTTAATCTTTTATATCCATACCGCAATAAAAAAACTAGGATGAGTAAGACATCCTAGTTTTTTTATGCCGGCTGCAGGACTTGAACCTGTGACCGCCGGTTTACGATACCGATGC
>NZ_JAMBKT010000013.1:0-3880 GCF_025290035.1 Apilactobacillus sp.
AAGCGGAAGCTTTTTTATTTTACAACGGTTACGTCAGTTGATAAGACGTAAGTGTTTTTATTGATTTGGTAGAAACTAGTTTGTTGATCTTGAACCAACTTAGTTGCTTTAATCTTTTCACCCTTTTTGAACTTAGTACTCTTAATAGCATCAAGTCTAGGGAAGCTATATTGATCAATTTCATCCTTGTTAGGTTTTAGTTCATAATCACCAGCATGGTGTTTCTTTTTAGTAACTGCAACAGTTTGATTTACGGCTTTTAATGTATTATCAACATTGCTGTTATGTGTTGCAATACTAATTGCAGCAATGAACGCGATAAATAGTAATACGATTACAAATAATACTTTGGAAAATGTACTTCTCATAATTATAATCCCTTCATATAAATTCCATCTGTTTTTAATCATATATTAAATGTGTCAGAAGGGCAATTATAAAGATATTTTTCCACTGAAATTTACCCATCATTAAAAAATAATGAATATTTTAATTGACTTCTAATATTTTTGATAGTATATTTACATTATTCAATCCAATACGAAGAAAGAAGGTTATCCATTTGAAGAACGTAATTTTAATTTCATGTTGTTGTCAAACTATCGTTAGCACAAATGTGGTAACCTTTTTAAACGTATGATTCGAGATAGTTTGACAGAAATTAATAATAATTGAATCATACGAATAAGAGACCACTGTTTGAGGCTAACTGTTTAGTTAATCTTAGACAGTGGTCTTTTTCTTTTGATTGAAAAAATTTTTAGGAGTGAGGATATGAAGAAATTACTTGCAACATCAGCATTGACAGTATTAGTGGGGATTACCTTAGCGGCATGTGGTAATAATACTGCCAACAACGATGCGAAGACACAGACTTTAAACTTAGCAGCAACTTCCCAATTAGATACAGTGGATATTTCTAAAGCGGGAGGATATGGATCTACTGGGAACGCATTTAGTAGTTTTTACAAATTAGGTAAAAACGGTAAACCTGGTTTAGACCTAGCAGACAAAGCAACAACCAGTAAAGATGGTAAGACTTGGACTTTCCATTTACGTGATGCTAAATGGAGTAACGGTAAAACAATTACTGCCCAAGATTTTGTTTACTCATGGCGTCGTACTGTTGACCCAAGCACTAAGGCTCAATATTCATACTTATTTAACAGCGTTGTTAACGGGGAAGCAATCAACTTAGGTAAGATGAATCCAGATAAATTAGGTATTGAAGCAGTTAACAGTCGTACCGTCAGAATTCATTTAACTAAGCCAATTGCTTACTTCAAGACTTTAATGGCTTATCCATTATTTGGACCACAAGACGAAGCTACTGTTAAGAAATACGGTGACAAGTACGGAACTAACGCTAAGTACATGGTATATTCCGGTCCATTCAAGATTGAAGGCTGGAACGGTACCAACGACAAATGGTCATACTTAAAGAATAAAGATTACTGGGACGCTAAAAAGGTTAAGTTAAACCGTGTTAACTACACCGTTGTGGCAAACCCAACAACTAGTTTGAACCTATATAACCAAGGTAAGATTGATGTGACAGCACTATCTACTGAACAACTAAAGAACTACAAAGATAGTAAAGACATGAAGGATTACTCATACGCAATGACTACATTCTTGCGTTACAACTTCAATGATCCAAACGCAACTAACCGTCGTATTATCAACAACCTAAATATTCGAAAAGCAATTTCATTAGCCATCGATAGAGACCAATTAAGTCAAAACCTATTAGGATTTAAGACTAAAAAGATTACTGGTTTTGTTCCATTCGGTTTAGCCAATGATCCAAAGACTGGTAAAGACTTCGCTAGTCAACAAGACCAAGACAATGCTTTACAATACAACAAGAAGCTGGCTAAGCAATACTTCGAAAAGGGACTAAAAGAATTAGGCCTAAAGAAGATTAGTTTAACTCTATTAGCACAAAATGAAGATGCTAACACACCTGTTGCTACTCAATTCTTGAAGTCACAATTAGAAGCAATTCTACCAGGATTTACATTAAACCTAAGTAACTTACCAGGTAAGATTGTAAGTACTAACACTCAAAATGGTAACTTTGACATTGCATTATCAACTTGGGGTGGAGATTTCAAAGATCCAATTACTTTCTTACAAATCCCACAAAAGAACACACCATATAACTTTGGTAAATATGATGGTACTAAGTACAATCAATTGATTAATAAGGCTGAAAATGTAGATGCCAACAACGCTGAAAAACGTTGGCAAGATTTACTAGCTGCAAGCAATGAGCTAAATGCTGATCAAGGAATTTCACCACTTTACCAAGTGCATGCATATTACCTACAAAGAAGCACCATCAAAGATATTATTCATAACAGTGCTGGTCCACAATGGAACTACACTCGCACATATGTAAAATAAGATTAAATTAGAGCTTTCCGCTAACGGAGGCTCTTTTTTTATGTATAATTAAAGTTATAAATATGGCTAAATGGCTACAAAGATAGATGGCTAAATGAAAAAATTGATTATGGGGATGAATTTCATGATTGGGAATGAACGAAAATCTAGATATAAAATGTATAAATCCGGTAAAAATTGGATTGTCGCAGCAATCACCACGTCTGCAATTATGGCGGGGATTACTTTAGCATCGGGGGTTACCTCCCATGCTGATCAGACCAGCCCGGATACCACCGCTGCATCCACTAGTGATGCGACGACCAACTTAGATTATGCTAAACCAAAGACGGATAAGTCATTTGAAACCCAACCGGCTACTACTGTTAACAGTAATGACTCCAAACGGGTTTTACATTCTCAAATTAGCAACAACGCTAGTGCTGATTTTCAATCTCATTTAAAAGTGATTAACAACCAAATTTATTATTATTACGACAATGGGAAGTATGCGACATCAACTATCATCACCGATAATAACGTGAGTTATTATTTTGGCGCGGACGGGACACTATCATCAGATAAACCGAACTTAACCAGTGGACAAGTTTCTGCCAATCAAAATATCTCCGCATACTCTACCGATAAAAAAAGCATTAATAATTTCGACGGATATCTTCTAGCCGATACCTGGTATCGTCCTAAAAAGATTCAATTATCTAATGGGAAATGGCGTAATTCAACCAGCGAAGATTTTCGTCCGTTATTAAGTGTCTGGTGGCCAAATCGCAATGTCGAAATTGACTATTTGAATTTCATGGCTCAACATGGTTTCATTACCGGGACTTTTGATGCCAATACTACCAGCACTGATTTAGATCAAGCGGTTGCGACTGTGCGTTTAAATATTGAAAAACAAATCAATGAGAACAAAGGAAACACTTCGGATATTAAGGCTCTATTTAGAGACTTCGTTAATTCAGAATCTCGTTGGAATAAGACCAGTGAAAATTATGACATCAACGATGGTTTTCAAGGGGGCTCACTTAAATACAGCAACAATAAGGATACGCCGCAAGCCAATTCCAACTATCGTCTTTTGAATCGCACCCCCAGTCAACAAAAGGGAAAATTAAAATACACCAAAGAAGAATACAACGGTTATGAATTCTTATTAGGTAGTGATGTCGACAATTCCAATCCAACAGTGCAAGCAGAAACCTTAAACTGGCTTCACTACATGATGAATATTGGATCAATTGCCCAAAAGGACGCATCCGCTAATTTTGACGGGGTTAGAATCGACGCTGTCGATAATATGGATGCTGATGTAATCAACATTATTGCTGACTACTTTAGAGACGCATATAAAGTCAATAAGAACGATAAAAACGCCAATGCCCATTTACAAATTCTAGAAGATTGGTCAGATAATGATGCCTATTATCAAGCCGACACCGGCACTAATCAAATGACCATCGATACAGATTAT
>NZ_JAMBKT010000013.1:3980-26007 GCF_025290035.1 Apilactobacillus sp.
GATGAAATCAAACAAGCTTTCAAGATTTACAATGCTGATCAACAAAAGACTGATAAGCAATATACTCAATACAACATCCCAAGTGCATATGCCTTACTCTTAACCAATAAAGATACAGTGCCAAGAGTTTATTACGGTGATATGTACGCTGATAACGGTCAATTCATGGCCACCAAATCACCATATTACCAAGCAATTGCGACTCTGCTAAATGGACGCACTAAGTACGTTTCCGGTGGTCAAGCAATGAATGCGGTAGCGGTCAATGACAATCAAGATACGGTGTTAACCTCAGTTCGCTATGGTGCTAAAGCATTAACTAAGAATAGTAAGGGGACGAAATTAACCCGTAACTCTGGTATTGCTGTGGTCGAAAGTAATAACCCAAACCTAAAGTTAAATGCGACCGACAAAGTCGTGATTCAAATGGGAGCGGCCCATAAGAATCAAGCTTATCGTCAACTGCTAACGACCACTGATAACGGAATTGCGACTTATGATACTTACAACAAGTCATCTAAAATCGTCTTCACTGATCGAAACGGGAACTTAACACTAGATGCCAGCGATATTAAGGGATACGCTAATCCCCAAGTATCTGGATATCTTTCCGTATGGGTACCATTAGATGCATCTGCGAGACAAGACATTCGCGAACAACCATCTAAAAAAGCCAAGGCTGATGGCCAAGTTCTTCATTCCAATCCAGCGTTGGATTCTAATGTTATCTTTGAAGCCTTCTCTAATTTCCAAGACTTTGCCAAGACGAAAGACCAATACACCAATGTTGTTATCAGTAAGCGCGCTAACTGGTTTAAACAAATGGGCTTCACCTACGTTGAATTAGCGCCTCAATATCGTTCCGTTGATGACAGTCCATTCTTAGATTCAGTCGTTCAAAATGGCTATGCATTCAACGACCGTTATGACCTCGGTTATAAGAAACCCACTAAGTATGGAACCATCACTGATTTATTAAAGGCAATTAAATCGGTTCATAAACAAGGCATCAGAGTGCTTGCTGATATCGTCCCGGACCAACTATATTCATTACCGAACACCGAAATCGTTAGTGTCACTAGGGTTAATAATAATGGTGATTTAAATCCGGACACTAATTTAGTGAATACTTTATATCAAGCCAATTCCAAGGGCTCCGGTAATGACTATCAATTTAAATATGGTGGTGCCTTCTTAAACTACTTAAGACAAAAGTACCCCGACTTGTTTACCAAGAAACAAATCTCGACTGGTGAACCCATCGATGCATCGACACCAATCAAGGTATGGTCTGCCAAGTATCTAAATGGTAGTAACATTCAAGAAAAAGGGACTGCTTATGTGTTAGGCAACACTGACAGTTCCGGCTACTTTAAGGTTGGGACCAAGAAGACCAACTTACCAAACGTCCTAATCGGTAAGAATGCTAATTACGGTCTAGTTGAACAAAATGGTCAATATAAATTTATGACCACTAGTGGTCAAGTTGCCAAGAGTACCTTCTTAAAAGACAACCATGGCAACTGGTACTATGTCGATGCAAAAGGCAATTTCGTTACCAAACCAACTACCATCAATGGTTATAAGTATTACTTCCTATCTAATGGGATTAATCTCCGTAATGTCATCGTTAAAAATACTGATAACTCACTCAATTACTATCAAAATAATGGGGCGATGGTGGTTGCGAAAGGCTATATCACTTTAAGCACCGTTTCCCAAACCATCTACGTCAATCAAGGTGGGAAGTTACAAACTGGTTTCTTTATTCATGATAAGAACCTACAATATTTTGATCAAAACGGTTATCAAATTAAAGATAAGTTCATGCAATATCAAAACGGGTTAGTTTACTTCAATCCAGTTGATGGAAATGCAGTTGTCGGAGACTATTTCAACTACAAAGATAATTGGTACTACGCTAATAACACTGGACATATCGTTTATGGTCTCCAAACCATTAACGGTAAGAAGCAATTCTTCTCCAGTGACGGCATTTTACAAAGAAATACCACCGTTAGTATCAATGGAATAAGTTACTCTGCAGATGTTAATGGCTATTTACAACAAATTTAAGCACTAAGGCAAAAAGAGTTACCAATCTTCGGTAGCTCTTTTTTGTTATAATAAATAAAAAAGAGGTGGGAGTATGTCTTTAAAGAAAATGTGGGGAATTTCATTTCTAACCATTTTGATCATGTTTGTATTCTTAACGATTGCTGAATTTGGTGCATTTAATTTCAATATTTATGCTGATCACAAGTTATTAGGACAAATGGAACCGGGCGTAGTACGTTTATTAGGGGTTATCTTCATGATAATCCTGGCCAAGCGTAGTTGGGATATTGAAATTTTTCAATCTAAACATGGCTGGAAGAGCTTATTCACTGTTGGTTGGTTAATAATGTTAATCGCATTAGCTAACGTGACAATCTCCAGTGATGACATTGTGTGGAATGGAATCATACATCACATGAATGGTTTGAATCTATTCTTAACTTTCTTCATTGCATTATTAGAAGCATTGTTTATTGGGATGTTTGAGGAAACCGCCATGCGTGGAATTATTTTTGGCGCCATGTTAAAGACTTTTAAAAAGCACACTGTTATGAAAAGTGTTATCTGGTCTAGTCTTTTCTTTGGTGGTCTACACGCTTTGAATTACGGTGCTCAACCATTCTGGGATACCACTAACCAAATTATCTATGCGATGGGAATTGGTTTTATTTTAGCCGCAATGTATTACGTTACTAAAAATATTTGGGTGCCAATTGCCGCTCATGCAATCATGGATTACACCGCATTAGTTTTCTCAATGCATTCCATTTACTTCAATGTTGCTGGATATAACGACATTGATTTGACCAGTGTTTTGATTTTCATTATTGGATTACTGGTAGCATACGTAACATTAATTAAGTATAATCGCCGTCTTGGCAAGCAAGACTGGTTTTATTAATCAGAGCGCATTTGCGCTCTTTTTTATTTGAAAAATGCTAATTACGTGATTTAGTGAACAAAGCCTATAAAGCCCATGATACCAATGATAAGGTGAAAATATTAAATTTATCTTAAGGTGAAACAAAAGTATTGTGTTTTTATTCACAATGCATATAATAAAACTTGTAAATAAAAATAAATACGAATTATAAAGATAAGAAGGTATACAATATGAAAGTTATTGTTATTGGATGTACACATGCTGGAACATTCGCCGTAAAACAAATTTTAAAAGAAAACCCAGATGCAGAAGTTACTGTATACGAAAGAAATGACAACATTTCATTCCTATCATGTGGAATTGCATTGTACCTAGATGGAAAAGTTAAGGATCCTCAAGGATTATTCTACTCAAATCCTCAAGAATTAGCTGACTTAGGTGCTAACGTTAAAATGTTACACAGCGTTAAGTCAATCGACACAGATAACAAGACAATCGAAGTTGAAGATTTAGATTCACACGACGTATTCTCAGACTCATACGACAAGTTAGTTATGACTACTGGTTCACGTCCAGTGCTTCCTCCAATCGAAGGTCGCGACAACAAAAATGTCTTCTTCTGTAAGAACTGGCACGATGCCCAAATCTTATTTGAAAAAGCTAAGGACCACAAACGTATTGCCGTTGTCGGTGGTGGATACATCGGTGCCGAATTAGCTGAAGCATTCTCAAACCACGGTCACGAAACTACTTTAATCAACAGTGATGACCACGTTCTATCAAAATACTTTGACAAGAAGTTCACTGACAAGATTGAAGAACTATACACTGACCACAACGTTAAATTAGAATTAGGTGTGCGTGTTGATAAATTCTCAGGTGATGACGAATTAACTCTATCAACTAGTGACCATGACATCAAAGCTGATATGGCAATTCTATGTGTTGGTTTCCAACCAAACAGTGAATTATTAACTGGTAAAGTTGATATGACTGACAACGGTGCCATCATCACTAACGAATACATGCAAACTTCAAACCCAGACATTTACGCTGCTGGTGATAGTGCTGCGGTTCACTACAACCCAAGTCGTACTAACGAATACATTCCACTAGCTACTAACGCTGTTCGTCAAGGTATCTTAGTTGGTAAGAACATCGTTAAGCCAACTACTAAGTACATGGGAACTCAATCATCATCTGGTTTACAATTATATGATTACGCAATTGTATCAACAGGGATGACTGTTGGAATGGCTGAAAGAAAAGGAATGAAGGCGCACTCAGTAGTTGTTGAAGATAACTACCGTCCAGAATTCATGCCAACAACTGAAAAGGTAATGATGGAACTAGTTTACGACCCAGAAACTCGTCGTATCTTAGGTGGATCATTAATGAGTAAATACGATATTTCTCAATCAGCAAACACACTTTCAGTATTAATCCAAAACGAAAACACAATTGACGACTTAGCAATGGTTGATATGTTATTCCAACCAAACTTTGACCGTCCATTCCACTACTTAAACATCTTAGGTCAAGCTGCTCAAGCTCAAGAAGAAAAGTAGTAAAATAATTAAAATTCCCTAACAAATTGTTAGGGAATTTTTTTATTGCCTAATGTAGATTAAAAGATTATTATTATTTCTTGAGGTGAGAAAATGCAAAAAATAAAGCAAAGACTAACACCACAAAACATTTTTATGTTGGTGATTAGTTTTGTTTGTATGTTCTTTTTAACAACCGCGTCACCTTTTTATGAATTTAACCGTTCATTAGACGCAAATACAATGTATACAGTCGGAAAAGGGCTTTTACATGGATTAATGCCATATAAGGATCTATTTGATAACCGAGGTCCACTTATTTATTTAATTCATTCAGTGAATGCCGTTTTCTCATATCGTTCATTTACGTTTATTTATATCATTGAATCATTGTTGTTATTCTTAGACATCGCATACATTAATCGAATTCTATCATTTAAACTAAGTCGTCGTACTGCAATGCTATGTAGCTTTTTATTTATTCCATTAGCATTCAGTAGTCGTATCTTCTTCTATGGTGATTTACCTGAAGAATACGCTATGACATTTGTCTTTATTTTGATTTATTCATGTATCAAATACAATTGGTTTGATATGCCACGTCGTTACTACATAGTTAACGGTGCATTTGTGGCCATTTTATTCTGGATTAAGTATTCATTAATTATTCCATGGGTCATATTCTTTGTCTTTGTCGGCATCGCATGTTTAATTACTAAGCGTTACAAGCAATTATTTATTATTATTTTAGATGCTTTAATTGGATTTTTAGTGGTTACAATCCCAATCATGATTTTATATTTAGCCACAGGAGCTCTAAAAGCGATGTTTTACGCATACTTCTACTTGAACTTGACTCATTACCATGTTCAAGACGCAACGCTCTCATACACGCTTTTTAAGGTGATGTATCCAACCTTTGGTTTCCATCACCACTTAATTCTAATTAGAACAGTATATTATATTATGATTGGATTATTCATTTACGCAGTCGTTAGATATATGGAATCAGTAGAAGTTCATGGTGGAAATAAGGCACTTTTATCATTAATCGTATTTCTAGATATCGTATTAACATACGAAGCTGGTGGTGCTAGTTTCTCATATTACTTATTTGCATGTGAACCATTCATTATCTTCTATTTATTCGTATTAGGATTGTTGATTGATCGTTATATCGCAGATAAGAAGTATTTGATTTGGACGCTGTCCGGTTTAGCACTATTAGGGATCTTTGTGACGAACCATAACTACCGCAGTAGCATGTTGGTTGCCAAGCCACACCAAATGTATGAAGTTGAATTTACCAAGAAGGTTAATGCTTCAAAAGATAAGTCAATTTTGAATTATCACGCATTAGACTTAGGAATGTTCACATACACTGGTACTTACAGCAAGGATCGTTTCTTTATTCGAAACAACTTACAATATGCGCCAATGGCACAATACCAACGTAAGTACTTACATTCACTAAAATACAAATTTGTCGTTACTAAGTACTATCCAGATGAATTACTACCAAAACAAGATCGTAAGTTCTTGAAACAACATTATAAGTTAGTTGCTAAGAATTGGTATAACTACAGTAGTCATCGTCAAGGTCTAGTTGCTTTATACGAACGCAAATAAAAAAGAGGACTCAATTGAGTCCTCTTTTAGTTTGCTTTAATTATTGATTACGTTTGTGATGATTCATACCGTAAACGAAGTAGATTACCATTCCGATGACAAACCATACTAATGCGTATAGTTTAGCTTCGCTATCTAATCCCCAAAATACTAGTAGAGAAGCAACGAAACCTAAAGCGGGCATGACAGGGTAGAAAGGTTCTTTGAATCCTGGCATGTTGATATCTTTTCCTTCACGTTTACGTAATGGGTAGATACCAACAGATACAAACATGAAAGCAATTAATGTTCCGGCAGAAATTAATTGAGATAGGAATGTAAATGTTAGGAAAGCACCGATAACGACTGAAATGGCAGTCATAGTGATAATCGCATTAACTGGTAGGTTATGTTTTTTATCAACCTTACCTAAGAACTTAGGAAGCATTCCGTCACGACCAAATGAGTAGATTAGACGGGAACCAGCCATCATCATTCCAATTAAAGCAGTGAACATACCCACAACAGCAACAATTTGCACACCTGAAGCAATGAATGGGTGACCAGCTTGACGTAATGCCCAACCAACTGGTTCAGCGTTATTATCGTAGTTAGTGTATTTGAACATTCCCACTAGCACTAATGACACCGCAACGAATAGGGTTACGGCAATTGCTAGAGAACCGATAATTCCGCGTGGCATGGTCTTTTGTGGATCTTTTGCTTCGGCAGAGTTAGCAGCGATGGAATCAAACCCGATGTATGATAGGAAAATTACTGATACACCGGCGTAGACTCCGCTAAAACCACCAAAACTAGTTCCGTCAGCATTGACTGTATGTGCTGGAATAAATGGTACGTAGTTAGCAAAGTGGATTGAAGTAGCACCAACAACCACGAAGACAATTACAGCAAGTACTTTTAGAATTACTAAGATGTTTTCGATAGTTGAAGTTTGTTCGTCACCACGAGTGATTAAAAACATTACAATTAAAATAACA
This sequence comes from Apilactobacillus sp., assembly GCF_025290035.1. Classification (GTDB taxonomy): domain Bacteria; phylum Bacillota; class Bacilli; order Lactobacillales; family Lactobacillaceae; genus Apilactobacillus. The sequence continues at coordinate 11,078 of NZ_JAMBKT010000013.1, forward strand.
ATTACTGTGATGATATCAACTAATCCACCTTTTGCGCTAACAGGATTAGATAAGTAAGTGGGTAGTTTTAGTCCTAATGGTTCAATTAATCCACGGAAGTTAGCTGATAAACCAGCCGCAACAAATGACACCGCGATAAAGTATTCAGCTAGGAGAGCCCATCCGGCAACCCAACCCCAAAATTCACCGAAGATAACGTTGATCCATGAGTATGCAGATCCAGCAAACGGCATTGCTGAAGCCATTTCAGCGTATGATAGGGCAACTAGACCAGCCACGATGGCTGCTAGTAAAAATGAAATGGTAACAGCTGGACCAGCATAATTAGCTGCTACGATTCCAGGAAGTGTAAAAATAGCGGTTGAAACGATAGTTCCAACACCTAATGCCAAGAAATCCTTGGTAGTTAATGTTCTTTTCATTTTAGCGTCTTTTTCTTCATAAACGCTAGGGTCTTCTTTACGATTCATTCGTTTGAATAAATTCCCCATGATAATAATTACCTCTTTCCATAATTAACAAGTTAGAACTTGTCTTTGTCAATAAAAAGATATCCCACAGTTCTTTTTACCATTATTCGTTTTATCTATAAAAAACACACTCGAATATTTTAACATGAAAATAGCCACCCTGAATAGTCAAGGTGGCTAATTATTTTTTAATTTATTTTTAATTACTTAGATTTTTTATTAAATCTTACAAAGTATAGAACTGTCATAATTGCTAAGAAGACAATTCCAACTAGTAATGGAATTCTAGTATCATTATTAAAGAACATGAATACTAGAGTAACAAATAGTACTAGTAATGTTAAGTAGTTGGAAAGTGGTGCAAAAGGCATTGTAAATGGATGACCAACTAGCTTTTCAGGGTGTTGCTTTCTAAATTTAAGTTCTGACATGATAATTACAAACCATGGAACCATTCCTGGAAGTACAGATGAACTGTAAACGTAAACGAATACTTGATCAGCACCCTTGTAGAATAGAGGTAGGATAACGTTTAAAATTACCCCTACTAAAATACCAGTTGCAATTGAAATAACTGAAATATATGGAACACCATGACGATTAATTTTGTTGTATCTATCTGGTAGTTGACCTTGTTGTGCTAATAGGTATGACATTCTACTTGAACTGTAGATTGCGGAGTTTGAACCAGATAGTGCAGCAGTTAAAACAACGAAGTTAATAATTGAAGCAGCTGCTGTAATACCAACTTGTGAGAATGTTTCTACAAAAGGTGATCCGATGTTAGCAATTTTATCCCATGGGTAAATTGATAGCATTACGAAGATTGAACCGATGTAGAAAATTAAGATACGACCAATAGTGTCTTGAATTGCTTTAACTAAAGTATGTTTAGGATTTTCAGCTTCTCCAGCAGTAACCCCAATTAATTCGATACCTTGGTATGAAGCGAATACGATTGATAGTGCGAAGAAGAATCCTTTAACACCACCAGTGAAGAAACCATGGCTCCATAAGTTAGAAATCCCAGTAGGACCAATTCCGTTGAAACCTAAAACGATAATCACAGCACCAACAATAATCATGGCAATAATGGTCACTACTTTAATTAATGCGAACCAGTATTCTAGTTCACCGAATGCGCTAACTGAGATTAAGTTTGCGATACATAAGAATACTACCGCGATGATTCCAGGCACCCATGATGGGATAGAAGGCCACCAGAATTGCATGTAAGTACCAATTGCAATCATTTCAGAAATTCCGACAACCACCCATTGGAAGATATTTGACCAAGCAGTTAAATACCCGAAAACCGGATGCATGTATTCAGCGGCAAAATGAGAGAAAGATCCACTAATTGGATTATCATATAACATTTCACCTAATGCTCTCATGATTAAGTATAGGAAGACACCTGCAATTGCGTATGCAAGTAGAACTGAAGGTCCGGTCCATTCAATGGTTGACTTTGCACCCATAAATAGTCCAACACCAATAGTTCCACCCAATGCAATCATTTGCATTTGTCTAGAACTTAATTTACGTTCTAGTTTCTTTTCTTGCTTTTCTTCTGCCAATTTTTTCACCATCCTGTAAAAGAGTAATAAAAAACCTAGTACTACACTGTCTATTGTACTAGGGATTTTTTAAAAATGTATAACAAATTTGATATTTTTAAATAATTGCTACCTTAACACCGACAAAAATCTTGCTGACAAGCTTTTGAGGGTTCCCCAGTAAGATATATAAATGTAATTCTAATGTTTATTATTTTAGAAATGTTATTATACATTCACTTCGATGTCAAGTAATTACACAATAGGTGAATTTTATTCATCTATCATTTTATGACGCAATTAGTCTTTGAAATTAAATTTTACGAAATATAGAATTGTCATAATTAATAGGAATACAATCCCGATAATTAAAGGAATTCTAGTAGCTGGGTTAATAAACATAAAGATCAAAGTGATTGCTAAAAATACTAATGTTACATAGTTGCTGATAGGAGATAGTGGCATCTTAAATGGATGATTGACTAATTCATCAGCGTGTTGTTTTCTGAAACGAATTTGAGATATCAAGATAATTATCCAAGGTACCATTCCGGGAAGAACGGATGAACTGTATACGTATACGAAAATTTGATTTGCTGAAGGGAAGAAGATAGGTAGTAAGACGTTTAGTAATAGTCCTAATAAAATTCCCAATGAAATACTAATTACTGATACGTAGGGAACACCGTGACGGTTTAACTTTCTGAAAATCTTAGGAAGTTGTCCTTCTTCTGAAAGTAGGAATTCCATACGACTTGCACTGTAAATTCCGGAATTAGATCCAGATAGGGCAGCAGTAACAACCACAAAGTTAATGATTGCAGCAGCTGCAGTGATTCCGACTTGTGAGAAAGTTTCTACGAATGGAGAACCAATTTGGTTGATTTTATCCCATGGGTAGATACTTAAAATAACGAAAATCGCACCGATGTAGAAGATTAAGATACGACCAATGGTATCTTGAATCGCTTTAACTAAAGTTTCTTTAGGGTTTTCAGCTTCACCAGCAGTTACCCCGATTAATTCGATTCCTTGGTATGAAGCGATAACGATTGCTAATGCGAAGAAGAATCCTTTAAAACCGTTCGCGAAGAAGCCATGGCTCCAAATGTTAGAAATTCCAGTTGGCGCAATCCCATTAAAACCAAAGACGATGATTACTAGACCAACGATAATCATGGCGATGATAGTTACCACCTTAACTAAAGCGAACCAGTATTCTAGTTCACCGAAAGCACTAACTGATACTAAGTTAGCAATACATAGAAAAATAATTGCAATAATACCAGGTAACCAACTTGGTAAGTGAGGCCACCAGAATTGCATGTAAGTACCAATTGCGATTACTTCAGAAATTCCAACTACGATGTATTGGAAGACGTTGCTCCACGCAGTTAGGTATCCAAAAACGGGATGTAAGTATTCTGAAGCGAATTGGGAGAATGATCCAGTAACGGGATGAACGTATAGCATTTCTCCTAATGCACGCATGATTAAGTATAGGAATAATCCAGCAATAGCGTAATCCAGTAATACGGAAGGACCAGTCCAACCAATGGTTGATTTGGCTCCCATGAATAAACCGACTCCAATGGTTCCACCTAGCGCAATCATTTTCATATGACGGGCGCTAAGTTTTCTTTCTAATTTTTCTTCATTATTATCTGACATATTTCCACCTTCTTAAGTATATTTGAGCAGGAGAAACAAAAAACGTCCCTAACACAACTAAGTGTTAGGGACGTCTATAACGTGGTTCCACCCTGAATTTAGCATTACCAAAATAAAATAATAATGCCCTCATAATAGTCATTAATAAATATCGATTAAAAGAATATAAAGAGTGGTATTAATTAGATCGTCATAAACTCACTTTCAGCTATTGTGAATTCTCCCTGGAAGACGACTACAAATTAACTTGTCTCTAAATAACAAATATTATTGTATATCTAGAGTAGACAAGTGTCAACTGAAAAATGACAATTATTTGTCATTAGTCTTTTCAAGTCTTTCTTGTAAGTCAATGATGGTATCCATTGCAGCAGCAAATTCATCGTCAGAGTAGTTTAAACGGTTTAGACAACCTTGAACAGCTTGCAAGATAGGTTCTTTTTTTTCATTTCCTAATTCAGTTAAGTGAATTAGGACACGACGTTCATCAGCTTTATCACGATTTCTGGTAATCCAACCAGCTTTTTCTAGTCGTTTCAATAATGGAGTAAGAGTCCCATTAGATAATCCTAGTTTTTGGCTTAAGAAGTTAACGGTAACACCATCTTTTTCCCATAATGATAATAGAGTAATGTATTGAACGTAAGTTAAGTTAAATTCGTCTAAAGGTTCTTGATAAAATTTGTTAAATAGTTGATGTGCGCGTGAAATTTGAAAACAAATTTGATCGTTTAATGTAATTTCTTTGGGCATAATACACATGCTCCTTTCATTTGTTGTTCGGTGGTTTGTTTAGCAAGTGATTATATTGTATACAATATTAAAGAATATCACTATTTTGAAATTATTCAACAAAATAAGCACTGGGAATCACTCCGCAGTGCTTATTTAATGCTGCTTTTATGCTAATTTAGTAACTTTTTGTTTTTTAGCTTTTTTGTTATTACGTTTCGCGATTAATTCATCATCAGTTGGGAATTTTCTAAAGTAAACAAAGATAATAAATGCAATCACGAAGAAAACGATAGCGTAGATGATAGATCCAGCAATTATTTTATTAAGTGTTAAACGAGTCATCATATGTTTCATACCATCTTGGATTTGCATTTCAACAAAGAAAAAGTTGAAAGGATTGTAAATTAGTTCACGATGAACGTAAATGAAAATCATGAATAATCCAGCAATTCCTTCGGTAATAAAGGTAAGTGATACACCAAAAGCAATTGAACTGTACCAAGTCTTACAAAAACCGATTACCATCATCACAAATGATTCAAAGATGAAGAAATAAGCAATGTTTCCTAGTGTAGCCCATTGTAATTCAAGTGCGACCTTACCAGCTAAAGCGTTTTCTGGAAAGATTAAGTACTTCATGAAAATGATAGTAATTACTGCAACAGCAAGTAGAATGAAGTAACTAGCTAAGATAGTAATCACTTTAGAAAAGAAAATGGTAACTTTACTATGTTTTGCCATATTTTCACGAATTTGTTTGTTGCTGTCCACCCCTGCAAATCTTGTGGTAGTAATAATAGTAGCAAGTAGTGTTATCACAGTGGTGATACCACCTAGAGAATTCATTAATTTCCAAGCATCAAGGGTCTTTGTATTCTTACCAATGATAGCCATTAAAATAGTAACAATGAATAAGAAAGCAACCATGCCAACAAAAATGATACGGTTCTTTTTGTTCATTTCTTGTTTTAATAAATCAACCAATATATTGGCCTCCAAATCTTATACGTTAATTATCATATGATGAGTTTATCACTTTTAGTCTCTGTTTCCAATAAAAAAACGACCTATCCAAAAATAGATCGTCTTTAAGGGGCGTAGAAATTTTAGACATTTCTGTGGTTGTATACTAGATAGGTAATTAATAAAAAGATGACTCCCCAAATAATTGTACCGATTTCCATTTGAGTTAATGAAAGTTGGGTAATTTGTTTATATTCAGGAATTGAGAATTGTCTCATAATATTTAGGAAGTTTAACGGATTATATTTAACCAATTCTAATTTATCCATTAAAATACCCAGGAAGACATTCATAATATTAGCGACAAAGTAAAATACTAAACCAAAAGCAATAGCAACGGCATTGCTTTTGAAAATATTACTAATAAGCAATACGATAGATACCATTAGGAAAAGGTAGAATGCCATTCCACCAAGATAAGAGAACATATCATTCCATTGTAGTTTACGATTTTCATTAAATAAGATGTTACCAATTCCAGTTGAGATAAATGCAATTACAACTAGGTAAAGGAACATTAACACGGCCATAATTAATTTAGAAATTAGAATTTGACCACGAGAGAATTGTCTAGCAAATAGATACTTAATAGTATTATTTGAGAAATCACTTGTAAGTAAAGAACTTGCAAATACGATCATTGCTACTAATGTCATAGATAATCCGTTACCAAACATTCTAGCACTGGAATTTATTGCGCTAGTGGCAGCACTATTGTGATAGAAATAACCGCTTAATAGTGAGATAGCAAGGACAATAATTCCCCAACCCATGTAAAATTTACCATGAATTTGTTTATACAATTCTTGTCTGATTAAAGTTAACATTATTTGGCCTCCTTAGTATTGTCGTCTGTTAGAAGTTTTAATAATGATTCTTCTAAATCGACTTGATTTCTTGCAACGTTAATGATTTCAATGCCAGCTTGATTTAGTGCTGAAAGACCGGCATTCATCGCGGTAGAATCTTCGTTGTCAGGAATTTCTATGTTTTTGTCATAAACAGTTACTTCAAAACCAGCAGCTTCTAAAGCGGCTTTACCATCTTCAATGTTTGTAACTTCGAATTTGATAGTCTTAGGACCTTCTGATAGGAATGAATTAGAATCAGCTTTTTTAATAACTTTACCATGGTTAATTACAACATAGTAGTCGGCAATTCTGGATAATTCATCTAGTAAATGACTAGAAATTAGTATGCTAATACCGCGTTTAGCAAGTTTAACTAATAAATCACGTAAGTCATGAGTTGATTGAGGGTCTAGACCGTTCATAGGTTCATCCAAGATAAGTAGCTTAGGATGATTTAGTAGTGAAATAGCAATTCCTAGACGTTGTTTCATACCTAATGAATATTTCTTGGCTTTTTTATCAGCGAATTCAATGATTTGAGTTTCTTCCATTATTTGTTGAATTTCTTCTTCAGTAGTAGATCCATCATTGAATAATTTCAAATTTTGTCTACCAGTTAGGTTTAGGTATGGAGCTGGTGATTCAATCATTGATCCTACATTGGCTAAACTTTTACGTTTGTTTGTAGTTAATAATTCTCCATTAATTTTAATTGATCCAGAAGAATAGTTGGTTAGGCCAACTATGCTCTTCATGATAGTTGATTTACCAGCACCGTTAGGACCAATTAGTCCTAGGATAGTTCCTGGTTCGATGTCAAAAGACACATCGTATAAAGCTTGTTTTCTTCCAAAAAACTTGTCTAAACTTTTAACTTCAAGTGTTTTCATAGTGCATCTCCTTTATAGCAATGGTTAATTACTCATGTAGCTAACTATATGTATTTTTTGCTTGAAAGTCAATAGTATTGATCGAAAATTAAGAAAACTTTAAAACCTTTGTATTCAACATTATGTCAGGTTTTATTTCAATTCTGAAATAAAATGTAATATTCCTGTAACAATACTCTAACCTTACAGTAAAAAAGCTGGGTTACATTGATGAAGTAACTTAAGGAGGGAAAACATTATATGCATTCGAATAATAAAATGATTACCTTTACTGTATTGGTTTCATTATTGATTGCGACATTGTTTTTATTACCACATATTAAGGCAAACGCAGATGTAGTTGCAAGTCAACAAAACGTTACTTCAACAACGCAAAACAACATTCAAGAAACAGCAAATACACAAACTACTAATGTGAATAAAGTTAAGAAACATGGCAAGAAGATTCTTAGTTCTACTAAGATTAAAAAACATTCTTCATCAAAATTACATAAACGTCTTTCTGCTGCTAACTCAGCAGCCAAAGCATTTATTGCAAACCATGAATCTGGTGGATCGTACACAGCAAGTAATGGTACTTGTTACGGTAAATACCAATTAGCAATTAGTTACTACCATGGTAACTTCTCACACAAGAACCAAGAAAGACTAGCTGACAAGTATGTTAAGAGTCGTTATGGCTCATGGGTCGCAGCCAAAGCGTTTTGGTTAGCCCACAGCTGGTATTAATAAAAAGAACCTAGTAATAGGTTCTTTTTTTGTACAAATTACAATCTAGTATTGAAAACTAGATGACGTGGTTATATAATGAAATAAATCAATAACGAGGTATTTATTATATGAACAACGATTTTACAAAAAAGACAACTGAATCAGTTAAGCAAAAGTTTAACTGGATAAAAGACAAGACATACTACTTATTAAATGAAATCTTTAGTGCAGTTACCCATGGAATTGGTGCATTACTCGCAATTATTGGTTCAATCGCATTAATCATTCATGGTTTTAATGTTGGTGGAGCAATGCGTATCACTAGTTTTATTATTTACGCTGTAACATTATTTGTATTTTACATGGCGTCAACCATGTTTCATAGTTTATATTTCACTAAGGTGGAAAAGTTATTTCAAATTTTTGATCACTCCGCCATCTACCTATTAATTGCTGGAACATACACCCCATATTGCTTAATCGCAATAGGTGGTTGGCTAGGTTGGTTAATTCTATCAGTGATTTGGGTAATGACCGTGTTAGGGATTATCTATAAGTCACTTTGGATGGGTAAATTAAAAACGCTTTCTACTATTATTTATGTGGTGATGGGATGGATGTGTTTACTAGGAATTGTTGATTTATACCATTACCTAGGTGTTCAAGGATTCTTCTTATTATTATTTGGGGGAATCGCATTTACACTAGGGGCATTAATTTACAGTATCCCTAAGATTCCATTTGGCCACGTTATCTGGCACGTCTTTGTAATGATTGGAACCATCCTAATGTACTTCTCAATTTACTTCTATGTATAAAAATAACGCTAGGTTAGTGATATACTAACTTAGCGTTTTTATTTTGCACTGAATAGATTTAAAATCACTACTCCGGCAACAATTAAGATGATGCCTAAAGCACTCATGATATTAATTTGTTCTTTATATACTAATGATGCGATTGCGGTGGTAGCGAGAATACCTAGAGCACTCCAATTGGCGTATGCGATATTAAGCGGAATTTTAATCATTGCGATAGATAAAAAGTAAAAACATAATGCGAATGAGATTAATGATCCGATTGTGGGTAGTAATTTCGAAAAACCCATCGACATCTTCAATAGATTCGTTCCGATTAGCTCCCCAATGATTGCCATTAACAAGAATAAATAATAAAACATATTAATTTACCTCGCCTTCAAATAATATTATCCTTATAAGTAAATAATATCACTTACGAATTTGTTTGTTTATCAAAAAAATAATAAAAAAGGTTTACTTACAAAAAGTAAGTGTTATAATTAAAATAATCAATTAAACAATAAAGGAGATTTAACTCATGAAAACAGAATTATTAGATTTACAAAAACAACGTCGTACTATCTACGCTTTAGGTCGTAACGTTGAACAAAGCAAAGAAGAACTATCAAACTTCATTAAGGAAACTATCAAGCAAGCTCCATCAGCTTTTAACAGTCAATCAACTCGTGCCGTTATCCTATTTAACGACTACCAAGACAAGATTTGGGACATCGTATTAGATAACCTAAAGCCACATCTAAAGGATGAAGAAGCTGTTAAGGCAACTACTGACAAGGTATCCGGTTTCAAGAACGGTTACGCAACTATCCTATTCTTCACTGACATGGACGTTGTTCACGGTCTAGAAAAGAACTTCCCAGCATACGCTGACAACTTCTACGACTGGTCAGAACAAGCTCAAGGTAACGCTCAATACGCTGTATGGACTGGTTTAGCTGAAAACGGTCTAGGTGCTAACCTACAACATTACAACCCACTAATCGACGAAGACGTTGCTAAGGAATTCGATATTCCAGCAAGTTGGAGACTACGTGGTCAAATGGTATTCGGTTCAATCGAAGCCCCAGCACAAGCTAAGGACTACATGGACGACGAAGATCGTTTCAAGATTTTTAAATAATTAAAACCCAATAAATAAAAACCAAAAAAGACTAGGTTCAATCGAACCTAGTCTTTTTCATTACTGTTTTGTACCTTTAGTACCACGGGGGTTATTGTTGGTAGGAGTATCATTATTACTCTGTTTACCCATATGGCGTTTCTTTGATAGATCTTTTAAGCTTTGCATTGCTTTAGCATTACGAATACTTTCAGGAGTGAAATTGTGACTGTTTGAGAAGTCTTCCACACGTTGACGTAATTCGTAGTACCAAGGACGTTTGGCATGCGTAGGGTAAGAAATGATTACCAAATGGTCATCTACATATTGACCTAAGTAAATTTGTGAAATTTCCTTATGAGTGTCTTTAGCTAAGTTTTCGATCCATTCAGTATCATGTCCCATTCTATCCAAGACATCATTGTTAACAGTTCCATCAGTAATAATTGGGTAGCTTAATGTTTCATCGCCGAACGTTGTAATGGTTAATTGACCATTTTGTTCTAGCACGGCTGATTTAACATCTTGGAAGTTGCTAACACCTTTAGTTCTTAACTTGAAGGATAAGTCAGCAGCTGACATTCCGTTTTTTAATGCGGTATCAACGTTTACAATTCCGTTTGTAATAATGTTTTGTGGTTCACCAGCGAAAATCCGTCTGAATAATGGGAACTGACGACTAAGAATGCGACTAGTGAAGATAACCAATGACCAAATTAATAGAACGATGAAGAATTGTAGGGTACCGATTTGTTCGTTGTAAATCATACCCCCGATAATTCCCCCTAATACATAGTTTTGGACTTGGTCAACGGCGTTAGAAGGAGCCAAGTTACCTTTACCAGAAAGGTTGATTTGGATTACTAACATGACAAACCCAATTAAGAACTTAAATAGAATTTCCATGTATTCAGAATTTAGACCACCAATTGTAAGCGAAGGTTCATCGTGGTAACTAATCTTAGTAGGGATTAGTTGAATTGGTTGAAGTTGGTAACTGTTAAAACTAGCGTTAAATGTAGCTTGGTAAAATTTGCTACCGACTTTAACCGTCATTCCGTTAGTTAATTGTGGTGAGCTAACGTAAATTTTAGATGTAGAAATATGTTTGCTACGACTGATGGCTTTGACCATTTCAGTAGTTTGTGAGTTTTGCGAAGAAGAATTTCTTTGTTGCAAAATGTTACTAAACCCAATTGAAATTGCTAAAACCGCAACCAAAGTCATTGTAATAAATAAGTCACGATACTTTAAGTTGGTCCGATCGCGCATATATTTGAATCCATTAAAGATAATCAATAATCCAACCACAACAGCGAGTGCTAATAATAAGTATGTAACTAAGCTGTTGGGATGGGTTAGATAGTTGTATGAATATAAATCCATGTCATCACCTATATCCTTTTTTATTATTAGTATATTCATTATTATAGGACCTTTTTTATTTTTAAACCATGGCTTGTAATGCTCCGGTAACATTTTTTCACAATATTGAAACACTGTTGTTGCTGATATGTAGCATTTTGTCACTATAATGAAGTCAATCATTAAGAAAGTTTAAAGATTTTAGAAGACGAGGAAATGACTATGAATAAAACAACTATTAAAATATTAATATCACTGACAATGACTGTAGCAATGGCATTTGTCATGCTTTTTCCTGCAAATGAAACTACTGCCAGTGCCAATAGTTCAAAATACGTTAGTATTTATAATGTTGCGAATTCAAAATTAGGTACTCGTTATGTATATGGATCAACTGGTCCAAGTAGTTTTGATTGCTCTGGCTTCGTCAGATACATATTCAAACACGGTGCTAACAAAAATCTTGCTAGAACCGCGCAAGCTCAATACAACACCACTAAAAAAATCAGTAAAAAACAATTAAAAAAAGGTGATCTAGTTTTCATCGGTGCTTCTACTAAGAGTATTTACCACGTAGGGATGTACATCGGTAACGGTGAAATGATTGACGCGCAAAACAGAGGAGTGGTAAAAGAAAGCATTCACGCTCCATGGTGGCACGTCGTTGGATACACTCGTGCAATCTAATTAAAATGACATAACATTTGGTTATGTCTTTTTTTGTGTTGATTTTTAGGCCATAAATAAGTATAGTTAGTTACATAAGTAATTAACTTTTAAAATACATATAGGGATGGATTGAAATGAATAAATTATATTGGAATCAAGTTGAATATAATAAGATAAAGCTTTATTTTACTTGTACCCGTAATGGGATTACGTTCATTAATAATCCCAATGCTGGAATATCTAATATTTACAATTTTTATCCAGAATTGGATGCTGAATTTTGTTTTAATAAACAAGTAACGGGACCGTATAAAGATGAAATAAAAGCATTTTTGGAAGGCGACAGAAAGTCATTTCAAATTCAAACTGATATGATCAATCCAGACTTCAGTGCCATTTATCAGGCAATTCAAGAAATCGAGTATGGACACACAATTACATTTAAACAATTTTGTCAGCAACACCCATTCGATGAGGGCGACGTCAAGGAAGCCATCCTGAATAACCCATTAATCATGATTATTCCATCTCATCGAATTTTAGGAGTCGACTACGCGAATAGTTACCGTAAGTTGGCAGATTTTAATCAATTACTATTAAGTATTGAACAAGAATAGGTGGATATCATGAAAAAATTACCAGAATCAGTTAAGATAGTGTGGCTATATGCTGCATTAATTACATTAGCAGTCGAAATTATCGTTTTTGCCGGCGCCTTTGTGGCGGTTAGATTTCTTGATTGGCCATATGTACAATATGTTCCACTAGTACTAGGAATAATTTTTGTGATGTACACCACGATTGAAATGGCATTAATTCCCTACCGTTATGCATTTCATTCTTATGCGATTTATGAAGATCATATTGAAATTAGTCGTGGTTTTATTTTTAGATGTCAATCAACTATTCCAATCGCAAGAGTCCAAAACGTTGATATTGAACAGGGCCCACTATTGATGATTAAAGATTTACATGAAATTAGCATTGATACTTCCGGATCATCTCATTCAATTGATGCGGTGACTAAGGAAGAATCAAAACGCATTAAGCAACGTGTAATGGAATTAGCAATGGAGGCGCGCAATGCACAATAAACTTTTAAGTCCATTTGCATTTGTCTACTATATCCGTGGTCTCATCTACATGGTTCCAGTTAGTTTTTTGATTGCTAGCTGGATACATATTAACTCAGTCATGATGATATCTATCATATTAACATTGTTATTTGTGAGCGACGCTTTATCATATTTTTACTTTCGTTACTCCATCTTAGATGATCAAATCGTGATTAAAAAAGGAATCTTTTTTAAGAAAACGATTCACATTCCATTTTCAAGAATTCAATCAATTCAACATAATCAATTATTTCTTTTAAAACCTTTCAATATCGAATCAATTAAGATAGAAACCGCAGGAAAAAGTTCTGAAGATGGTAACGAACTAACAGCAGTTAACGTTCAAGTTGGTGAGTACCTAGAACAAAAGCATCGTGAATTCGTTCATCCAACTAGTGATGAATCAGTAGTTGAAGAAAAACAGCAAGAAGCTGAAGAAACCACCAGTTCAGATAACAGTTACACTGCCGGAATAAAAGACATTGTTCTTTTTAGTTTTACTAATCTTAAGCTGCTCTACTTTTTTGTATTTTTACTATCAAGATTCAGTGGCGATTTCTTTTCATCAGCCGTTGACGATGCTGCAAACAAACTTAGTCATATGAGTGTAGCAGTGATTATCGCTAGTGTAATCATGGGGGTTTTATTAGCGCAAACGTTAGTAGTTGTATATAACGTGATTAAATATTTTGATTTTACATTGTCCAAAAAAGATAAATATTTAGAAATTGAAATGGGATTACTATCACGCAGTAAAATCCGTGTTTCCACCAACCGAATTCAAAGCGTGTTGGTAGAACAAAACTTATTGCAAAAGTGGATTCACATCAGCACCGTTAGAATCGTGCTTGCGACTGATGAATCTTCGAAAGATGATAGTGGTAAAGAATTAGCAATTGCTTTACCGAACCTGTTTGCAAAGGATTTTTCAAAACGATTTAAAGAATACTTTGGATGGGTGCCATTACAATATGTAGAATCATTTAAACCAACAATTAGAGCATGGTGGATATTTAGCCGTAATCTATCATGGTTAGTGCTTGTTCCAATAATCTCGATGTGCTTCTCCGATAATGAAGTCAAAATCATTTTAGCTTTGATTGCTGTCTTAATTTTATTGTTGATTGTAGGAAATGCTCATTTTAAATATAAAAGTACGGAAGTTAGTTTATCCGGGGATGGTAAAGATGATAGTATGGTGATCAATACAAGTCGATTATTGAATAAACGTCAATATTATATCGGCTGGCATCAAGTTCAAGCGATGCGGATTCGTCAATCTATTTGGATGAAGAAGACTCAATTAGCCCATATTGAAGTGATTATACGTAGTGGGATGACTGGGAAAACCGTCACTGCTAAATATTTACCTGTCAAAGTCGCACAAAAGGTGTATGATTGGTATCGTCAATAGAAAAATAGCGTAAATTTAAATTAAATCGTGTACAAACTATTGACACAAGATGTTAAACGAGTATCATATATCTTGTAATATAAATAAAGGGGGTTCATTTTTATGAAACTAACTATTACAGATGCAGCAAAAGAAAAGATTCAAAACAAGATTCAAGGTGACGCTAAGTTCTTCTTGAGTTTAGATGATGGTGTTGGAAACTTCTCTGACGCAGGATCATGTGCAATTGATACATCTTTTGATTTCATTGCAGTTAACCCTGATTTAGACGACAAAGATTTTAATGCAGAAATGGACTCAGATTTAGGTCCAGTATTCTACAAAGACTACAGTGGCTCATTCCTAGAACAAAACTTGAAGTTCGATGTAATGTACAATGCATTGGTACTAAAAGGTGATTCAGGTATGATCGACGGTAACGTACCAGTAGTCGACAAGAGAAACTAAAAACAATTATAAAAACTAAGCTTAAGTAACAAAACAATTATGGGTAAAAAAGACGACTGATTCAGTCGTCTTTTTTTGTGTCGTTATTTT
>NZ_JAMBKT010000037.1 GCF_025290035.1 Apilactobacillus sp.
GTTTCGTTACCATTGACCATAATTGTACCGGATTGCTTTAAGTCGTTATACATCCGATGAGAAACGCCATGAACCCCTAAGAACTGCTTAATTCCAGCATCTACTTGATCTTGATTCGTCCAAGTGATTTGCAAAATTTTTCACCTCCGAATTGTTTTTCTATGTATGTTATATTAACATATTAAAAAAACAAACTCATATTAATATGGAAAGAAGATCATTATGTTAGATTATAGTGAACAAGCTAATTGGGAAAACGGCTTTGGTCAGATTCAATCACCAATTAATTTATCAACCAATGACAATCAACATCTTGCTGATTATCTGCCAATTCATGCCGATGAGTTTTACCAATTAAATACAGAAATTGACGACCACACCACGATTAGATTACTTGGAATGGGGAACGCTAGTATTTTCGAGCGCCCCTATCATTTCCAGCAAGTTCATTTTCATGCGCCTGCTGAACACGTCATTGATGGCAAAGTTAATCCGATTGAAATTCATTTAGTCCACGAAAATGACGTTGGTCAAACTGTCGTAGTCGCTCTATTCCCACAAATAGGAAATGCTAATTCAGACATTCAAAACATCATTAATAATTTTGAAGGCAATCATGACCACAGTGTGTCATTAAAAATCCATCATCAAATTAATGATTTTCAAACCGGATTTCATTATCTAGGTTCATTAACGACCCCACCACTTACTGAAGGTGTCGAATGGATTGTAATTAATAACTCGACACTGACAGTCAGTCAATCTCAAGTCGACTGGTTTATTCAAAAGTTCGGTAAAAATAACCGTGCTTGCCAACCAATTAACCAAAGAAATATTCAATATTACAACAAATAAAAAGGAAGCCGTAATCGGCTTCCTTTTTTAAATTGAATTAATTTCGTCTAACAATGCACGCATCTTTTCACGTTGTTCTTCAGTGGGGTTACCTTTTGACATTTTTAAAATGTCTAAAATTTGTTGCCCATCATTTATGACGTCTTCTGTTTTAGAATTCATATTCTTTAAATAAGCGGTGGTTAAGATGGTCCCTAAATGTTCTAAGGCGTCTTCTTCCCCATCCATCGCTCTTTTACTCATTCGACGAATTAACATCTTAATATTGCGTAATTTCCGTTTATTTTCGACATGTTGGTTATAGTATGGCAAGAATAAAGCAACTACCACTGATAGTGCTTCGGCAATCGCTGCCACCCATTCTGCTGCTTCTCCGCTATGCATAAAATGTCCTCCTATTGTTCTTGAATGTATTTAAAGATTCTTTGTCCTGCTTGACGACCAAAGACGACCGTTTCAGCAATTGAATTTCCACCAATACGGTTATTCCCATGCAAACCACCAGATGTTTCACCGGCTGCAAATAGTCCGTTAATCACTTGATCATCTTGATTTAAAACTTGGGTATAGTGGTTAATCTTAATTCCACCCATTGTGTAATGAACGGCAGGTGCAATATGAATTGCCATAAAGTCTGGATGATTTAATTGACGATCCATCCCTGTCTTACGACCGAATTGATCATCATGGTTTGCGACCGCTTGATTCCACGCATCAATTGTTTGCGCTAAGTTGTCAGCATCAACATCGATATTATTTGCCAATTCATCAACGCTTTGACCATGAACTACCATCCCGATTGAATCATAGAAACGAACTGCTGGCGCATGATTAACTACTTCCGCATCCAAGATTAAGTAGGCATGCTTAGTAGCTTGTTCATTAATCGCATCAGTTACTTTTTGTCTGGTGTCTAGTTCGTTCACAAAACGATTACCATCAGTATTAACTAAAATTGCGCCTTCACCACGAATCGCTTCACCAATTAAAAAGGCATGGTCATTATCTTGCTGAACAGTTGGATGAACTTGAATTTGATCCATATCCACTAAAGCAGCACCGACATCTGTGGCTAGTTTTAAACCATCACCGGTTGCCCCTTCTTGATTAGTAGTACGATATATAGTTAAGTCTTTGCGATATTGACCGATTAATTCTTTATTGGCACCAAAACCACCAGTAGCTAACAGAACCGCCTTTCCAGCTACTTGATGCTGATTGCCATTAACATCAGAAATAACTACGCCGGTAATCTTTTCATCATCTCGAGTAATCTTATCTACAGAAACATTGTTATATACTTCAATGCCCATTTTTTCGATAATTTGAAGGAAACTAGTTACCAAATATGCACCGATTGGAGCTTGTGAATTAGGACGATGCGTTCTAGTCGTATTCATTGCACCGGTAATGGTCAAATCTTCTAACTCAATACCATGTTGTTTTAGCCAATCGATAGTTAATCCTGCATGACTAGTGAAGTACTTTAATAATTCGACATTATTTTGTTTACCCCCACCAATGTATGTATCGTTATAAAAGTCTTCAAAACTATCGACAACATGGTGATTTAATTGCACATAGGTTTCAGCGGCATTCATTCCAGAAGATGCTCGAGTGGAATTACCACCTAACTTATCCATTTTTTCAAAAACAACTGGTTTTAAACCTAGTTCTGCAGCTTGAATTGCACTGATTAATCCAGTTGCACCAGAACCGACGATAATCACGTCATATTCTGATTTTAAGTCAGCAATTTGGTTAGGTTCAAATACATATTTTGCCATTGTAATTCCTCCTCATTTCCATTTATTTTTATTTTATTACAAATAAAAGCATTGTCCAAAAGACAATGCTTTGTTTTACTCAATTAATTCATTTTTATTCGGTAGTGATTGCAATAATGCCATCCCTAAAATTAAAACCGCCCCGACAATTTCGATTAAATTAAAATCGATATGTAAAAAGACAATCGATAAAATGGTGGCGGTTAATGGTTCAAATGATCCCATCGTTCCTGTCACCGCTGGTTTTAAATAGTTCAAACTAGCTTCGTAAAAGAGATATGCTAGCATCGTACCAATCAACGCAATGAATACTAATTCAATCACCAATGCCCAGCTAAAATGGATTTGCGAAGCTTTGATAATCACGATTGGTTGAAGTGGTAAACTACCGACAATCATCGCCCATCCACAAACTAGTTTGGCATCATACTTATTCAATAAATCAATCGGAATAATCGTACAGTTGGCATTAGCTACTCCCGCCGCAATACCGAAGAATAAACCTAATGCCGAAATCGAAAGTGAATCAAAATGGCCCTTAGTCGCTAATAAATATGTACCGATAACTGCTAAGACAATCGAGATAACGTCTAATCTGATCGGCCATTTTTTTCTCGTAATTGCATAATACCCAATGATAAAGACTGGTGCTGTAAATTGAAGCACTGTCGCCGTTGCAGCGTTCCCATAATTGACCGCTGATAAGTAGCAAAATTGTGACATTAACATCCCAAACACTGAAAAAATTAGTAATTGAATGATGCTTTTGCGGTCATGCCAAATTATGAAAATTGATTGATGGTTCATTAATTTATATGTAAGTAATAGTAATATGCCGGCTGATATCATTCTGACCCCCACTACCCAAATTACTGGGATATGTTGAGTTAAAAACATGTAATCAGCGACAGTCCCGGATGCTCCCCAAGCAACACTACCGATAATCACCAATAGTAGTCCGAGAAATTTCTTATGTTCTGCCATTCGTCGTCCTCCAATATAAAATCACTATCACTTACAATACATCTAATACTCCTCTAAGGCAATTCTAATTTTTTAAACAAAAATAAAAAGAGCTCAACATAAACGTTGAGCTCTTTTCAGTGAGAATATTATTCCCATTCAATTGTCGAAGGTGGCTTACTTGTAATATCGTATACTACACGGTTAACCCCATCTACTTCATTAGTAATCTTAGTTGAGATATCAGATAATACATCCCATGGAATTTGTGCAAAATCAGCAGTCATTCCATCGATTGAATTAACGGCACGGATTGCAATAGTGTAATCGTAAGTACGACCATCACCCATTACACCAACACTTCTAAATCCAGGAAGGATAGTAAAGTATTGCCAAATATCTTTATCTAAACCAGCTGCGGCGATTTCACGACGAAGAATAAAGTCACTATCTCTAACGATTTGTAACTTATCTTCAGTTACTTCACCAATAACACGAATTCCAAGACCTGGACCTGGGAATGGTTGACGCCATACTAAGTAATCTGGCATCCCCATTTCTTCACCCAAACGTCTAGTTTCGTCTTTAAATAATGAACGAACTGGTTCAATTAGTTTGAATTGTAAGTCTTCTGGAAGACCTCCAACATTATGATGAGACTTGATAGTTTCAGCAGTGTTAGTACCACTTTCAATCACGTCGGTATATAGAGTACCTTGTGCTAAGAAATCAACATCTTTTAGCTTAAGAGCTTCTTCATTGAATACTTCAATAAATTCGTTACCGATAATCTTTCTCTTTTGTTCAGGATCAGTAACACCCTTTAGCTTGTCTAAGAAGCGTTGACTTGCATCAACTTGGATAATGTTTAGACCAAACTTACCTTCTAGACTATCCATAACTTCTTTTACTTCATTTTTACGTAGTAATCCATGATCAACAAAGATACAAGTTAATTGATCACCAATTGCTTTGTTCAATAGAACACCAGTAACACTTGAATCTACCCCACCAGATAAACCAAGGATAACTTTCTTATCGCCAACTTCTTCTCTAATTTGGTCGATTTGTAAGCCGATGAAATCATTCATTGACCAGTTAGCTTCTGCGCCACAAACGTTAAACACGAAGTTCTTTA
>NZ_JAMBKT010000014.1 GCF_025290035.1 Apilactobacillus sp.
CATCACCAGAGTACTTGATACCACCATCAGCGATGATTGGCTTGCCCCATTTTCTAGCAACTTCAGCTGCATCGTAGACAGCAGTTAGTTGAGGAACACCAACACCGGCAATGATTCTAGTAGTACAGATTGAACCAGGTCCAATTCCGACTTTAACAACATCCACACCAGCTTCGAATAAATCGTTAGTAGCTTGACCAGTTGCCACGTTACCAGCAATGATGGTCTTGTTAGGGAAACTTTCGCGAATTTCCTTCACTTTTCTAATTACACCAGCTGAGTGTCCGTGAGCAGTATCAATAATAATGGCATCAGCTCCGGCAGCAAATAAAGCTTCCACACGCTTAAATGTGTCAGAAGTAACACCAACAGCGGCAGCACATAGTAGATGGTTGTTAGCATCTACCGCTGCGTTAGGGGTTTGATCAGTCTTTTCAACTGCTTTTACTTTTTTTACTTCGTTGGCTTGATCATCAACAACCATGTTCTTGTGAATTACACCTAATCCACCAACTTCAGCCATTGCGATAGCCATATCAGCAGTTGTAACAGTATCCATACTTGCACTTAGGAAAGGTACGTTTAACTTAACATCATCTGATAGTCGAACAGATGTATCCACATCGTTAGGTAAAACGTGACTTTCTGCAGGAATTAATAGTACATCATCAAATGTTAATCCCTTTTTTGCAAACTTTGTATTCCAATTATCCATAATCTAAATCCCCTATCTGTTTATTTTTTTAATTTCTAATATACAAAAAAAACGAACGAAAATCAAATAAAATTTTCGATCGTCTATATTTTTTTATTTTTATTTTTTCACTCTTGGTGTAAAAAAGTTCACAGTAATGGTGTATTTTTTGTGAACCCAGATGTCCACACCAATTCCGATTGCGGCCAACACGAAGTTAACAATTGGTGATACCACAACGTTAATGCCAGTCTTAGGCAAGTTAATCGCAATGAAGAACGCAAAAATCCACACTAATACTGTGATTAACATGAATAGCGCACGCATCCATCCATTGTAGGTATGCTTAACACTTGGGTCTAGTAACTTAGTTAGGAATGGAGCACAGAATCCGAACACTGCAGAAATTAAGATTAGTGAAGTAATTCCAACAGCTTGCTCTTGTCCGTTCTTAGGTTGGATTAATAGGATAAATCCGTACATTAGGTTAAATAGGATTAAGAAGAAAACTGCATTGTAAACCACATTAGGAATAAAGTTATCAAACATAGAAGTCTTTTTCTTAGGTGGGTTCATGATGAAATCAATACGTTCTTCCACAGTACCGTATAAATTACGCGCAGTTGCCCCGTGCTTTTGTTCTACTAATAGTTCATCCTTCATTTGACTGATAATTTCAGCCTTTCTTTCTGGACTTAAAGTAGTCTTCTTTAATTCCTTACTAAAACGGAACATGTAATCGGAATTACGTTTAGTCAAACCAATTCCGTCAAATTGAGTTCTTGTCTTTTTATCTGCTTCATGGCGATCTTGTTGCACATGTGCATTTCTTTTCTCAGTCATCAAAGCAATCCTTTCTAATTAAACGTTAAATCTGAAGTTAACGATATCGCCATCTTGCATGACGTAATCTTTACCTTCAACACGTAGCTTACCGGCTTCTTTTACCGTTTGTTCACTACCTAGTTCATCTAGGTCAGAGAAAGCCATTACTTCAGCACGAATAAATCCACGTTCAAAGTCAGAGTGAATAATTCCGGCAGCTTGTGGTGCTTTAGTACCCTTTAGGTAAGTCCAAGCCTTAGTTTCTTTGCCACCAGCAGTGAAGAAAGTTTCTAGGCCTAATAGCTTGTATGAAGCACGAATTAGTTTGTTCAAACCAGGTTCAGTTACCCCTTCAGCTTCTAAGAAAGTTGCTTTATCTTCATCATCCAGTTCAGCAATTTCTTCTTCAGTTTCCGCAGCAATACCGATTGCTTGTGCGTTTTCTGATTCAGCGTATTCCTTCACTAATTGGAAGTACTTTGAACCTTCTGGATCAGCCATGTCATCTTCTGAAATGTTGGCTACGTATAGCACTGGTTTTGAAGTTAATAGGAATAAACCTTTTACAATTTTTTGTTCATCTTCATCAAAGTCGATTGAACGCACTGGTTTACCTGCTTCTAGCACTGGCTTGATTTTTTCAAGCACAGCTAATTCAGCAACTGCTTCTTCATCTTTACCCTTAGCAGCTTTTTGGACACGACCAAGGCGCTTAGTAACAGCATCTAAATCAGAGATACCTAGTTCTAGGTTAATAGTTTCGATATCAGCAATTGGATCAACCTTACCAGTAACGTGGGTAATGTTATCATCATCAAATGAACGTACGACGTGCACAATCGCATCAACTTGGCGAATGTTTTCTAGGAACTTGTTACCTAGACCTTCACCCTTACTTGCCCCTTTAACGATACCGGCGATATCAGTAAATTCAAATGTAGTAGGTACAATCTTCTTAGCTGGAATGACTTCGTCAATACGGTCTAAACGATCATCTGGCACTTCTACCATTCCGACGTTTGGATCAATTGTGGCGAAAGGATAGTTCGCCATTTCTGCTCCGGCTTTAGTAATCGCATTAAATAGTGTGGACTTTCCAACGTTAGGTAATCCCACAATCCCTGCTGTTAATGACATATTTCTAATTCACTCTTTTCTTTGATTTTAGTCTTCGTTAGCACTTTCAATTACTTTTTTCATTTTCTTGTCAAACTCACGACGAGGTAACATCACCACGTGACCGCAATTTTGACATTCAATCTTAATATCTGCTCCCATACGGATAATCTTCCAACTATTGGCACCACATGGATGAGCTTTTTTCATCATTACGACATCATTTAATGAATACATATTCAGTACTCCTTTTAATCTAAATTAATATCTAAAATTTGTAAAATACGATTTAAATCGTCATCGGATGCGTAACTAATTTCAATCTTACCAGTGCCCTTCTTAGAACGGCTGTTAGAGATTGAAACAGAAGTTTGAAATTTATCTTGAAGTTCATTTTCAGAAGCACGCAAGAATGGTGACTTCTTAGTAGAACGTCTTGGTTTCTTACTCTTGGCAGGGCTAGTCCCTAATGCCTTGATTTCACTTTCCAATTGACGCACTGTTAGTGTTTGATCGTAAGCTTTCTTTGCTAAACGGATTAAGTCTTCTTTTTTCTTAACAGAAAGCAAAGTTCTAGCTTGTCCCATTGATAATTGGTTCTTAGTTAGCATTTCCTTAACTTCGGTTGGAAGACCTAATAAACGCAAATAATTAGCAATGTATGGACGTGACTTACCTAGACGTTTAGAAACTTCTGCTTGAGTAATTTCTAGCTTCGTCATTAAGGTATTGTATGCTTCAGCTTCTTCAATTGGATTTAAATCCTCTCTTTGAAGGTTTTCCATGACAGCAATTTCCATCATTTGTTCATCTGATGCATCACGCACGATGGCTGGAATCTTTTCTTTACCGGCCATCTTAGAAGCACGAAAACGACGTTCCCCAGCTAAAATTTCATACTTATCTTTTTGACCATCGGTTTTTCTAACGATAATTGGTTGGAAAACCCCAGATTTTTCAATTGAACGAGTTAAGTCCTTTAGCGCTTCAGTATCAAAATGGGTTCTGGGTTGAAATGGATTAGGTGATAATTTACTTAGTTCCAAATCCAATACATCTTCTGAGTTTGCGTCGATATCATTATCAGCAAATAATGCTTCAATGCCTCGACCTAGACCTTTATTATTCACCATGAGCAGCTAACACTTCCTTTGCAAAATCCATATATAGTTCTGAACCTTTTGAAGTTGGATCGTAGTCTATAATTGGTAATCCGTAACTAGGTGCTTCTGATAAGCGCACATTTCTTGTGATAATTGTGTTATAAACTTTATCGCCGAAGTATTTACGAACCTCATCATTAACTTGTTGACCTAATTTAGTACGCGCATCATACATTGTCAGTAATACTCCTTCAACATCTAAATCAGCGTTAAAGTGTTTTTTTACTAATTGAACGGTATTTAATAATTGGCTTAGTCCTTCTAGTGCATAGTATTCTGTTTGCACAGGAATTAAGATTGAATCACTCGCAGTAAAAGCGTTTACCGTAATTAATCCTAACGATGGCGGACAGTCAACTAAGACGTAATCATAATTATCTTTGACAGTTTTTAGGGCGTTCAAAAGACGAGTTTCTCTAGCCATTTGTGGTGTCAATTCAATATCAGCACCTGATAATTGAATGGTTGCCGGAACGATATCTAATCCTTCATGTTTTGATGGAATAATCGCTTCTTCAATTGGTTCTTCATTCACTAAAATATCATAGATATCTTTTTGGATTTCTGCTTTTTGAATACCCACTCCTGAAGTGGCGTTGCCTTGGGCATCGGCGTCAATTAATAGTACTTTCTTCCCCATAGTGGCAAGGTCTGCACCTAGATTAACGGATGTAGTCGTTTTACCGACTCCTCCCTTTTGATTAGCTAAAGATATGACATGTGCCATGAAAACCCCTCCTGTCGTCTACTTATTATTAGAACCAATTGGTTTCTTGTTGGGTGTTCCTGCTTTTCTTGGGTATTGCTTTGGTGTTGCTTTGACTTTTTCTAAGATCACCATGTTACGGGGGTCATTAGAAACTGGTAAGTTAAATTCATCATCTGATAGTAACTTACCACCTAATGTAGTAATCGCGCTCTTACCATCAGATATTTCATTTTTCGCTTGTGATGCTTTTAAAGCAATCATCTTGCCACCAACTTTAACCAGTGGTAAACACAATTCAGCTAAAACACTCATTCTCGCAACTGCTCGTGCAGTAGCTAAATCAAATTGTTCACGATATGCGGACTTCTTACCACCAAATTCTTCAGCACGTGCATGGTGCAATTGAACATGGTCTAAGCCCAATTTAGTGACTAGCTCATCTAAAAAGTTAATGCGCTTATTTAATGAATCAATAATAGTAACTCTTAAGTTCGGAAAGGCAATCTTTAGTGGGATTGATGGAAAACCAGCTCCAGCTCCCACATCACAAAGTGTTAATTCTTCAGTTCTTAACTCTTCTGCATAAAAAGCTGGTGTAATTGAGTCAAAGAAGTGTTTTAAATAAACTTCGTCGCGGTCGACAATCGTTGTTAAGTTAACGTGTTCATTAGTTGCCACTAGCATTTCGTAATATGTAGCAAATTGTTGCATTTGTTCGTCGCTTAATTCGATATTGTGTTTGGCTAATTCTGTTTTAAATTCTTCTGGATTCATACAAATCCTCCTACTGTGAAACATAATGTTTCACATCTATCTATACTTTACATGAAATTTTTATCTTTTACAATGATGAAACATATACTTCTCCATTATAACCAAAATCGGGTTAATTCGTCACTACAATATCCTAAAAAATTACCTAATTTGTGGAAACAAAAAAGACAGCTTGCGCTGTCTTTTATAGTTATTATTAAATCTATTTTACCAAACAAATAGACCCACAATTCCAGCAGACATTAGTGATACTAAAATACCTGATAGAATCATGTAACCAACACTCTTAGAAATAGCGTTGTTTACTTCTCTATTAACGATACCCTTGAACGCACCGATAATCATCCCTACTGTAGAAAGGTTAGCAAATGAAGTAAGGAAGACTGTTAATTGAGCACGATAGTGAGGGGCGTATGATGAGATATGTGGTGATACTTTCCCCATAACCACAAATTCATTAGTTACTAACTTAGTACCCATGTTTTGAGCGAAGTCAAAAGCAGTGTGTACATCTGAACCCATTAACCATGCGAATGGGAACATAATGATTCCTAGAATATGTTCTAGAGATAAACTAGGATTGATTGCGCCTAAGATCTTGTCAATCAATGCGGCTAAAGCAACGAATGCGATAACGTTAGCAGTGATGATTAAGATTAATTTACCGGCACCTAGAATTGAATCGCCCAAGAATGAGAAGAAAGGTTCTTTCTTAGCTTCTTCATCATTTGCTGGGGTTTCACCGACAGCAACTTCTGCAGTTTCAGCAGAACTACCTAATTTAGCGATAGTATCTTCTTCTGGGGTAACAGTAGTTGGCATCAAAATGCTGGTAATAATAACGGCATTTAAGATGTTCAATGGAACGGCAGTCAATACGTATTGACCTGGAACCATTTGTGTATATGCACCAAGGATTGATGCAGTAACACATGACATTGACATCATAGCGATAACAACGTTTCTAACTGCTGAAATTTGTTTTAGTTGTAGAGTTGAAACGGCAAGTGCTTCAGTGTTACCTAAGAACATCATTTCAACAGCAAAGAATGATTCAAATTTAGGTTGGCCAGTTATGTAAGCCAATCCTTTACCTACCCATTTGATGATCCATGGTAGGACTCCAATGTAAGTTAAAATATCAAACACTGGAACAATTAATAAAATAGGAAGAAGTGCAGATGTTACAAAGTCCATTGACTTAACGTGAACCCAACTTGGTAATGCAAAAGCAATTCCTTGATAGGCTACTTCAACTAATGCTGTGAATCCGTTGGCAGCGGCTTCAACAGCTGCACGTCCCCATGAAAATTCTGTTAAACAGTACGCAATCAATAAGTTTACTATTAAAACGGTGATAACTGAACGCCATTTAATTTCCTTTTTATTTTTTGAAAATAAAACAGCGATTCCTAGAAATACAATAATTCCTAAGATATTAACTAATAAATACATATATAATTCTAATCCTTTCTCTGCGACAAAAAATATAGTGACAAATAGCTTATTTTAGTTGCGCAACACCCCTCTCAAATATAGTTAATTATAGAACTTCACTAATAAAATTAGGCTTCTGTTTTCGACCATCATCTAAATCAAAGTATGCTGCAATTGCATTCCCGATAGCCCCTAATGAGCGCTTAATTCCCAATGATTTTCCGACTGATTGGTTCGGATTAAATACCAATAGTGGTAGATATTCACGAGTAGTTTTAGTTTCCATTGATGGATCGATTGCTTCAGACGATAAGATTAATAATAAATCTGTGTCGCGTAATCTTTCGACAATCTTACCAATGGTTTCATCTACTTTATTCAATTGTTCAGCATAACCAAAACAGTTTCTGTCTTTAGCTAAAATATGAATATCTGGTACTTGGCAGTAGATTAATCCATCTTTTTGAGTACGCATTTTAGATGATAATTCAACAAAAGCTTTACTATCACTAGGTACCTGGAGCGTTGAAATTTCGTCCTGTTTTTCTAGATAATTAGTAAAGCTTGAAATAATTGATACATCCATATGTCGTTCAGCCATTAAGTCCATCACTGAAACTGTACGGACATCACTAGTATAGTCGAACATTTCTCGATAACTGGCACTACCCCTATAAGAAGCTACGTTGGGTACCATTTTTCCAAAGAAAGCACGGGGAGCGTCGTTTTGTGGAACGGCAACTAATTCGTTATCCCAACGAATATTACCTAATCCTAACTCGATTAAATTAGGAACATTAAGCCCCTTGTCAGCAATATGGCCTAATGTGTCGGCACCAACAGAATTAAAACGATTAGCATCAGGAGCTTCACCAATTCCTAATGAAGCAATATCCAAAATAATCATTCTCTTGTGTGTCATTATTGTGCCTCCTAAATTTCTTCATTAATGAGAAAGTATATCATAACCACTAATACTGTCAATATAAAAAAAGACGAATCTAATCAAAAGCGATAGATTCGTCTAATCAGTGTTGCCCCTGCCAAGGAACTTCATTATATAGCAAATAATTGTAAAAAAATAGAGACTAAACTATCACTAGTAAGTCCCTACGCCCCAAAGGAAGAAAAAATGTTAAATATCCAGTAATTTGTTTTTATCCGCCTCGTAATATCTTTGATACGTATGTATCTCGGCGTATTGGATAATCAGAGTATTCTATCGCTTGGTAAATTACCTCTTCCATTGATATTTATATTACTATAGTAACAATTAAATTACATTTTTTCAATTTAAATGATTCATTTTGTAAATTTAGTCACATATTATATAATATGTATAGATTTTCTAACATACTAATCACGGAGATGATTCGATGGAATTGAAAAATACCCGAATCGCCGCATTAGGTGATTCCATAACAAGGGGATTCGATGGAACCGTAAATCTGCGTTACAACTATCCTCAATACTTAGCAAAATACTACAACACTTCTGTTGTAAACTTAGGATTAAATGGTGCTACTATATATAACGATTTAGAAAAACAAATCGAAAATATAAAAAGTAGTCGATATGATGTCATTATTCTTATGATTGGAACTAATGATTACGGGCACTTAGACGTCCCATTAGTAGATATCGTATCAAAAATGACATCATTGGTACGTCGTTTAATTAGTACTCACCCTCATAGTAAGATATTCGCTTCATTACCACTACCTCGATATGATAATGATAAGAATGCCAGCGATGTAATAAGATATGCAGATTATACATTTAATGAACTACTAGATAAATTAAGTACCATTTACTCTGCCTTTCAAATTCCATACATAGATTGGCGCCATTATCATTCAGAGTTCATTACGGACTTTAATTTTAAGGACATGTATCAAGATCAACACGTCCACCCCAATGCATATACTTATCGTCGTCTTGCCTTTTACATTGGTGACTTTATTCAAAATCATTAAGAATTTCTTAAGAACTCCTTCTCACTTTGGTAACTTGCCAAACGCATGTTATTAATTACGGGAAAGGAGTTTTTTTATGTATAACACTAATTTAAATCATGCAGCCATCAAGCAGATTGATGGAATTGATTGTATCGACATTGATAACCTGCCAATTAAATATGTTAATCATAAATTTAAAAGTCGGAATGTTAATTGGTCCAAATTATTAATGTTGGTCGATATTTCTCACGCTTCAAAGAAGTACGCAACACTGGTTATTGAAAAGCATTTTACCTGCTATTTATTGCGCGATTCAACCGATGCAATTATTAATCAACGAACCACAAAAGAATGTCTCCTCACCAAAGTCTTTTCAGACAGTATTGCTGATGTCTTCAACATTAGTAATAAGCGCCCCATTATTCATTCCAAGGCTTCGCTCTTACCACTACAAACCCGCAATCATTCAAGACATCATTCATGGATTAACGCTAATCTAGTTGATTATTCTATCAGTGGGCGCCAATCGAACAGCGTCTTCATTTATACCCCAGATGATACGATCTACATCAAGGTCAGTGAACGACCATCATATCTGAAAAAGAAATTTGCCGAAGTTCAACAAATGCAACTCGCCTTACTAGGTATGCTCAGTAGCCTAAACATATGCTGTCGTGAAATCAGTCAATCCGTTTCTAATAACCCCAATGACAATCCCGCCTGTCGATACGGTATCCCCAAAGAAAAATTACAGCAATTTATACTTACCTTCGCGAAAAAATTCTATTTAACTAATCAAGAAAATAAAAAAGATTAACCAAAATGATTAATCTTTCTAAAGCCATATTCTAATGATTACAATTCCACTTACCACAATCCAACTCACAATCGTTAGGATAAATAGAGCTTTCATTGCCCATCCAATATGATAACTAACATTTAAACTGTTCTTGCCGGGATTGGCTTTAATCACGACTGCTCCGACTGGTGTTTGACTGACCGGAATGACTGTCTTACCATTTAACGTCAATTCAGTTGAAGCATATGCAACCACGGGGATTTGGTAATTACGTGCCTTTTTGTGACGATTATTCCAAGTAATCGTCAATGAGCCATCTTTATTAACAGTCTTCTTAAAACCACCCTTAATTCGATAATTTTGCTTATCTAATTGTTGATATGCATTTGAGTATGGGTGGTAATCATTATAATTTTTGTAGTTAACCTTTTGGGTTGCTGGTAAGTAGTCTGGCACGACCTTGCTTAAATCATCGACCAGCGCCTTCTTGTTAGATCCGTAAAAATCTTCATAGTAAGTACGCTTATTACGATTAACATGACTAACCGTATGTTCAATTGGAATTTGAAAATCATTACTTTGACGCATACTATCGACAGTCGCAATCTTGAAATTCAAAACCCAAATATTCGTTCCAATCATCGTCGCCATTAATAAGAAGATAAAGGCATAACGATAGTCAGGCCCTTCAAAGTGCAACCACTTCAAAGTTAACGCATCATGATCATTAGTCAAAATCATTCCAAATGACACAAATAATAAAACGAATGCTAAGACCGCAAAACGCTTTGGAAATTGTAAATAGGTACTCAATTCCGGAATTAAGCTTTGCAATATTTTCCATGGAAATAGATTAGTTGAGACCCATAAGAAGAAGCCACCGACTAACGCATAGGTCTTAATAATATAATCCAATGAACGCCACTTAATTAAGACGTAGGCAATCACGTAGATAAAGACAATTAATTCCATGGGCTTAATGATCATTTCAAATGAGTACAAGTTAAAAATGAATCCATAATTACTCATATCAACGGTTGAAAATGCTGGAATCAAATGGTTATTAGTAAAGATGGAAAGCAATGCTCCCCACACATTGGCGGTTAAAGCTAAGGTAATTAAAGCTGCTCCAAATGAACTAACCACCATTTTTAATTTATCTTCGGTCTTGACTAAGGCTACAGTGAAAATTGGTACTAACGCTAAGAACCCCATCATACTGGTAATCATATGAGTTTGGACTAAGATTGCCATCGCAATTGATAATCCAATCACTGGCACTTTTAGTCTTCGTAAGGTTAATGCAATCGCCACAAATAAATATGGGATTACAGCTGCCCCAACCCCGGTGAATTGTTGGGTATTGACCCATGAGATCACTGAAGAACCAATCATGTACATGCTGGCAACAATTAAAGCATAGCCACGACTGACTTGATTAACTTTACAAAGCCAATACATCCCAAAGGCAGCGACTAACATCACTACCATGACATCGATTAATTCAAAAATGTACCAGTTCGGACTAATTAACAACAACGCCCCACTAATATAGGCAACAAACGGACCGTATAATGCATTTACAATCCGGCCGGTTTGGTTAAAACCAAAATTCATTTGAAAATAGCTGAACTTACCGGTTCTTAATTGTTCTTCCGCATCTACAAAGCGGTTGAAGTGAAATAGTGAGTCATGTCCTAAAATCAACGAATGATTCCAAATCACTTTACTTAAAACCAATAAGCCAACTAATACAAACACCAGTAAAGGAAAGAAACGACTATGATATACCTTACTGATAATATTAGTGTGATGTCGTTGCAAACCAATCTCCTCCGTCCTAAGCTATCGTTGCATTTAGTATAACATACAAAAATTATGACTTAATAATAAAAACCCGCTGTTAGCGGGTTTTTATTTATCTTTTTCTCATTTTGTAAACACTAACTGGAATGAAAATCATCCATGCTACCCATGTTAATACCATTAATAATCTAGTGGTAAACGATGTCATGTATTTAATGTTAATCTTATTTTCACCTTTGTTAGCATGCATAATAATTGCACCTAAGTTAGTGGTTTTAACGTTCTTAACCACATTCCCATTGATTGTCACTTGCGTGTTAGCGTATTTCGCTAATGGCACTTGGACTGTTTGGGATTTGTTAGTCTTGAACTTCAATGTTAATGATCCATCATTCTTAACGTAATGCTTGAAGCGAATCGTCTTCAAATGATTAGTCTTAATGTATTGATGATAGTACTTCAAGTAAGGATTAAAAGCATTGTATTGCGTAAAATTAACAATATTTTTCTTCGCTGGTAAGTAATCCGGCGTTGCCTTTAAATAATCATGCATTAAGTAACCTAAATCATGACTTTGTGTATCCTTTTGAATGGTGCGATGGTGCTTCTTAGTGTAGTAATACAATGAATTATCATTGTAATTATTACGGTGATGTTTAGTGTTCAATGCGACATAGTTTTGACTGCGTTGGTGAATTGCATAGAAATCTAGTCCAATGCTTCCAATAATTAGCACTACCATTGAAGCTAACAGCACGTACTTCCCTGTCTTTTCGACATGCTTTAATTCATAGGTCACAAATCGACCAAATGTTAGTAGTAAGAAAACGAATGCTAAAACTAGAAAACGCTTAGGGAATTGGAGTGTAAATGCCAATTGCGGAATTGCTGTTTGTAAAATCCCCCATGGAAAATGACTCCAAGCAATCACTAGAAACGCAAACCCAGTAATCGCGGTCGTCTTAGTTAATAAATCAATTTGTTTGAAACGTTTGATCACAAAGTATAACACTACTAGGAATAAAATAAATTCAGTTGGTTTTAAAATGTTAATTAATGAATAACTATTGAAGTTATATCCGTATGTGCGGACTTCTGGAACGGGATAAACTGGCAATAACTTATTCCAAAGGTTCAAGGTTAATAAGTTATACCAAACATTAATCGTTAGCGCTAAGGTAATTAATGCAGCCACGACAGTATGCCAAATTAATTGAAGTCTTTGACTATCATCAGCCTTAATTAAACCGACGATGAAAAATGGTAAAATTCCGACCATCGCAATCACACTACTCATTAAGTGGGTTTGAATTAAGATGCTCATTGTGAACGCAAAGCCGATATAGGAAACATCAAACTTCCGTACCATTTGGGTGGCGTAAACCATCACGAATGGAATAATTGCAGCCCCTAATGCGGTAAATTGTTGCGCCGTTGTCCATTGGACGATTGTAGAAGAATACATGTAGATAAAGCCCATAAAGATGGCTGCTTTTCTAGACACTTCATTCACACGGCAAAGTTTGTACATTCCTAATGCTGCCCCAACTAAGACAATTAAGTCGGTCAGAATTTGGAACTTAAACCAAGAGCCGGCAACTAGTAATAAGAACCCACCTAAGTATGCAACGACTGGTCCATATAAGGCACTCATGATTCGACCAGTTTGTAAGAAACCGTAATTAGATTGGAAATAACTAATCTTGTGGGTCTTTAATTGCATGGCCGCATCGTAAAAACGATTATAGTGAAATAGTGAATCTGAACCTAAAAAGGTTTGCTTTTTAATTAATGGAATTGCGACTAGCAATAACGCTAGTCCTAAAAAGATGATAAATGGCAACAGCCAATTTAAAATTCGTTTTGCTTTTTGCATTGCTACTCTCCTCTTTATTCAACTACACTGGTTCCAGTTAAGTAGTTGAGTTTGAAGCCACTTTCAATATTTTTAATGTAAATGTGAAATGAGACTGAAGAACTGCCAATTGATTGCGCCTGCATAATTACACCGGAAGCTAATAGATTTTTACCATGAAAGACTGGTTGAACTTGGTAGCGAACATAATGACTTCGACTACTTCTAAGGTAGGCAGCCACTTGATTCTCATATGTACTCATCGCTGGATCATTTAATGAGCGCGTCCCGGTAATTAAATTCTTCAAGTTGTTGTTTTGACCGGTAAATTGATAACCAATTAAATGACTACGGTTATATAACCAAGTGCCATGATCTTTTTTATTGTGCCAACCAGTGGGGTCAACATACAAAGGTAAGCGTTTGGCTTTCGGCATTAATGATTGATTTAACATCGCATTGGCGGTTGTGGCACGGTTTAGTGAATCCAATTGACCGTATTTAGCCCACGCACCATGCTTTAGTGATAATTCGGCTTTAGTAAAATTAGGACGATTGTGGTTTAAGACCACCACTTGACCCGCCGCAATAATTGATTGGTTCGATTTAGCATTGGCTCTTTGTTTAATTTGTTTAATCTTTTTCCCAGTGGTCTTGGCAACGACACGCCGACCGCTACTTTCGGTTCCACTCAAGGTTAAACCACGACTTTTCGCTTGACTTAGGGTTTCTTTATAAATCTTCTTAGCGTGACTTAAGCCCCTATCATTACGATTATAAAAATAATGACTACCAGTGGCGGTGGTATAAACATAGGTTTCAGCTTGAGCTGATTGACTATTGGTGGTGATGACACCAGTAGTTAGGGTCAGCAGGATAGTGATAAAAAATAAACATTTACGCAATCGAGCTCACTTCTTTCTAATCTTTTAACACTATCATAGTACATATTCTCATAATATCCAATCAATTTTAAAATAAACTAAAAAAGACCACCGCTTTGCGGTGATCTTATAACTTCTTATTGGAAGTAAATAGTAATTACTGGGTTGTCGCCATCAATCTTGGCAGTATCGACACCAGTGTAAGTTAATGAACCGGCACCAGTTAAACCTAAGTCAGCTTGAGTAATTGTAGTAATGTTCTTGCTTGCTAGTTCAGCTTTAATCGTATCAGGGTTAACTGATTGGTTAACTAAAATACTCTTGTTAGCTAATAAGTCATTTGCGATAGCGTTTAAAGTGTTGTTAAGACCAGTACTTGGTGTTAAGACATTGTTAGTACCAGTTTGTTTTAATTGAATTGCAATACGAGTAACGTTCTTTGGTGCTAAGTTAATGATTGCCTTACCACCGCTTACGATTGGTCCATCAACGTTAATGGCATTAGCATCAGTAGTGATTTGGTAACCACTTGGAATGTACTTAGCTAAAGTATCAGCAGAAACTTTAGCAGTTCCGTTCACAGTTAAGTCGTTCTTTACACTAACGATCACAGTATTAACTGGACTACCATTGTAGTTGAAAGTTAATGTGTATGGATCAGTTGGTGTGGTGTTCTTATCTGTGTCAGTAGTGGTGGTAGTGCTCTTCTTAGTAGTTGATACGTTCTTAGCGAAGATCCAACCATCGATGTTTTTCTTTTTGTTATCAGTCACGTGGTAGTAAGTCCAACCTAAAGTATTCTTAACAGCACCATCAATTGTGAAAGTATCGTTAATGTAAGTAGTCTTCTTGTGTGGAATGACACGTGAGTTAATACGACTGTAGTTAGGGAATGTCCAAAGTGGCGCAGAAATCTTAACGTTAGTAGTCTTCTTTGGTAGTGAAGTGTAAGTTAGCGTCTTAGTTGCGACAATTCCAGTATTCTTGTCAATGTTATTTAAGTCTGTTGAGATGTCATGCTTACCAACGTAAACCCATCCTCTGTACTTACCACCTAAAGTCACAATGTGAGCATAGTATAATCCAGTATTAGTCTTAGCCATACCGTATACGTAAAAGATATCTTTAGGTGTTTTTGATTTCGCCAGTTCCTTCATGGTTTTCTTAGAAGCAACTACCTTTGCACCAGCTAAACGACCGGGCTTGTTAAAAACAGTGACGATTCCGGTTGATTTAGCATAAGCAGCATTTTCAGCATAACTTACCTTGTAGTATGAAGCCGTTGTTTTGTTAACATGTTTAACTGTCTTAGTCGCAGCTTTTGTATGATGTTTAGCAGCATCAGCATTAACGGTTACAACTGAAGCAAGAGTTAATGCAGCGATACTAGTTAATGTAATTTTTTTGATTAATGAATGCATTGTATTGCCTCCCATAAATTTCTACTTCAAATTATAACATATTTTAGCAACTCCTTTCATGATTTGAAAGTTTGTCATTGTTATTTAATAATTTCGCAAAGGATGTTGTGCTTTCTTAAGAAAGTTATAACTTCATTCAATTACTTAGACAAACAGAACTAAAAAGTATACAGTAAGGATAAACATTAAAGTAGGATTAGAATTTATAGAAAGAGGGCTTTAAATGATCAGTGAAGACAACGAAAGAT
Organism: Apilactobacillus sp.; assembly: GCF_025290035.1. Taxonomy (GTDB): domain Bacteria; phylum Bacillota; class Bacilli; order Lactobacillales; family Lactobacillaceae; genus Apilactobacillus. The sequence goes on from NZ_JAMBKT010000014.1 coordinate 15,690, forward strand.
TTCCTTCTGGTTCTCACTTACTAGCACAATTACGCTTGAGAAATTATTTCGCTAAATACATCATTGATATAATCAAAAGTCGGTTCCCGAATCACTCACGTTATGATGAATTCGAGAATTTATTAAGAAAGCAGAATAATTTTGAAGTGGTCAATTGTCTATACATCATCGCCTACAGATATAGAAACTACCCTACTCTATTAGATGAGCTAATTAATATTATGACTAAGAAAGTGGGTTAAGTTTCCCCCGACACCCTTTTTATTTTCATTTGGTGGACTATTTTATTTTTGATAGCAAATTATGAAAGGTCGATGCATGTGGAAAATATTATTCGGGCGATTCGCCCAGGGTCAGCTTTTGAGTATCATAATCGGAAAATTCGTCGGATTATCCGGAATAAAGTCCAACTATTAATGGAACCGTTTCAAGAAGATAAACACTTTGATCCTTGTAACGTCGCATTAGATAAAATCTATTGCTGTAACGACATGAATTATATGTTATTAATTATGCAAAGTTCTCGTCTCAACAAATTAGAATATATGATTGAATGTATTGAAAACCGTGATCAACGACGTATCCACCGTCAAATGGAACGATCATATGGTTTTTGGCATCCATAACCAAAAAAGAGCTAACGAATTATCGTTAGCTCTTTTCTTATGCAAATTTTATGTATAAAAAAAGATATGACCGAAGTCATATCTCTTTTTTCACTCAATAACTAATATTATTTACCTGAAACAGGGTCTGAAGTAATGTTAGTTACATTTGAGTTAGTTGTAGCAGTTGCAGAAGGAACTACAGGAGTAGTAGTGTTTGAAGCTACCTTAGTGTAGTATACGTTAACAGCTGAAACGTTTTGGAATGGAACTACAACATCAACACCAGTGTATTGGTTTACAACTGAGTTGTTGTGTTGTTGAGTAGCAGCAGCGTCGAACTTGTAAGTAGTGTATACAGTAACGTCGTTGTTGCTTGAATCCTTAGCAGTGCTCTTAACTACGATAGTGTTGAAGGCTTTACCATCAGCAAATAGTGCCTTAACAACGTTGTTGAAGCTGAAGTTATCAGTCTTGATACCCTTTAGGCCAGCAGCAACATTATCAAATGTGTATGAACTTGCAGCAGTCTTACCATCTGACATTAATACGTTTGCTAGGTCTTGTTGTGCAGTAGCAGAAACTGAGTTATCAGCATTCTTGTCACCTTCAGTGATGAAGTTTACTTTAACAGGACTTGCAATGTAGTCAGTGCTCTTAGTAACGTAAACGTTGATTGCAGCACCCTTTGATACTACATTGTAAGTGTTGTTGTAGTTAGAAGCTAAGTTGTATGAGTTTAACTTAGCATCTGCACTCTTAGCAGCAGCAACAGCGTCTGAAACCTTGTCTGATGTCCATGCGTTTACAGTAGTTGAACCGTTAATAGTAGTGTTGTATACACCACCATTAGCAGCATTAGGAGTTGCAGTTTTTGAGTCAATTACAGTGTTTGAAGCAGTGTCAACAAAGTTAACAGTAATGTTCATGTCACTGAATGCTTGAGATGGATCAGTAGTTAGGTTCTTAGCGTTAACCCAACCTTGGTTAGCAGTACCAGTTAAACCACCAGCTACTCCGTTAGCAGTAACGTGGAAGTAAGTGTCACCGTTTGCGTTAGTAACAGCATCATCAGCAGTAAATGAAGTTGTCTTAACGTTGAAGTTTGAGTCAAGCTTGATTAGCTTAGCACCAAATGATGAACCATAAGCCTTATCGAACACACGAGGAGTCTTTAGGAATAGGTTCTTTGCTTCAGTAGAGTTGAAGTTGTATGAAGCCTTAGCACTTGCAGTACCTTGAGCTTGTTGTACACCACCAACGTATACGTATCCACGGATCTTCTTATCGAATGAAACAACCTTTAGGTATTTAACACCCTTTGAAGTTGTAGCTTCTTGGTAAGCCATGAATTGTGCACTAACTGACTTAGTGTTAGCTAGTGAAGCCATAGTTGATTTTGAAGCAACTACCTTAGCACCTTTAACAGTACCTGGCTTTGAGTAAACAGCGTTTTTACCAGTTGAAACATATACAACTGATTGGTCTAACTTGCTGTCAGTAGTTTTGTAAGTGACCTTTTTAGCAACCTTCTTGGTTGTGTGCTTTGCAGCATTTGCGTTAGTTGAAGTAGCTGATACAGAAGCACCTGCAACTGAAGCAAAAGTTAAAGCAGCTAGTCCCAAGTAAAGTGATTTCTTTAGACTTGATTGCATTATAAATTCCTCCAATACATTTTATGTAATTTATCAAGCAAGTATAGTATATCACTTCGAGTCTAAATGTCAAAATAAATTCGCATTTTTGCTCGAACTGAGTCTAAAACTCACATAATCTACTATGCTTATAAAAGCATTATAACTATCAACAATATGTTTGGCAAGAAATTGACAGGAAATTTATCAACTTTTTGTTACATTTTTCTAATAAAACAGCTATAATCTTAAATAATCAGATATTATATCGAGTGAAAGGAGCAAACATTCATGATTTCTTTCTCATATCAAGCGTTTGTTACCGTGGTAAGCGAATCTAGTTTCCACCATGCAGCGCAAAAATTAGAAGTAACCCCTTCTGCGATTTCTCACTCTATCGATAAATTAGAAAAGCAACTGGGTTTTTCACTATTAATTCGTGATCGTTCTGGTGTTAAGTTAACCGAAGATGGCAAGGACGTCTTACCAATCATTCAAGATATCTTAAACAATGAAGAACGATTACAACAAGAGGCCAATAAAATTAAAGGACTAACTTCTGGAACTGTTCGTTTAGGTGCTTTCAGTAGTGTCTGCATTAATTGGATGCCTACAATCATACATAATTTCCATAATCTCTTCCCTAACGTTAAGGTTGAAGTAACGCAAAGTGATTTTAACGACATTACGTTACAAGCACGACAAGGGAAAATTGATTTAGGATTTACCTGCCAACCAATCAATGAAAGATTGGTCAAAGCTTTACTAATTAAAGACAAGATTTATTGTATTACGCCCAAGGACTTCGTACCGAAGAATGGTAAGACCATCACCCAAGATGATTTAGTCGACCAACACTTCATCTTACAAAAGTCTGATTACGATGGTGATACTAAAAAAGTCTTGGATCAATATAATGTGGCACCAAACTCAATTCAATTCAGTATCGATGACCACTCCATCATTGCGATGGTGGAAGCTGGGCTTGGAATGGGAATTTTACCTAAGCTGGCCTTCCAACGCATCGGCGGTGACGTCAAGTTCTATCCATTCGATGACGATTTCTATCGTTCTATCTTTATGGTCATGAACTCCGTTCAAATGAAAACACCAGCTGCCCAAAAGATGGTTTCCTGCATTCGTGAATTTATCGAAAGCAATTATCCAGATGGCTATTTAGAATAAACAAAAAGCGTCCAGTCATTGACTGAACGCTTTTTTGATTGTCGGGGAGTTTTATAGGGAATGTTTGTAGTCGATCTTAATAAATTACTTAGCAGTTGGCGCTACCACAACGCGGGTATCAAATAGTGAGCTATTTTGTGTATCCACGATTTTGGCAGCCACCGGTGTCTTATACAAGTTACCAGATTCGTCTTGAAAAATATTCATTGCTGATAAACGTTGCATGGCAGGCATCACCACAGAAGTGTCTAGTTTGCCATCTACATAATTAAGACTTAAAGTCTTGTTCTTACCATTTTCACTTTTGAATGTTAGTTCTAATTTTCTCATTTATCGTTCCTCCAGTTAATTATTTAGTGAATCCATCTTCATGAATTAACTTACCTGATGCAAATTCGCTTCCAGTTAATTGAGAAACAATGTCACTTAATTCAGCCATTTGATCAGCAGAGATGTTTTCTACGGCATTAGCGAAATTACGGTTACGACGAATTCCGTCCTTACCCATAGTAGTAACAGTGATTTTTGACTTATTCCATTTCTTATTCATTGTATTAACCTCTTTTCTTAACTTTGTAAGTCGTTAGCGCTAACCCTTACACTCTTAATAACGTGCTTCGATGGAAAAGTGTTACCTAATTTTTAAATATTCTTTTTTGACGCCGTCTTTCCACTTATAGACGGTCTTTCGACTGACCCGGTACTTCCGAGCGATTTCAGTTACTGTCATCCCCTCATTAAAACTACTACACAAAAACTTGCGCTGATCGTGGGTGCAATTTAACCACAGAAGATTTAGTAACTCTCTGTCGTTTACCTCACCGACGCCTTCACTATCATCTAATAATGTATCTTCCCAACCATCTTGGTCGGCACTCATCATTTCAGTGTGGTTATTTTGGCGTTGTTGTTTGCGGAGTAAATCTAACAGGTGCCAATAAACACCTTGATACAAATAACTAATCAGTGAGCTATTCGTTTTTTCTGGGTCATATTCAACGTATTTTTGTGCAAAGCGGATACATCCCTCTTGGGCTAAATCGTCATATTGCGGATTATTCGGTAATATATTGAGGCGTTTTAAAACCCCATGGACTAATCCCTGATGATTTTCCTTCATTAAATATTCAAATCCAGGGGTTAAGTCTGGTTCGTTCATCTTAATCATTCCTTTATTGAATTGATCAAGGGCCCTTGAACGAATATTAATGTATCAACTGATGTCGAAAAAAACACCACGAATTATTTTGAAAAATAATGCAAAATTTAGTTCATCTAGAAGAAAAAATAGTAGAATGAAAATAATTAATCCAGGAGGTTAGATTATGGAATGGAAAGTAAAAACCTTTGATCAAATCACCAGAGATGAACTTTGGGCCATCTACTACGCCCGAGTGCAAACCTTTGTGGTCGAACAAAAACGACCATATCAAGAAGTCGATGATGTCGACTTTAACGCCTTACATATTTGGGCCGAAGAAGACGGCCAGTTATTAGCATATGCTCGAGTTTTTCATGGACAAGACCACACTACTTTTGGGCGCGTCTTAACCACCCCGGCAGCACGTGGCAAAGGACTGGGTAAAAAGTTGATTGAAAAAGTGTTAGAAGAAATCGACGAACACTTTGACCATCCCCGCGTTGAAATCGACTCGCAAGACGACAAAGAAAACTTCTACGCGAAGTTTGGATTTAAAGCGGTCGGTGATGTCTACACCTTCCATCAAACCCCACATATCAAAATGATTTTAGAAAAATAAAAAATGCATGTAGAAATTTTCCTTCTACATGCATTTTTTTGTTGTTTTGTATAAATTTAGTTCATTGGACGGTCTGAACGTAATAGTTCTGAACGCCATAGTGCTAATAGATAACCATAACCCTTGTTATCAAATGCGATACTTTCAAATTCACGGCCGGATTTGAATGATACATAGTGAACATCTTGTGGCTTAATGGTGTCGTTACGCACTTCTTTAGCCGGAATGGAAACGATCATATCATTAGATACTAAGTAGATACGATCATTAATGGCGTTGTAAGTTACATATTGGTTGTAACTAGCTGGCCATTTAATCATTCCTGTAACTGGTCTAAATGAAATCTTCTTATTAGTAAAGTTTCCAGTGTATAAGGTGTAAACGTCTTTAATCCCGTTACGACCGGAACGAACACCGAAGTATGCATTCCCTGCTTTATCGAAAGTTAATGTGTGAAGTGCTAAGTTAACACCTTGGTTATTAATCAATCTAAAGCGGTATTGGTGAACTGGTTTTAATGATTGGGCATCCAATTCAGTTACTTGGTTGTAGAAGTCATTGTTAACTTCACCTAATTGGTCATCTTGTGCCAAGTAAATATGGTCATTACTTGGGTTATAAGTAAGAGTTTGGCCATGACCAATATTCATTAGTGGGCTGACGCTCACTGATTTAGAAATTTGGTAGTATTGGTTGAAAATTGGATTGTTTTGACCAATCTTATTAATCTTGTCTTGGTGTTTGTTGAATTGTTGGTTCAAATGATTTAGTTGTCTATTCAATACTTTAATGCGACCGTTTTGCATGCGCTTAACAGCTTTATAATTCTTGAATAACACGTTACGTTTAGCTTTTAGTACTTTCTTAGCTGACTTCTTCTTTGCTGCTTTAACTTTTTGGTCAGCCTTTTGATACTTCACCAAACTCTTGTTAATGGCACTTTGAGCTTTGTTAACCGCTTTTTGAACTTTTTGTAATTGTTTTTGAGTTTGATTGCTTGCTTCACGTGGCTTCTTCGAATCATTGATGAACTTCGCAAATTTCAAACTGTTATCACGACCACGATCTGTGAATGGATTGAAATAATTGAAGACTTGAATCAATAAGCTTTGGTGATTAGTATCATCTAATCCCATTGCTTGCAATGCATCCATCTTAAGACGAATAATTGCTCCTTGATTAGCACCCGTCCCCATTGATTCAACAATGTAGATAGAATTATTAGCCATAATGGCACCTTGATAGTTACCATGTTCTTGCGGTGAAACATTAAAACCAGTTGGCAAGAACCACTTAGTCTTAAAGTTGACCTTATCAGTATTGACAGAATCAATAGCTTTTATGTAATTAGGTTTAGTTATTTTCTTAACACGACGGTAGTTTCCCCAAACCGCAGTCATGTTAGGAGTGCTACTATCAATAGCACGGAATAGTTGATCATTGCGATCACTTAATGCATTACTAGTGGTAGTAACTGGAATTGGGTTCTTGCCTTCATCCCATGAATGAACCCAAAAATTTTGTTGATCTTGATTGTCAGCAGCAGGTACTGTTGGCATTACCTGGTCAGCAGAAACATTTGTACTAAATGAAACTGCTGGTATAGAAATCATTAATGCAGTTACCGTAGTAAGCATTAGTGATTTAGTTAATTTACGCATGATTTATCCCCCTTTGTCACATAATTCATTTATAACCTTTTATAGAAGCATTTGCAATCTTTTTTCGATTAATTACGCCACTCTTAACTGAAATTTAATAACTCCATGATATAATATTGGATAACTATGGATTTATAGAAAAGGACGGTAGCAATGGCATACCCAAGAAATAATTATCGCAATGACTTTGACGATGTAGATGTTGAAGTCGGCCAACAATTTAAAATGACCATCAAGAGAATGGGCATTAATGGTGAGGGAATCGGTTTTTACGAACATAAGTTAGTGTTTGTTACCGGTGCTTTTACCGATGAAAAAGTCGTCGCTGAGGTTACTAAGGTCTATCCTAACTATATCAAAGCTAAGGCTGTCAAAATCAACCGTGTATCAGAAGACCGCGTAGAACCTCGTGATAGTTACGCTGGTAATGTTGGTGGTTTCGAATTAGAATCCCTATCATACCCAGCCCAACTTCGTTTCAAGCGAGATCTAATCAAACAAGCATTAGAAAAGTTCCAACCACAGGGTTATCAAAAAATGAAAATCCGTTCCACCATGGGCATGGAAGAACCTTATGAATACCGTAATAAAGCACAATTTCCTGTCCGCATGCAAGACGGCAAAGTAATTGCTGGCTTATTTAAAGAAGGTTCACACGACTTAGTCGACTTACCAACTTGTTCAGTTCAATACCCCGCTACCATGAAAGTGATGCGCAAGATAGTCGAATTCATTGACGAACTAGAAATTCCTGTTTTTAATGAAGAAAACAATTCTGGAATCATTAAGACGGTAATTGTTCGTGCCGCATTGAACACTGAAGACGTACAAGTTGTGTTTGTTACTAACACCCCTAAGTTCGTCAAAAAAGGTTTCATGCTAAAGAAGATTATGTTAGAACTACCAGAAGTGACTTCTGTGATGCAAAACATTAATCCTGGTGACTCACCATTAATTTGGGGAGATAAAACTGTTCATCTAGCTGGTAAAGATACGATTGTCGAAAAGATTAAGGGCTTAAGTTTTGAACTTTCTGCGCGTGCTTTCCTACAATTGAATTCAATCATGCTTCCTCGTTTATACGAAGTCGCAATTTCCGCATTAGAATTAACCGGAAACGAAAAGATTGTCGATGCATATTCAGGGGTGGGAACCATTGGATTACCTTTAGCTAAGCATGCTGACGAAATCCGTGGAATGGACATTATTCCAGAAGCTGTCGAAGATGCTAACCATAACGCTATCATTAACAAAATTAGAAACGCTTACTACGAAGTCGGTAAAGCTGAAGACTTATTACCTGAATGGTTAGCAGAAGGTTTTAAACCCGATGCAATTATCGTTGATCCTCCCCGTACTGGTTTAGACGATAAATTAATCGACGCAATCTTAAAGAGTGCGCCAGAAAAATTTGTTTACGTTTCATGCAACCCTTCCACTTTAGCGGCCGATTTGGTTCCACTAACTCGTAAGTACAAAGTCGAATGGATTCAACCCATCGACATGATGCCACAAACTCCACGTTGTGAAGCAGTTGTTAAATTCACCAAAAAATAATCATAGAAAGTAGGAATCGTTATGAATAACATGCCACACTTACCAGACTTTAAGCAAAATTTCGTTTTTCTAATCAATCGTAAGAACGGACTCCGTTTTGGTCGTTTTGGTTTCTCACTACTCGCATTCTTGTTCCACTGGATTCCAGCGATTTTACGTTCTGATTATTACAACGCTGTGTGTATCGTCGGTGTAGATGCATGCATCTACATGGTTGCACATATGGTTTTACAGTTAGTATTTAAGGTTGATCCAAGTAGTGCTATGAACATTACTTATATGGTAGGAGCTGTTTTATGGGGCTCCATTTATAATTATATGTTCATACGTCGCATGATTAATCGTAATTTTCGTCCGGTTGATCAAAACTCACAATTAGT
>NZ_JAMBKT010000015.1 GCF_025290035.1 Apilactobacillus sp.
CACATCATCGATTATCAATCTTGTTCAGTTTTCAAAGATCTACCAATTTGTTATGCGTTGTCTCAATTGACAACTTTTTAATAATATCAAATTATCAACACACTGTCAATAACTTTTTAAATTATTTTTTCGTCATAACCTTTGCAACAACAACGGTTGCAGCTGATTAACAACAATAAATATTATGCCATCTTATAGACTCAAAGTCAACATGTTTTTTTATTTGTTTTTTGGAAAAATTCTTTTCACTTAAACAGCAATATATATCTTATCAAAATTAATTATCATCGTCAATGCAAAATAAAAAAAGGATGACCTTCGTCATCCTTTTTTTATTTTAGTTCAGGAGCATCAGTTTTATAAAGATCTAAAGTATCTTTCTTATGCAACTTGTTTAACAAGTCAGTCTTTTTCTTCTTGTCCATTTCTTTTAGAAGTTTCATACCGTCTGCATATTTGTAACTGTATTCCTTCTTATTAACTTTAGTAAATCCTTTTGGTGTGTAGAATCTCAATAAGTCACCTAGCACTACTTTATCAGATAATGATAGTTCTGTAGTAACGTGGTTTTGCATCTTCTTAATTTGTGCTTGTTGTTTTGCGTTTGGTGTAATTACAGCACCTGTCTTGGTATTGTATACAGTTCCACTAACAACAGTGTATTTTGGAGATACAAAGTCACCGTTTCTAAATGCAACTATTTGATTACGTTTCTTTGATAACAAGTCGTTACCAAATTGAACAGTATTATCGTCCTTTACGCCTAATAAGTGTAGAAGAGTTGGTAATACGTCAATTTCTCCACCATAAGTATGATTAATTCCACCCTTTAGTCCTTGCATGTGGATCATGAATGGAACCTTTTGGAATTGTGCTAAATCATAACTAGTAATGGTTTGTTTGTGTAGCAATTGTGCAATTGCTGGGCGATGGTTATTTGAAATACCGTAGTGATCACCATAAAGCACAATCATACTGTTCTTAATTAGCCCAGTCTTAGTTAGGTAATTTAAGAATTCACCAAATGCTTGATCTAAGTAATGAGCAGTTTGTACGTATGGATCAACAGTGTTATCACCAGTCTTAGTTGCTGGGAATGAAACGTTTTGTTTATCCAATTCGTATGGGTAGTGGTTAGTTAATGTAATTAGTTTTGCATAGAATGGTTGTGGTAATTGTTGGATGTATTGAGCAGCATCCTTAAAGAATATCTTATCTTTCAAACCATAACCAACACTGTATGATGGTTTTTCGGTGTAATAGTTTGAGTCGAAGAAGTATTGGTATCCCCATGACTTGTATGCATTATCTCTATTCCAGAAACTTGGCACATCCCCATGGAATGCAGCTGTACTATATCCTCTTTGTGCCAAAATAGCAGGTGCAGCTTGGTAAGTGTTTTGAGTACCATAAGTAACCATTGCTGACCCTTCTGGTAATCCAAATAGTGAGTTTTCTAGCATCATTTCAGCATCAGAAGTCTTACCTTGTGCTACTTGGTGATAGAAGTTATCAAATGAGATTGTGTTTTGGTTATGGTAGAACTTGTTTAAGTTAGGAGTTACTTCCTTACCATCAACCTTATAATCAATTAAAAATTGTTGGAAACTTTCCAAATGAATAATGAAAACATTCTTTCCTTTGGCTTTTCCATAGTATTCAATATTAGCTTTACTACGATTCTTCTTCAAGAATGAGAAGACATCATCTAAATCAGAGGCTTTCGCCTTTGCTCTAGTTTGGCTTTCTTTATGGGTTTGGTATGCATTAAATGCAGCATATTCGTTTAATCCCAAATACTTAACGATATAGTTGTTATCGAATGTTCTAGTTAATAAACCAGATCTATCTGCGTTGGAAATTCCGAATTCAGCAAACATCAATACAAATGACAATACAGTAATTGCCAATGCGTTCTTCTTTTTGAATGGTGTGTGATCAACCTTAATTACTTTGAATAGTAATAATAAAATCAAAATGATGATATCAGCAAATACAAAGAAATCAAGTGGATGTAGAATTTCAGCTAAACTCTTACCCAGGTTATTTTGAACTGTTCCTGATCCTTTAATAATTCCAAATGATAGGAAATCAGAAAATTCTCTGTAGTATAGAACGTTTGCAAAAATCCAAATAGATTCAATTAAGTCAATGATTAACATTAACCAGTATGCAATCTTTCCTCTAAAGTATAAAGCAATCCCAAAAATTAATAGTGCAGCCGGAATTGGATTAACTACTAATAGGAATTGTTGTAATCCACCTTTTGCTCCCAATGTAAAATCAATACGGTATGAAATATATGTTTTCAACCAGAATAAAGCAACAATTAATACAAAGAAACCAAACTTTGTATTAAAAAACTTTCTAGTATTTTTAATATGACTAGACATTATCTATGCCTCCAAAATATGAATAAATGTTTTTATTTTACTTTTCAATTTTCTTAGGTCGAATGCAAAAAGCAATTACACCCAAAATCATCCCTAAGTAATAAGTTATCAAGCGCCAAATAATTAACGCTAGAATTAACTTCGTATTGTTAGTGATGAAGCTTTTGAATAACGCTTCGAAACTGTATTCAGCTCCACCTGCCCCACCAGGTATGGGGAATAATGAAATAATCATGAATATCAAGACATGTAAACTTACAATCATAATGATATTAACTTGATCAAATCCAAGTGCCAATATAATAAAGTATGGAATTAAGTAGTAAAACGCTAATTGGAAAAATGTAATGATGATGATTTTCAACATCAACTTCCATTGCTTAGCGATTCGAATACTTTCCATATGAAAAGTATCAATTTTGTTATCCAGCATCGCTTTAAACGAATTGAACTTATCATCTTTTATAAACCATCTAACTGGTTTAATAATATTATTTACTAAACTCTTAGTAAATGTATACCAATACATCACTAATAACAAGGCAATTATTACGAATAGATGGATAAAAAATCCAAACAACACTAGCCAAGCTAAGTAATGGAGCTTCTCTTCCACATATTGGAAGCCGACAATTAAGCTCAAAATAAAGTTAATTACAATCATTGTTTGAAAAACAACAAATTTCATTAACAACGTTGAGCTCGCTTTTCCTGCATCCACACCAGTTTGAACCATTACATATAGTTGGCCTGGTTGTCCTCCTGATGAGAACGGTGTTATCCCGTTAAAAAGTTGTTCTACAAGTGGAACTCTAATCGCATCTCGAAAGGTAAAATTATCTACCTGCGTATCAACAATCGTCTTAGTAACCACAGCTTCTAACCCTAAATATAGGAACATGCAACCAAGGGCTGCAACTATCCACCACCAGTTAATGGTAAAAAAATCGGCAACTAAAACATTAATGTTGATATCTCTTATAAAGTACCAAAAGATCAAAATGCCCACTAAAAACATCGTAATAAATGTTATTATATTTCTTTTTGACATTACTAACCCTCTTTTGCTTGTTTTTGATAAAACTCATACCAAATTGAAGCGAGATGTTCTTCTGAATAATAGTCAGAAGCCGCCAATGATTTCTTAGATAGTTCAGCTAATTCTGCTGGATTATCAATCAATCGATGTAAACTAGCATTCATTTCATCATAAGTACTGAACGGTTCATAATACCCACTAATAATTTCTTTATATAAATCCAAGCTTCTTAGCATTACAGGTGTCCCACAAGAGAATGATTCTAGGACAGACATTGGAAATAGTTCATTGAAAGATGGTAGCAAGAATAAATCAGCAACATTATAGTACTTAACTAATTTATCGCGATCCACGATTCCGGGGAATTGAAGATTTTTAGGTGGATTGTCCACTAATAACTTCAAGTTTTTGTATCCATCAGTGATTTTCCCAAAAGAAAAACCACCAGCCCAAATGAATTCGACGTTAGGGTTGTCTTGTGCCAACTTAGCGAAATCTAAAATCCCTTTTCTGGTTTGGACTTGACCGGTCCCTACAACGACAAATTTATCTTGAGCGATTCCTAATTCGTTTCTAGCTTGCACTTTTTCTTCATCTGTTAAAGGATAAAATTCCTTTTTACTAACGAAGTTTGGAATATATGTGATTTTTTCTTTTTTAATTCCATAAGCTTCTAACTTGGGAATAAAGGTGGGGTTTACCACTACAATATGCTCCATTCGCTTATAAAAAGCAATGACGTATTTGTAAAAAATCCATTTAATTGGTTTTGGTAAATCTAAGCTACCTTCTAATGTTTCCGGTAAGAAATGTACATATCCAATTCTTCTTCCACGCTTCTTTAAGAAAGTTGAGAAATAATATCTCAAGTTAATGGTGTGGTAATGAGTAATTTCAGCTGACTTCAGATCATTTATGACAATATCAAAGTCATCCGGGAAATGTTTCTTTAGCATCTTAACGAGCTCTAAATAAGCACTCCCTACTCCTTGTCCTTTCACCTTATCCGCGGTTGAAAACATATCTATTTTTATCATAAATCCTCCTACTCACTTACTTCGTCATCATCTCTGATTTCTTTGTTGTAATCTAGTTGGGCACATCTATAAAAATCCACAATTCTATTAGCGAAATTTTCTGATGAAATTTCGTGTAATTTCTTGGTTCTTAATTCTATGTCTTGTTGAGTATCACTTTGTTGAGTCGCGTTTAAGTACTCTAAAACTTTTTCAATATATCCCTCTAGAGTACCAAACGTCATCCCTAGCGACTTATTACTTAATAGTTCTTCAGTATATGGGCTGGATGATACAACTACTTTCACTCCAGCAGCCATTGCTTCAATGTATGTTAAACCTTGTGATTCCGAATTAGAAGTTGATACAAAGATATCAGCTGAATGATAGTATTTATAAACTTCATCATTATTAATTTCTCCAACGAAATGCACATTGTCATTTAACTTCATATCATTAGTTTGTTGCTTTAAGTCATCCTTAGCAGGACCGTCACCGACAATCACTAAGTGGGTGTTAGGTTGACCTGTTAAAATCGCTGGCATTGAATTGATCAATTCCTTGATGTTCTTTTCGTATGCCAATCGACTCACTGATAACAGAATTTTTGCATCTGCGCTAACGCCTAAATTAGTTCTTAAATCAAAATCACTGTCGGTATTAAATTTTCCAATGTTAATTCCAGTTGGAATAATTCGAATGGGACTCTTCACACCATATCTAACTAATGTATCTAAAACCTTAGTACTTGGTGCGACCACTCCAGACATGTTATGACAAAAAGCCAAAGTAGCGTCCTTAACATGAATTGGTCTCAAGATTTTTCCCTTAGCAACATAATGTAAATAATCTTCATACATTGTATGGTATGTATGAACACATGGAATTCTTAAAAATTTGGCAACCACCTTACCGATAATTCCCATTGAAAATTCTGTTTGAGTATGAATAATATCTAAGTTTAATTTTTTAGCAATTTGGTACGCTTGAATCATACCTCTAACTGCAATTCTACGATCGGTAAAAGAGATGAATGGAATGCTGGAAAATCTAAAAATATTCTTTTCACACGCTGATTTATCAACATGCGGATCAGTTGTGGTAAAGATGTACACTTGATGTCCATCATTTTCTAATTGGTCTTTTAATGTCTTAATTGAAGTTGCGACTCCACTAACCTGTGGAAAGTAAGTATCCGTAAAGATTCCAATATTCAAATTTACACCTCCTAATTTTCTTCATAGTTATTTGTAATTATATTGGTTTGTTGCTGGCTTTGCAAATTTTGCCAAGCATAATGATAATAAAAAAAGCCAGAATATAATTACGTTCTAGTTGTATTCATATGGGATCAATAGTGAAAAATGAACCATTATGACAACTAAACATAAAATAATTCTGACTCATTATTTAACAAAATTAACTTGTTGATGATTATTCAGTTAATCCTTCATCGTTAAATGATTTTGCAACAGCTTCGATTGCATCTTTTTCGTCTGGGCCTTCAGCAATTACAGTTACTTCAGCATTTTGACCAACACCTAGTGACATTACACCCATGATTGATTTTAAATCAACAGTGTTGCCTAAGTATTCTAATTTCAATTCTGATTTGAACTTAGTAGCAGTTTGTACTAGTAGTGTAGCTGGACGTGCATGAATTCCTGTTTCAGAAATAACTTTAAATTGACGTTTTTCCATTTCGAAGATCTCCTTTTTTCTTATACTAATTTTAGAATATCAATTAATATGATAAAATACAACATTTTTAACCATTAGTCTTTTCATCAGAAAGGTAGGTATAGATAACTTTACCGTTTTGTTCTGCCCTACCGGTAATACGTTTTCTGGTTTCGAAGTTCATATATGCAACTTGAAATTCAGCAAACTCCTCTGGTGTAATTACTAATTCTTCTATTTTGTTATCTTTTAGGTCATTTAATAACTCAGTATAGTTCTTATCTGCGATAATAATATTCCCTCTTTCAATATATATTATATACGATTAGGACTAATTTAAACATATAAAATGAATATTTTATTATAAAAAAGCAAATCTCTTGCAGAAACATTTTTATGCGTTATAATGATTTTTACAAATGGTCAATAAAGGTCAAAACCATTTAGTTGTTTTCAGAAAGGAGCAGTCATATGAAGTGTGAAAACTGCCATCAAAATGAGGCAACCATTCATTTACTCGTTAATGTTAATAACGAGAAAAGACATATCGATATTTGTCAGGACTGTTACCGTCAATTAAGCAAACAATCCGATCAATATCGTAACAATGGAGGTGTTGATATGATGCAAGATCCATTTGGATTTGGAAATTTAGATGATTTATTCAACGCAATGAATCAAAGTAACCAAGATAACCTTCGCAATCGTGCTACCAATAAACAAAATAATCAAAATCAAAACTCTGTGTTAGCAAAATACGGATATGATTTAACAGATTTAGCTCGTCAAAACAAAATCGACCCCGTAATCGGGCGTGATAAAGAAATTGATCGAGTAATCGAAATTCTAAACCGTCGTACCAAGAACAACCCCGTTTTAATTGGGGAAGCTGGTGTTGGTAAGACCGCTGTCGTTGAAGGATTAGCTCTTAAAATTGCCAACGGCGATGTCCCAGATAAGTTGAAAAATAAACGTGTAATTCGATTAGACGTCGTTTCAATTGTGCAAGGAACATCAATGCGTGGTCAATTCGAACAACGCATGCAAGAATTAATTGATGAAGTTCAAGCAGACCAAAACATCATTTTATTCATTGATGAAATTCATGAAATTATGGGTGCTGGTAATGCTGACGGTGGTATGGATGCCGGAAACGTTTTAAAACCAGCCCTATCTAGAGGTAGTTTCCAATTAGTTGGTGCTACTACTTTGAATGAATACAGAAATATTGAAAAAGACTCTGCTTTAGCTCGTCGTTTCCAAACTGTTTCGGTCAAAGAACCAAGCGTGGAAGCTGCTATCGATATTGTAAACGGAATTAAGGAACGCTATGAAAAATATCATCGTGTGAAGTACAGTGATGACGCCATTAAGTCAGCTGTCACTTTATCAAACCGATACATCCAAGACCGTTTCCTACCTGATAAAGCGATTGATTTAATTGATGAAGCTGGTTCTAAACTAAACATCAAATCAGATGTGACTTCCCCAGAGGAAATCAAAAATACAATTAGCGCTTGTCAAAAAGAAAAGCAAGATGCTTTATCCAAGGAAGATTATGAAAAAGCCGCCTTCTATCGTGATAAGATTGAAAGACTTAACCATAAATTGGCTAACATCGAAACTGTGGATGTCCCAACGATTACTACTAAAAACATTCAACAAATCATTGAATCAATTACCAACATTCCAGTTGGTCAATTAGAACAACAAGAACAAGATAACCTAAAGGACTTAGATCGTACCCTAGCTGGTAGTGTCATTGGTCAAAATGAAGCGATTGAAAAAGTGGCCAAAGCTATCAAGAGAAATCGTATTGGTTTCAACGGAACTGGTCGTCCAATCGGTTCATTCTTATTTGTAGGAACTACCGGAATTGGTAAGACTGAATTAGCCAAACAATTAGCGCAACAATTATTCGGTTCTAAGGATGCCATGATTCGATTCGATATGTCTGAATATCGTGAACCACATTCAATCTCAAAACTAATTGGTTCCCCTCCTGGCTATGTTGGATATGATGAAGCTGGTCAACTAACTGAACAAGTTCGTCGCAATCCATACAGTTTACTTTTATTCGATGAAGTTGAAAAAGCACACCCAGATGTATTACATGCCTTTTTACAAATCTTAGATGATGGTAGATTGACTGATTCTAAAGGTCGCACAGTTTCATTTAAAGATACTGTAATTATTATGACAAGTAATGCTGGAACTGGTGATTCCACAGCAAGTGTTGGATTTGGTGCTGAATCAAACAACAAGACCCATTCTGTCATGGATAAATTAGGTAACTACTTCAAACCTGAATTCTTGAATCGTTTCGACGATATCATTGAATTCAACCAACTATCCAAAGCTAACCTAAAACAAATTCTTGATCTAATGATTAACAACGTTAATACTATGTTGGCTTCTCAAGGATTCAAGATTGACGTTTCAGCCGCTGCCAAAGATAAGTTAGTTGAATTAGGCTACAATCCTGCAATGGGAGCTCGTCCTCTTCGTCGTGTTATCCAAGAACAAATTGAAGATAAAGTTGCTGATTATTACTTAAATAATCCAACTAATCGACAACTATTAATTGATGTTAATGAAGATAAAAATATTTACGTTAACGCACAATCGTAATCAAAAACCGCTAAGATTCTTATATTCTTAGCGGTTTTTTTATATTTTAAATTCGAATTATGTTAAGATAGTTAATATATGAAAGGAGGAATCAGGATGTTCAATTTTATTAAAGACATGTTTAAATTGTTCAATAAACAAAATCAAAAAGAAAAAGATATCGATCAAAATCAATTTGCTGTTGATGATTTCCAATCTAATGATTTATTTTATGAAGACAACCCTACTATTGATAATGAAATTCATACTGATTCTCCCGAAGCGAAAATGACCGTCTACTATGTTGATGTAGATGGTCATCCACTAGCCGACTTTAGTGTCTTACATGGTCATGTTGGTGATGATGTGAATTTAATCATCCCTGACTTTAAAAACTACGTATTATTTAAAATTGATGGAATCTCAACATTTATGCAAACAACCGATAATCATGTTGTCATTCATTACCATAAACTAAATGGAAAACCATTAAATATTTTCTTCATTAACTACGATACATATGCTATGATTCGTTTACCACAAATCGCCGTTGGTAGTTATGACGAAGCATTTAACATTAATTTGCCCCAATTAGATGGATTTAACCAAGTTACATACTCTGGTAATCAAAGCGGTCGTTTTACCGATACTATTCAACACTTAGTGTTATATTACCGTCGTGATGACTGGAAAAACGTTATCAGAAGTAACTTCTACGTTAAATTACGCGAATATACACCCGCATATACTGATACCACTGGTGATAAATTACCAGTGATTTTGCCTAAAGGTAGTATTTGGAAAGTCTTCTACCAAGTTACCACCGATAAAGGAGTTTGGTTAAACATCGGACCAAACCAATGGATTATCGATCGTAACTTCAACCAAATGAAATATCCATTCGCCAAGAAACTAACTAACACAGATTCTTGGGTAATCAACAATTTAAACCAAAGTGCTACCATTCAATCCAACATCAGTGTTCCGGTATACAATTACCCGGGTGGAAATTGTCTCTACTTCCTTCATACGGGAGATACCGTTCAACTATCTCAGTCAATTCAAGTTGCACCAAATAAATATTGGTTAGAAATCAATAACTTACATTACGTTGAAGAAAAATATATACTAAAAAAGGATTAGATAATCATATCTAATCCTTTTTATTTTATAGTTTAGCTGTTAATTTAACATCTGGGTACTTATCTGCGAACCAACGTTCAGCAAATGAATTTTCGAATAAGAATAATGGATCACCATGACCATCTTTCACCAAGATGTTTCTTGATGAGGACATCTTTTCATCTAATTGTTCTGGATCAATCCAACGTGCAGTCTTGCTACCCATTGGTTCCATAACGACTTCAGAGTTATATTCGTTTTGCATTCTGAATTGAAAAACTTCAAATTGAAGTTGACCAACGGCACCTAAGATATAATCACCTGTTGCGTATGATGTATATAGTTGTACGGCACCTTCTTGAACTAGTTGTTGGATTCCTTTATGGAATGATTTTTGTTTCATCACGTTTTTAGCAGAAACCTTCATAAATAGTTCTGGTGTAAATTGTGGTAACTTAGTGAACTTAACATCCCGTTTGTCTGAGTAGATTGTATCACCAATTTGGAAATTACCTGTATCGTATAATCCAATAATATCTCCGGCAACGGCGTTTTGTACGTTTTCACGGGTATTAGCCATAAATTCAGTCACGTTAGATAAACGTAATTTCTTTTGATTTCTTTCAAGGGTAACGTCCATCCCTCTTTCAAACATCCCTGAACAAACTCTCACAAACGCAATTCGATCACGATGCTTAGGGTTCATATTAGCTTGAATCTTGAAAATGAAACCAGTAAATTGATCATCTTCTGGTGCTACTTCAACGTCATTTTCAGTTTCGTGTTCACCTGGCTTAGGTGCGAAGTTTAAGTATGCATCTAAGAAAGTCTTCACCCCAAAGTTAACTAGGGCTGAACCAAAGAAGACTGGTGTTTGTTCACCGTTTCTAATCTTTTCTTCGTCAAATGGATTACCGGCTTCGGTAATTAAGTCCATGCTTTCTTTAGCATCTTGGTAGACACTGTCACTTGCTAAACCGGCACCATCTAATAGATTACCATCTTCATCAAGTGGTAAGTATGGATTGTTTTCATCTTCTGGACGGTATAATTCAACACGTTTGTTGTAACGGTCGTATAGTCCTCGTAAGATTTTACCTGAACCAATTGGCCAGTTCATTGGATATCCTTCGATTCCAAGCACTTCTTCCAATTGACTAATTAATTCCATTGGGTCACGACTATCACGATCCAACTTGTTCATAAATGTGAAGATTGGAATTCCACGCATCTTACAAATTTGGAATAATTTCTTAGTTTGTGGTTCAATCCCTTTTGCGGCATCGATAACCATGACAGCTGAATCAACTGCCATTAGTGTTCTATAAGTATCTTCAGAGAAATCTTGGTGCCCTGGGGTATCCAAGATATTAATTCTTTTACCAGCATAATCGAATTGCATCACTGAACTAGTAACAGAAATTCCACGTTTCTTTTCAATTTCCATCCAGTCAGACTTAGCAAAGTTACCAGACTTCTTAGCTTTAACAGTACCGGCTTCTCTCACAATTCCCCCGAACAATAGTAATTGTTCTGTAATAGTAGTTTTACCAGCATCCGGGTGAGAAATAATGGCGAAGGTACGTCTTTTTTCAACGCCTTCACTAATTTGTTTATTGACCATTTTTCGAATCCTTCCGTAATATAATCTATTGTTTTATTGTAACATATTCTTTTTTGCTTAAATACGATAATTAAAAAACATCCCCTATCAACAGAGGATGTTTTACTAATTATTTTTTCCAGTCATCTTCGTCAGTTAGACCAAGGTCTTTTTTAATCTTAGAAGTTGAGATTCCTTCAGTTCTAGGTAGGTAAACTACTTTACAGTAATCCTTTAGGAAATCAAACTTACCTTCCCAGTCATCACCCATAACGAAGATATCGATGTTGTTATCAACAACGTCTTTGATTTTTTGATCCCAGTTATTTTCTGGAATTACTTCATCAACGTATCTAATTGCTTCTAAAACAAACTTTCTATCTTCGTATGAAGTATAGGCTTTCTTGCCTTTTTCAGCATTAAATTCATCTGTTGAAACACATACTGTTAGGCTATCACCTAATTCACGTGCTCTTTTTAAGAGTCTAACATGACCTTTGTGTAAAAGGTCAAAAGTTCCGTATGTTATTACTTTAGTCATAAAAAATCTCCTGTGTTTTATTACTGTTTATTTTGTATGTTTTTTTGTGACTGCTCAATCATCCAAATACTGTATACGTATTGAATGATAACTTTAACTACCGCATATAGTGGAATAGCTAAAATCATTCCCATTAAACCAGCGATGTTTCCTGCAGCTAATAAAATAATTATAATCGTTAGCGGATGAATATTCAAAGACTTTCCGATTACATTTGGGTAAACAAGGTTTCCATCTAATTGTTGCACAATCAAAACTACGATTACAACCGCAATTAATTTGCTAACACTATCAGATAATGCCACAAAAACGGATGGCATGATCCCAATATATGGACCCACGTATGGAATGATATTACATACGCCAGCGAATACCCCTAATAGCAACGCATAGTTTTGACCGATTACGACGTATCCAATTGAAGTAAAGACCCCAACGAATAGACATTCAATCATTTGACCACCAATATAATGGGAAATGGTATCGCTCATCTTTTCTAATAGCTTGATAGTTCTACGACGGCTACGGCGTGGTAATACTTTGGCGATATTTGGAATCATCTTGTGGCCATCTTTTAACATGTAGAATAAGACCACTGGGACGGTTACGATCACAACCACAGCAGAAGTGGCAGTTGAAATAATTGCCCCAACACTTTGTGTAATCCCGCCTAAACTATTTTGCACGTAGTTATAAACGTAGTTTTGCACCTTTTCCATAATTCCAGAAGAATATAAGGTCTTAAAGATTCCCTTTTGTGAATGTGCTTGTGCATACTTGGTAATATCTTTAGCGATATCTGGTAAGTTGCTAATCAAATTGGTTACCTGATTAAACAAACGTGGTAAGAAAGATGAAACAACGTAGACGATAATTCCTAATAATAATAGATAAACAATCGTAATCGCAAAGTTTCTAGAAATGTTTTTTGTTTTAGTGATTTTAACTTTTGTAAGTAGGTTCACAACTGGGTTCAACATGTAAAATAAAACACCAGCAATTAAAATTGGCATAAACACTGCCGATATGAACATCCCGATTGGGCTAAAAATAAATTCTAATTTAGTACATACCCATATAATACTTACAACTAGTAATACTTCGATAGTCCATAAGATTAATGAGGAATTTTTAATTTTATTAAACATAATATGTAACCTCCAATGACTATTATACCATTTATTCCTCTAAACTTTTTTGATCAATAAAGCTGCTAATATCGTCCATATCAAAACCCTTTCGATATAGCGCTTGTTTAGTCTTCATGATTCGTTCTAAACCGCTGTATTTACGGTTACGTTGCCAGATTTTATCACCTTGTTGTCTTAGTAACTCAAGCTGATCATCCTCGTCTGGTTGAAAGTCCAACTCTTCCATTACTTCTAAGATTGCATCCATTAAATAACCTTTTTGCATCAATGAAATCTTCGTTTTATCTAAACGATTTTTGAATGCATCGCGTTTATGCTTATTAAAAATCTTGGTTGCTTGAACGCGACAATTTTCTATCATTTCATCATATGAATAAAAATTATTCAATGCATTATTAATGATATTTTCATCAATCTTCTTTTCTTTAAGCTTAAAGAAAACGTTTTTGGGACCCTTATCTTGTTTCTTCACTTCAGTTCGCACATAACTATCTGCATACGATTGATCATTGACCAAGTTTAATTCAACTAATTTCGCCATCACTGCAGCAATGTGTTCTTCATCTTCGCTGAAGTCACGTAATTTGGCAACCACTTCGTTTTCAGTTCTTAATTGGTGGGATAAGAAGTTAATCGCTTTCGTATATAGTTTTGAAATCGAGTCAGCATTAATTAGTTCATTTCTAAGCTCATCATCGACTTCCATCCCCTTAAAAATGCGATACTTTATCATGACGTTTTCACTAATTGGAAAAGCATACTGACCATCTATATATATATTGAAACGTCCTTTACGTTTTTGCGCTTCAATCATTGTAATTTTAGATTCCATTGGATTCACTCCTTTAGTTAACATCTTTTTTTCAATTTGTTATAATTAGTTATTAAATTGTGAAAGGACGAAATAATTTGAAAGCACATGTAGTTTTTGCAACTATTACCGGTAACAACGAAGACGTTGCTGATATCGTTACTGAAGGCCTTGAAGATTTAGGTTTAGATGTTACTCAAACTGAAATCTCTCAAACAGATCCACAAGACTTAACCGATGCTGATATCTGTGTCGTTTGCGCTTATACCTATAATGAAGGTCACCTTCCAGAAGAAGGTTTAGACTTTTTTGAGGATTTAGCTGACCTTGATTTATCAGGTAAAGTTTTCGGAGTCGCTGGTTCTGGCGATATCTTCTATGAAGAATTCTTTAACACCGCCGTTGATGATTTCATCAACCAATTCAAGAAAACGAATGCTACTCAAGGTTTCGAAGGCGTTAAGATTAATCTTGAACCTGATGAAGATGACATTGCCAAACTAGACGAATTCTCTGCAGGTTTAGTTAAAGCATATAATGACTTAAAAAAATAATCGTTGATTTTATCAACGATTTTTTTATTTGTCTTTTTTAGGCATAAAAGATTTAAATGTTGGCTTTCTATCTTTAATTTCAGATTTTGACATATCCTGTACTGAAGCATTGATGACAGCACCAATCAACAGCATCATTCCGACTATATACAGCCATAGCATTAAGATGACGAAAGTGCCTAATGTCTTATATGCATCGACACTACGGGCAAAGTAATGTAGATAAATGGAAAATCCCTTTGATAAGATAATCATCCCAATAGTCACAATTAGTGATCCCATCCATACATATCTCCATTTAGTAGTTACTGTTGGAACGAAATAATACATTAATAGTACTAATCCAAATACACCTAAAATAGTTAATGGATATCTTAGAAGAATAAAGATGCTAACGTTTATCTTAGATAGTCCCATCAGGTATGCAGAATAACTGATAATCACTTTTCCAAAACCAAAGAATAGTAAAAAGATTGCTAAAGATATTACCAATAGCAACATCCACACAAATGAAACAATTCTATTCATTAAGTTACTTTGATTTTGAATACCATACGATGAGTTAACTGAACGTTGAAAGGCAGCTAATGCTCGACTGGCTGACCAAATGGCTAAAATTAATCCTATTGATAATTTACCAGTATTTCCACCATCAAGTGCCGATACAATAATCGGACTAACTGTTTTAAAAATAGTTGGTGGTAATAATGGTTGTAAGTAATCTAATATTTCATATTGATTAACTTGCAATAATTTCAATAAATTTCCAAAGATAATTGCTGCAGGAAATAGTGATAATAATGAATAAAAAGCAATTACTACTGCTGCATCAGATACGTTGGAATCTTTGTAGTGTCTCTTTACGATTAATAAAAAACGTTTCATGCGTTGGATTCGTTCCCTACTCATTAATATCACCGCTTAACTTTTTATTGGTAAAGATATTTTTGATTGCATCTAAAATTTGAATTGATGCCGTTCCATCCCCATATGGATTTTGCGCGGTCGCCATCTTTTGGTAAAGTTGGTCATCATCAATTAATTCATCAAATGCTTTGCGGACATTATCTTGGTTGGTTCCAACCAATTTTAATGTACCTGCATTAACACCCTCTGGACGTTCTGTCGTATCTCTCAGTACTAGCACAGGTTTACCCAGTGATGGTGCTTCTTCTTGAACTCCCCCAGAATCAGTCATAATAAAGTAACTTCGAGCTGACATATTATGGAAATCAACTACGTCTAGTGGCTCAATTAAATGTACTCGATCAATTCCATCAAAAACATCATGTGCGATATTTTGAACTGATGGGCTTAAATGAACGGGATAAACTACTTCAATATCATCACGTTTTAAGACTTCCTCCTTGATAACTTCAAATGTACGTCGCATTGGTTCACCTTGGTTTTCACGACGATGCATCGTTAACAAAATAATTTTGTGTTGGTCGGAAATATCATCTAAAACATCATGGTGATAATCTGTATCCACAGTTTGTTTTAAGGCATCAATTGCAGTGTTTCCAGTCACATAAATTTTATCTTGGTCAAGATTTTGTTTTAGTAAATTTTCTTTACTTAATTCAGTTGGTGCAAAGTAGACGTCTGATAAAATATCGGTCATTTGACGGTTCATTTCTTCAGGATATGGAGAATACTTATCCCAAGTTCTAAGTCCCGCCTCAACATGTCCTAATGGAACTTGGTGATAAAACGCACTAATTGCGGCCGCGAAAGTCGTAGTTGTATCACCATGGACTAAAATAATATCAGGCTTGGCTTCTTCAATAACACTATCCAATTTACTAATTACGGTCGTTGTGATTGAACTCAAAGTTTGTTCAGCCTTCATTACATGTAAATTGTAATCCGATTGAATATTAAAAATATCCATTACTTGGTCTAACATCTCTTTATGTTGCCCAGTTAGGACAGTAATTGGTTCAAATTGATCTGAACGTTTTTTCATCTCTAATATGATAGGCGCCATCTTAATTGCTTCAGGACGAGTTCCAAAGATGGTCATCACTTTTATTCTGTTGTTCAAGATTACGCCTCCATTTAAAATGTTATTTCCTTAATTATAACAAAATAATATATCATTTCCGATGCAAAAGGATAACTTAATTGAAATTTAAACTATTTCTATTCCTTTTTTTATGGTGTATTATGATAAAATAAATATAATTACGGATAAAAAAAGGAGGTTGCAATTATGCAAACCATTGGTTTAATTGTACCCTGTTATAATGAAGAACCATCTATTAAAATATTCTATGATGAAGTTGAACGAGTTTTTAACGAAATGCATGCTAATAACATGGATTACAATCATGAATATTGGTTTATTAATGATGGATCATCTGATAATACATTAAATGAAATTAAAAAATTAAGAGAAATTGATAAAAATGTTCACTTCGTTTCTTTCTCCAGAAACTTCGGTAAAGAATCAGCCATGTCTGCTGGTTTAAATAACGTTGGCGGTGACTATGTTGCTGTTATGGATGTCGACTTACAAGACCCCCCTTCGTTATTACCACAAATGATTAAGTACATAAAAGAAGAAGATTATGATGTCGTTGGTTGTGTACAAAAATCTAGAAAACAAAACTTCGTACGTGCTTTCTTATCATCTAGTTTTTACAAGGTAATCAATAAAATGTCTGACGTTGAAATCAAACAAAATGTGAGAGATTATCGTCTAATGACACGTCAATATGTTGATAACGTTTTGAAATTAACCGAATACAACCGTTTCACTAAAGGAATTTTTAGTTGGGTTGGGTTTAAAACAAAATATATTGAATATGATGGGGTCCAAAGAGTTGCTGGTGAATCACATTGGTCACTATACCAACTTCTTGAATACTCATTAGAAGGAATCGTTGATTTCTCAGACGTCCCATTAAAAGTTGCAACTTGGGTCGGTGGAATCTCATTTTTCTTCTCAATTATCGGTATGGTTTTTGTTATCTTAAGAGCAATCTTTTTCGGTGACTCGGTGTCTGGATGGCCTTCATTAGTATCAATTATCTTATTGATCAATGGAATCCAATTATTCTGTTTAGGAATTGTCGGTAACTATATTGGTAAGATTTACTTAGAAACTAAGCATCGTCCAAAATATATTGTGAAAGAGAAGGAATAATGAAAAAACTTTGGAATAAATATAAACAAGTAATTGCATACTTATTTTGGGGAATATTAACCACAGTTATTGATATCGTCGTCGCACTTTTATTTCATAATTTATTTCCCAACGTTGATATCATTTGGAACACTATTATCGCTTGGATTGCCAGTGTTTTATTCGCATATATAACAAACAGAAAATGGGTATTTAAATCTACAGCAACAACTGTTAAAGACTATATTTCAGAAATAATTTCTTTCTTCTTAGGAAGATTCTCATCATTAGTTTTAGAGGAAATTATTTTAATAATTGGTGTATCGATTGTTAGCGTAAATAACTTCGACTTACTAAAAATTTTTAGTCAGGCTATTGTAATAATTTTTAACTTCTTCTGGTCTAAATTCATTGTTTTCAGAAATAGAAATAAATAAAAAGCATTGAGATTTATCTCAATGCTTTTTATTTATTAATTATTAGTGAATGAATAGGCTTAGAAGTAATACCATTAGTAATCCAACTACTGATATAACAGTTTCTAAGACTGTCCAAATCTTCAATGTTTGTTTTACGTTTAAGTCAAAATATTCTTTAAACATCCAGAAACCAGCATCGTTAACGTGTGATGCAGCAAGTGATCCGGCACCAATAGCTAGCGCCATTAGTACTGGGCTAACACTTAGTGAATGCATTAGAGGAGTTACTAGACCGGCAGCAGTCATACCAGCAACAGTTGCTGAACCTAGTGAAACACGTAGGATAACTGCAATTAACCAAGCTAAGATAATTGGTGATAAGTTAGCGTGAACCATTACTTGTTGAACGGCTTTACCAACACCACCATCAATTAATACTTGTTTGAATGCTGATCCACCACCAATAACCATTAGTAGCATAGCAATTGACTTAATAGCTTCTGTAACAGTGTTAGTGATGTCTTCCATCTTCTTACCACGGTTGAAGCCCATTGACCAAATAGCAAATAGTAAAGTAACAATCATGGCGATAACGGGGTTACCAAACATAGCAACAACAGCACCGATACCATGTGGATTTTCAACAGCTTTACCACCGTTAAATACCATGTCGTATACGGTAGCGATAGCCATTAAAATAACTGGTAGTAATGAAGTAAATGCAGCAATTCCGAAACTTGGAGTGTCTTTTAAATCATACTTCTTCATTTCACCGAACGCTGGTAGTGACTTCTTAATAACGAATGTTTCTGGAGCAATTTTCTTAGCAATCTTTGTGTAGATGGGGCCAGCTACAATCACACAAGGGATTGCAACGATAATTCCTAATAGAAGAGTTTGTCCAATGTTAGCACCTAGAGCAGTTGCAACAGCAGTTGGAGCTGGTTGTGGAGGTAAGAAACCTTGGGTTGCTGATAAAGCAGCAGCCATTGGAATTCCTAAGTAAACAAATGGTACGTCAGCTTCTAGTGCAACAGCAAATACGATTGGTGTTAATAGAACAAGTCCAACTTCGAAGAATAGTGACATTCCAATAATGAATGAAGCAACTACAATTGCGAATTGTAACTTTCTCTTACCGAATAGGTTAATTAAAGTTCTTGCAATTCGATATGAACCACCAGCATCGGCTACTAAACGACCGATCATGGCTCCAAAACCGAATACGATAACTAATTCACCTAATGAACTACCGATTCCGTTTTTAATCGAAATGGCGATATGTGCTGGGTTCATTCCTAAACCTAAAGCAACAACAACAGATGTAACAATTAATGAAATAAATGTGTTTAATTTACATTTAATAATTAAGAATAATAGTAATAAAATCCCTAATACTAATACAACAAATGGCATTATTTATTCCCCTTTTTCTATTATAAAATTTTTATGCTTTATATAAATGTAAGCGCTTTACTTTTCTATGAATTTAATATAACATACTTTATAGAAAATGAAAACGATTTCATTACATTTTTTAAAACAATGTCCCTACTAAATATGTTATATTACTTTGGGAGTTTTAAACCTTAATTTTTTGTTAAGTTTGGATGAAAACGAATTATTTTCTACTACATTTTAAAAACATGTGGTAAATTGATAATTAAATAATAGTTATAGAAAAGGAGGACACGCTTTGAACGCTGTTGCTTTATTAGTTGGGCTAGGTCCACTACTTGGTTGGGGTCTATATCCTACAATTGCTTCATTATTTGGAGGTAAACCAACTAACCAAATCTATGGTTCCACTTTAGGGACACTTATCTTCGCTGGTATTTTTGTATTAATTACAGGCTACTCAATTCCATCAGGAATGAAATTTGTACTCGCATTACTTTCAGGTGCAGGTTGGGCTTTTGGCCAAATCATGTCATTTAAATCATTTGAATTAATTGGATCATCACGAGTAATGCCAATTACCACTGCCTTACAATTAATCGTAACTGCCCTTTGGGGTGTGTTTGCATTAGGAAACTGGCATACTGAAGGTCATCGTACCATTGGATTTATTGCACTTATTGTTATCATCATTGGTGCAACTATGACTGCTTGGCAAGAACACAAAGATACACAAGGTTCAAGCGACTTGAAGAAAGCAATCGTACTTCTAATTATTGGAGTAATTGGTTACTGGGCATACTCAGCTGCTCCTCAAGCAGCTCACTTAGATGGTATGCACGCATTCTTCCCACAAGCTTTAGGAATGTTCTTAGTTGCCGTTATTTACTGCTTAATTAATGTTAAGAAGAACAACGTCTTCTCAACTAAGTCATCATACCTACAAATCATTTCAGGTTTCTTCTTCGCATTTGCTGCATTAACTTACCTAATTTCAGCACAATCTGACATGAATGGTTTAGCTACTGGTTTCGTTCTATCACAAACATCAGTTGTCTTAGCTACACTAACTAGTATCTACTTCCTACACCAAAACAAGACTAAGAAGGAAATGGTCATTACTATCTTCGGATTAATCTTAATTATGGCTGCTGCTGCTGTTACAGCATTCCTTAACTAATAAAAAATACCGTTAAAGAATTAATTCTTTAACGGTATTTTTTTATTTTAATACATATCCAAAACCACGAACGGTTTTGATCTCAACGTCATTATCAGGAAGTTCTTTTAACTTATCACGAACGTGACTGACGTGCATATCAACGATTCGAGATGATATAAATGCATCCCCATCGTCTCTATCTTCACGCCAGACACCGTTAAATATCTGTTCTCTGCTTAGAACTTGGTCATGGTGTCTTACCATATAATAAAAGATATTAAACTCCTTAGGCGTGAAATTTAGCACTTCCCCCTTATATTTAACTTGGAAATGCTTCAAACTAATTACAAAGTCTTTAAAATGCTCTTTACGTTTATTATTACCAGTTTCTTCGGCTAGTTCGTCAAATGCACTAATCTTATGCATAGTTCTTAAAATAATGCGATTAGCATCAATATAGTTACTAAAGTAATCCATAACCCCTAAATTATAACAAGCTTCTTCATCATCAGCATCATATTCTTGATCAAAGGTTATGACAGGTCCTACAAAGGATTTAGTAACTTGGGCAATTAAATCTTTAACCCGATTAAAATCATCAAAAACTGACAAGTCAATAATGACCGCAAAGACGTTGTCTTTTTTGACGATTACATCAATATCTTCATCATCGCTGATACTGTTGACGAAGTATTCATGTTGCAAAGCTAATTGACTAACTTGTGCAGCTAATTTTAATTGTTTAGTTACTAGCAAAAGACTTTGCATCCCCCGAGTTCCTCCCTATTTTGGATTGTTCTTTAGTTCTTTGGCGATTAATTCTGGTTCAATTTTACCAGGGTTTAATTCGACAATCTTACCAGTTGAATTATATACAATCCATTCTGATAAGTTAACAATATGATCCCCAATTCTTTCTAGGTAACGAACAACCATTAGATAAATAGTTGCTAACTCAATTTTATCACTATTCTTTTCCATTTCAGCAACGATTAGATTTTTAGCTAGAACGAACTTCTTATCAATTAAGATATCTTCTTGGGCGACTAGCTTAGCAGCTTCTTGATCGTTGTGAACGTATGCGTCTAGTGATGATTCTAGCATTCCTCTAATCTTTAATCCCATTTGGTTAATGGCATCATTAACTTCTGGAATACGGTTATCGGTGTTGATACGTAATGTTTCGCGGGCGATTGATGACGCATGGTCACCAATTCTTTCCAAATCAGAACTAGCTTTTAGCAAAGTAATGATTGAACGGAAGTTAGATGCCACTGGTTGACGCAAAGCAATCAAGTTTAATGCTTCTTTTTCTAGGTCAACTTCTTCATCGTTCACCTTACTATCACTTTTAACGACTTCATTAGCAAGCTTTTGGTCGTTTTCAGTAAAAGCTTTAATTGACTGATAGATTTGATCAGAAACGTTAATTCCCATCTTCATGTAAGTCTTTTGTAACACTTTAAGTTTGTCATTGAATGTTTGGCTCATAATCAGGTCTCCTATCCGAATTGTCCATTCAAGTAATCACTAGTTTCTTGCTTATCAGGATTTAAGAACATCTTGGAAGTCTTGTCATATTCAATTAAATCTCCGTTAAGCATAAAGGCTGTTTTATCAGCAATTCTAGATGCTTGTTGCATATTGTGAGTAACAATGATGATTGTAAAATCTTTCTTTAATTCTAACAAAGTATCTTCAATTTTAGCACTAGAAATTGGATCTAGGGCCGAAGTTGGTTCATCCATTAGAATGATTTTAGGTTTTACAGCTAACACACGAGCAATACAAATTCTTTGTTGTTGACCACCAGAGAATGATAATGCGTTCTTATTCAAGTCATCTTTTACTTCATCCCAAATTGCGGCTTGTTTTAAACTAGTTTCCACGATTTCGTCTAAAACTTTCTTGTCTTTCACGCCGGCAATTCTTAATCCGTAAGCGACATTATCATAAACTGAGAATGGGAATGGATTAGGTTGTTGGAACACCATTCCGATTTCTTTTCTTAATTCAGTCATGTCAGTAGTTGGTGC
>NZ_JAMBKT010000038.1 GCF_025290035.1 Apilactobacillus sp.
ACCTGGTTTGGGACCAGGGGGTCGCAGGTTCGAATCCTGTCTTCCCGATAATATAGATAAAAAAGAGAAAATGTTAATTCATTTTCTCTTTTTATTTTCGGTAAAAATCTTTGCATTTCAACTATAATTCCGTATAATTATAGTCAAGATTAGTCAAAGAATTGGGGGTGGTAACATGCAAGGAAAAAACATTTCCGATATTATCGAAAGATATCTAAAGGAAATGATTGCTGAAGATGAACGTGTTGAGATTAGTAGATCTGATATTGCCAGTCACTTTGATGTTGTACCATCACAGATTAATTATGTGATTAAGACTCGTTTTACTATCCAAAATGGATACGTCGTAGAAAGTAAACGAGGTGGCGGGGGTTACATCCGCATTGAAAAAGTGAAATTATTAGATAATATTGAAATTCTAGACACGTTAATAGATGCAATTGGCACTGACCTAACTCAAAGGGAAGCTAAAGCAGTAATAAATACTTTAGTAGTAAATGAGCTAATTACTGACAATGAAGCTGATTTAGTGTTAGCATCTATAACTAAACAAACTCTAGCAATCGGTAACACATTACTTGAAAATCAGATTAGAGCAAACATAATGATCGCCATTTTAGATCATTTAAGATACAAGAGCTAGAAAGTGAGGCATAACATGGATAACATTTTTACTCCTAGTGCAAAAAACGTTTTAATTATAGCGCAAGAACAAGCCAAAATTTTTGGTCATCAGGCTATCGGAACTGAACATTTATTACTAGCTTTAGCGATGGAAACTAACGGAATCGCAAAGTCGGCATTAAAACAATGCGATATTAATGAAGAAGATATCAAGGGTGAAATCGAAATTTTAGTTGGTTATGGTAACCTAGATCAATACGATCAAGATTCATACTTGCCATATTCACCAAAGACAGAACAAATGCTAACTATTGCAGGTCAAGTTTCAAAGAAATATGGTGCTGCTAGAATTGGGACTGAACACTTATTAATCGCCATTTTAGATACACCAGAAACTGTCGCTACTAGAATTTTGGAAAGCATGAACGTAAGAGACATGAACTTTATTAAAAAAGTGCTATTACGTAAGATGGGCTTTTCATCAAACCCAAATTCAAACCCAAATGCGAAAAATATTCCATTGCCAGGTGGCAAACCATCAGTGGCTAACGGAACTACACCAACATTGGATTCATTAGCAACCGACTTAACTAAGGCTGCTAAAGATGGGTTAATCGATCCTACAATTGGTCGAGATGACGTTATCAAACGTGTCGTCCAAATTCTAAGTCGTCGTACTAAGAATAACCCTGTGTTAGTTGGTGAAGCAGGGGTTGGTAAGACTGCTGTTGTGGAAGGATTAGCGCTAAAGATTGCTAACCGCCAAGTACCAGAAGATATGGAAAGCAAACGTGTCATGATGCTTGAAATGGGAACTTTAGTTGCTGGAACTAAGTATCGTGGTGAATTCGAAAAACGTTTAATGAAGATTATCAGCGAAATTAAATCAGTGGGTAACGTCATTTTGTTCATCGATGAATTACACACCTTAATGGGCGCTGGTGGTGCTGAAGGAGCCATTGATGCTTCTAACATTTTAAAACCAGCATTAGCTCGAGGCGACTTACAAACTATCGGTGCCACTACATTGAACGAATATCAAAAGTACATTGAAAAAGATGGCGCTTTAGCTCGTCGTTTCGCCACTGTTTCTGTGGAAGAACCAACTAGAGATGAAGCAATTCAAATTCTAAAGGGAATTCGTCCTAAGTATGAAACTCATCATCAAGTTAAGATTACTGATGAAGCCATTGAACAAGCGGTTGATTTATCATCTCGCTACATTAGTAACCGTTTCTTACCTGATAAGGCGATTGATTTGATGGATGAAGCAGCATCGATGATTAGGATTGATAATTTAGACGATGAAGATCCATTGGATGAATTACAAAACCAAATCGCTGATTACAGTAAGGCACTAGAAAGTGCTATTGAAGAACAACGTTTTGAAGATGCTGTTAGTTTAAGAGAAAAAGAACAAGCAGCACAAAAAGAATTGGCTGAAAAACGCGATAAGATTGCAAGCCAACGTGAAAAAGACCAAAAAGAACACAAGTACAATATTTCAGAAACTGGTGAAGATGTTGCTAAAGTTGTATCTGAATGGACTGGTGTACCTGTTACTAAGATGACTAAGACTGATAGTAAGCGTTTAGTCAACCTAGAAAGCATTTTGCATAAGAAGATTATTGGTCAAAACGAAGCTGTCTCTGCAGTATCTAGAGCAATCAGACGTGCAAGAAGTGGAATTAAAGATCCTAACCGTCCAATTGGTTCATTTATCTTCTTAGGACCAACGGGTGTTGGTAAGACTGAATTGGCTAAGGATTTAGCTGAAGAAATGTTTGGTTCAAAAGACGATATTATCAGAATTGATATGTCAGAATACATGCAAAAGGAATCAGCTTCTCGAATGGTTGGTTCAGCTCCTGGATACGTTGGATACGAAGAAGGTGGCCAATTAACTGAAAAGGTAAGACAACACCCATACTCAGTTGTTTTATTTGATGAAGTAGAAAAGGCCCATCCAGATGTCTTCAACTTGCTATTACAAGTGCTAGATGATGGATACCTAACTGATTCCAAGGGTCGCCACGTTGACTTCAGAAACACTGTGCTAATTATGACTTCTAACTTAGGTGCTGCCGCACTTCGTGATAAGAAGACAGTTGGTTTCGGTGCTGAATTAGATAAAGACGATGAAAGCTACAAGCTAATGAAGAAGACTGTTGAAGAACAAATGAAACGTTTCTTCAGACCAGAATTCTTAAACCGAATTGATGAAACAATTATTTTCCATGAACTAAACCAAAAACAAGTTCAAGAAATCGTTAAGTTAATGACAAACGACTTGTTGAAGAGAGTTCATGATTTAGGTATCAACATCAAGATGACGCCGGCTGCAATTGAATTGATTGCTAAGAATGGCTTTAATCCTGAATATGGTGCGCGTCCAATTAGAAGAGCGCTTCAAAATGATGTTGAAGATAAAATTTCTGAAGAAATTCTTGCTGGTTCAATTAAACCAGGGGATGAAGTTTCAATCGGAGCTTCCAAAGGAAAAATTACAGTTACGAAAAAAGAAACTGTTCACGCATAAAAAAGAGAGGATTTAGCCCTCTCTTTTTTATATGCAAAGCATTGACTTAACTATTCTTTTAGAGTATCATACTGAGTATATAACTATGAAATGAAATGCGTGTCGGCGATCTATTGTCCGTCAGATGCGCCTATATCAACCAAAAATAAGCGTCAATCGAGATTGCTTGTTTTGGTTTTTTTTTGCTCATTTTTAGAAAAAATCAGTAAAAAAGTACAATTGTAACACAATTGTAATATTTCATTTTCATAGAATTTTTTGGAGGGGTGAAGAACTTGGCAGGACATTTAGTTAAATATGGTAAACACCGTATTCGTAGAAGTTACTCACAAATCAAGGAAGTTCTTGATTTACCTAATTTAATTGAAATTCAAACCGATTCATACAAGTGGTTCTTAGATGAAGGTTTGCGTGAAATGTTTAACAGCATTATGCCAATTGATGATTTCCAAGGAAAACTATCCTTAGAATTCGTTGATTACCAACTATTAGAACCTAAGTACACTGTTAATGAAGCAAGAGATCATGAGGCTAACTACTCAGCTCCACTTCATATCACATTAAAATTGACTAATCATGAAACTGGTGAAATCAAGACCCAAGATGTTTTCTTTGGTGATTTTCCATTAATGACAGATCAAGGTACTTTTATTATCAATGGGGCAGAACGTGTAATTGTTTCACAATTAGTTCGTTCTCCTGGTGTTTTCTTCCATAAAGAAGAAGACAAGAACGGCCGTATCAGTTACGGTACTACTGTAATTCCTAACCGTGGTGCATGGATGGAATTCGAAACTGATGCAAAGAACTTATCTTACGTACGTATTGATAGAACTAGAAAGCTACCAATTACTGAATTAGTACGTGCTTTAGGTTTTGGCTCTGACGATGAAATTACTCAAATTTTAGGTAGCAATGACAGCCTTTCATTAACTCTTGAAAAGGATGTTCACAAAGATACAACTGATTCACGTGTTGAAGAAGCCCTAAAAGACATCTACGAACGTCTACGTCCTGGTGAACCTAAGACTGCTGACTCTTCTCGTAGCCTATTAACTACTAGATTTTTTGATCCAAAACGTTACGACATGGCTCCAGTTGGTAGATACAAGACCAACAACAAGTTGAGCTTAAAGACTCGTTTACTTGGATTAACCCTTGCTGAAACTTTAGCTGACCCAGATACTGGTGAAATTATTGCTAAGAAGGGTACTGTTG
>NZ_JAMBKT010000016.1:0-3167 GCF_025290035.1 Apilactobacillus sp.
TTCCCATTGTAATGGCCGCTATTAATTGAAGAAGCAACTGTGAATATCTTCATAGTTGAACCAGGTTCGTAAGCATCTTGAATTAAAGTGTTTCGCCAAATTTTATCTAACCCTTGCTTTGTAGTAGCATTAAAAGTTGGTCTTTGAGTTGCAGCTAGAATGTCACCTGTCTTGGCATTCATTAATACCGCATTCATACTCTTTGGATGAACTTCGTTATAAACATTGGTCATTTCTGTTTCCATTAATGATTGTAATCTGTAATCCAATGTTGTATAAACATCATCACCATTTTTAGCGGGTTTATCAACAGTTTTACCTGTTTCAATTTGTACCCCTGAGTTATCGGTTTGAGAGGTTTTATATCCATCTTTACCAGTAAGTAATTCGTTATATACTTTTTCGATTCCCATTTGTCCAGTTAAACTGACTTTGGATGTCTTAGGATCAGATTGTGCTGATGCATATCCAATCAAGTGAGAAGCAAAGACCCCATTAGGGTATAGTCGTGATGGTTGTTGTAAGAAATTCAAACCAGAAATGTGGTATGAATCTAATTTTTGTTTTTGAGTTAATGAAATATTGGTACCAGCATTTCCAAATTCAACTTGGAATGCATTTGTACTTGGGTTCAAATCTTTTAAAGCTTCCTTGTAAGTAATTGGAAGCACACTAGAAATAGCTTTGGCAGCTTTTTCCTTATTAGTAATATATAAAGGTTCGTTATTTAGACCAATTTGTTTCTTATTTAAAATTGCATACATAGTATACACATTAGTATCTTCTGCTAAAGGTTGACCATTTGCATCATAGATAGTTCCACGTTTAGCAGAAATAACATTACTTTTTGTGTATAAGCTTTGAGCCATTTGGGTTAAATTAACACCACGAACTGTCTTAAAAACAGATACATATGTAAATCTTAATGCCATACACAAAAAAACGCCTAGACATAGCAATAGTAGAAATTGCCCATAGTGAATACGGTTGTTTCGGCGTTTTTTTAAAATTTCCCGATTATTTAACTTACTCATTTGCTAACATTCCTTACGTTTTTATTAGACAAAGATAAACCGGCTTGTTTAGCAATTTTTTGCAATCTATTAGCACTTTGCAATTCACTTGCTTCTTGTTTCAAAATACTGTTGCTATCTTTGACCTTCGTTAGTGCACTGGTTGTAACTTGTAGATTAGCTGCTTGATTACTTAGCGCAATTTTTTGACTAACCAATGCGATCATTAAAAAGAATACAACTGAAAGGCCTAAAATTACAACAGTTTTTTCAAACTTTGATAGTCCTAATTTTACATTAATTTCATTTTCTTGATTTTGGTATGTTTGTTGTTCCCCAGCAGAATAATAACCGGGTACCGCATATGTGTTATTTGCTAGATTATTTTGTGCCATCAGCTTACTCTTCTCTCTTATTTATTAATTCTCTCGATAACTCTCAATTTTGCACTATGTGAACGATGATTTTCTCTCAGTTCATCATCACTAGGTAGGATTGGTTTTTTATTAACCAATTTATAGTCCGGTTTCATATCTTCCGGAATAATCGGTAATCC
This sequence comes from Apilactobacillus sp., assembly GCF_025290035.1. GTDB lineage: Bacteria > Bacillota > Bacilli > Lactobacillales > Lactobacillaceae > Apilactobacillus. Next base: position 1,570 of record NZ_JAMBKT010000016.1, read on the forward strand.
ACTTGGTAAATCACCAATTGTTGTTTTTTCTTTAAACATCGTTTTAACTAAACGGTCTTCTAATGATTGGAATGTAATTACACTAACTCTCCCATTAACTCCAATTAAATCAAGGGATTTTTCTAATGATTCTTCTAAAGCTCCCAGTTCATCGTTAACCGCAATTCTCAATGCTTGGAATACTTTCTTTGCAGGATGACCTCCATGTCTTCTTACTGCAGCAGGTATCCCCTCTTTAATTACATCAACAAGTTCTTCAGTAGTATCTATTGAATGAGATTCTCGGTTTCTTTCAATAGCTCTTGCAACTTGCTTAGAAAACTTTTCTTCACCATATCTAAAAAAGATTTTGACTAGCTTTTCATATGGCCATTCATTCACAATTTTCCAAGCATCTAATGAATTTCGTTGATCCATTCTCATATCCAATCTAGCATCATGTTGATAACTAAATCCTCTGCTAGCATCATCGAATTGTGGAGAAGAAACACCTAAGTCATATAAAATTCCATCAACTTCGTCGATACCAATGTTAGCCATTTCTTCTTTAATATTACGAAAGTTATTTCTGATAAATGAAACTTTTCCTTCGTCTATGTATTGCTTTAAATTATCTTGATTATAGTCAATCGCGACTTGATCTTGATCAAAGGAATAAAGATGCCCGGTGGTCAATTGTGAAAGAATTCTAGCACTATGGCCTCCCCCACCAAGGGTACAGTCAATATATACACCTTCAGGATTAATGTTTAATCCCTCAACAGCTTCTTTAAGTAATACTGTTTCGTGTTTAAATTCTGTCATAATTACTCCCCTCTCCTTCTAAAAGTCAATTAAGTCTTCAGCAATATCGTCGAATTCTTCTCCAGCAGTCTTAGAGAATTCATCCCACTTATCTTTGCTCCAAATTTCAATACGAGTAGAAACTCCCACAATCACACACTTTTTATCAATTTCGGCATAGCTTAATAGTGTGTCGGGAATGTTAACCCTTCCCTGACTATCAATCTTACTTTCATCAGCAGCAGAAAATAGAAAACGTGAGAAAGATCTAGCCGATTTCTTACTTACTGGAAGTTGGTTTATTTTTTCTTCCACTTTTCTCCACTCATTCATTGGGTAACCGAACAAACAACCGTCTAGTCCCCTAGTAATGATGAAAGTCGTACCAATTTCTGATCTAATTTTGGAAGGAATGATCAAGCGTCCCTTTGAATCAATTGAATGTTCATATTCACCCATTAACACGCTCACTTCACTCCTTCCAATTTATATTATCTTGATTTTACCACTATCCACCACTATGTACCACATTATTATCAAATTTATTTCAAAAATTGCCGTTTTATACCACTTTAACCATTAATTGCGGTAAAAAAAGACAATAAAAAAGAGCTATTGCATAGCAATAACTCTTGATATTAAAGGATTTTGGCCGCACAGACTATAATTGTGGAGGCCCATCCCACAAAAATGAAAATTACGGAGAATCTCCAGGCGATTTTGTAAAAAATCCCCACTTTGGCGTTATCACGATTAAAGACGTAATAAACTCCATATACTAACAAAATTATAAATAGAACTAACAGTATATATGG
>NZ_JAMBKT010000016.1:3267-18011 GCF_025290035.1 Apilactobacillus sp.
TCAATGAACTGTAAACTCTAACTATAATATCCATTACAGAAAGTGGTGTTTACATGGCTAAGAAGAAGAAATCTAGATTTCAAATCATTACTATGATTTTTGTTTGGCTAATGATTATTTCAACCGTTGGTGGTTTAATCCTTGGCGCAACATACCAATTACTAGCTAATTAATAAAAAAAGGAACCTATCTTAAAGATGGGTTCCTTTTTTATTACTCATCCTCATGCTGCTTATATACTTCTCTTGGTTTACTACCAACTTGTGGTCCAATATAACCTCTTTGATATAAGTCATCAATAATTCGTGCAGCTCTATTGTAACCAATTCTAAAATTACGTTGTAACAATGAAGTACTTGCTTTTTGTTCACTCACTACAAAATTTAAAGCATCGTTGAACAATTCATCTTGTTCTTCACTATCTTCTTCAACTTGAATTTCTTCATCAGTGACAATCATACTGTCATCATAATCAGCCGGTTGCTGTTCTTTGATGTAATCTACCACATTTTCAACATCTTGATCTGATATGAACGCCCCTTGTAATCTGGTTGGTTTATTCTTATCAATTGGTAGATATAGCATATCTCCTCGTCCCAACAGTTTTTCAGCACCGTTGGAATCTAAGATAGTTCTAGAATCAATTCCACTTGAAACAGCAAAAGCGATTCTGGATGGCACGTTTGACTTAATTAAACCAGTGATAACATCAACTGATGGACGTTGAGTTGCTAGAATCATATGAATTCCAGAAGCTCTTCCCATTTGAGCCAATCTAATGATTGCACTTTCAACATCGTTGGAAACTGTCATCATTAAATCAGCTAATTCGTCAACAACTACAACAATATATGGAAGTGGCTTTAAATCACCACGTTCTTCTTCGCTCAATCCATTTACATATTCATTAAAAGTACTAATCTTTCTTTGATTATGCTTTGCAAATAAATCATAACGATGTTCCATTTCAGCAACAACTTTATTTAAAGATCGAGCTGCTTTTTTAGGTTCTGAAACAACTGGAGATAATAAATGTGGAATCCCATTGTACACACCTAATTCAACCTTTTTAGGGTCAATTAGCATCATCTTAACTTCACTAGGTTTAGCATTCATTAAAATGCTCGTAATAATTCCATTGATTGCAACAGATTTACCACTACCAGTGGAACCAGCAATTAGTAAATGCGGTAGTTTAGTCAAGTCTGTTGAAATGACATCACCACTAACATTTCTACCAAGTGGCACAGAAAGTAATCCATGCTTATTCGATTGTGATTTCACAACATCTTTAAATGAAACCATTGCAACTTTTTTATTAGGTACTTCAATCCCAATCAAGGACTTACCTGGAATTGGCGCTTCGATTCGGATGTCCTTAGCAGCTAAAGCCAAAGCTAAATCATCTGCTAAATTAACAATCTTACTTACTTTTACCCCAACCGCTGGATGTAATTCATATTCAGTGACTGATGGCCCTAAGTTAACATTCTTAATTTCGGCATCAACCCCAAAACTATTTAATGTTTCTTTCAGTACCTTTGTATTACGTTCTATATTCTTGTATTCATCACTTTGATCATTAACATCCACGCTAGTTAAAAGACCAAGTGTTGGTAATTGATAATTGGAATCATCAATCTCTTTAATTTCGATTCCATCTTTATCAGTATCAATATGACTTTGGATTACTTCAGATAGCTTAGCTTTATCACGAGTTTCATCGTTATATTCAGCAGCTGTCTTATAATCCTTATGATTATCCTCAACTAAAGCTGGTTCATCATCATTAGGATGTTTATCCATCCAACCAGATAAATTAATTTTTGTTTCTGGTTTGTCATTAGAAACAGAATTTAAATCTTGTTTTTCACCAACACCTATATCATCGTGTCCTTCTTGTTTTCTTTTATCACGATTTTCTTTCATCGTCTTTAATTGTTGTTCAATTTTGATTCTAGCTTCATCCATGATTTTATTAATCGGTAAGTTGAACAATATAATTAATCCAATTCCCATCAATAAAATCGATAAGATTTCTGATCCAATTGTTGATACTAGGAAGTTAAAAACTAATAGTAAAATTGCACCAATCATCCCTCCACCTACAGCAGAATTAGATGACAAGTTAATAAAATCATGTCCCATTAATGTCATAGTTTGACTAATGTATGAATGCGTAGTTGATTGGCTAAATAATAACGCCGACAAAAACAAACTTAATCCTAAATAAAAGATAACTCCACCGGCAATCCAGCGCTTGTTATACTTCATTTCAGGACCTTTAACAATTAGTATTAAACCTACGACTATCGCAATTATTAATCCTAATGGACTACTATCACCAATAAAGAATCTAACAATATTGTTCAAAGTAACGCCTAGAAAACCTAGTTTAAAGAGACTAAAAATACTAGCTAACACCAACAAAAAACCGATTATATAATTATGATATTTACTATCAATGTCAAATAAACTAGTTGTTTGTGTAGTCTTTTTCTTTTTGCGACTAGTAGTTTTTTTCTTGGCCAAGTTACTCCCCCCTCAATTATTATTTTAATTTATCGTATTCGTACTTATGTGTTCTTTCTAAATTAGGAAATGATTGTTGTCTTAATGCTTCATAGATAACGATTGCACAAGTATTAGAAAGATTCAACGCTCTGATATGTGTATCATCTTGTGGAATTCTAATCGCTTTTTCTTCATTATCTCTCATAAACATTTCTGGTAAACCAGTAGTTTCTTTTCCAAACATAAAGAAATAGTTGTAATTATCATCTGTATAATCACGATCTGTGTAATCGTGGTTGGCAAATTTAGATACTAAAAACAATTTATCTTTATCGGTTAAAGTATTCATGAAATCAGGTAAACTTTCGTGATAATTAATATCTACTTTGTCCCAATAATCTAAACCGGCTCTTTTTAGATGTTTATCATCTACAGAGAATCCTAATGGCTTGATTAAATCTAGTACTGTGTCAGTACCTGCACATGTTCTAGCAATGTTACCAGTATTAGCTGGCATCAATGGTTCAAATAAAACAATATGATTTGTCATTTTAATTTCCTCGCTTTTAAAATTTATTATCTAAGATTGTGACATCAACAGTGATTTCAGTTAACGTCTGAATTTCTGATTCAGATAATTGCTTAGCATTATGCCCCCAATGTAGTGGAGTCATAATCATTAAATCATTTCTAAGTTCTGCTGGTAATTCAAACGTATAGCGAACTGAATGTGATTTAGCATTTGGATAATGTTTCATAAATAATTCGACAACATTTTGATTGTCATAGCTACTGTTAGGATTATCATCCCCATACAGTAACTTTCTTAATTCAAATAAGTAATGTGAATTAGGCACAATCTTAATCAAATGGCCGCCCTTTGAAGAGATTCGATTAAATTCATTATATGCTGATGGTGAGAATAAATCTAAAATTAGATCGATACTTTGATTGTTAAAAGGTAAGTTAGCTAAGTCAGCAATGCAAAAGAATCTATTTTCAGTTAATTCACTAGTTGATAAATTTACTCCTGGCTTTGAAATATCAAACCCAATTGCACTATCAATGTTATTTCTATATTCCATTAATCTCTTCAATGGCATACCTTCACCACTACCAACATCAATGATGTTTTGTGGCTTCGCATCCATTAGTTCAGCTACTTTATGTAAGATGCCGTCAAAAAAGCCAGCTTGAATAATTCTTCGTCTGGATTCTAACATCAAACCGTCGTATTCCGTACTAACCTTATGGTTAATAAATTGGATCGTTCCCTTTTTTGATATATCAAGAGAATGATTATTTGGGCATACAATCGAATTATTAGTTTGTTCTATAAATGAATTATCACAAACCGGGCATTTAAATAAATTAATATTTTGTTGTAGAAAAGATTTTGCTATATCGATTTTTTTCATTCTTACCACCATTTCATACCATTCAGTATATAAGTATATCATACTAACTCATATCTTTTTGTGAACTAAAAAAGGTCCTAACACTAACTTATTAGAACCTTTTTATTATTTGTTGCATATCATTTGGAATCTGTGACTGACAAAGAATTTCTTTTTGTGAAAATGGATTATAAAACTGCATCTCATAACAATGTAGCGCTTGGCGATCCATTAACTTATTATCCGGATTATATAACCAATCACCAATCAATGGATGATTGATTGCCTTGAAGTGCACTCTAATTTGATGCGTTCTACCTGAATGTAATTTAATTTTAACCAGTGTTAATTTTTCACTACTCTTATCAACCCAAAACTCTGTCCAAGAAGGTTTTCCACCATCCACAATATCTCGTTTTATAAACGATCCCTCTTGTCTGCCGATTGGTAAACAAATGTCGACATGTTGATGATTGATTTTTCCTTCAACAATTGCAACATATTTTTTAATAATTTCATGATGCTGCATTTGTAAATCTAATAACGAATGAGCAAAATGATGCTTGGCAAAGATAATAATGCCACTTGTATCCATATCTAGTCTATTGACTATATGAATCTTTTGGTTACTGTATCCCTGTCTTATGAAATAGCCTTTGACACGATTAGCAATTGTATCATTTTTGTACAAATGCGATGGCAAACATGCCACATGTGGTGGCTTATCAACTACCAGAAAATGTTCGTCCTCGTATATGATGCTTATTTCCTTGTCTGATATCTGAATCACATCATTAGCTGGTTCCGGTGGCAAAGTAATTTCGACACTATCTTGATCAGATAGCATGTAATTAACCTTTTGTGACTCACCGTTAACAACAATTTGTCCGCCATCAAACTTAATTTGTTTTAAAAGCGTTCTAGATATACCGTGTTGTCTCAAGAAATTTCTCAATCTAATTGGGCTTTCTTGATGATTAATCCAAGAAAAACTAGTCATCTTCATGGACTCCGATGAATGAATTACTTACTCGCTTCCAGAAATGTGTATGTCTGTATTGTGCGAAATAAATTCTATCATTACAAATTGAATATGAAATAGATTCAATTGGTCTGTCTGCAATCAACAATTGATCACAGGTTAGAATATTATGATCTTGGTTATCCGGCACAATTGTAATTATTTCATCAGGAGGAATAATAATAGGTGAACCTAAAGTTCTAAAAACTCGATTATTAATTGATGCCATTTCAGAAACTTGAAGCGCATTTAATTGTGGATTAATAATCGCTCCACCAACTGACTTGTTATAAGCAGTTGAACCTGTAGGTGTTGATACACAAAGACCATCACCACGGAATTTTTCAAAGAATTCACCTTTGATGTATATATCAGTCACCATCGTGCCATTGATTCGTTTTAAAGTCGATTCATTTAAAGCAACGAAACTATCGTCTGGACCACCATCACTGTATTTTACTTTGATGTATAGCAATGGATAGCTAACACTTTGACCGTTATCATTTTCCAGACTTTCGACTAAATCGTTAACTTCATAATCACGCCAATCTGTATAAAAACCTAGATGACCTGTATGAATCCCGACAAATCTAATCTTACTTACTGCATCGTTATAGTGATGAAAAGCAGAAAGCAATGTTCCATCTCCACCAACTGAAATAACGATTTGGGGATTTAATCCATCATATTCTAATTTATCAGAAGCTTCAATTTTCGTCTTTAATTGTGAGGCCACTTTATTAGAAGTGGAACCATCATTACTGTAGATTGCAACTTTCATACCTAATCATCCCTATTTCATTGGTTTTTATCATTCTTTTCCTGTGTTTCAATTAACTCTTTGCGAATTTCAGACATGCCCTCATCTAGCTTAAATGCTGTTTCAGCAGCTTGTTGTAATCTGCGCTTTAAATCTTCAGGGAACTCACCATCATATTTATAATTAAGTGAATGTTCAACAGTTGCCCAAAAGTTCATAGCTAAAGTTCTAACTTGAATTTCAGCTAGGATTTTTTTCTCGCCATCAACCATCTCGATTGGATATTCAAAAACGATATGATATGAGCGATAACCACTAGCTTTTTCGCGGTTAACGTAATCGCGTTCTTCAAGAATATTAAGGTCACTTCTTTTTCTTAAAATATCCACGACCTCATAGATATCATCAACAAATGGACACATAATTCTAAGTCCCGCAATATCTTCCATATCTTGGGATAATCGATCTTCAGAAACTAATCGACGATTCATTTTTTCTTTGATACTTTCAACTGGTTTAACCCGACCAGTTACAAATTCAATTGGACTTCTTTTGTCGAATTGAACGAATTCCTTACGAATTCCTCTTAATTTAACTTTTAATTCCGAAACAGCTTGTTCATATGGGAATAAAAAGTCACTCCAATTTTTTATCACTAGGCCAACCTCCTTGTTAAACCTAATTTACTTGATTATTTTACCACAATTTATCATTTCAATAAAAAGCTTTCCTTTTTTTACTAATTGTGAGCCAAAAGCTTGTATTTACCGCTTAATTTGTTATTCTAATTATTGGAATTAATAGTACGATACAAAAATCTTAATGGAGGGGTAAAATTGTTCGAGTTATTTCTGTTCATTGATCCGTTATGTAAGGCTTGCAGAAACTCAGAAAATACTGTTTTAAGAATTTCTGAAGACATTGATTCAAAGTTTAAATTGCAGTTTATTCCAATATATAACTTAAAAGTCGTTCAGACCGACTACTGTAATTCAAATAATCAATTGAAGAAAAGGTTATCTTCTGAACAACTGGCTGACTTATATAAAAATGTGGTCTTGGATTATAAAGCTGCTTTATTCCAAGGTATGAAAAAAGGACGGAAGTTTCTTACTGAAATGCAAGATCGACTACTTACAGACGCTATGTCATACAGTGATGAAATGGCAATCTCAATCGCAAAAGATTGTGGACTTGATGTTGATATGTTTGTAGAAGATAGACGTTCTAATCTAGCCAAAAATGCAATTAAAAAAGATCAAGAATTAGTTCAAAACATGAAAATTGAAAAACCTGCATCTGCGGTTATTTTTAATTGCGAAAACAGTAAAGATGGTATCTTAACTGAAAATATTGAATATTCAACGTTATTTAACGCTTGTTGTGATAAAAACTTAACAACTGAATATTTACAAGATGCACTTAGTGAAGACAACTTGAATGAAACTAAAATGAAACACTTTAGAATTATTAAATAAAAAAGATACTAGCCACCGTGGCTAGTATCTTTTTTATTTTAAACTAATTTTTCTAATTCATTTAATCTTTCTTCAAAGACCTTAAATGCGTTATCTAAATAGTCAGTGCTGGTCATATCAACTCCAGCTTTCTTCATAACATCTAATGGATATTCTGAGCTACCAGACTTCAAGTAGTTTAAGTACTTTTCAATCTTGTCTTGATCGTTAGCGCAAATACCTTCAGACAAATCAATCGCAGCAGCGAATCCTGTTGCGTATTGGTAAACATAGTAATTCATGTAGAAATGAGGAATTCTTGACCATTCATAAGCAATTTCTGGGTCAGATACAACGCCTTCACCATAGTATCGTTTATTTAATTCAAGATAGAAATCACTTAACATTTCAGCATTTAATGGATTTCCTTTTTGTTCTTGTTGATGAGCAAAGTCTTCAAATTCAGCAAATTGAGTTTGACGGAAAATTGTTCCCTTGAAACCATCTAAGAAATGGTTTAACACATATTTCTTAACTTCAACATCGTCTGTATGTTTTAACAAGTAATCAGTTAAAATATTTTCGTTGGTTGTTGATGCAATTTCAGCTAAGAAGATTGAATATCCACCGTATTGGAATGGTTGATTATGTGTAGTGTAGTAACTATGCATACTGTGACCTGATTCGTGGACCAAAGTAAATAAGTTATCTAAATTGTCTTGCCAATTTAATAAGATAAATGGGTTGGTATCATACACACCTGAAGAATATGCCCCACTACGTTTACCTTTGTTTTCAACAACATCAATCCAACGTTGGTTAAATTCATCTTTAATATGTGAGATGTAATCTGGTCCTAAAACGTTTAATGCCTTTAATGATTCAGCTTGTGCTTCTTCATAGTTGTATGAAATTGGTGATTTACCAAATAGTGGAGTGTATAAATCATACATATGCATTTCATCTAGACCAAGTAATTTCTTTCTTAACTTAACGTAACGATGTAGTAAAGGTAAATGTTTGTTTACTGAATCAATTAAGTTTTGATATACATTTTGATCGATATGATTACGGCTTAACGCTGCTTGTTTTGCGGAATCATATTTTCTCATTTCAGCACTAAAGTTATGTACTTTAACTTCACCAGAAAGAGTTGATGCTAATGTGTTTTTGAATTGATCATAAATAGAATATAACTTTTGGAATGCTTCTTTTCTAACACTTCTGTCAGTAGATTCTAAAAGTTTACTGTAAACACCATTTGATAATTCTACTGAATTACCATCTGGGTCCTTAACAATTGGAAACTTCATATCTGAGTTAGTGATAATTCCATAAACATTTGATGGAACTTGGAAAATATTACTTAAACTAGATAAAATTTTTTCATGTTCTTCATCTAAAATATGATCTTTTTGACTAAATAATTCGTCAAAGAAGTGCTGAAATTGTTTAATTTCATCATTTGAGTTAACCATATCAGCTACTTCTGATTGGTCTAATTTCAAAATCGCTGGTTCAAACCAAGATACAGCTTGTTCAGCTTTTGAAGCTAAGTCGCTACATCTTGAATTCATACTTTGATATTTGTTATCAGATGTATCAGCATCACTCTTTAATGATGAGTATACGTATAATGTTTCAACATGGCGATCTAATTGTTCCATTGCTTTTAAATCACTTAGTAAAACATCTGCACTGAAAGTTTCTGAGCGTAGTTTTTTGACTTCTTCAATTTCATCAAGACATTCTTTAAAAGCTTGTTCGAAATCATCGTCGCTTGGGAAAATAGTTGTTAAATCCCATGTTAATTCTTCTGGAACATCTTGTCTTGCTGGTAATTGTTGTACTTCTGTCATAAGAACACCATCCTAATAAATGTCTAAATTCTATCTACAAAAGCGCCCTCGCATTGTATAAGCTTTTGAATTTTTTGATAGTAATCATCGAACCAATTTAATGATTTTATTATTTGGATTCGATCCCCAATAATCCTAATATACCCTTTTTTACTTAAAATTGATAATATATTGGCGTATTCTTTTAAAATAAATTTTTCCGGACACTTTATTAACGGATAATGAACCTTTAGCTTATAAATACCATTCACTATTCTCAATAATTGCTTACAGTCGATATCATCAACTAATCCATTTAAAATCAGTATTTTCCATACTAAATAATCTTTCCCGAATAACGGAAGACATGTGTTACTAAAATGGCATTCAATTGGTGCACCATTTATATCATGACCATTTAAATAACAATGATTTTGCCAATCGATTGTCCTTTTATTTTGATAAAACAGCTGATTTTGTAGTCTTCTCAATTCATCAAATAAATAACAAATATTTTTTCGGTCGGATATAATCATCCCTGGATTTTTCAAAAATTGCGTTAACTCATGCAAACTACTAACTTCAATTATTTGATATTTCAGTTTTCCATAAACATACCTACAGTTGTATCTGATTTCTAATTTATTTTTGGCTGTTAACCAAAAAAACATTGTAAATCCTAACTTTTCAAAATAATAATAAAACTTATTTGTACTAGGTTGGCCAAATCGTTTCCTGTACTTTGATCCTAATACCCATAGCGACTTTATGTGTTGCTTTTTATAACCACGAATGCGCTGATCTAATCTATTAATGCTAATTGGACTACACTGAAACTCAATCGCTAAACTTTTCCATAATAAATCAGGTCTTTGCTTAATCTTTGGTAGGTAATTTTCTACCAACGTTTCATTGTATTGAGTGAAAAAGTATAGTTGCTGTTTTCCCAACAAATGTTCTTCGGTTTCCCCTTCTTCCATTAATGTCAAGCAATCAGAATTTTTTCGATGGGAAAAATGCGGACTCATAATTGCCCCTTTTTTTAAAACTACCTTTTCTTTACAAACTGGACAGCTAAAATCATCTGATTTTTTCGCATCATTAGCGCTTATTAACTTGTCGTTTAAATATGCCATTATCATCATTATCACCAAGCATATATACGCAAAAAAGGACTGAATTTAATCAGTCCTTTTTCTATTTAAAATACTTTTTAATTTCTAATAATGCTAAATGCGGAATAATAACTTTCTTTCGCGCAATCTTATCAAATTGTCTCCAGTGAAGTTTAGATCCGTATTCTAACGAAGCGCTAATAATATTAGTGAAGTTTTTAAATTCAACATCATTTTCATTTCTAGTTGTCGTAAATCTAACTACATAATCGTCATCGCACTTATATAATGTTGTATCAACATCATCATATTGGGTTACTTCATCAGATAATCTAATTACATTTTCAAAATCACTAACCTTTAATAACATTTCCCACTTATTAAGTTTAGGATTAAAACTTCCAATGTTATCAATTGGATTATCTTTTTCATTCTCGATGAATGGATTGTCAGATTTTAAATGTCCAGTTGAATCTAGCTCTTCTCTTTTACTTCTGGCTTCATTAATTGCAGCAATCATTTCCAATTTATAACGTGGGAATTTATCGCTTAACTCAACGGTATCAATCACACTACCCAATGTATCCTTTAGATAATCTAATAGTTCTTGAGTAGTGTCATCTAATTCGTGTTCTTCGTCATCGTCTTCGTAATCAAGAATACGACCGTACATGTTTTTAGCCTCAATCAATGCAAATAAAGTATTGGTATCAGCAAACTTTTTAAACTCATCCATTTCAGGTAAGTCTGCTTTATCATCATCACTTCTACTTTGTGGGCCTTCAAATATGTTAAATGGATCTTGTTGATTTTGGGTTTGATTTTCATCATCATCGTCAACAATATCGTCATCATCTTGATCACTATCGTCCAATGATTGAATATGGTTTTCAAAAACATTCTTATTCTTAATAAACATATCTAACCCTGACTTATTAGGAACGACTTGGAATGAAACAGCACCTGTGCTCTTAAATTCATCATCAACATCAATTTCATCTAGAATTGAGTATAAGAAAGATTCGATTCCATCTTCATCACCTAATAGTGATAATAAATCAATTCCTCTTTCATCTAATTCTTGATTAGTAATTGTAACCTTGATGGTTCCAGAATTAATTTTTTCCATTCTCATTAAAGACACCTCTTCTCGTAATCAACTGATTTTATAATACCCATATTTTAACCCAAAAAGACTAATCAATTCAATGATTTAACGTCTTTTAAATCAATTACTAATCCTACTGATGGTAATTTCACATTAATATCGTTTCCACACTCGTTTCGCGTTTCATTTAATAAATCATTTAAGTTACCATATTGTGGCAAATGACTGATTAAAACTGATTTCACATTCGCATTTCTTGCTAAGTCACCGGTTTCTTTAGAGGTCATATGCCATTTAGTACCTTCTTTATCCGCGTAAAAATTAGTATCAGTAATTAGTAAATCTGCCCCTGAACAAAATTCCGCTAATTCAGCAAAGTACTTAGTATCACCTGTGTATACAATGGTCTGATTGGTTTTAACGTCTTTAATCTTTATTGCATAAGTTACCACAGGATGTTGTGTTTTTTTGAAACTTATTTCCAATCCGCCCATCGATAAGTGCTTATCTTCTTCGTATGGTTTGCCCACTGTAACATCAAACCAGGATAATTTTTGATAATTATCCATATCTTCTTGATGCCCATAAATTGGTAACACCCTATCATCTGGTTTGTTAGGCGCTAATTGCCAGTAATGTTGTAGCACTCCGACATCAGCAATATGATCACTGTGATAATGTGAAAGCAATACTGCATCTAAGTAGTAAGGATTAATATATTTTTCTAGTTCTAATAAAACACCACTTCCGCAATCAAGAAGTAAATTAAAATCATCATTTTGAATCAAATAACCACTAGTACCAATTCCATTTGCGGGATATCCACCATAGTAACCTAAAACTGTTATTTTCATATTAAACCTCTTTTACTTGTTTTTAATTAACTTTAGTGTAAATATATAGTTGTAATTTGTAAATGCTTTTTACTCGGAGGGTATCTTTATGAATAATCAAATCAGTATGACTTTTGGTAACAAATTTATTGTCGATAAATTAAAGAAGGCTAACCCAGAGCTAGATCTCTCTTTATTCAATAGCGGTGATGGTCAATATCAAATTATTGATTTTCATGGTAATCACGACATTTTTAAAAACAACATTATTTTTGACGTTATCTTTGATCATGATTTTTTCTCAAATATTAATTTTGTGAATTATTCTTACTTTAACCTTTCCGATGATGACAAAAAAGTGTTTGACGCCATCATTGAAAAAATTAAAAACGATGATTCCATTCATTTTCTTCTTTTAAAAGAAACCAGAGATAAAAAAAGATTTGTCTTAGCATCCAGCTGGAATAATTATTTCGATTTTAAGAGCTGGCAAAAAGATAATCAATTATTAAATTTAGCAGAATTATCATTAAACTATAAAAAGGCATAAAAAAACGATGCATAAAATGCATCGCTTTTTTTATTATTTAATTCTCAATGTCATTGCGTTAATAGCAACAATCACAGTACTTAGTGACATAATAATTGCTCCTAACATTGGTCCAATGATAATTCCGATTGATGATAATAAACCGGCAGCTAGTGGAAGTGCAATAATATTGTATCCAGCTCCCCACCATAGGTTTTGAATCATCTTGGTTCTAGCTTGCTTAGCTAGTTTAATCAAATCAATCACATCGGCAGGATTACTGTTAACTAAGACAACATCAGCTGAATCGATTGCAACATCAGTACCTGAACCAATTGCGATTCCTAAATCAGCTTTAGTTAAACTTGGCGCATCGTTGACACCATCACCGATAAACATAACGCTATCTGTTTGTTGATACTTTGATACTAGTTCTTGTTTATCTTCAGGAACTAATTCAGCATTTACTTCAGTAATACCTAATAAACTAGCTACTTTTTCAGCAGCTTTTTGATTATCACCAGTTAGCATAACTGGTGTAATGTTTTGACTTTTTAAGTATTCAATCATATCTTTGGCACCTGGTTTGATTGAATCACCTTCAGCGATAAATCCAATTACATTATCATTATTAATAACATAACTTAATGAATTTCCTTTCGCCAAATATTGATCAGTTTGAGTAGTATCAAAAGCAATCTTATTTTTAGTTAAATATGCACTTGATACAACTGCATATAGATCACCGTTAATTTCTCCCTTAATTCCTGCTCCAGAGATTTCATCAATATTTGATGCAGATAATTTTTCCATCTTCAATTCAGCAAAAGCTTTAATGATTCCTTCAGCTAATGGATGTGATGAGTTTGCTTCTAGTGCAGCTGCAATTTGTAAGACCTCATTCTTTTCTACATTGCTGTCCAATGAGTCAAACTCATTTACCTTAAAATCACCTTGGGTTAAAGTACCTGTTTTATCCATCAAAGCGTATTTAACTTTCTTGATACCTTCAAGTGATGTCTTGTTTCTGATTAATAAACCATGTGTAGCTGAAATTGCAGTTAGTCTAGAAATAATTAATGGGATTGCTAAACCTAAAGCATGTGGACAAGCAATGATTAATACACTAACTGTAATTGGAATTGCGTAAGCAACATTATGAATAACGCTCCAAGCTACAAATGCGATTACAGCCACAACAAGTGCCGCGTAGAATAAGTATCCAGCAACTTTATTAGCTAAATCTTCAGCTTGTGATTTAGATGCTTGGGCATCACTAACCATCTTCATAACCTTTGAAAGATAACCACTTTCACCAGTTCCAGTAATCTTTACCTTGATAGTTCCACTACCGTTAATTGAACCACCAATAACTTGATCATCAACTTGTTTGTTAACATCTCTTGATTCACCAGTAATTAAAGATTCGTTGACTGAAGTAGTTCCATCAATAATAATTCCATCTGCGGGAATCTTTTCACCTGACTTAATTAAAATAGTTTGATTTTCTGATAATTCATTGACTGAAACATCAGTAACATTGCCGTCTTCCGAAACTAAATGGGCATTATCAGGTAGTAATGCTGCTAACTTATTAACTGCAGAACCAGCACTCATAACGGAATTCATTTCAATCCAGTGTCCTAATAGCATAATAACGATAAGAGTTGATAATTCCCAGAAGAAATCATTAACCATTGGCGTTACCTTTAAAATATCGTTAGCAATTACCGCGTAGACACTATATACATAAGCAACCGAAATCCCCATTGTGATAAGTGACATCATTCCTGGTTTTTTGCTCTTCATTTCACCAATGCATGATGTAAAGAATGGAAAACCACCATAGATGAATAGGATAGTTCCTAGAATTAACACTACGAAATCTGATCCAGGGAAAGTAACTTGGAATGGCATCTTCATTCCCATCATTGGTGACATTACAATAATTGGAATTGTTAAGATTAATGAAATCCAAAATTTAAGTTTTAGATTTCCCATATGATGCATGTGACCCATGTCATGTCCCATGTTCATTCCACAATGATTCATACCACCGTGGTTCATGTGACCCATATCGTGTCCCATATCCATACCGCAATGATCCATGCCACCATGATTCATATGCATACTATGGTCCATATGGTCATGATTCATGTGTTCGTGGTTCAT
>NZ_JAMBKT010000039.1 GCF_025290035.1 Apilactobacillus sp.
CATTTCACCAAATGTTAGGAAAATCATGATGGCTAAAAAGACTGGGAAAGTCTTTGCGTAAACTAGGAAGTAAAACGAAATTGCGAAGATAAATACTCCCAAGAAAACTTGGTGATTTAAATGAATTTTTAGTCGTTTACTTACGTAATTTAATATAGGTTGTCCAAATACAATCATTAGACCGTTAACTGTCCAAAGCATTGAGTATGCTTCAAACGGAATCCCCATTTTAACCATGTGGACTGACATAACACTTTCCCACAATGTATAACTCAAGTAGACGGTAAATACCATGATACAAATTGGGTAGATTAGTCGAACGTTGGACTTAAAAATCCCCTCTTTTTCTTCCTTGATTTCTTCTTTTGGAATACTGTTATCGTAGTCTGAAAAGTCGATGTTGAAGTATACAAAAGTAAGCAACCATAGCAAGATGTAAAATACCGCTGCGGTCATAAAGACAATGGCGACACCATATTTTAGTAGGTATCCAACCATCGCAGTTCCGATTACCACCCCGATGTTTAATCCGACATATAGGATGTTGAATACCGTTCTGGTGTCCTTACTCTTAACGTTGGTAGCATATGAGTTTAGAAGTGTAAGGTTAATCCCGTCTCCAAACCCTAAAACTACCATTAGAATCGCAAAGGTAGGCCATCCATGAAAGAAAATTAATGCTAAAATGGCGGCCGTCGAGACGGTAATACCAATCAAGGCCGCTTTGTACGCTGACCAATGATCAAATAGATAACCCCCGATGTAATTACCAATAATGGTAAAACCGGAAATAAATAGTAATGATACCCCCGACACTAGTAGTGACTTATGTAAATAGTCATCGATATACATCGTTACTAGTGGCCACATGAATGCAGCACCGGAATTTAACAATAGTGAATAGAAAAATACTAAACGAAGTCCTAATTCTGTTCTTTTCTTCATGAATCCTCCCCCTTATTCAAATGTTCTAACAACAATTATAATTCATTTGAGAGCATAATATCCATTAAGAGATGTTTAAATTATTAAATTTTAGTAAAGCGTTTACATTTCTTTTGTGCTATGGATTAAAAACACTTTTTTAATTTAGCATGGTGTTATATAATAGCCTTGTATTATTAACCGAAAATGAAAGATATTTCATTTGATTCGTTAAAATTTTTCTATAAGGAGTGACGGTAATTGGCAACAGCAACTCGTGCCTTGTTCATGCTTTTTGGTGCAACAGGTGACCTAGCTAAACGTAAATTATATCCATCTATTTTTAACCTATACAAAAAAGGTTACGTAGATAACGATCACTTTGCATTAATCGGTACTGGTCGTCGTGAATGGAGCGACGAAAAGTTCCGCGAAGTAATCTTGGACTCTGTAAGTGCCAACGCTGACAGCGAAGAACAAGCAAAAGCTTTCGCTAGTCATTTTTACTACATGTCACACGACGTAACTAATCCAGAACATTACGACGCATTAAGTGACTACGCAAACAAGTTAGACCAACAATATGATATTGAAGGAAATCGTATCTTCTACATTTCCATGGCTCCTAACTTCTTTGGAACTGTAGCTAAAAACTTAAAAGCCCACAACTGTTTATCAGACAATGGCGGTTTCAACCGTTTAATTATCGAAAAACCATTCGGACGTGACTACGACACAGCTGAAGAATTGAACAATGCTTTGGCTAAATCATTTAACGAAAACCAAGTTTACAGAATTGATCATTACTTGGGTAAAGAAATGGTTCAAAACATTATTGCATTACGTTTTGGTAACCCACTAATCGAAGGTATTTGGAACAACAAGTACATTGACAACATTCAAGTAACCCTTGCTGAAAAGCTAGGTGTTGAAGAACGTGCCGGATACTATGATGGTTCAGGTGCCCTACGTGATATGGTACAAAACCACACTATGCAAATGCTTACTATTCTTGCAATGGAAGACCCTATTTCATTCAAGGACGTAGACATCCGCAGAGAAAAGATTCGTGCACTAAGAAGCATGCATGTTTACACTGAAGACGAAGCTCGTCAAAACTTCGTTCGTGGACAATATGGTGCAAACGGTGACCAAAGAGATTACCGTCACGAAGACAACGTTCCTAACGATTCAATTACCGAAACTTACGTTGCCGGTAAAGTATTGTTCGAAAACAAACGTTGGAAGAACGTTCCTTTCTACATCAGAACTGGTAAGATGCTAACTGACAAGTTTACTAGAATCGATGTTGTATTCAAGAAACCGCTAGTAGACATCTTTGCTTCTGCTAAAGGAACTGAAAGCGAATTAAACAACAACGTGCTTACTTTATTCGTAGACCCTGTTAACAAGATCATCCTACGTCTAAACGGAAAGCAAGCTGGTCAAGGTATGGAAATGCAACCACTAGACTTAACTCACACTCAAAGTGATGAAGAAAAGGCTGCTACTCCAGAACCATACGAACGTTTAATCCACGATGCTATCTTAGGTAACGCTACTAACTTTGCCAGTTGGGACGAAGTAAGTCGTGCTTGGGAATTCGCCGATGTTATCAGACATGTTTGGGATACTGACAAACCAGACTTCCCTAACTACACACCAGGTTCAATGGGACCTGATGCTGCCGACGAATTACTAGCTCGTGATGGCAGAGCTTGGGTTTTTAACTCAAAAAAATAATTTATATGACATTTAATCATTAAAATGTTAAAATCTAAGTGTATATTTATACACAATTTTCTTTAAAAAGGAAGGTTTATAATGGCTGACTCAAAAGCAAACATTGGTGTTGTTGGAATGGCTGTTATGGGTAAGAACTTAGCCCTTAACATTGAAAGCCGCGGCTTCACTGTAGGTATTTTTAACCGTTCAGCTTCAAAGACTGAAGCGGTAATGAAGGATCACGCAGACAAGAACTTGGTACCAAGTTACTCTGTTGAAGATTTTGTTAACTCACTAGAAACTCCACGTCGTATCGTTATGATGGTTAAGGCTGGTAAGCCAACTGACGCAACTATCGACTCACTATTACCTTTATTAGACAAGGGTGATATCTTAATTGATGGTGGTAACACTAACTTCCATAACACAATCGAAAGAAACGCTAGACTAGATGCATCTGGTATCAACTTTATTGGTATGGGTGTTTCTGGTGGTGAACTAGGTGCTTTACACGGTCCATCACTAATGCCTGGTGGTCAAGAAGAAGCATACAAGCTAGTTGAACCTGTTTTAACTCAAATCGCTGCTAAGGCTAGCGATGGTAAGCCATGTGTTGCTTACATCGGACCTAACGGTGCAGGTCACTACGTAAAGATGGTTCACAACGGTATTGAATACGGTGATGAACAATTAATCGACGAAAGTTACGACATTCTTCGTAACGGTGCCGGTATCGACATTGACGAATTAGCTGATATCTTCAAGGAATGGAACAAGGGTGAACTAAACAGTTACCTAATCG
>NZ_JAMBKT010000017.1 GCF_025290035.1 Apilactobacillus sp.
AGAAAATGGGGCAAGCCAATCATCGCTGATGGTGGTATCAAGTACTCTGGTGATGCTGCTAAAGCCATCGCTGCCGGTGGTAATGCCGTAATGCTAGGAAGCATGCTATCAGGTACTGACGAAGCACCAGGTGATATCTTCGAAGAAGACGGTGTTAAGTACAAAGCTTACCGTGGAATGGGTAGTGTTGGTGCTATGCAACATGGTTCAGCTGACAGATACTTCCAAGGTGAAGTTAACGAAGCTAACAAGCTAGTTCCAGAAGGAATCGAAGCTCGTGTTGAATACAAAGGTTCAGCTAAAGATGTTGTTTTCCAAATGGTTGGTGGTCTTCGCGCCGCAATGGGATACACTGGTTCAAAAGACATTCAAGCAATGAATGATAATGCACAATTTGTTCAAATTACCGGTGCTGGTTTAATCGAATCTCACCCACATGACGTTCAAATTACAAAAGCTGCACCAAATTATAAATAAAAAATGAAAAGATGCTAATTTTAGCATCTTTTTTTGTATAGATTTATATAACAAAGCTTAAGATTATGTTAATATTAATCTATACAACAATTTAAGAAAGAGGGCGGCGTTTCGATGAAAGTACTAGTAGTTGACGACGATCAAGAAATTGCTGAATTACTAAAGATTTACATAAGAAACGAAGGATACGAAACCGTTATCGTAAATGACGGTGAAGCAGCATTAACAGAATTAAGAAAGAACTCAGATGTAGGTCTAATGATCTTAGATATAATGATGCCTAAGATGTCTGGTTTCGAAGTTCTAAAGCGTGTTAGAAGAGAAATCAGTTTACCAATCATGATTCTTTCAGCGAAGGCTGAAGATATCGATAAGATTGAAGGATTAGTTGGTGGGGCAGATGATTACATCACAAAACCATTTAATCCACTTGAAGTAATGGCAAGAATGCATTCTATTTTACGCCGTTATACCGATAAAGTAGTTGTTGGTGAACCAGAAGTATTAAACGTTTCATCATTAACTATTAATCGTGAATCTCATGAAGTTAAGACCGAAGATGGTAGCACAATTCAATTAACTGCAATTGAATTTGGTATTTTATACTTACTAGCTAGCCATCCAGGTCGTGTATACTCAGCGAACGAAATTTTCGAACGTGTTTGGCGTCAAGAAAGTATCATTTCAGCTAAGACTGTTATGGTCCATGTTAGTCACTTACGTGATAAGTTAGAAGAAGCTACTGACGGTAAGAAGATTATCGAAACTGTTTGGGGAGTTGGATATAGAATCAATGAAGACTAATACAAAAACAATCAAGCTAACACATAAAGAGCGCATCAGCTTAATTACTGATGCTGTTTTAACTAGTTTGTTTATTTTAATTATTAACTTTTTGGTTTTTTTTGCTACAGAGGTATACTATTCCACTCATCCTGATTGGCGAAATGCTTTAATTCGTTTTGGAAACTCCTTGATAGCTGGAAATCATATTGAATTATGGAGTTGGAGTAATGGATTTATTGTTATGATAGCCGCTCTTGATATGTTTGTTTTGTATATTAGATTATTTATGCATTATAAACGTATACAAGAACAACACATTATTCGTGATTTACACTACATAGCTGATGGTAATTTTGACTATACAATTCCCTATAAACTATTAGGTGATGATCAAAAAATAGTTGATAGTATTAATATATTGGTCAATAACGTTATTCATTCAATGTCAGAAGAATTAAATACTGAACGTTCTAAGGATGAATTAATTTCAAATGTTTCTCATGATATTAGAACACCATTGACTTCAATAATTGGGTACTTGGGATTGATTGAGAATAAACAATTTACC
This sequence comes from Apilactobacillus sp., assembly GCF_025290035.1. Classification (GTDB taxonomy): domain Bacteria; phylum Bacillota; class Bacilli; order Lactobacillales; family Lactobacillaceae; genus Apilactobacillus. Next base: position 1,832 of record NZ_JAMBKT010000017.1, read on the forward strand.
AGTGAAGAAGAGCTATATAAATTTATACACGTTGCATATTCTAAAGCCAATCAAATGAAGTCTTTAGCTGATGATTTGTTTGAATATACTAAGATTACTGATAAGGATTTTAATAAGTTAGAAACTCATAAGATTGAAATGAAGGCTATGCTAGATCAAATTGCTGCGGAATTCGATTTAGAGATGGACGAAATGGGAATGCAAATTCATAGTAAAACTAACTTTGATAACTTGATAATTGATGCCAGTCCTAATGATTTAGCTCGTGCTATAAATAATTTAATAACTAACGCATTAAAATATGGTATTGGTGGAAAGAATATCTATATTGAAGGTTTTAGGGTGAATGAAAAAGAATTAGAAATTAAGGTTTCTAATGATGGAGAAAAGATTCCTGAAGAATCACTAAATCATGTATTCGATCGCTTTTACCGAGTAGAAACTTCCAGAAATAAATCTACCGGGGGAACTGGTTTAGGTTTAGCAATTGTTTATGAAGTGGTTAATATTCATGGAGGATATTGTTCAGTAGCATCTAGTGATGAACTAACAACATTTACACTTCATTTGCCAATTAAGCATGGTGAAAAGTTAGAGCCAAGCAGACATGAAGAGGAAAATCAGGAGGTCATCGAAGATGCTAAATAAACTTGCTATTAAGAGTAACTTAGTAATAGTAAGTCTAATGATTTTACTATCCACACCTGTGATGGCTTCAGCTGCTACGAACGTTGCTGACTCCAATACTAGTAAGGCTGTGGAAATTAAGAGAAGTCAGTTATTAGATAAAGAAACAAGTTATTTATTAAAACACAATCAACCACTTTCATTAACTGCTAAAGCAGCTATTGCAATTGATTACAAAACTGGTCAAGTTTTATATGAGAAAAACGCTTATCAATCGTTACCAACTGCTTCAATGAGTAAGGTGCTAACTTTATATGTAACACTTAAACATATTAAGGAAGGCAAAATTCATTGGAATGATAAAGTTACTATCAATAAAGCATTACATGACCTAAGCGTTGATCATAACTATGCTAATGTTAAATTAACCTTAGGTAAGAAGTATACAATTAGACAGCTATATCAGGCCGCCCTATATTCTGAAAATGCTGCGACAATGGCTTTAGGTTATGGAGTTGCACATGGAAGTACGCAACGATTCGCATTAATGATGCGTTCTGAAGCCAAGAAAATCGGTATTACTGATGCCAAAGTTTATACTGCTTGTGGATTAACCAATGGTGAAGTAGGTTCGCTTGGTTTTGCTAATGCTTCATACAATGCTGAAAATGAATTATCAGCACGGGACATGGCATTGTTAACAATGAATATTTTACGTTTGTATCCACAAATTCTAAAAACCAGTTCAGCTAATACGACCCAATTTGAAAATACCACTATGTTAAATTGGAATTGGATGATAAAAGGTCGTAGCCAAGCACTACCAGATATTAAGGTTGATGGTTTAAAAACGGGAACTTCAGATACTGCTAAAGCTTGTTTTACTGGAACTGCCGTAAAAAATGGTCACCGTATCATTACAGTGGTAATGGGAGTTCCGAATGGTGGCCAATATGATCCAGCTCGTTTTATTCAAACTAGAAAGTTAATGAAATACGTTTACGCTAAATACCATTATGTGAATTTAAATAAGGGCGAAAGTCTCTCTGTTGCAACTAACCGCCAGCATAATAGTGTGATTGATGTCCCTAATGGGAAACAAGAATCAGTTGAACTAGGGGTTAAAGATAATCAAGGTGTTTGGTTGACTAACAAGCAAAGCTTGAAAGTTACTAAGATTAGTGCGATTAGTAAATACGCGAAAGGCAATGGTGTTGACGCTGGAAGTTTTAAAGTCGGTGATACAATTGCTCAAGCAAAATTTGCTGGAATTCGTTATATTAAAGGGGTTCCAACAACAGTTAATTTAATCGCGAAAGACCAAATTGATAAGGCTAATATTTTTGTTAGATTTTGGCGTTCAATCACCAACTGGTTCTAAAAAGAGTTATCAAAATGATAACTCTTTTTTTAATGCTCTAAATTAGAATGTAATAAAGTTTGGCTAAATTTATGCAAATAAGTTAGATAATTTAAAGTAATTTGCGTTATAATATTAATAACGTTTGATTTTTTTCATACAACTTAAATCGTTGAAAATTAAGACCTATTGTTTTTAAACGGGGGAATATTATTTGACAAAGCAAGTACCAAATCCAAATGAACCGCGTTGGCTAACCAATTTAAAAACAGCAATGCCTTTGAATATTAGCTACGTTCCCATTGGAATTGCGTGTGGTATTTTACTACATGCTGCTGGTTTTAATACGTTATTAACCGCATTAGTATCATTAATGGTGTTTTCAGGTGGAGCTCAGTTCTTAATTGCTTCCATGCTGACAATTAATTCACCATTATTATCGATTGTTATCATGATGTTCTTCTTGGAATTAAGATACGCATTATTAGGATCTAGTATCTCTAAGTACTTACAAGGGAAATCATTCTGGTTTACAGTATTCTTTGCCGTTTCATTGAACGATGAAACGTACGCTGTTAACTACTTGAAGCTTTCCACTGATAAGAAGTTTACTGCTGCCGATGCTCTTCAAATCGAGCACTATGCATTAGTGGTGTGGACAGTAAGTACCATCATTGGTAGTGTCGTAGGCTCTTCTTTATCTATTAATTTAACCGTGGTGCACTTTGCGTTAACCGCGTTATTCATTTACATGATTGTGATGCAAATGAAATCACTACTTAAGTTATTGGTGATTATTTTAACAATTGGATTAGCAATATTATTTATGTTATTAATGAAATCCACTTTAGGTTTAGTGGTATCTACATTATTAGCATCTTTTGTGGGATTTTTCGTTGAATCATGGATTAGAAGTCATTACGAAAGATATAAGAAGAATCGTTTACTTCGCTTATTCAAGAACCCTGCTGGGTCACCTGAAGATAAGTTTGAAGAAGAGATGGATTAGTTTGTACAACGGATTAGGAGATACTCTATGGAATGGAATTCAACTCAACACTTTTGGTTGATAATGTTATGTTTTGCAGTTGCATTTATCCCTAGATTTGTCCCACTAGCTTTCTTTAGAACTAGAAAGATTCCTAAGTGGTTTAACGAATGGATGGGTTATATCCCAATTGCATTATTTACTTCATTGGTAGTAAAAGATTTATGTATTACCTCATCATATACTTTATCAGTTGCTGGTAAAGCACCCGAATTAATTGCTGCTCTAATCGTGTTCATCATTGCGTATTGGACTCGTTCAATGGCATTATCTGTTATTTTAGGATTGGCCGCAGTATTAATTCTTGCCGCATTTATATAGACAAAAAACAAATCCCTAGCGAATTTCGCTAGGGATTTTTAAATTATTATATTCGTTATTTTATAGGAAGTTTTTTTATCATGGTTTCAAACATTAGATAAGATCGATACGCATGTCTTCGTCTTTAATCTTGTGAGTAGCTTTAAGCACTTTCACTAGAACTACTGAAATGACAGCAGGAACGACAACGCCTAGGACTAGGTAAGTGATTAACTCTGGGATTCTTTGGGAAGCGATTGTAATAGGGGCGATAAGTGAGTTAAGTCCTAGTCCAGCTAATTTGTAAGATACTGAGAAATGAAATACTAAAGTACCAATTGGTCCAATAATTGCAGAAGAAATCATGCCGGGGATAGCGATGTATGGATTTTTAGTAATATTACCAAATTGCACTTTAGGGGTGATTAAACCTTGAGCGATGTTAGCACCTGGTTTGTTAACGCGGTATGACATTACAGTGTATGAAACAAATTGAGCGGTTGTTCCTAATAAGGCAGCTCCGGAAGATAATGGATCTAGCATAACCGCAATTGCTAGGGCTGCTGAAGAAGCAGGGGTCATCAAGAAGATGGACCAAACAACGGCGATAACAAATGATCCTAAGAATGGGTTAACCACCATTGATTTAGCGATTACACCTGATAGCCAAACCAATGCGGGAGTGGTTACGGTAGCAAATGCTAATGCAGCGATTGAACCAATTCCAGTAGCGGAGAAGGGAACTAAGAACATGTCTAATGGAGTTTTTCCTGTTAAGTACTTTCCAATCATAGTTGCAACGACGGCACCACCTAAGGCACTAACTGGTTGTCCAATCATGAATACAGCGGAACCAGCAGGTTGTGGTAAAACATGGCCTGTTGCAGTGACTGCATTAGTTACTGCGGATGTGAAGAAGACATTGTTCGCACCAACAGTTGCAGCAATCATGGAACTAAATAAAACTAATGTATTCGTTTTTAGTTGAGAGGCGACCGCGGCTCCAATTGCGGGAGCCATTAAGTATTGACAAATTAATCCAATTTGAGCTAAGGCAGTCCAGTGAACAAAATTGGCAATAGCTCCTAATAATAATCCAACACCTAAGCAGACTAAAATGGCATTAGATACCCCGTTAAAAACTAAATAAACACTATCCTTAAACACAGACTTTACTTTGAAATCTGCCATGTTGGCAGCATCCATCTGGGGCGAATCTTTCGCTGTTGAATTTATCATAATTGAATCAACTCCTTTACTTAATATAAGCATAAAATTAAATTTAGATTAGACGTGTTCTAATTAAAATTTAATCTATTTAAACACGGAAATAATATAAAAGCAAGATAAAATAAAAAAACACTGACGAAATTTCATCAGTGTTTTTATTAGGTGATTATTATTTATTTTCGTACATGTAGTCACGAGTAATTGGTAGTTCTTGTCCTGAAGGGCCTTTAGAAATTAAGTATTGCATAACATCAATATTTCCAGCCTTAAATGAACCGGCACAAGTCTTAAGGTATAAGTCCCACATTCTAATGAAGCGTTCGTCATCACCCATTACTTTTTTAACTTCGTCTAAATGATCGTTAAAGTTTCTATCCCAATGTTCCAATGTGTATTGGTAGTGTCTTCTTAATGACTCTAAATCAAAAATTTGAAGACCATTTTTAACGATGTGATCTAGGTTTTCGGTCATTCCTGGAATGTATCCACCTGGGAAGATGTACTTGTTAATCCAACCGTTATAGGCACCACCTTGTTGTCTTGTAATTCCATGAATTAAAGCAACCCCGTGGTCTTTTAAGTATTTGTTGATGCATGAGAAGTATTCGTCTAAATTTTCTTTACCAACGTGTTCGAACATTCCTACTGAAGTAATGTAGTCGAAGTGTTCGTCACCTAATTGACGGTAATCTTGTAGGCGAACTTCTGCTTGATCTTGTAAACCAAATTTTTCAATTTGTGAGTTTACGTAATCACATTGTTCTTGACTTAATGTTACCCCAACCACATTTAAGCCATATTCTTTGGCGGCAGTTAGCATTAATGTACCCCAACCACAACCAATGTCTAGAAGGGTACGACCAGGCTTAGGATTTAATTTTTCGATGATGTGACGTACTTTTCTCATTTGAGCTTCGTATAAGTCACCATCAGGTTCATCAAAGTAAGCACATGAATAAGTCATTGTCTTATCTAACCAAATCTTGTAGAAGTCATTACCAATATCGTAGTGACTTTGGATGTCCTTTTTACTTGTGGACTCATTATGATTTTGCTTAGGTAGGAAATTAATGTATTTATGGTCGCGAATAAAACTAGTTGATTTTTGATATGCAGAAACGATTAAGTCTTCAATGTTACCATCAACGTCAATCTTGCCATCCATATATGCTTCACCTAAAGCAATAGAAGCGTTTTTTCTAATATCCTTAATTGGAATAGGTTCTTTCATGGTAATAACGGCTTTGACTTCGCCATCGCCATATTTTTCAGATTTGCCGTCCCAATAATTTACTTGAATTGGTTCGTTAAATCCGTGTTTAAAAAATGTTTTAAAAAAAGTTTTTTCAAACATGCGAACAGTCCTTTCTCTAATAATAAACCACGAGACCAATTATACTCTTTTGTAATAAATTTTTGTAAAATTTGGACTTATAGAATTTGGTTTAATTAAATAAAATTTAATATTTAAAATGTTATAATGTAGCTACAGAAAAAATAATAGCGAGGTGGCTTATGAAACTGTGGGATAAATTTCTCGCTAACGTTGCTTTAAGACGTTGGTGTGTCTTGATTTTAATCATCTTCGTGCTATTCATTATGCGCGATATGATGAGCATGCTGTTATTGACATTTATTTTCTCATTATTGGTTACTAAATTAGTAAACTTTATTAGAAAATATGTCAAAATACCAGCACCCATTTTAGTGATATTAACATATCTATTGTTTATTGCTGGAATTGTCGCGGTCGTTGCGATTTACTCACCGGTCATTTATGATCAAGCAATCGCAGCATCTAAGCATATCATTCAATTCTATGAAGATCCTAGTAATCTTCATGGAACTACTCAAATTAAAGAAATGATTGTTGAATTCATTCATCGTTCTAATTTCATCAGTGAAATGAAGGGTAGTGTTAGTGTCATCTTTGATTACTTATCAAGTATTGGTCAAATGGGTGTCACATTCTTCTTATCATTAATCTTGAGTTTCTTCTTTACATTGGAAGAAAAATCAATGGCAGAATTTAGTAAACGTTTCTTGGATGCAGAATTTTCATGGTTCTTCCAAGACATTTACTACTTCGCTAAGACTTTTACCAAGACCTTTGGGGTGGTGTTGGAAGCTCAATTCCTAATTGCGCTATTTAATACTATTTTCACAACGGTTGTGTTAGCTATCTTAGGAATTCCTGATTTAATTATTCTTGCTTTAATGGTTTTTGTTTTAAGTTTAGTTCCTGTGGCCGGAGTAATTATTTCACTAGTGCCATTATCAATTGTGGGTTACTCGGTAGGAGGATTTAAATACATCATTTACTTAGTAGTAATGATCGCAGTGATTCATTTTGTGGAAGCTTACGTATTGAATCCAAAACTAATGTCTTCTAGAACAGAACTACCAATTTTCTACACTTTCTGCGCATTATTAATTGGTGAAGAAATTTTTGGTGCCTGGGGATTAATCGTCTCAGTTCCTATTCTAGCGTTCTTCTTAGAACTTTTAGGAGTTAAAGGACAAAAGAAAAAGACAATAAATATAAAGAGAATTACTAAATAGGATGTAAATTTTTCTATTTTGGTGTAGAATTGTATTGTTATTTAAGAAATTGAAAGGGGTTTTCAACTCATGTCAAAACTTGTATTAATCCGTCACGGACAAAGTCAATGGAACCTATCAAACCAATTCACTGGTTGGGAAGATGTTGATTTAAGCGACAAGGGTGTTGAAGAAGCTAAAGAAGCTGGTAAATTAGTTAAGAAGGCAGGTCTAGAATTTGATTTTGCATACACTTCAGTTCTAAAACGTGCCATCAAGACTCTTCACTACGCATTAGAAGAATCAGACCAACTATGGGTCCCAGAAACTAAGACTTGGAGATTAAACGAACGTCATTACGGTCGTCTACAAGGTCTAAACAAAGAAGAAACTGCTGAAAAGTACGGAGACGAACAAGTTCACATTTGGCGTCGTTCATACGATACTTTACCTCCACTATTGAGTGCAGATGACGAAGGTTCTGCTGTAAACGACCGTCGTTACAAGGACTTAGATCCTAACTTAATCCCTGGTGGTGAAAACCTAAAGGTTACTCTAGAACGTGTTATGCCTCTATGGGCTGACGAAATTGCTCCTAAGCTATTAGATAACAAGAACGTTATCATTGCTGCACACGGTAACTCACTACGTGCATTAAGCAAGTACATTGAAAGAATCTCTGATGATGACATCATGGATCTTGAAATGAAGACTGGTGAACCAGTTGTTTACGAATTCAACGATAAGCTAGAAGTAGTAAACAAATCAAAATTAGATAAGTAATAAAATAAAGCCCTTTAAGGGCTTTTTATTTTATATATAAATAAAGATACTAAAAAAGCCATCCTCAATGAGGATGGCTTTAATTTTTATGATTTAGCAGATAACCATTCACGAATACTTGGCCAACTATTGGTGTTAATAATCATTCTTGGTGTGTAAATCAAATCACTGTGATCACCGTTACCGTTGTTGTAAACAGTTCCGGAATCTAGGGTACCGACCCAACCTAAGTGTTGAGTAGCTAAGAATTGAGAAATTCTAGGAGTACCACCACCGTAAGGGTAGGCGAATGACTCTGCATAAGTACCTGTGTGTTTTAGCAGAACTTGTCTTGATTTAACAAAGTCTTTAGTAAAACGATCGTAGTTCTTTGGTAGGTTAAAGATAGGCACTAGGTTAGCAGTTAAGTAATGCATGTTGTTGGTGTGAACACCAATAGTCATTAGCTTACCAGCTTCTTTTTGCGCGTACTTTAATTGTGACCAAGTAGCTAGTTGAGTACCTTCACGGTAACGACCAGTGTTACCAGTGATGATGAAGGTAGTAAATGGATACTTGTACTTCTTCATTACTGGAATGGCGTTATCGATGGTAGTTCTGTCGATATCATCAAATGATAGAACAGCGTACTTACCCTTGATAGGCTTGTTTGAGTTAGTCATCTTAACCATCTCTGCACCTGAAATCACTTTAATGTTGTGATCATGTAAAAACTTCATTTGTTCTTTAAAGTGGTTTAAAGGAACATCAAAATCATGAAGTTGAGAGTTAGTGGATAAAGTTCTTGATAGGTTAACACCTAGGTTGTTCTTTAAAATACGGTGATAACAGAAAACAATAATTCCATTTTTGGCTTTTTCTTCTTGTTTAGTTAAACCGTAGTATTCACTACTACCTTTATCATATTCCACTGATTTGTGGATGGTAAATGACATTAATAGAAATAGTGCAATTCCTAAGACAATAACAATTATCTTACGTTGCTTTCTAGTCATTTTTTTATCTTTATTTGACATCCTTATTGACCCTCCGTAGGTATACCAATCTAAAGCTAGAGTAAATTGCAGTTAATCCTATTAAGAGGATTACAGCGATTAGTAACTTCATATATAGTTGATAGTTTAGATTTAATAATAGGTAGAAACTAACAAAGTCGTCACTGTAGAAGCCGAACAAAAAGGCGAAGTTAACAACTAATACAAAGACGACGTATAGCCATAGGATTGTGAACAATGCGATATGGAATAATCTTCTTAGTAAACTACTTTTCTTTCTAACTACAAATGTTTCGTAATCTTTATCGTAATTTTTTTTCATTATTTTACCCCCCGGTCAGGACTACTCCAGGTACCAACGTTTTCAGGATCTAAGAAGAATGAAACTAAAGCTAAGATACATGAAATTAAGTTGACCATCCAGTAGTAAACAATATATGCAGGGATTAGTAGTAAATCAACAAAGCTTAGTAGGGCTGATTCATGAGATCCAGTAAAACCAATAATAAATTGCAATATACTTACGATGATTAGGACTAGTAAAACGTCACCATCTAATTGAACTTCATGAATTAAGATTAAGTTGAAGAAATATGAAATTGTACTTAGTGCTGTTAAAACAGCCCATAAACTACTAATGATTGTTTCATACATTAATGCTTTTTGAGTAATAGTACCGTGTAATAATAAATCATTGTTCTTGGCGATAACTTCCATACCACCACGAGCCCAACGACGACGTTGCTTAATTAAGTTCTTAGTGTTTTCAGGAACTAAGATCCAACAAACAGCTGATGGTTGGTAACTAACTTGCCAACCTTTACGATACATTCTCCAAGTAATATCGATATCTTCTGTAATAACATCAGTGTGCCAACCACCTACATCAAGTAGGGCGGCTCTTCTGAATCCTACGATAACACCGGAAACGGTATTGATACGACCATATAAGAATGCTTGGGCTTTCTTAATGATATCAATCACACCGATGTATTCTAGTAATTGAAGACGACCTAAAACAGTAGTTCTGTTTCTAACAACTGGTTTACCAGCAATGGCACCTAGTTTTTCATTAGACTTAAGTGTCTTTACCAATTCGCTCACTGAATTTTTAGCTAGTAGGGAATCAGAGTCGATACCGACAATGTATTCACCTTCAGCCACAGCGAAGCCTTGGTTCATGGCGTTAGCTTTTCCTTGGTTAACGTCGATTGGAACAACTTTAATTGTAAATTGGTCAGCGTATTGCTTTTGCAATCTGTACATAATATCTAATGTATCATCATCACTTTTATCATCGATTAGGACTACTTCGAAATTCTTGTAATCGATGTTTGAAATTGATTGGATTGCTTCGTTTAAAGTATCGCTTTCGTTATGGGCGGGAACTAAAATAGAAACTAAATCAGAACCATCCACATTAGCGAATTTTTCGGAACGTCTAAAGATGCTTCCATAGATAGCACCTACGATCCAGATAGCGGAAACGGCAATTGGATAACCAATAATAAAGTCGTTAATTAAACCTAAAAACCACATTATAATGACTTCCTCCTTAAGGATCACTAAATAAATAAGACATTAGAATAAATTTAAATATCTTAATTTGATATTCATATGTATTCCAAAAAACCACATGTTTATCATATTGTAATTATAAAGTAAAAGCTCGAATATATCAAAGTCCGAGCACTCTTGTGACCATCTTATTACAAACAAAAAATGAATTCCATATCTGAAATTCATTTTTAATCTTTTTTAACAATTTGAGCGGTTAAAGTACCGTCTTCATCAACAAACATGATGTGGTGTTCCGGATCGTCTTTAATCGGTCCCATGTCGACCGCCGTATTTTCATCAACAACATTAATAGATTCAAATCTTTGTCTAGCAATACGATGAAGGAGGCTACCGGTTTCATCAAAGACGGATGCTTTTTCAGCAGCTTTGGCTAGTGTATAGCCAGAATCTAAGAATGATTTAATTAATTCAACTTTAATAACAGCAGAGTAGGGATAACGGTGGTTCGTATTTTTGTCACCTTTATGACAACCAATATATCCTTTTTGTTCCCAATATCTGATTTTACTTTGTGGCACATTACAAGTTCTAGATAATCCACCAATGCCAATAGATAAATCTAAGTTACTCATTAAACTCTGAATACGCTTAGAATAGTCATTGATTTCTTCTTTAGAGTATTTCTTCTTCAATAGTGTCACACTCCTTTTTTATATAATTGTTATAAATAATTATATATTTTTTAAAAACGTTGTCAAATTTATTGACAATGTTTTTTTAAGGTTGTATATTAGTCTTTGTCGAAATTTATAGAGGAAATTATTTTTATTGGAAAAGGGGTCAGAATATGAACGTAGATGTAAACGGAAAATCATACAATAAGATTATGTTAGTCATCATCTTATTGGTTGGTACTTTCTGTACTATTTTAAATCAAACAATTTTAGCAACTGCGTTTCCAACATTAATGAAGGATTTCTCCATTAGTACTTCAACAGTACAATGGTTAACTTCTGGATTTATGTTAGTGAATGGAATCGTTATTCCGGTTAGTGCTTGGTTATCTAACCGTGTTAATACTAAATGGCTATACTTAGGCGCAATGGTCGTCTTTGAAGCTGGAACAATACTAGCTTTTTTTGCGCCAAATTTTGGAACACTATTAGCTGGTCGTTTAGTTCAAGCACTTGGAGTAGGAGTAACAATGCCACTACTACAAACTATTATGCTAAGAATCTTTCCACCTGAAAAACGTGGTGCTGCGTTGGGACTATCTGGAGTTGTTATCGGATTAGCACCTGCAATTGGACCAACATTATCAGGTTGGATTTTAATTAACTACACTTGGCGTGATTTATTTGGAATCATTATTCCAATCGTCGCGATTGTGATCTTATTAGGTCTATACTACATGCGTCCAATCCTACCTACTAAGAAAGAAAAGATTGATGTCTTATCATTAATCCTATCAACTATTGGTTTTGGTAGTGCATTATATGGATTCTCAGAAGTTGGTACTGATGGTTGGGGTAGCACTACTGTTATTTCAACTTTAATCGTTGGTGCAATCTTCATCGTATTATTCATTTGGCGTCAATTAGTAATCGACAAGCCATTCTTAGACATTCGTGTTTTCAAGTCAACTAAATTCACAGTTGCTACTATTCTAGGTTCAATTACGATGATGGCTTTAGTTGGTTTTGAAATGGTATTGCCACTATACCTACAAATCGTGCGTGGAATGAATGCGTTCCATTCAGGATTAAGTTTATTACTTGGTGCTTTGATGATGGGGATTGTTTCTCCATTTGCCGGTGCTATCTTTGATAAGCACGGTGCTAGGAAATTAATCGTAACTGGTTTAGTACTATTGTTCTTCGGAACACTTCCATTTGCATACATTACTGAAAACACCGGAATTGTTTACATCATTATTTTATATGCGGTGAGAACATTCGGGATGGCCTTAGTAATGATGCCATCAACTACTTTTGGTATGAACGCTCTACCTGATGACAAGATTAGTCATGGGACTGCCGTTAACAATACTGTAAGACAAGTTGGTGCGGCCATTGCTACTGCTGTTTTAGTTTCAATTCTTACAAATGTAACTACAAACAACATGCCTGCTAAGTCACTATTAAAACTAGATCCATTAGCTTACAAAGATTCTGTGATCTCAGCAACGTTAAATGGATACCACGCAGCATTCTGGGTAGCCGCAGTATTTATCATTATTGGTTTTATTGCAACATTCTGGCTACATGACAGTAAAAGGGGAGGTAAATAAACAATGATTTTATTTGTACTATGTATTTCAGCGTTCTTATTCTTCTACTGCTTCAACTTAGTTACTAAGAATAAGGCACTACACACAATTACTTCAATCGTATTTGCAGTACTATTCATCTTATCTACTTTCTTTATTACTATTAATTTCCATAATCATTATGGGATGCACAAGGTAACAAGTGAAAAGACTTCTACATTAGTATCAAGTATTCCTAAGGGATTTGATGCTTTAATGTACCAACCAATCGGAACTTCTGGTAAAGATAAAGTGGTTATTTTCCGTACCAGTGAAAAACAATCAAAAGCTAACCCTACAAGTACCGATAAGGTAGAAAACAAAATTATTACTATTAATGATAGTAAAGCTAAATTAGTTACTAAGACTGTTAAGTATGAATACAATTCATCAGCTAACAGTTTCTGGTTTGGTTTAGCCCAAAAACCAACACGTGTTAAAACAGTTCATTACTTCTATGTACCAAAATCATGGATGGTATTAACTGTAAACCAAGCAAAAGCACTACCATCTATTATTAAAGAAATTAGTGCTAAGAACAACAATGCTGCAAGTCAAGCTGCCATGAAGCAAGCTGGTGCAGAATATGTGCAAGCCCAAGTAAAAGCAGCTATGATGAAAAATCCTAAGATGACATCAGCTCAACAAAATGCAGTTATCAAGAAAGCAACTGCTGAATTCCAAGCTAAAGCGCAAGCAGAAGCGCTACAAAAGATGATGCCAATGATCAAGGAAGCATTAAGTAAAATTAAATAATGTTGACATTTATTTCAAGGCTGATTATTATGATAGTATCTATTTAATAAATAGCTAAGAAGTAGTTACCAGTATTTAATGTGAACTGGAAATTAGAAACCTAATGTTACTGCAAATTAGGCCGACGCATTAAAGAATTACAGCTACCGAGCTTATCCATATACGGACGAGTCATTTCGTTAACAATGATATGAGAGATTATATTTTTTAATATGATAACTTGGGTGGTAACGCGGATTAACAAACAACATTTCGTCCCTGACAATTTATTTGTCAGGGACTTTTTATTTGGAGGGATTACACATGGACATTATTGATGATTTACAATGGCGTGGTGCTATTAATCAACAAACAGATGCAGAAGGACTAAAGAAAGAAGTTAACGAAAAGAAATTTGGTCTATATGCTGGAATTGACCCAACCGGGGATAGTATGCACGTGGGACACTTAATTCCATTTATGATTTTAAAGAGATTCCAATTAGCTGGATTTAAACCAGTTATTTTAATTGGGGGAGCAACAGGTTCAATTGGTGATCCTTCTGGTAAGAAAGCAGAAAGAAAACTACAAAGTATGGAACAAGTTAAATACAATGAAGAACGTTTAACTAACCAAATGAAGAAGTTATTTGGAGAAGACGGTAAATTCCAAATCGTAAACAACTACGACTGGACTTCACAATTCTCACTATTAGATTTCTTACGTGATTACGGGAAGAGATTTAACGTTAACACAATGTTAAATAAGGAAATTGTTTCAAGTCGTTTAGAAACAGGAATTTCATACACTGAATTCACTTACCAAATTTTACAAGCAATGGATTTTGAACATCTATACAAAAATAATGACGTTGAATTACAAATCGGTGGTGCCGACCAATGGGGTAACATTACCGGTGGTATCGAATTGATTCATAAGACCCAAGGTGCAGATGCAAAGGCATTTGGTTTAACCATTCCATTAATGCTTAAGGCTGATGGAACTAAGTTTGGTAAGACTGAAGGAGGAGCAGTGTGGTTAGATCCTGAAAAGACTACTCCTTACGAATTCTACCAATTCTGGATTAATACAGATGATAGGGATGTTATTAAGTACTTGAAGTACTTCACATTCTTAGATAAAGAAGAAATCGAAGACTTAGAAGATAAGGTTAAAAACGAACCTTGGAAACGTGAAGCGCAACGTCGTTTATCTGAAGAAGTAACTGAATTTGTTCACGGTAAAGATGCTGTTGTCGAAGCGCAAAACATCACTGAAGCATTATTCTCAGGTAACGTTCAAGATTTAACTACTGCAGAAGTAGAAACTGGATTCAAGAACATGCCGTCAGTAGAAGTTAGTGCTAACAAGAAAAACATTGTTGAATGGCTTGCAGATGATACAGAAATTGAACCATCCAGAAGACAAGCTAGAGAAGATGTTAAGAATGGTGCAATCAGAATTAACGGTGAAAAAGTAGATGACGTTGATGCTGATATTGATCCTAGTCAATCATTCGACGGAAAATTTGTCGTTGTTAGAAGAGGAAAGAAAAAGTACTACTTAGCACGAATTAAATAAAAATATTTTTAAAGCGAGTTGATGAAAATCAATTCGCTTTTTTTGTAATATATCATTGACTTTGAATCGGATATCTGGCATAATAATAAAAGTCGTTAAAAAGAATTTCAAAAAGATATTCATTAACGAAAATAAATATTAATAAGTTGTTGACACAGCTTGTTAATCTTGTTATGATATATAAGTTGTCAATTGAGATAACACATAACAAATTGGTAGATCTTTGAAAACTGAACAAGATTGATAATCGATGATGTG
>NZ_JAMBKT010000040.1 GCF_025290035.1 Apilactobacillus sp.
GCTAATTGCCATGAATGTGGAAGTGGATATGGAGTTTGGTAGAAGTCTTCGAAGAATTCAATTGAACGTTTAGCAATATCTAACGCAAAATCTAATTCTTTAGCAGCATGTGCTTTAGTACCGAAGACACCAACTTTTACGCCACTCTTAGTTTCAGTCATCTTGCTTTGCATATCACCAAAGGCAAATGCAACTAAGTAAGTTGACATCTTAACAGTTTCATCAAAATAGTGAACGCCATCTTCAACCTTAGTTTCAGGCATGTTAGCAATCGCAGTTTCACCTGGTTGTTCATCAAATTTTAATGCTAAATTAAATTTAGCTTTAGCTTCTGGTTCATCAATACATGGGAACGCTTGACGCGCAAAGTTAGTTTCAAATTGAGTTCCCACTAATTGTTTTTGTTCACCGTCAACTTGGTAGTATGAAGGGTAAATCCCCATCATAGTATCAGTTAGTTTTGCTGAATATTCGATTGAAACAGCAACTTCTCCGGTGTGATCTAATTCAACATTGATAACTTCATTGGCGTTATCAACATCAAATTTAACAGGAGTTCCATCAACTGTTACCGCAGTAACATCAAAATCCTTTTCATGAATCCCGATTGATTTTTCACTTGCAGTTCCATAAATAGTAGTTTTACCACTAAATTTCTTTTCGCTACGACTAACATCTAAAAAGATGTCGTAGTGATCTGGTTGAAAGCGATTGAATAATCTTACTAAATCAGCCATTGTAACACTCCTCTTCTTATCATCATTTTCTCATTAGTTTTTAATTGTACGCTATTTGAGAATCAATTTCCACATATATATTGTAGTTGAATAAAAAAATTTTGCATTCTTTTGGTCTTAATAAGTAGAAGTTGGATTATATGTTAAGTGAATTAGTTAGTTAGATACTATTTTTAGCGTAGATTGTTACTCAGAATAAATAATTTAAACTTTCAATCCATCGTAAATTTAATAACTTTATAAAATATTTAACGTCTTCATAAAAAGTTAAGCTTATAAATGTAGTAATATCAATATCTTAGGATTACAATTTATTCATAAATTAATTTACAAGAAGAAAAAAAATATGAAAAATTCTTTAAAAAAAGCTATATTATTTTCAACTTTAGCATTTGGAACATTAGAAGTTAATTCAGTGGCATCGAACAACATCCAACCGATTGCACATGCGGACACAACTCAAACAGCCAGCAATCAAGCAAGCAATGCAGTTTCCAGTCAATTTAGCGATCCTGGCATGCAGGCTGCTATCCTAACATCTGCTCAAAAACAATATGGAAGCGATATCAAATCAATTAATGACATTACACAATCTGACTTAGATAATCTAACATCCCTATTTTATCCATCATGGTATAAACAAATAACTATTTCATCATTTAATAACATTGATAAATTGACTAACTTAAAATCAATAAATTTAATCAATGTAAAATTTGATGCAAACATAAATTTATTACCTATTAAAAAATTATCTAATTTGGAATCACTTACAGTTGAAAACGCTGGTATTACCAGTCAAATGATTAATGCCCTTTCCGGATATAGTAATCCAAATTTAAAAGACATTGACTTATCTAACAATAATATTCAAGATGTTAATTTTATGAAGAGCATTTCCATCCCTAACGTTATTAAAGTAAATATATCCGCAAATAATATTTCTGATTTCAGTGCGATTGCCGGTCTAAACTGGCCTAACTTAAACGAATTAAATGCATCATATAACCAAATATCTGATATTTCTCCAATTGCTAAAGTTAACTGGCCAAACCTAACCATTTTAAACGCATCTAATAATTTAATTTCTGATGTTTCTCCAATCGCCCAAGTAAATTGGCCTAAATTGAGCAATGTAAACGTATCTAATAATCAAATATCTGATATCTCAGTAATAAAAAATACTAATTGGCCAGAAATTAACACGATCAATGTTTCTAACAATAACATATCCGATATCAATCCAATTTCAAGTGCAAAATGGACAAAACTAACCAGCATTTATGCTGATAATAATCATATTAAAAATATTGATAACTTCGCTAATACTGATTGGGTTAGTCTTAAAACTATTTCTGTTAATAATAATAATATTGGAGATATAAGTTCCATGAAGGGTACTTATAATCATTTTTCTAACTTAACACAATTCTATGTTGATAATAATCAAATAAGTGACCTTTCATTTATGCAAGGATTTAAATTTGACAACGGATCTGCTCTAAATCAAAACATCGTAAAAACCGTTAATAACATTAATAAACCCCAAAAAGGGCAAACAATATCTATTCCAGTTAGTTTAGTAGATTTAGATTTAAGCAATAATAATGTCGGACAAGCCTTAACTAATCCTCAAAAACAATATCTTTTAATATCAGGATTACATGATTCAGGAATGTTTACTATAATTGGTAAAGATGGTAAACAGTATTATCAAAATGACGATGATACTTCAAATGGTATTGATCACATTGAATTTAAATATAACGGTGGAGAACTACCTAACTCCGTTAGTTTTAACTTCACAAGTGGACTAGGTATAACTGATAGTATTTTCTCAGGAAGCTACAACATTATTTTAAATTGGAAAGATAATCTAACTAACACTACTCAATCAAATATCGTCACAAATACAACCACAAACGTCAATGATAATGGCTCTATTATTGATTCTCACAGCAACAATGCTGGTAAAGCAACTGTCACTTACGGAAAGGTTATTGCTACTCGTGGTTTAAATCTATACAAAAAGAATGCTTTCACTAAGAAAAACAAAATCAAGAGTTTTAAGAAAGCATATGGAACTAAAAGACCACTATTCAAGGTTCTAAAGAAAGTTACTTCATCAGTAAACACTCCTAGATATTACGTAGTTCAAATCGACCCAATAACTAATAAAGAAATTAAGGGTAGTCGTGGATACATTACTGCAAAGGGCAACTATGTTACTCCACTTTACTACTCAAATAGTGTTAAATCAGTTAAAGTCTTAAGTAAAACCGTCACTGCTTACAAGAAAGTAAACTTAAAAGACGCTGCCAACAAATACAAACGTGGTACAGTTTTAAAAGTTAAATCAATCAAAGAATACGGTAATGCTTACGCACTACAACTTCAAAATGGTCAATTCGTTACTGCCAACAAATACTTTGTTGT
>NZ_JAMBKT010000018.1 GCF_025290035.1 Apilactobacillus sp.
GCATCACTTAGTGACTGAATTTTGCGTTTCTTGTTATACATCATATAACCAATAGCAATCGTGGGTGCAGCGAACATCAACCATGCCATTGGCCCCCAGTCATATTGACCATACATATGCGCTAAATTGTATGCAGTCGCAGAATATGGTTTGACGGAGCCTTCCGGATGTTGAACATACATCAATGGGTCGACCATGCTAAGCATTAAGATGCTGGCATCAATTGCGGTCGCAAAGACCATTGAGCCCCATTGAAAGTTCTTATACACCGGCTTATCATCTGGTTCTCCCAGACGAATATTGCCATACTTTGATAACATCAAATATACAAAAAACAAAAAATTGATGATATAAATCCACATGTATCCCCAACCCATATTGCTGGTAACCCAGTTCAATATTTGATTGAGAAATCCTTGTAGTGATGATCCACCAATTATCAAAAAGACAGATACACAAATGAATAAAACAACAGTAGGAATAAAGACGAGCTTGTCGATATTTTTACTTTTAAAAATAATAATCCTCCTCTTAGATTAAACACAAAAAGCCGCACATAAAAGTGATTCGTATATAACGAATGACTATCTGCACAGCTCTTTTTTAGTTATACAAATTCAATTCGAATTATTTTGTATTTCATTTATATTATACACAAATAACTATTTATGTAAAATACCGTTTTACCGGGAATATACAACCTAATTATTCAACATTTTTAATTACTCTTGCGGGATTGCCAACTAACACAACGTTATCACCGAATGATTTCGTTACAACCGATCCAGCACCAACAACAACGTTATTACCTAATGTAACCCCAGGTAGGATGGTCACGTGGCCACCAAACCAGCAGTTATCACCGACTGTGATTGGTTTACCTAGTTCAACATCAGCAAGGCGTTCTTTCGGGTCAATGGGATGAACTGGCGTATAAAGTCCCACATCTGGGCCAAAGTAACAGTGATTACCAATCGTAATCGGACATGTATCCAATAGAGTTAAATGATAATTGGCGTAAAAATCATCCCCAACATGAATGTTGTAACCATAATCAAATTGGACACCCGTTTCGATCCATAAATTTTTACCCGCATCACCAAACAATTGAGATAATCGACGATTTTGTTCTTGGTTATCATCTAGTGAATTAATACTGTTCAGTTCTTTTCTTATCTCACGACGACGTTGTTGTAGTTCTTCGTCATATTGTTGATAAGGTTCTCCTGCAGTCATTTTTTCACGTTCAGTTTTCATAATTTGCCAGCTTTCGTTAATTATTCATATTTTATTGTAACATATGATTTTATTTATCAAAGAAACCTAAGTCACGTAAGCTCTTTTCAATGTCAGAAACAGATTTATCTGGGTCGATATACTCAGAAACCGTTTCCTTGGTTGAATTATCTGATTTAGTTTCTGCAACTGGTTGTGGTTTTTCTTTACGTTCAACTGGTTGCACTTTTTTCTTTGGTTGATAATCAGGCTCAGTATAAGTGATTGTGACCGGATTTTCTTTAACTGGACTCACTGGTGTTTTACCTTCCATTTTATCCATGGTTTGGTTCAATAATTGATCAACGAAGTTGTTACCATCATTGGTAGCATGCCCCTTAGTCCAACTGAAAGATAATCTACTAAATTGAGGCAACAATTGATCCAATTCTTTAAATTCAGCCAAATTTTTAATTACGGTACCGTCACTTTTCTTCCAACCACGGCGTTTCCATGAGGTTAGCCATCCCTTAGTAACCGCATCTAATACATATTTAGAATCTAAAATGACATCGATGGCTTGATCTTGGCAACCGGTTTGAATTAACTTTTTAAGTCCGTTAACTAACCCTAGTACTTCCATTTTGTTGTTGGTAGCACCTAGTTCACCAGCTGAATCAAAATCTTTTTGGCCATGATTAATAATCAAATATGCCCAAGCAGCCTTATCATCTTTTTTCACGTGCTGGCCTAATTTGTTGCCGTGATTTCTAGATCCACCATCGGAAAATAATTGAATTGCGTTAGATGAAGCAGTGGTTCGACTAGTTGATGTGGTTTTTTCACCCATATAAATAAGCGCTTCGTTTTTAGTTTTAAAACTTTTATATTCAGCACCGGGAAAACCATTAACTTGTTTTTGACAATCTGGCCATGTGTTATAAATACCTGGTTTCTTACCTTTTTTGACCGCATAAAATTTATTTGCCATAATTATTACCCCTTTATGTACAAAAAAAGACCCAGTAAACTGAGTCTAAAAGAATTATTTAGCAGGCTTTGACTTTAGGAATTTTTGTAAGTCAGCAATTTCTTTTTGTTTTTTGTTACGTTTGTTGTTGTTGATTGGACGACGTCCTTGAACACCATTTGGATGACAAATTCTCATTGGATGACAACCCCTCTCTATATCAATAAATTAATTAGTACCATTATAATATAAATATGGTACTTAACGCAAATTAGAATTCTTCACTCATTATTATATCTATATTGTTTACAAATGACAAGTTTGTGTTAAAATTACTTACAATTTCATATTAAGAGGTGGCCATAATGACTAATGATTTTCCCCAAGTACTAACTATTGCAGGTTCAGATAGTGATGGTAGTGCTGGTATGCAAGCCGATTTACATACATTTTTCATGCACCATACATACGGAGCATCAGTAATTACTGCATGCGTCGCAGGTAACTCCTTTGGTATTCACGATAGTGTTTCAATGCCTGTTTCATTTATTGATAATGAATTTAAGGACTTAGCTGAGGACTTTAAAATCCTTGCTTCTAAAACTGGAATGTTAGCCGATGCCGAATTAATCAATACTGTGGTCAAAAATTATAAGCAATATGATTTTGGTCCACTAGTAGTAGATCCTGTAATCATGACTAAACACGGTAACATGTTATTAGAACAAGCCGCCTATGATACTTTAAAAACGGAATTAATTCCGTTAGCAACTGTCTTAACCCCTAACTTCTATGAAGCGCAAAAACTCGCCGACATGGAAATCAACAGTGATGATGACACAATCGAAGCCGCTAAGCGTCTTCGTGCCTTAGGAGCTAAAAATGTCATCATTAAAGGTAAACACGTTGCTGGCGAAACAGACGTTGTAAAAGATTACGTTCTTCTAGAATCTGGTAAAGACTTCTGGATTGAAGGACCTTACTACCATACTGAACATAAAAATGGGACAGGTGATTCCCTATCTGCAGCCATTACTGCTGAAATTGCTAAAGGCACATCCATCGAAGATGCTATTCGTATCGCCGATGATTACGTTGATAAAGCAATCAAAAATGAAATTGAAGTTGCCCATAAATTTGGTCCAATTAACCACTGGGCTAAGTAATAAAAAAGGCTCGCAAATTTGCGAGCCTTTTCTCTACCATTTATCAGGACTCCACATACGCCCATCTAATTCGTCTTGGGCTTGTTGGAGTCTTTTTTGTTGTTCCTCCACGATAGTTTTACTTTGATTTAAAAATGCAATCAATTTAAAACTGGTCTCATCTTTTTTCAATTCATCTAATTGTTGGTCTAACCATGAATTATCTTCGTTCATTATCCATCGTCTTCCTTTTTAATTAATTCGATTTCCCATTTCAATTCATCTAATTGATCAATGTTTCCTTGAATATAATCGATTAGAACTGCCATTTTGGCTTGCTTATTAGAAGATAAAGTTTCTTTTAGAGCTGTTAGTTGGTCCACGTACCATGATTGTTTACTAGCAAAACTATCAAAATTATCATTAGTTAAATAATTACAATAATCTACTAACAATTTTTCTTTTTGAATATCCGTCATGTATGCGAACTGTTCAATCACAAACGGTTTTAAAAAATGCATCTTTGCCTTTTGCGCGATTGCTTGATATGGCTTTAATAATTCAGAAATGCTAAAACCTTCGCTACCACCAACTTGATAATCTTTTAGCGGATCACCTAAGGTCATCACAACACCAAATTCTTTTCCATTTAACCAGCCTTGTTCATCAGCGTAAATAAAATTTCTAGTAAAAACATCATCTTGATACTTCTTCATTAAAGCGGGAGCACTGTACCAATACATTGGGAATTGAAATAGAATTCGGTCGTAATTTTTTAATCTATTTTGTTCCACATCTTTATCAAACGTAAATTGATTTTGAATTTGATCTAATACAACCCAATCGACGGAATCAATATTCGATTGACATTGCTTTAAAAATGCTTCAGTCATCGAATTATCATATTCTGGATGTGAAACTAATACCAATGTTTTCATAATCTGCTCCCCTTTTTATTTTAATATCATTATTTTAAATGATTTTAGACAAAAAAGACACCATTACGAATTATTCGTAATGGTGTCTTTTTGCGAGGATAAATCTCCTTGTAACCCAGGTATTGGGGGTACCTGAATTACAAGGTCAAACTATGAAAACTTTGTCTAAGAATCTTATTCTGGGTTCTTAGCAGTAAGTTGTAGGCTGCTCCAGAATTCTGTAGCAGTTGGTCTTGCATCGTAACCTTTAACACGAGTGTTAACAGGAGTCCATGATAGAGACATTGAAGTTGGAATGTATGCAGCTTGTTCTTGCATGTATGTTTGCCATTCCTTGAATTGTTTTTGTCTGTACTTATCATCCCATGCTTTAGCATTGTTCATGTTTGATAGAAGTTCAGTGTTCTTATCAGTAACAAAGTGAGCCATATTGAAGGCTGCACCAGCACCGAAGATACCAGTTGGTGTTGGTTCTGAGTTAACACCGAATGCACCGGCAAAGACATCCATTTGAGTTTGTTTTGGTTGTTCTAGGATTGAGTAGAACTTGTTCATTTCCATTGGACGACCGCCAGCAAATTCAACATCTAGACCGATCTTACGCCATTGTTGTAGGTAGTAGTTGTATTGAGCTTCGTTAGCTGGTGTACTTGTCATAGCACCGAAGTAAATCTTAAGAGGTTTACCGTTTGGTTGAACTCTGTACTTACCTTTCTTCTTGTAACCTGCGTCA
Organism: Apilactobacillus sp.; assembly: GCF_025290035.1. GTDB lineage: Bacteria > Bacillota > Bacilli > Lactobacillales > Lactobacillaceae > Apilactobacillus. Next base: position 5,002 of record NZ_JAMBKT010000018.1, read on the forward strand.
TCAAGTAGTTTTTCAGCTTTCTTGATGTCTAGAGTGTAACGAGGAGATTTAGCGTTGTAGTAAGTCTTGTAGTATGGAGAAATTAATGAGTTAGGGTACCAAGCCAAACCATTGTTAAATTTCTTTCTCAAAGCACCAATATCTAGTGCGTACATCATAGCTTTTCTCAAGTTAGGGTTGTACATTTTTGAGCTCTTGTCCATAACATTAACTTGTTTCTTAGTGTCATAGTGACCTAAGTCAAATGCTAGGTAACTGAAACTTGTACCCATAGTACCAACAACCTTGTAATCTTTAAGTTGTTTTACTTGTGGGTATTCAGTTGAGATACCACCACTAATAGCAAAGTCATATTGTTTTGCTTTTAGAGCACTAGTGAAGTTGTTTTCACTAACAACTTGGATAGTGATGTGTTGGATCTTAGCTTTCTTACCGTAGTAGTACTTGTTAGGAACCCATGAAGTTGATTCACCAGTAACTTGCTTAGCTAGTTTGTAAGGACCAGCGAAGATTGGGTCTTTACGAACTTGTTTTGATGCAGCAAGTTTTGAAATTGGAACACCCTTGAAGTATTCGTATGGTTCAACTCCTGACCACATGATTGAGTTTCCACCAAATTGTAAAGCTGGTGCGAAACTACTGAAGTGGATAACAACTTCGTTTCCACTTTCACCCTTAGGCATTGTAATACCTGAGATAGTCTTAGCTTTACCAGCATGAAATTCTGCCATACCTTTAATAGCTGTCATATCGTCTGAGTATTGTTGTGAAGTGGTGTCAGGTGCGGCGATGATTTCGTATGGATATTCAACGTCTTTGGCAGTAACTTTAGCACCGTTTGACCACTTAGCCTTAGGGTTAATGGTAATAGTAGCTGTCATAGCTTTCTTATCCAATTTAAGGTTAGCTAAACCACCGTCAATAATACGGTTGTTAGCATCAGTATTGAATAATCCCACTGAACCTGGTGAGTATACGTCACCATCTTCAGCATTAGCTTGTAATGTTGGTGAAGTAATACCAGCGAATGGTGCACTATTGAATTCAGCTACCTTCAATGTACCATTGTTGTATGTAGTTGAACTTGTATTATCATAGTATTCTGCTAGCTTAGCAGATGGTTTAAATCCAGATTTAACTTCTGAATTATCTCCGCTGTTTGAACACGCGGCTAGGGCAAGTGCTGAAAACATTGTTAGTCCAGCAACGACCCATTTTTTATACACTTTCATATAAGATCCCTCCATTTTATAAATAAAACTTAATACTTAATCAAAACTCACCTCCTTAAAGTGCAAACTTTGATTAATCTTCGCTACGACGTTGTGTTGAATTAGTAGCACGTCTTAAGGCAGCTCCAACGTAACTGATAGCTAAACATAAAACGATAATTTCAATTGTTGCAGGTAGCCAAGTCCACCAGTAAGTAGTGATGTTATCAGCATCATTGGCATTGGCAATCAATGTACCAAGTGATGGGGTTCCGTTTGGAAGGCCAAAACCTAAGTATGATAGACCTGTTTCAACCCCGATATTTTCAGCAAATGAGATGGTAGTATCAACCACGATTAATGATGATAAGTTTGGCATAATTTGCTTGAAAATAATTTTTAAAGTACCAGTTCCGGAAGCTTTTGAAGCTGATACGTAATCCTTGTTCACTTCAGATAATGTTTGGGCACGAATTAAACGAGAAGTTCCCATCCAGTAAAATAGTGAAAGGATAAGTGTTAATGTAATTGCGTTGTATGATGGAATGATGTTAACGATTTCAATAATGATCATAAAAGCTGGAATAATCATCATGAAATCGTAAACTCTTTGCATTGATAAATCAGCGATTCCACCAAAATATCCTGAGAATAATCCGTAACATACACCAAAGGTAGATGAGATAATCGTTAGTCCAATGGCAATTAAGATAGAGTTTCGAGACCCTACGATAATTTGACTGGCAATTGATCGACCTCCAGCATCCCCTCCTAGAAAGTATCCAGGGGTGAATGGTTTAGCAAAATAACCCATGATATTTGTTTCCATTTCTTTACCAACATTGATAAACATAGAAGCAATAACAACATATAGGATGAAGGCAATAATTGCGATTAATGAAATCATTGCCATCTTATCAGCCTTAAATTCGTTAAACATCAAACGTAGTGATGATGGTGCTGAATTTTCTTTGGCTTCTTTTTCTAATCTTTCTAAAGTAGCGTCTGTTTCGTTCATTATTACCCCTCCTATTCCACTCTAATTCTTGGATCAATAACACTTAGTGCGATATCAGATAATAAAGTTCCTAATAAACTTAATAATCCGTATAACAATACTAAGGCGGTCATAACCGTATAATCTCTAAAGTTAACAGCGTTTAAGAATAATAGTCCCATCCCTGGATATGAGAAGATTTGTTCAGTGAACAATGATCCACCTAATAAACCAGTGATTGAGTATCCGGCGAAAGCCGCGATTGGTAGTAAGGCATTTCTTAAAATATGGTGTTGATAGATATTGTCCATTGAAACCCCTTTAGCTTGAGCAGTTTTTACATAGTTAGAGTTTCTTGCATCAATAACACCTGAACGTAAGTATTGAGTAATCCCTGAGGTAGCAAATAACGCTCCAAGAGTTGCTGGTAAAATCATGTGATAGATTCGAGAGAAGAAGACCCCAAAGAATCCACTCGCCTGTGGCGAAACGGAACCTGCCGTTGGGAATAAACTTAAATCGTATCCAAAAATCCAACAACCTAAGACCAAGACAACGAAGAAAGGAACCGACATAGTTACGTATGAGTAAATACGAACTAAAGTATCTTGTAACTTTCCTTCGTGACGACCAGCGTATAGTCCTAAAGGAATACCAATTACGTATGTCATAATCATCGTTACTAGTGATAACCAGAATGTGTTAATCGCTCTTGAAGCAATGATGGCACTAACTGGTTCTTGGTATTCATAACTGTTACCTAAATCACCGTGGAATAAATGAATTACCCAGTTCCAATATTGTTGATACCATGGGTCGTATAGCCCATTAATTTCCATCAAATGATGTAATTGACCTGGTGATGACTTAGGATTGATTGATCCAGTAAATGGATCACCTGGTAATTGTTTTGATAGGATGAAAACCAAAACACTTAAGATGATTAATTCTGGAATCATAATTAAGACTCTTCGTAAAATTGTTTTCCACATATTAATCGTCCCCCTTTACTGCACTTTCAGGAACAGCTGCTAAGTGCGTTTCTGAAACTTGAATCAAAGGAAGCGGTGCTCCATTTTCATCATAGTAATCTTTCTTGTTTTCTTCGAAGAACTTTTCGACTTCGATTCTATTTTGTCTATGCGCTTCTCTGTTGTTAACGTCAGCTTCAGGAATTGAAGCTAATAATCTCTTCGTATAAATATGTAGTGGATGATTGTAAATATCATCTTTAGTCCCCACTTCAACGATTCGACCTCGATTCATGATCGCAATATGATTACACATATGTTGAACAACTCCCAAGTCATGGGAGATGAATAAGTATGAAATGTTAAATTCTTTTTGAATTTTCTTCATAAAGTTTAAGACTTGTGCTTGAACTGATAAATCCAAAGCAGATACCGGTTCATCAGCAACAATTAACTTAGGATTAGTTGCTACGGCTCTTGCAACCCCAATTCTTTGACGTTGACCACCAGAGAATTGATGTGGGTACTTGTATAAAGAATCTGGACCTAATCCAACGATGTCTAACAAGTTAATCACGCGCATCTTTTCTTTTTCTTTAGATAACTTTTCAAAGTTTCTAAGTGGTTCAGCGATAATATCGTAAATGCGTTTTTCAGGATTTAAACTTAATTCTGGATCTTGGAAAATCATTTGAATTTCTCGGTTGTAATTAATCTTCTTTCTAGTCTTTTTGTCAGTAACATCTAGACCTTGATAGAGCATCTTACCTGAAGTCGCTTCTTGCAAACCAACAACTACCTTACCGGTGGTTGATTTACCAGAACCTGATTCTCCGATTAATCCGTATGTATCACCACGATGAATTTTTAATGAAACTCCATCAACAGCTTTTACATTATCAACAATGCGGTTCCAAAAACCACCGCGAATTGGAAAGTGAACTTTTAAGTTCTTAACTTCCAAGATAACTGGTTTCTCATTCGCCATAAGTTTGTCCTCCTTCATCTGGGAATTGGAAATTTTGGTAGCAAGTACAACGAACAAAGTGTCCGTCTTCTACTTCATGCATTGCAGGATTTTCTTCGTGTTCTTCATCCTTAACCCATGGAATACGTGGGGCAAATAAATCACCATGATCCGGCATTTTTACTAATGAAGGAACACTTCCTTGAATGACATAAAGATCGTCACCATGGTTACTCTTTTGTGGCATCGCGCGTAATAGTGAACGTGTATATGGATGCTTTGGAGTATTAAAAACTTGTTTGGAAGTTCCTAATTCAACAATTTGACCAGCATACATAACCGCGACTCGATCAGCTGTTTCAGCAACAACTCCTAAATCATGAGTAATTAAAACAATTCCACAATGATTTCTAATTTGAATGTCTTTTAATAAGTCCAAGATTTGAGCTTGGATAGTAACATCCAACGCAGTGGTTGGTTCGTCAGCAATAATTAAGTCTGGTTCACATGCAATTGCCATCGCAATCACAACTCTTTGTCGCATTCCACCAGATAATTGATGAGGAAATTCATGGAAAATTAATTCCGGATTATGAATTCCAACTTGATCTAATAATGAGATAACTCGTTTTTTTCGTTTGTCAGCATTGTCATTTGTATGATATACGAGCGTTTCAGCAACTTGTTCACCGATACGCTTTAATGGATCTAAGGCAGATAATGGATCTTGGAAAATCATTCCAATCTTTAATCCACGGAACTTGTTTAATTCAGCTTCTTTTAAGTTGATTAAATCTGTCCCCTCAAAATCGGCAGTTCCAGAAACTTTTGAATCTTTGGGGTTTAATAATCCCATTACCGTTTGGGCTAATGTTGATTTACCACATCCAGATTCACCAACGACAGCTAGGATTTCATCTCGGTTGACGTTTAAGTCAACGTTTCTGATCGCTGAGTAAAAGTTTGTGCCAATTTTGAAATATGTATTTAAATTTTCAATCTTTAGCAATGAAGACCTTAATGCGTCCATATTCGTTTCCCCCAATTTCTTATTGATTGTTTTCAATTCTAATCATTTTCTAATAATAGTCAAGGTAATATTTAAAATTTTATTAATATTTTCATTACTTTTTACTACAATCTTTGTTTTATAAGCATTTTAAAGGCGAAAAAGATTCACATTTTAGAATGAACTATTTATCTAAAAATGAGATTTCTATCATTTTATATTTTGATTTTATTATTATTTTTTCATCAGTTGACATAAGGACCAATATCGGGTATATTATTATCAATGTGTTACATAGTTTCGATTCTTAGGTTCACTTGTTTTATATTCATATGAAATAACTTCCTTGATTCAGGCTTTATGATACATTAGATTTTAATACGCACGATATGTGCAAGGAGGTTTCATATTATGAAACAAGGTACTGTTAAATGGTTCAACGCTGATAAAGGTTACGGTTTTATCACTACTGAAGACGGTGACGTATTCGTTCACTTCTCAGCTATCAACAAAGAAGGTTTCAAGACTCTAGAAGAAGGCGAAAAGGTTACACTAGACGTTGAAGACGGCGACCGTGGACCACAAGCTGCTAACGTTACTCCTGCTTAAGGATAACTTCTAGTAAACTTTTAGTTTAAGAGATCAAAAAAGAGCTATCAGATTAAATCTGATAGCTCTTTTTTTAATATTATTAATTAATTTTAAAGTGCATGTACTTAGAAACAAAGATTACAAGTGATTGAATTGGTTCTTTCATCCCATCTTCAGTCCAAGTAATAATAATTTCAGTTAGTCCCCCTGCAATTAATGAAACTAACATCTTAGAAGACTCTTCACGAGTTTCTAAAACATTTTCATCAATTAAATCAGAAATGTAGTATTTTAGTCGTTCTAATAGAATCATGGATAAGTCATTTTTCATGATCATTTCCATCATATCTTGATCTTCTTTTACTAGTTCAAAAAAGATCGTCGCAATATCATTTAAATTATGAGAATGACTAGATGCTAATCTTTGTATGAAAGTAGTGAAAGAACTATCAAAACGATAAATGATGATGTCTTTCTTATTGTGGAAATTTCGATAATACGTCATTCGTGAAACATCAGCTTGAGCACAGATATCTTTCACATTAATTTCATCGAATGGTGTTGTTTTTAATAGTTCGAACATTCCATTAACAATTTTATTTTTTGTCGCAAATTTATCTCTCATAAACTTATGCCTCACTTCAGTATAGTTATGAATATAAACGAAATTGACCTGAAATGCAAGTTAAGTCAACTTTACCACTCTTAAATATATTAGGAACACACCTGCAATAAAATACTATCAACAAACAAATGAGATAATCACCTCATTCAATAATGATATATCACCTTTGAAAAGTTAATAGTCATAATCAATAATTCCTATTTTTACGATTTTATCCTTCTTAATTTTAACGTGAATATAATTTAATTTATTGTTAAATAAAAAGTTGTTTTTCTAACGCATTTTCATTTTCTTATAAGTGCAGTATAATTAAATCATAATTTTTATTAGGAGGTTTTTTAATGAAATTAAAACACAACAAATTTAGCGATATTTATATATATATAGTAATCTTGATACTATTATTCACTGATAATACTAGACTGAGTATGATTGGATACATAGTTGTAAGTATAATTCTAATAACATCGATTGTATTGTCTTTTATAAAAAACAAAACTATAAATTTAGAAAATGGTACTTCTATAGTTATATTAATAGGAGTAATTATGTTAATGTATTCTGTACTAAACTGATAAGATTTTGATGCAGAACTAATCATAAGCGATAAATATAACTCATTAAAAATAAAGTTAATCTACAAATGTTTGTTTTTTATTTTAATGGCTAATTAGATAAAGGGGCATATTATGAACATTATCAAAAAGAATAACCTTGTTCTTGTAATTCAATTTGTATCTTTTATTTATATGTCAGCTTTCCTTTGGTTTGCAGACCCCTATTCCCAAAAATCACTATTCTTTATATGTGTTATCTTTCTATCTGGTGCACTATCTAGATTTTATAAGTTCAAAAGAGGTGCATCTGATGGAGATAGTGTAAAAATTAATAAAGAACTTAATAAGTTAATCATTACATGTATTTTGGCACCTATCGCTTTAACTGTCTTTGTAGTTCTTTTCAAATAAAGATCTATGTACTCCTTAAGAAACCCTACAAGAAAAGAAGGGTTAAAAATTCGAGCATAACTATTAACAAATAAAAGAATAAGAACTAGAATGTAGTTGAGCTTTAAATATAAGGAGGAATTCATTATGACAATGACTGCAGAACAAAAGGTTGACGAAAGAGAAAGAGTATTAGATACACCAATGAACAAGCAATTCACTTGGTCAACTGATGCAACACCCGTTCGTGATGCCATATGGAATTACTATATGGAACATGATGGAAAGGATACTATGGCTACCGAAGCTAAGATGCATCCTTATCTAGACATGAGCAATGAAGAAGTTGCTCAACATGCAGAAGAATTACTCAAAAAATAATTCCATATATTTAGACGCTTAACCACGCTAAACTTACTTATAATCTAAGCTCAACTAGTTATAACAACGCCACAAAAAAGACTTGATGTTTAATCAAGTCTTTTTTTAGCTTCTAATACTTGTTCATCACTTAAACTCTCACTGGTAAATCTTTGTAGTGGTGTATATTGATGACGATTATTAAATTTAACTGGTTCTGTTTTGATCACAGCTACTAACAAGTTATTCTCAGTTAGAAACAATTGACCAATCTTTTTAAACTTACCCTTAGTGTGTTTTCCTGTTCGCCAGTCGTGAAGTTTAAATTCACCATTTTCATCTTTTTTTATTATGTAATTTCCTGATTGATCTGTATCAACCGGAACCCCAATATATCTAGTCACTTCATATTTATCTTTCATATCTGACTCCTTCTATATTACTTTATCATATTTTCCATTTTTATAAATACTTATATGATATGATGGATATAGAAACAACCGAGGAGATGTTATTTATTAAATCTGCTAATTCACTGAAAACTAGAATTATTGCGCTAGTTTTTGGACTAGTGCTTAATTCATTAGGAAACGCCCTTACAATCGTTTCCGGATGCGGTTCAGGTATCTGGACTGCTGCTTCCGTTAATATTCATCAATTAATTGGAATTGATGTCGGAATTATGATTTTTATTTTTGGAATTATCAATGCACTAACTAACCAAATCCTAATTAAACACATTGACGTATTAAGATTCATTGAAGAAATCATCTTCATTTCATTCTTTAGTTCATTCATTCAAATTTTTACCGATTTTTTTGAATCACTAGGTTGGAATAATTTATCACTATTCTTCAGAATTCCAATGGCTTTAATAGGTGTGTGCTTCTTCTGTACAGCCATCTCATTGTACCAACGTGCAAACATCTTTATGCACCCTAATGATGATACCACCAACATTTTAAGATTTGATTACCTAAAAGGTAGCGCTGTTAAATCTCAATTACTTGATTTTACCCCACCCATTGTAATCATCTTAATCTGTTCTATCTTCTTACACCAAATCTATTCAGTCGGTATTGGAACCATCTTTTCCATTATCTTCAACGGTATCTTAATTCAAAACGCTGATAAATTTGTCTTTCCAAGTTTAAAACACAATCCAAATATTAATGATCAAATCCAAAATAAAAAAGAGTAGCTTATTTGCTACTCTTTTTTATTTTTACTATTTTGTATACAAAATAGAAAATTAATAATACCCAACTAACAATGGTTATCCATAGCATGATTCTAAGCATCATGGTTGGTTGATAGTAAATTTCTAACTTGTTTTTACCAGGTTTGGCATTCACAATCACACTCCCGATTTGTGTTTGCTTTACCTTACCTAAATGATTTCCATTAAGAATTAATTTAGTATCACTATACTTAACAACCGGTAATTGAGTTGCTTTAGTATCATCAGAAGTATTATGCCAAATCAATTCCAAATGGCCATTTGATTTAACAATCTTTTTAACGTTTCCAGAGTAATTAATGACTTGATCGCCATAATTACCATATGGATGATAATCAAAGTAATTATATGCGGTCATCTTATATTGAACCGGTAAGTAATCAGGAGTAGCTTTAGTCAACATCTTTAGCACTTCTCCTGGATTATTGATGGTTAAGCTCTTTCGGATTAAATTAGTATTGTTTATTTGATATTTTAGATTATAGGTATTTTGAACAACTTGTGGTGAGAAGAAGTCTTTTGCCCCACCTTGGACAGTCATCCCAGCACTTAAAATCATAATAAAAGTAATTACCATTAGGCAGTATACCTTAATCGTATTTAGCATTTCTTTTTTGAAACTATCATTAATCATAATCCCAAAACAAATTAATAATAAAACAAATGCGATGACAACGAATCTTCGTGGCATTTGAATTAAATAAGAAATACTTGGGAATTGCTTATCTAGTGGTCCCCATGGGAACCATACTGATGAGATCCAAAGGAATAACATCCCCGTGATAAAAATAACCCTTCTGTCAGTCGATAATTTTTTGAAATGATAAATGAAATAACCGGCAACGATAATAAACCCGATGGAATAAATTGGTGGTAATACAAAGACGTTGTTACCGAAGAAGGCAATTGAGTCTTCGTACATATTCAATTGTGGCGCCACTCCTAATGCATGGTTGGTAAATGAAATTTGGAACATTCCATACCATACGTTAGCAGTTAAACCGAGTGTTATTAAAACAGCGAAAACAGCGTTCTTTAACATCTGTTTGCGGTTAGGATTATGCATCATTCCGGCGATAAACATTGGTACTAGTGCTAATGCTCCGGTCAAACTACTCAATAAATGAGTTTGCAACATAATCGTCATGGGTAGTGCTAACTTGATAACATTGATTTCTTTATTATCAATCATGTCAAAGCCGGCTGCCATCAACCATGGTAGTATAGCCGCTCCCCAACCGGTGAACTGCATGCCGACAACCCATCCCATAATTAAATAAGATGACATATATGCAATCCCAATAAAGACCGCATAAATTTGCTTGATTCTAGTTCTAATTGCAAGATTGTACATAGTAACACCACTAACGGTTAACGTTAATAATGATGTTACGATTTGGAATCTAACCCAACTTCCAGTGATCAATAGTAAAAAGCCACTGAAGTAGGCGGTTAAAGGTCCGTACAACGCATTAATAATTCGTCCTGATTGTTGATATCCAAATATGGAAATGAAATAGTTTAAATGACCTGTCTTTAATTGCATCATTGCATCGTAAAAACGATTCATATGAAAAATTGAGTCGACTCCTAAAATATAAGAACCGGTCACAATTTGTGGCAATAAGATTAATACTGCGGTTATAAAAATCGTAATATATGGCCAGTATTTTGATACTTTTTGCATTGCGATTTCTTCCTTAAAAAATATTTTTCCCCATTAGATATCTTACCACAAAAAAAGAAGCACTTTTCTATCAAAGTGCTTCTTAGTAGTTTTATTCTT
>NZ_JAMBKT010000041.1 GCF_025290035.1 Apilactobacillus sp.
GAACCACGTTTTTTAAAGATAATGCCATCATCAGCCAATTCTTTCAGTGCTCGTTTTACCGAACTACGGCTTACATTATATGATTCACTTAAAGTTCGCTCATCTGGCAAGCGCTTATTTTCAAACTGGTTATCGATTATCTTTTGCTTTAAATCAGCCAGTACTCTTCGGTAAACTAAATCAGCCATTGCATTCTCCTTGTGTCTTTTTTCTAAAAATTAGTATAACAGATTTGTAAATACAGTAATACATCCCTAAAAAAGATTCTTTGGGTGTGGTTGCCCTACCAGCTCATGTCTCACGTGGTTAATCATGTCCGCAATCATCTCGACAATGTGTGGATCATCGACAGTATACAACACTTTGTTGCCCTGTTTTTCTTTGCAAACGATTTGATATTGATGCAATACATTTAATTGTTTAGAAACTACCGGTTGTTCTAAATCGATTAGTTCACATATTGAATTGACGCTAATAGGCTCTGCAGATTCCATTAAACAAGTCACAATTCGAATTCGTCTTTCGTTGCCTAAGACTTTATAAATCTTTGCAACTTCAGCGATGACTTCTTGTTTTGCCATTGCCATCCTATCATCTCCTAAAACCAGCTAATTACATGGGCGATTAAGCCACTGTCGAATAAAACATAAATTCCGACCCCAATATATACTACTTTAGTTAACATTTCACCGTATTTTTCCATTACATCATTAATTGATTGAATATTACCAATCGCCTTAATTAATAAGATAATTAGTAGCGATAATACGGTTAAGACAATAATCACTTCGATAATTTGCACCGCACTAATCATTGATAAAACAGGTAGGAACAATGCTAAATTACAACCGGCACAAACTGATAAGTATGTGATTAATGTAATCACAACTGGTGATTTGTGATTAACTTCTTTGGCTTCTTCATCTTCATCCTTTAATGCCATGTAGATTGGAAGAAAGCCCAGCACCCCTAGTAACCATTCCGGTAAGAAATGATCTAAAATTTGACCGGCACTAAAACTTAGAATCAATAGGCTCCAAAGCCCCAATAAGTACCCCATCATGACTGCCTTTAAATTATACTTCTTCAATAGTAGAAGTAAGATAAAGAAAAAATCTAAATTCACTCCTAAAAACGTAACTAATATTAATAACCAATTCATATGGAAAACTCCCTTTTATAATACTGGATTTTGCATGTATCCTAAGACGCTACTGTCAATTAAGACATAGACTCCAATGCCGATATAGACAATTTTGACGATTAATTCATTCCAGCGTTCTAGTATCAATTTGACGAATTTAAGATTACCAAACCATAATAATCCCCAAACAATCATTAATGATAAAATCACCATCATCCCAATTGTCATTAATAGTTCTAACCAAGAAAGACGCGCTAGAATCGGTAAGAAGATGGAAATATTGTCACCAGAACAAACCGACACATAGGTAACTGCGGTTGCGAAAATCGGCGACTTAATATTGATGTTACCAACCTTTTCCTCACCACCAGCTAACGCCATGTAGATTGGAATTAAACCAAATAACCCAATGACCCATTCAGGGGTAAATTCAGTAATAATTCTACCGGCGGTAAAACTCAAAACGACGAAGAACAATAATCCGATTAAGTTGCCCATAAAGACGGAATACCATTTATATTTATTTAAAAGTAATAGTAAAATCACCATAAAATCTAAGTTAATCCCTAGAAAAGTGATTATAATTACTGGCCAATTCATTTCATCACCTCAATGTATATCTAATTTTATATATACCATTTTTTATATGTTATATCTTACCATGAGAAGATTGTAAAATCTATGCTAAAATGAATACCGAGGTGATTTTGAAATGGGAAAAAAGAAAGCCAAAGTCCACAAGACATTAGTGGAACAAATTCTTGATAAAAATAACATTTCTTATATCCAACACCAGTTCGCCACTCATGACGAAAATAACGTGGCGCAATTAGAAGTCGAAGCAGATATCGATCAACATACCATCTACAAGACTTTAGTTTTAGAGGGTAAAACGACTGGTCCTGTCGTCGGCGTGGTGCCATTGGATCAACATTTAGATGAAAAGAAATTAGCCAAGGAATCTGGCAATAAAAAAGTAAATATGGTGCCTTTAAAGGATCTTTTAAAGACCACCGGTTATGTACATGGTGCGAACACACCAATTGGAATTTATGAAAAATTCCACTACCCTATTTATGTCGATAATGAAGCACAAAGACAGGGTCAAATCTTAGTATCATCAGGTCAAGTCGGTCGTTCTGTCGAACTAGACGCAAATGATTTAGTAAAATTAGTTCACGGAAAATTCGTGGATATCGTTAAATAATTCGTAACTATTAATGAATACCTCGCCATTCATCTATAAACTCATTAACAAATTCCTGCATAAACTTTTGACGCTTAGTGGCAATTTGTTTTGCCGCACTTGTATTCATTAAGTTGGGCAGTTTAAATAACTTCTCATAAAAGTGATTAATCACCGTTGTATGCTGACGGTATTCGCTTTTGTCCATATTATGGCGAGGTGTTTGGTTGGGGTCATAAATGGTATCACCAAAATGACCCCCAAAATACATAGCTCTAGCAACTCCAATGGCTCCAATGGCATCAAGGCGGTCAGCATCTTGAACAACTTGCCCATCAATTGACAGTGCATATTGGTGAACCAAGTTGGCACTATAAGACATGTGGGTGATGATATCCATCACTGCAGCAATTTCAGCATCAGTATATGCAAGACTAACTAGTTTTGCTTGAACTGATGCTTTTTGTTTGTCGACATCATCAACAAGCTTATCGTCTATCACATCATGTAAGTATGCAGCCGTGATAACAATCTTTTCATTCACACCATCAGTTTGTTCCGCAAT
>NZ_JAMBKT010000019.1:0-9847 GCF_025290035.1 Apilactobacillus sp.
ATAAAAAAGGGTCTTTTTAGCGCAGCTATAGTATTTAATCATTTAATTATATTTCTAATAATAGCGAAGAAAATAAGACAAAGAAAAAAGGCATCGTGAAATCACGATGCCTTTTCTCTGCTTGATAAATTACTTTATATACACATTATATAACTATTTTGATTAATTTCAAATTAACAAAATATTACAGTTTTATTGCGAAACTTTTTCATGTTCGTTTTTGACGAATAAGTAGAACTTAGCATAGGTAATTCCCATGTATGGAAATACGTAGATACCAACGATTCCGGCGGTGATTTCTGCTAAGATAATCCAACCGATAAATGAAAGTTCTAAGACAAAGTATTCTAACTTATGGTGGTTCATCATTTGACGACTTTGGGTGATTGCTTCTAAGTAACTGATTTTGTTACCGCTTAAGTATGCATCACGATAAATCCAAATTGCTTGTGAATATGAGAATGACTTGATAATTCCCGGAATAAGGAATAGTAGTGACCATAGGAAAGTAAAGATGTGAATGATAATTACTAATACAACGGTGTGCCAAAATAATCCTTGGTTATCGATAAATGAGAATGATTTACGAAATGGATTATTGAAGTCATTGTTACCACGTAATACATCAATGGTAGTTGCGAATGCACCCCAGTAAAAGATTCCAGCAATGATTTGGAAAATGATAGTCCCAAATAAAGCGGGGTATAGCTGTTGAAAAACACTACTTACATTATCTGGATCCGGAGTGATTTGGAATGCGACAGATCCCACAATAGTAGCAATTAAAAATGGGATAAATAAAACGAAGAAGAAGCGTTGTTGATAATGAAGAAGCTTCTTGGCAGCATTTTTTTCTTCAAAACGTTCGAACATGTTTATGCCTCCAGTATGATTTAATACTTTAATAATACTATAGATACTAAAAAAACCATAGCCTTCGCTATGGTTTTTCCATTATCATTAGATGTTTTTCCAAGTATCGTGACCGATTGATGGGAATAGGTGCACGTTTCTTTCGATTTCTAGTGGAGTCATCTTCATGTTAACTGCTGGGACAATCATGTCGATTGCGTTATCAGCTTGGTCAGAAATTTCAGTGAAACCAACTAGACGGTGTTCTTTATCAAAGATGTAGGCATTCTTAACAACTGGTTCTTTAGTGATTTGTCTGAACCAAGTATCAGTTAAGTCATGTTCTTCGACAGTGTATTCATCACTAGCGTTTGCTTCATCAACAGTCACACCCATTTGACTGATACGAGGTGAAGTAAATACAACTGATGGAATAGCTGGGAAGTCGATTGGTTGATCAGTTTCACCGGCAAATAAATGCTTTAGGTATTGTGATTCAAAAGTAGCAGTAGGAGTTAAGTTTGGTTGACCAGTAGCGGCAACGTCACCAGAAGCGTAAATGTTTTCAACTGAAGTTTGTAGGTATTCGTTAACTTCAATTCCCTTCTTAGCGTCGAACTTAACACCAACTTCTTCTAGTCCCATGTTGTGAACCATTGGAACACGACCAGAAGCATCTAGAATGTAATCAACAGTTAGTTGTTGGTTGTCAGCGTAAGTAACAGTGTATTCGTCACCGTTTTGTTCAAATGCGCGTAAACCAGAGTTTTCAACAAACTTGATACCTGATTTCTTCATTTCGTCCATTAGGATTTGTACGTAAGGTTGGTAGAAAGGACGTAGTGCCTTGTCGCCGTGCATGAACATAGTAACGTCTGCACCAGATTCGTTAGCCATAGTAGCAAATTCCATTGCAATGTAACCAGTACCGATCACTGCCATACGTTTTGGCATGTCTTCTAGTTCCATGAAGTCTTGTGAATCATGTGATAATTCAGTACCTTCGATTTCCACCTTGTGTGGAGTTAAACCAGTAGCGATAACGATTTTATCTGAAGTAACGTGTTCACCATTGATTTCTAGAGTGTGAGCATCAGTGAACTTAGCAAAACCATGGATAACATCCATGCCTAGGCTCTTCATAGTAGCTTCACGGTCTACTTTAATGGGTAGAATTCCTTCACGTTTGTGTTTGATGTTTTCTTTCCAGTTAAGCTTTGTATCACCTTCAACGATACCTTTCATTCTTCTTTGGGTTTTAGCCAAAGTAACAGGTCCATCTAAAGTGATTTTGGCGTTACAACCCCAGTTAGGGCAAGTTCCACCAACAGCAACTGCTTCTACGAAAGCAATTTTGAAACCTTGTTTGCAAAGTGTCTTGGCACCGTCGAAAGCGGCGTGTCCAGATCCGATGTAAACAACATCGTAATCGAAGTTAGGATTTTTCATAATCATTAGCCTCCATATTTTTATGGCATATTTAATTTTCCTGTATACTTTAAATTTACATTATTATAGGAAATAACACAAATATATTGACTATGATTTAATCGTAAAAAACCGCATTAGACAAATTGTCCAATGCGGTTTTAACTGGTAAACTTAATTTAGTTTTATAGTTGTTGCCATGCATCGCTTCCGATAGTTGGGAATAGGTGCACGATTTTGTTAATTTGTGATTTGTCTAATTGTAAAGCGACGGCTGGTAGAATTGAATCAATCACACTATCAGCTTCAGGTGAAACTTCTGTTGCACCAACTAGATGGTGTTGTTTGTCAAAGACTAATGTACGCTTAGCAATGTGTTCATTAGTAATTGCACGATACCAATCTGTAGTCATGTCATGTTCTTCAACAGTGTATTCGTCACTCTTCTTTGCTTCTTCAACAGAGATACCCACTTGAGCGATACGAGGACTTGTAAATACGGTTGTTGGAATAGCAGGGAATTCAATTGGGTCTGTGTTTTCACCTGTAAATAAACTAGTTAGATATTGTGATTCAAACATTGCTGTAGGAGTAAGTTTTGGTTGACCAGTAACAGCTACATCACCAGAAGCATAAATTCCTTCAACAGAAGTTTGTAAATGATCATCTACAATAATTCCTTTGTTATCATACTTAACTCCAACTTCATCTAAGCCGATGTTTTCAACGTTTGGAATACGACCAGTCGCATCTAATGCGAAGTCAGTGAAGATAGGACCGTTATTAGTTTCAATAGTCATCTTACATTTTTCGCCATGGAATTCTTTGATTTCAGTGTTTTCTACAAATTTAACACCTTTTTCTTTAAGATCATTTACGACCTCATCTACGTATTCTTTATCAAATTGACGAAGAGCACGGTCACCATGCATCAACACAGTTACTTCAGATCCTGCTGCATTTGCGATTGTAGCAAATTCCATTGCAATGTATCCAGAACCGATAATCGCAACGTGAACTGGAAGTTCTTCTAAGTTCAAGAATTCTTTAGAATCTGAAGCCATTTCATTACCTGGAACATCTAAACGATTTGGACGTAATCCAGTAGCGATGACAATTTTATCAGATGAATAATTTTTTCCATCTACGGAAACAGTATGATTATCAACTAATTTACCATATCCGTGTATAACATCAATGCCGAATGCTTTTAATCCGCCTTCGATAGCACCTGAAATACCATCAATTACTTTGTGCTTGTTTAACATGTTTTGGGTCCAATCGATTGAAAGATCACCTTTAACAATGTTTTTTAAACGATTTTGAGTTTCTTTAACTTGTACTGGTAAGTCTAGAGCAATTTTAGCGTTACAACCCCAGTTGGGACAAGTACCACCAATTTTATCTGCTTCAATAACAGCTACTTTGTAACCCTTAGCAGCAAGTGGCATAGCACCGTCAAAAGTACCATGACCTGCACCAATATATAATACGTCATAATCAAAATTATTAGTCATATTTATCATTTCCTTTTCAATAGATATTAATGAAACATCAATTACATATAACATAAACTTAGTAACGGATTAATTCAAACATTTAGCCTTAGATTAATTAGTACAAGATTGATAAAAACTTTTGACATCACAATTATAGTATAAAAAAACATAAAAGTAATCTCTTTAAATAAACATAAATAAGTATATACTTCATACTGTAAGTTACTATTGTAAAGAAATGAGGGTTTAATATGACAAAAAAAGTTGCATTTGTTACCGGTGCCGGTCAAGGTATCGGAAAAGCTATCGCTGTTCGATTAGCTCAAGATGGTTTCGCAGTTGCTGTTGTTAACCGTACTGCTGAAAAAGGTGAAGCTGTTGCCAAAGAAATTAACGCAAATGGTGGTCAAGCTATTGCTGTTCAAGCTGACGTTGCTGACCGTGATCAAGTATTCAGCGCTGTAGAAACTACAGTTAAAGAATTTGGTGATTTAAACGTTGTTGTTAACAATGCCGGTGTAGGTCCAACTACACCTGTCGACACCATTACTCCAGAACAATTTAACACTGTTTACAACATTAACGTTGCATCAGTTATCTGGGGTACACAAGCTGCTAAAGCTAAGTTCGAAGAATTAGGTCATGGTGGTAAGATTATCAATGCTACTTCACAAGCTGGTGTTGTTGGTAACCCTAACTTAACTCTATATGGTAGTACTAAGTTCGCTATTAGAGGTATTACTCAAACAACTGCTCGTGATTTAGCAGGTCAAGGTATCACTGTTAATGCATTTGCACCTGGTATCGTTAAGACTCCAATGATGATGGACATTGCCCATGAAGTTGGTCAAAATGCTGGTAAAGATGATGACTGGGGTATGGAACAATTCTCTAAGGATATCGCTTTAGGTCGTTTAGCTGAATCAGAAGACATCGCTGCTGGTGTATCATTCCTAGCAGGAAAAGACTCAGATTACATGACTGGTCAAACACTAATCTTAGATGGTGGTATGCAATTCCACTAAAATCATATTATTATATGAAAAAAAGAACCACTTCATTAAGAAGTGGTTCTTTTTTGTGAGATATACAAAAACAAACTTTATTTCTTTTAACAAAAAAGTACCCCAAAGATAAAATCTTCAAAGTACTTTAGTTAGTGAGCTGTGATGCTTTGAACACCATCTTCTCAGCAAAGGACTGAGTGCTTTTACCTTAAGCTAACAGCTCAAAATATTAAGTTTGTCTGTGAGATGTAATATCAAGCGACAAATAATATTAAACCACATTCATAATTTGAATGCAAGAATTTTTGAGAAAAAAATTAATCTCAGTTATAATTTAAATAAATATTTAAAACAACCAATTAGGAGATGAATGATTGTGAGCTTAATGACTATCGTATTCTTTATTTTAGGATTCATTGCATTATTTATTATTTCTACATTATCAACAATGTTAGTTATATCTTTAAAAAGTAAGCGTGACAGAAACAATCAAAACAAGTAATATCAAGAGTTACCTTATCGGATATAAAAAATATTTATAACAAACTTATCCTTTGACTATATCTTTTATAGTGTTCTATAGTGTTCTACATTGATTAAATAATGATAATTATATTTGAATATCTATAGGAGGATTTCACAATGGGAGTATTTATTAACTCAATTCAAAGTGTCCTAGTTGTTGTTCTAATTATGGTATTAGGATACATTTTAAGAAAAACCGGTTGGTTTGCTGACACTTTTAGTAAGAATATTTCAAAATTAATCAAAAACGTCGCACTACCCGCTTCAATCTTTGTTGCAGTATTGAGTCGTCTAACTAGAGATAAGCTAGTTAGTTTTGGTAGTTACTTAATCTGGGGGATTATCTCAGTAGTAATTGGTTACATTATCGCCTTCATCTTGGTTAAGGTAATGAAGGTTAGAGCTGGTCGTCGTGGTGTATTTATTAACGCTATCGTTAACGCCAATACTATTTTCATTGGTCTACCATTAAACATCGCATTGTTTGGTGATAAATCAATGACTTACTTCTTGGTTTACTACATCATTAACACTGTATCGACTTGGGCATTTGGTGTCTTCTTAATCAGTAATGATGACCCTACTAAGCAAGATCAACCAAAAGAACATCACAAGATTAACTGGAAACAAGTTATTCCAATGCCTTTAGTTGGTTTCTTAGTTGCTTTGGTATTCTTATTACTAAACATTCCAGTTTTAAAAGTTCCTTTCTTATCACAAACTTTATCATATGTTGGTAGCTTAGTTACTCCATTATCACTAATTTACATTGGTATTGTATTAGCTGATGCTGGTTTGAAGAGTATTTCATTCGATCGCGATACTGTCGTTGCTTTATTAGGACGTTTCGTTTTAGCTCCAGTTATTATGATTTCAATATTAGCAGTTGCTGCTCACGGTGGTGTATCACTACCAGGTATGTTTAACCAAACTATGATTGTTCAATCTGCTACTCCAATGCTAGCGGTTCTTCCAATCTTAGCTGCTGAATCACACGGTGATGTTAAGTATGCAACTAATATTGTTACTACTTCAACTGTATTGTTTATCGTAGTTATTCCTATCTTAATGACTATCGTTCAATACATCTAATTACTAAAAAACGTCGGGAATGCACCGACGTTTTTTTAATACATATAAAATTGACAAGTAAGTCCACATAGCCTAAACTTTAGGTAAATTATATGCGGAGCAAAGAAGGAATTCTCATGTTTGAAAAAATTTGTTATACATTAATGGTAATCGCTTTAATTATCATCGCTGTTGTTTACATTGTATGTTACTAAAATAAAAAGAACTGACTATGTCAGTTCTTTTTTTGTGTTCTTATCCTAGCTTTTGTAATTCGTTAATTTGTGTATCGCTTAGTTGGTAAAGAGTATCAAAAACGGTATTCAAGAATGTGTAGGGTATTTTTTCAGTGCTTTCACCAGCAATTTCGCCGGCAATACTTAAGATGCTTGCTGCTAGAACTGCTGAATCTAAACTATTATCAACCGCTAAACAAGCGCCTAAAATGCCGTCTAACATATCACCACAACCGACGTTAACCGCGAAATAAGGATGACCGTTTTGAACTTCTACGACCTTTTGACCATCGGAAATGACATCGACTACCCCTGATAATAGGCTGATACAGTTAAATTTCTTGGCAACTGCTTTGGTGATTTCGTGTAAATCGCCGTCACCATCACCGGCATCAATACCTTGGGCGTTCCATTCGATGTCAGCTAAAAAGGCCAATTCACCGGCGTTACCACGAACACCATTAAACTTAACTTCTTTTGCTACTTTTGCGAAGTTATCCTGGCGTAATTGAGAAGCGCCAATCGCGACAGGGTCAATTATGACCGGAATTCCTTTTTGGTTGGCGTACTTACCAGCAGCGATTGATTTTTCAACGTCATCATCATTAGATGATCCCATATTGATGACTAGGGCGTTAGAAATGTTGACTAAATCAGCGGCTTCTTTAATGTCGTCAAACATGATAGGAGAAGCACCGATGAAGTTAATAGCGTCTGCCACATGTTGCGGGGTAACCATGTTAGAAATATTTAAAATAATGGGTGATTGATCACGTATTTGTTTAATAGTAGTCATTATAGTTCTCCTTTAAGGGTGCTGATTGTTTTGGCAAAGTTATTAGTTTTAGTAATTGCTGATATGACGGAGATACCGTCCACATCTGTAGATAAGACATCGTGGACATTATTTAAATGAATGCCACCGATAGCGACAGCAGGGTGGTTAGCTAGTGCGTATAGTTGCACTAGACTATCGATGCCAATTGCTTCTTTGACGTGTGCCTTTGAATTAGTCGCAAAAATGGGACCAATTCCGATGTAGTCTAATCCATCGATTTTATTAGCGGCGCTAACTTCGTTTTGATCATGGGTCGATAGCCCGATAATCTTATCGCTACAAGTACTGATGACTTGTTCAATCTTAGTGTCATCTTGACCGACGTGAATTCCGTCGGCGTCGACAGCGCGCATTAATTCGATGTCATCATCAATAATGAAGGGAACTCCATATTGATTAGTAATCGTTTTAAGTTTTTGTGCGACTGCGACTTTATTTGCAAATGGTAATGTTGAACTATCCTTTTCACGGTATTGAAACATCGTAATCCCATTTTGACAGGCATTTTCAACAATCGAAATTAATTCATCAACATCATGGTTAGTGTTTTGACTTCCAGCAATGAAGTAGACCTTTAATTGTTCTGGACTAAAATGCATTTTCAGCCCCCCAATGGTTAAGTGGGCCGTGTCCATGGCCGACTAAAATTTCTGATTGTAAAATTTTATCAATGTAGGTTTTACCTTCAATGATGGCATCTTCGACAGAGTTGCCTTTTGCTAAACTAGCGACAATTGCTGATGATAAGGTATCACCAGTACCGTGTTTTCTGACGGTGTCGTATTTTGGACTTTCCATAATAAAGCTATCGCCGTTTTCTAACAGAACATAGTCTTCAATCAAATCACCACTTTGGTGTCCACCTTTAATAATGACGTTCTTAGCGCCGAGTTGTTGAATAAAACTAGCAGCATCAATTACATCATCTTTAGTTTCAATCGGTTTGTTATACATAATTTGGGCTTCCGGTAGATTAGGCGTCACGATATCAGCCAATGGCAATAAGTCATTGATAATGGCGTGAATTCCTTGATCATCTAATAAGCGGGCACCACCTTTGGCGACCATTACAGGGTCAACCACTAGGGGATGGATATTATGTTTTTTAACGTTTCTAACTACAGCGCCCACTCTGATTTGGTCAAATAACGCCCCAGTCTTGGCTGCCTTAATATCGAAGTCATCAAATAAAGAATCGAATTGCGCATCTATCATTTCGACGTCAGTGGGTTGCACCATTTGCACCCCGAGTGTGTTTTGTGCAGTTAAACCAACGACAACGTTAGTGGCGAAGACGTGGTTTTCTTGCATGGTCTTAATGTCAGCTTGCATTCCGGCACCACCACCAGAATCTGATCCGGCGATGGTTAGGGTTTGGGGAACTTCTTTACTATGCATTCTTGTCACCTTCAATCACGTCAGCAAAACGCCAACCTTCTTGATAGAAAGCTTGTTGCCAGAATTCCCATTCTAGTTCAGAGCTCTTTAAGAAGTATTGTTTAGCTTCGTTTAAGTCGTCCTCACTTAAGTTGGTAGCTAAGTCGTCAACCATATTGAATAAACGACGGGTTAAATCACCATCACTAGCTTCACCGTCATCCATATAGAAATCAATCCAACTTTTGAACTTGTTAGCGTCAGTGTTTTTACCTAATGCAGTAATTTGTTTGGCGATTTCATTGTATGTCCAAGGACAAGGCAGTAGTGCACAAATGATGTTGATTAATTTACCTGATTGAACGGCACGATACATATGTGATTGGTATAAGTATGCCTTAGGACTAGGGGTAGCGTGTTGAAGTGATTCGTATTCCACACCTGCGATATCACAGAAAACGTGATGCGGGTGGATTTCACTATTTAAAATAAAATCGATGTTTTCCGCAAAGAATCGCATATCCTCGCGATCATTTAAAAGTGGGATGATGCTAGCGTAAATCTTGATAAATTCTGACAAGTATTGAAAATCCTGTTCGACGTAGAATTTTAGTGCGGCATCATCGACGTGTCCGTTACCGATACCTTGAACGAAGGGATGATCGTAAATCGCCTGTAAGATTGGATCAGCCGCTTTAGTTAATTGATGAGAAAACATGTATGTAAAACCTCCAGAATGCTGCCGAAAATAAAAATACCCTCCTACGCGAGAGTAGAAGGGTACACTTGTAATTTGTTTAATTATTTACAATTGGAGTGCGCCAGACTTCCTTCGCTAGTGTTAACTAGATCAGGTTCAATGGGTATTATCTCAGCCTTGCGGCACCCCAGTGGACAGCAGTTATTTATTTAATTCATATAATAGTATATCGAATTATCGATATTCGGTAAACCACTAGTTTTATAAAATCCGAATATAAATAAAGTTAACTCCGTGAATTGTTCGCTAATTAT
>NZ_JAMBKT010000019.1:9947-14815 GCF_025290035.1 Apilactobacillus sp.
TGTTCGCTAATTATATAGTAGGAATTCGAAATGTAATTGATTTAAATTATCAATAGAAATTGCGAATTCTAATGGATGGGTAGCATTAAGGCTTGCTCCAAGGAAGTTTGCGGTGTGACCCCAACCTGAATCGGCATCATCAAACATCATCGATGCAGTTGATCCATAGATATTTTCTTTGATATTAGCAATGCTATTCTTCTTACCTAATGTGCTTCCGGCCCAATTTTCAGCCCATCCGTTTGAGTTATATTGACCAAATACACTTTTTAGTACGTTTAAGTCGTGATCATTTTGTGTATCAATGTCCCATTTATCTGCGCTATAGCCATTCGCAATTTGGGTTGCGGCTGCTAGTGCGCGGTCGGTTACGATTAATTTTGCTGGGGCTTGATTGTTACTTAATTTTTGACTAAGTTGATTAATTAAATCAGCAGTGTATTGAGAGAGTTCTCTTTGGGTATTGGTATCTAGATTTGTAGGATTAACCATTCTTTTAGTGTCACTTGTATTAGGGTGGAATACGTTAACTTTATGGCTTTTCTTGATGAAGTCATTGCTGTAGTTGTCAGCTTGTTCGAATTGGTTAGTACTACTGTTAAAGCTGAATAAGAAACCAGCTGGTGCAACTAATTTATCTGATGCGTTAGCAGTAGGGTGCTTACTGGCACCATATCCGAAAGCATCAACTGAAGAATAGGTAGAGACTTTCTTCTTACTTTTCTTTTTAGCGTGCTTTTTGATAACCACTTTTTTGTGGGTGGGTTTTATGACTCGCATAAGCAGTATTTGGACTAGAGTATGAAGAGAAACTTAATGAAAGTACCATAATCATAATCA
The DNA here is from genome assembly GCF_025290035.1 of Apilactobacillus sp. GTDB lineage: Bacteria > Bacillota > Bacilli > Lactobacillales > Lactobacillaceae > Apilactobacillus. Next base: position 10,788 of record NZ_JAMBKT010000019.1, read on the forward strand.
TGTTGATAATGGCAAAACGACTAATTCTGTGCATTTCATACACTCCTTTGTTATTGATGATTTTATGCTACCACAAACGTGATTAGTTAATTCTTAAGAATTGGTAAAAAATTAATTATGTATAGCAACTACATTATGATTGTGCTTTAATTAAATAAAGTAGATTATTGTTACTGATTACGATAGAGGGGTTTAAGATATGAAAAAAAGAATAATGGTTGCTGCACTAAGTGCATTGATAATTCTTCAAGTTATTGTACTTACCAACGTGACAGCTAGTGCCGCTAAAGTTCACAGCGGTCTTCCTAGATTTGCTCGTGGTTATTGGGCATCTAAGAATTTGGTGAAGTACCACAAGTACCGTAACTTTAAGTTGTCTAAGGACACCTTTGCGATTGATGGTATCGATATGGAAGGTGTTAATTACTCATATCTGAAGAGAAACGATACGCCTGCTGGATACAGTTTAGGAACCATTATGTACAGCAGCTTTAAGAAAATCGGTAATAATAAGTATCATATCTATGCTAAAAAACAATCTCCTCTTAACTATGCTGATGCTGCTGAAATTACAGCAGTCGGTAAGCACAAAATTAAAGTTAAACTATTCAAAAAAGGCCACCGCAATTTCGGTGGATCCAACTATACTTTGTACAAAATCAATAAACACAGTTACAGTCAACTAGCGAAAAAAGACTAATCATATACAAGGTTTATGTAAAGCTATATAATGATATCAAGATCATGCAAGGGAGTATCTTTTAATATATGCGTAAAGTCAAAAAAGCAATTATTATCACCACCACATCATTAGTTGCGGTATTGGCATTAAATGCCTGTGGCCAAACTAATGCCCAAACTACTAATAATAAAACTACTACTACTAAAGTAGCTAAAGCTAAACAAGTGGGTGTGCATCCATCAGCTAATGCATGGAAACGCTCATCAGAAAACAAACCATATCCTAATATGACACTAAAGAACCATAACTGGTTCGATGTTTCGATTAAAGACCAAAGAGTATACGTTAAGAACCCTGCTGGCAAGGTACTATATACCATGCTTTGTTCTACCGGAAATGACAATGGAACTCCACGTGGGACTTTCCATATTCAAGCAGAACGCGGTAGTCACTTCTATAATGCATCATCGAAAGAAGGAGCCAACTACTGGACTTCATTCTTAGACCATGGAGTTTACCTATTCCACTCAGTCCCAGTTAATAAATCCGGTCACTACTTACAAAAAGATGCCCATGAATTAGGGAAAGTGGCCAATTCACATGGTTGTGTTAGACTTTCTATCCCAGACGCTAAGTGGGTTAACTCACATGTCCCAACCGGAACTAAAGTCGTTATTCATTAATATAAACAAAAAGACGTTCGATAAAACGAACGTCTTTTTTAGTGGACAAATAAAATGTCCAATAGTAATAATGTCATCACGACGATTACGCCGATAATACATAAAATATTTTTGTTTCTAAATGAATATTGCTTCTTATATAAACCAATTAATAATGTAATTAAAGCGATAATTCCAATCACATACATAATGATTAATTTAATTTGCACTGAAATATCGTTAGCTATCAATTTATTCACCTACGATTATTTGGTTAATAATTGGTATGCATAACGAGCAGTCCAAGGATGACCATTTTCACGCATATGAATCACACCACGTTTTTCAAAACCGTTTGAATCTATAACGTGTTGCATACCTAGATTTTCAGGATGAGTATCGATTCGGATGTCCTTGAATCCTAGGACACGAGAAACGGTAATTAATCCACTAACTAATTTTTCTGAAAGGTGTTGGCCACGGAACTCATTTGAGATGGCAACGCGGTGAATAGCAGCGTAGTGAGCTTCAGAACCGTTAACCCACTCACCGTCTTCGATCTTTAAGTAGTTAGGATCAATCCCTTGGTGAATAGTTGCAGTACCGGCTACTTGGCCGTTAGTGATTAACACGTAGTTGATTCCATCTTTAATGTCTTTGATTAAATCTTCGTCAGCTGGATAACCATGTTGCCATTGGTCGATTCCTTGTTCATGTAAGTATTTAATTGCTGAATGAATAATATCCAAAATTGCTGGTAAATCTTCTTCAGTAGATTTCTTCAAGTATGTTGCGGGCATTTTTACACTTCCTTTATGAAAATTATAAGACAAAAGTATATAGAAAAACGTTGCAATTTGCAACGTTTGTAATTTTTATCTATTAATAGGATACCGCAAAATGCTGATTAGTAAACCAATTAGCTATGGTAAAGAAATCTTCATTGCCATTCCCATACCGCCTCCGATACAGATAGTTGCTAATCCATTTTTGTTGTTGGTTCTTTGCAAGTTGTAGATTAGTGAACCGATGATGCGTGCACCAGAATCACCTAAGGGATGTCCCATTGCGATGGCACCACCTGAAATATTTAGCTTATTCATATCAATTTTGTAATCTTGAGCAACTGCAAGGACTTGGGCAGCGAATGCTTCATTTAATTCTACTAAATCAATATCATCCATTGATAAGTTTAGTTTTTCAAATAACGCTTTAGTAGCATCGTATGGTGCGTAACCCATGTAGTCAGGATCGCATCCAGTTTCCGCATATCCATCAATTACTGCTAGTGGAGTCACATTTAAACGTTTAGCAGCCGATTCACTCATTAATAGTAATGCTGAAGCACCGTCATTTAAACTAGCAGCGTTTCCAGCAGTTACACTACCATCTTCTTTAAATGCAGGACGAAGTTTGTTTAAAACTTCTACAGAGGTATCACGACGAATGTTTTCATCTTGCTTCATAATATAGGATTCTTTTTTTGTTTTAATTTCAATTGGCACGATTTCTTTATCAAAGAAACCATTATCAAATGCATTGACTGCTCGCATATGTGATTGATATGCAAATTCATCTTGTTGTTGACGACTAATATTAAACTTTTTAGCAACGTTTTCAGCTGTGATCCCCATTGGTTGATGGTTGAATGCATCAGTTAGTGCATCCTGGTTTAGTGAATCAATTAAGGTAACATCACCAAACTTGTGCCCTCTTCGCATATTCATATTTAAAAATGGTGCGTTGGACATGCTTTCTACTCCACCGGCCACAATAACATCAGCGTCTCCCATAGCAATTGCAGATTGAGCATTGCGAACTGCTTTTAATCCGGAACCACAAACCTGGTTGACTGTATTAGCGGTACTGCAGTAAGGGATGTCTGATTTAATTTCGATTTGTCTTGCGATGTTTTGACCAGCACCAGCTTGAATAACATTTCCAAATACAACTTGGTTAACGTCAGAAGGTTTAATGCCGGCTTGTTCAATAACAGCTTTAGTAACGATTGTTCCTAGGTCAACGGAAGAGAAGTTAGCTAATGCACCGTTCATCTTACCGATAGGAGTTCTTTTCGCTGCTGCGATAATTACTTTTTCCATATTTTTAATGAGGCTCCTTCTATAAATATCTATAACTATAAGTATAATGATTATTTTTATCATTTCTATAATAAAGAATAATTTTTAAGTTTAGTAGAAAGAGGAATATAATCAAATCACAAAATTTTTAACTATTTTCGAAGACGAGTTTAAGTTAAAATGAAATTCTTAAGATAATCTTAAAAAAGTTATTGACCACTGTGTTTAAAATTGATATGATATTAATCGTTGTTAATTTTCAACAACCAAAAAAATAAATATTAAACAATCTCAAATAACCTGTTGACCTTGTCACTTGGATTTGGTAAGATAGTTTTTGCTGTTGAAAAAGTTGATTGAAATATTCAATCAAAAATATACAAAAAAGTTATTGACTTTTAGTTGCTAAGATGGCATAATATTTATTGTTGTCGTCGCTTTTCTAGCGAATATGACAACCCGGTTGATGAAAATTTTAATTATAAAAATATGTTGACTTCGAGTTGACATTCTGATATACTTAAAAAGTTACCTTGAAAAAAGGAAACATCAACAAATTGGTAGATCTTTGAAAACTGAACAAGATTGATAATCGATGATGTG
>NZ_JAMBKT010000020.1 GCF_025290035.1 Apilactobacillus sp.
CGATAATATCTCCCTTAGCTATTAAACCATTTTCCATCATTTCTGACAACAAAATTGGTTCGCTGGCTGCAGATGTGTTTCCATAAAGATTGATGTTAACAGGGAACTTATCGGCATTTTCGCCTAATTTGCGGGCTACAGATTTAATAATTCGTGCGTTCGCTTGATGTAACACAAAGTGATTTATGTCACTTAACTCGATTCCTGCTTGTTTTGCAGCTTCACGGATTGATGTGGGAACATTCTTAGTTGCGAAGTTAAATACTTCTCTCCCCTTCATATGGAGAAATTCGTCTGTATCATCATCGCTTTTTCCAAATGTACCACTACCTGTTAAATGACCTGCAAGTAGTGCCTTGTCTTCATCAGCATAGTTCTTTAAGTTGCTGGATAGCACTTCACCATCGCCTTGGTTTGAAACTAGCATTCCACCAGCTCCATCCCCAAATAAGACGGCGGTAGTTCTATCTTCCCAGTTAAGCAGGTTACTCATCTTTTCTGAACCAATTACCATCCCTAAAGCATTAGGCTTTAAGTTTAATAATGCGTTCATTGTATGAGTAGCATAAACAAATCCAGAACATGCAGCACTGATATCAAAAGCAACAGCATTCTTAGCTCCAATGATTCCTTGGACTGCGGCTGCAGTTGATGGCATTTGATAATCAGCAGACATTGTTGCGACGATAATGAAATCAATATCATCAGCATCAATATCGGCGTTCTTTAGTAATTGAGAAGCAACCTCAGCGCTTAAAGAAGTATTGGTTTCCTTTACAGCGATTCGGCGTTGTTTAATTCCTGTACGCTTACTGATCCATTCATCAGAAGTGTCCATGATCTTTGCCAAATCGTCATTGGTAACTATCTTTTCAGGAACGGCTTTAGCAGTAGCTAAAATTGAAAAACTGTTCATGATATCTCCTCTAAACCAATTTGGGTTATCTTTTTTGATAGTACTTGTTAATACCACTTATTAATTCTTAATTAATTTAGACTTTTTTTCAACTGCTATCAGTCATTTCAAAAATCTAATAATATAAAAAAAGCGATTATAGCAACGTTTTAACAATGATTTTTAGGTGGAAATTAATAAGTTACTCATCATTTATTGTGTAACGCTTATTAATTCGTATCTACCTTATTTAAATAAAAAGCCATCCTTTATGGATGGACTTTCTACTATTTAATTACACGATAAACTTCTTCCATTGGTTGGCGACGCTTAGGAGTAATATCTTGATCACGGTAACCGAAACCAGCCATTACAGACACTCCCCATTCTTTGGTATCTAAAATACCTTTTTCTGCAAGAATAGTTTCAATTTTTTCACGGTTGAAACCTTCTACTGCACAACTATCGATATCTAATTCGGCAGCTGCAGTCATCATGTTAGCAAGTGCAATATAAGTTTGTTTACATGCCCAATCAAATTTGGAACGATCATCTGTTAGTTTGAAATCATTTTGTTGGAAATCAGTGAATTTTTTTGAAAATGCTGAATCCGCTGAATATTCATGACCTGCCACATCTTCAGTAATATGTTGAATATATGGATGAGTAGCTGTGATTCCTTTTTTTGCCAAAATAATCATAAAGTGGCTAGCACCATTTAGACTGTTTTGACCACCCCAAGCATAATCATAAATTTCTTTCTTTAAATCATCACTTTGGATATCTAGAAATTGCCAAGGTGAAAAGCCAAAGGCACTAGGTGAAAGACGACCCACTTCTAGAATCGTGTCCCAGTCTTTTTCGCTAATTTGTTTATTAGCATCAAACTTCTTAGTCGCATAACGACGGTGCGCAGTTTGAATAATTTCTTCATTCTTATCCATAATAAATCCTCCTTACTTATTATTTAAAAGTAACTTACCACATTTTCCAAAGCAATGACAATTAATAAGCTTTATTTAAGCTCTCTCTTCTATTATAAATTGACTATCAATACAGCATTAACTATACTTAGAAACTGTAATGAAATAAGTTTATTGGAGACTTTATATGAACGCACAAGAATTATACAAAACTTGGGCTAACCAACCCAATTTAAACGAATCTGTAAAACATGATTTAAATACCATTAAAAATAATCCAAACGAAATCAACGATGCTTTTGGCACTAACATGTCATTTGGAACCGCTGGTATGCGTGGTTTAATCGGTGCCGGAATTAACCGTATGAACATCTACACCGTTAGACAAGCTACTGAAGGTCTTGCTTCATACATGGATACATTAAGTGATGAAGAAAAGAAACGCGGTGTGGCAATCAGTTTTGATTCTCGTTACCATTCAGAAGAATTCGCCTACGAAGCTGCTCGTGTTTTAGGACAACATAACATTAAATCATTTGTCTTTGATGATATCCGCCCTACTCCAGAACTATCATTTGCAATTAGACACTTACATACTTTTGCGGGTGTTATGATTACAGCTAGCCATAATCCAATGCAATACAATGGATACAAAATTTATGGTGAAGACGGTGGTCAAATGCCACCAAAGGCTTCAGATATGATTACTAGTTTTGTTCGCCAAGCCGAAGATGTATTCGCAATCGAGGTTGCCGACGTCAAAGAATTAAGAAACCAAAAGCTACTATCTGTTATTGGTGAAGATGTTGACGCTTCATACTTGGAAAATGTAAAAAATGTTAACGTTAACCACCAATTAATCCAAGAAGTTGGTAAAGACCTAAAATTCGTCTACACCCCGCTTCACGGAACTGGAAAAATCATTTGCCGTCGTGCTTTGGATAATGTTGGTTTTAAAAACTATTCATTAGTAAAGGAACAAGCAATCGCTGATCCAGAATTCCCAACTGTTGATTTCCCTAATCCAGAATTCGCTTCAGCCTTCAATCTAGCAATTCAATTAGGGAATCAAGAGGAAGCTGATGTCTTAATCGCAACTGACCCCGATGCTGATAGACTAGGTGCTGCCGTTCGTCAACCAGATGGTAATTATGAATTAATGACTGGTAATCAAATCGCATCAGTATTATTGGATTACATTTTAACTGCTAAACAAGACGCTAATGATTTACCCGAAAACGGTGCTGTGGTTAAATCAATCGTTTCAACTGAATTAGCTACTAAGATTGCTAACCATTACGGTGTTGAAATGCAAAACGTCTTAACTGGATTTAAATATATCGCTGAAAAGATTAAGGATTTTGAAGAAACTAACGAAAAAACTTTCTTATTTGGTTTTGAAGAAAGTTTTGGTTACTTAATCAAACCATTCGTACGTGATAAGGATGCTATTCAATCAACTGTCCTACTTGCTGAAGTAGCTGCTTACTACAAACAAAAAGGTCAAACCTTGTATGATGGACTTCAATCAATTTACCAACTTTATGGTTATCATGAAGAAAAGACCATTTCAAAATCATTTGAAGGTATTGAAGGTAAGGCTAAGATGGACAACATCATGAACGAATTGAGAGCAAATCCATTAACTGAATTCAACGGTCAAAGAGTAGAATCACTAGAAGATTTCAATAAATCAACTAAAACTAACAATGATGGTAACATTGAAAAAATCAAACTACCTCAAGCCAATGTTTTGAAATACTGGTTGGCTGACGGTACTTGGTTTGCTATCCGTCCTTCCGGAACAGAACCTAAAATCAAGTTCTACCTTGGAACTGTCGATGATAGTCAAGAGGCTGTTAACAACAAGCTTGAAAGCTACGTTAATGCAGTTGATACATTAATTGAACAATTAGTTTAAATATGAAAGTGTTATTAGCAAACGTTAATAACGCTTTTTTATATTTCATGTTAGAATGATAGTATTAAACTTATAAACTTTGAAAGGACGCTTCTATGAGAGATCAAACATTTTCAGTTGAAATCGAAGCCAACTCGCATGATCTTATTCAGATGAAACACTACATTAACAAGTGGAAACCTGACTTTGTATCCATCAGTAACTTAAGTCGCTACTCATACGAAGAAATGCTAAAATGTGCTAAGTACATTCAACGGGATTTGGGTGTTCCAGTAGTCCTTCACTTAACAGGACTATCGCACACGAAAGAAGAAATCAAAAAAGCCTACAACGAATTGCGTGAGTTAAATATCAAGAACTTATTATTAGTTCGTGGAAATCTCCATCATAACATGAAAGTTAAAGATGACTTTAGATTTGCCAGTGACTTAATCAAATATGTAAAACAACTCAACGAAGATGGCAGAACCAATATTGTTGCTGCTTGTTATCCGGACGTCCATTTTTTTGCCGAGTCACTAAAAGACGATGTTTTTTACCTCAAGCAAAAAGTCGACACTGGTGTTGACAGTCTTATTTCTTTAATGTGCTTTGATAATTATAAAATCTACAATTTCTTAAGGGAAGCTCACAAAAACAATATTGATATTCCAATAAGAATTGGAATCATGCCCATTACAGATTCATTTAAAAAACACTACTTACTACACAATGAAATTGAAGCGCCTGCATTTCTTGATAAAACCGAAGATATGTTAACGGATGGAATCGAATATGCAATTAATCAAATAAATGATTTATATAAAAATAATGTCAATGGAATCCATTTGTACACCCAAAACGATTGGGAAGTTTCAGATCGAATTTACACAGAAATAAAACATAATTTTGAATAAAAAAGGAGTCTTTGACAATGGCAAACAGCAACGCTGCCGATGACAAATTAGCTCCCAGCACACAATTGACCGCAGAGCAAGCAGAATTAGTTGAACGCATCAAACAATTCTCAATCAATCACATTAGTGATGATAAGCATGCGGTCTTTACTATTTATGGTGATGCTGGAACTGGTAAATCAGTAATTTTAAGTAAACTATTTTATGATATTCAACAACTAGCTCATGATAACCAAAGTCCGCTTTACAAAAGTCATAACTACTTCTTGGTTAACCATCCAGAAATTTTGAAGGTCTACAAAAAGATGGCTGGAAGTCAAAAGAATGTGTTGAAGAAAAACTTCAATCGTCCGACTTCATTTATCAACCAAAACGATAAGACCCACGAACCAGTTGATATTACAATCATTGATGAAGCCCACTTATTACTATCTCGTGGCGACCATTATAATAATTTCTACTATGATAACCAGTTAAGTGAAATCATCAAAAGATCACAAATCACAATTTTAGTATTCGACCATCGCCAAGTGCTTCGCACTAAATCATTCTGGAATCTAGAAAGATTGCATCATGTCATTGATCCATATACTAACGATGAGTATCACTTAACTCATCAGTTTAGAATGACCGCAAGCGATAGCTTGGTTCAATGGATTAACCGCTTTACTGACGGAAACCTAACCCCTCTTCCTAAGGACGCAAAGAATGATTACGACTTTAGAATTTTTGATAATGCTGAAGAGATGCGTAAGTTAATTGTCAAAAAGAATAACGAGGTCGGTCTATCACGAATTGTTTCCACTTCCGGCTATCCCTCAACTTTAGATGGTGGCAAACACTATGTCTTGGAACCAGATTTCAAAATGCCTTGGGATCAATATAACTATACGCAAACGCCATGGGCAGAAATTCCGGAAACAATTAACGAGGTTGGTTCAATGTTCACATGCCAAGGTTTTGATTTAAACTATGTTGGTGTTATCCTCGGTCCCATCATCCATGCTGACGGTGACCAAATCAAAGTCGACTTAGGTAAATTTACCGATGTTGAATCACTCAAAAAACGTGCTGATATCACTGATATTAATGAATTCAATCAAATCAAACAGGAGCTGGTATTAAATTCCGCAAACGTTTTATTAAAACGTGGTGTGAAAGGATTATATATTTTCGCATCCAACAAAAACTTACGTGACAAGCTTTTAAAAGATTATAACCAATTATAAAAACCGATAAAATGAGAATTTTATCGGTTTTTTATTAATTAACTGGTATAATTATCCACAACCATATTTTTAGGGGGATTACTCATGAAATATTCTTTAAATTGGGATTTAGATTCAATTTTCCCAGGCGGATTACACGGAAAAGCGTTAACTGACAAGCTGCAAGTAATCGCAGATTCAATTAACACCTTCCGCGATGCCATCAACGATTACCATTTCGCTGATGATGACGAACACTTTAGTCGTTTTACAGAATTAACTGACTTCATTCAAAAAATTCAAGCTGGAATCGTTCAAACCGGTATGTACATTAACGGTAAACATTCTGAAGATGTTAATAACGAAGAAGTAACTCCTTTGATTGATAAAATCCAATCATTAGACGTTAAAGTAGCTCAAATCAGTCAATTACTACAAAAGAAGTTAGCATCATTATCTGATGACGCTTTTGAAAAGTTAATTGCAGAACCATCACTACATAAGATTGTTTTTTCTTTGAAAGAACAACGTCACTTTGGTCAAGAACTATTAGATGACAACGAAGAAGCCATTATTGCTGAAATGAATTTAGAAGGTCTAAGTGCCTGGTCAAACCATTACAGTACCTTAGTTTCTTCAGTTCAAGTTGATTTCAAAGATAGCGACGGTAATCCTAAGACTCTATCAGCCGGTCAAGCTGATAACGAAATCTTAGGTAATGCCGATCCTAAATATCGTGCTGAATTAATGCCTAAGTGGGAAGAAGCTTGGAGCGATAAGCAAAACCTATTCGCTGATACTTTAAACCACGTTTCAGGAAGTCGTCTATTAGACTATCGTTTCCATGGTACTGAAGATTTCTTGAAGTACCCACTTGAATTAAACCGTATGTCACAAAAGACATTGGATACTATGTGGAAAGTCGTTGACGCCAACAAGAATGTGTTAATCGATTTCTTAAATCGCAAGGCCCAATTAATTGGTAAAGAACAAATCGGTTGGGAAGATGTTGCTGCTCCAATTAACATTAGTGACGGTGAAGTCAAGACCTTCACATACGATGAAGCTGCTGAATTTATCATTAAACAATTCAATAGTTTCTCACCTAAGATGGCTCAATTAGCACAACGTGCCTTTGAAAACCAATGGATTGAAGCCGAAAACCGTCCTGGCAAGGAGCCCGGTGGTTACATGGAAAGTCTTCCAGAGACTGGTGAATCAAGAATCTTCTTAACTTTCACAGGCTCACCTAACGATGCATCAACAATTGCGCACGAATTGGGTCATGCTTTCCATAGCAGTGTGATGAACGAACTACCATACTTCCGTCAAGATTACGCAATGAACGTTGCGGAAACAGCATCCACTTTCGGTGAACTAATCGTTTCTGACGCCAACGTTAAAGAAGCACAAACTGACGAAGAAAAGATTAACCTATTAAACGCGAAGATGGATAATCCAGTTGCGATGTTCTTAAACATCCACGCTCGTTTTATTTTTGAAAATAAATTCTACGAAAAACGTAAGGACGGCGTGCTAACTGCCAGCGAAATCAACGACTTAATGTTAGCTGCACAAAAAGAAGCATACGATAACTCACTATCAACTTACTCAACTCACTTCTGGGAAAGCAAGATGCATTTTTACTTTGATGATGTGCCATTCTACAACTTCCCATACACATTCGGTTACCTATTCAGTTTAGGAATTTATGCCAAAGCTCAAGAAAGTGAAAACTTTGAAGAACAATACATCGCATTACTTCAAGACACTGCCAACATGTCAACTGAAGAACTAGCGATGAAACACTTAGGTGTTGATTTAACTAAACCTGACTTCTGGGAAGATGGCGTTAAATTAATCCAAAAAGATGTCGACGAATTCATTCTTTTAACAGAAAAATACGTATAAAAAAAGAGCATCCTATGGATGCTCTTTTTATTTATCCTAGTGAACTAGAACTGCCTTACGACCTTCTTGGTTGTATAGCTTCATAAATTGACTAGTTGAAACCCAAAATACTGGGTTGTTCTTGTTTGATTTCATTTGTGATTCCCATGATGATGGATCTGCCATCTTGAAGTAACCACGTTTGTAACCAACAACTACTAGTGTATGACCAGTAGCTTTTCTCATTCTGTAACCAGTAGCAGCAATCACAGCATTACCATGTTGTACTTCGTAAATAATCTTTGATTTAGAAGCACCGGTAATGTTATAGACGCTTTTTCTGAATTGACGACCGAATTTAGCTAATGCCTTAGGGTAAATAGTCCAATCTTGGTTAGTGTTGTTAACCGCGTATGGGTTACCAACAAATCCCTTGTTTTGGTCATATTTAGCACGAGGCATTCTCTTTAAAAAGTAGTTTAAACCATGGTTCAAACCAACACTCTTAGTTGATAGTGCCATCTTTAGTGCTGTAGCTTCACAACCATTTGGTGCATCAAATGGGAAGTGTTGACTAGTGTAAACAAATGGTAATTCGTATACGTTAGTAGTACTTAGGTAAGTATCGTTGATCCAACCTAAAGTCTTACCTTGGTAAATTACTTGGTAGTAAGTTCTTTCAGAAGAAGTTGCTACCTTGTTTAATTGTACTAGTTGACCTTTTAAGTTAATGGTCTTTACTAACTTAGTTCCACGATTATATGGACCAGCAAAAACCTTTACATTATCAGCGTTAATGATTCGCGCATTTTCAGTTTTAGCAGTTTTGATTGTAAAATCAACATGATCTACAAATCCGTTCTCAGTATCTGTTGTGTTTGAACCATTATTTGTAGTTGTATTGGTACCAGTACCTTCTTGATTAGTAGCTGTACTTGATTGACTAGAACTATTTGCACTAGTTTCAGTCGCTTGTTGACTACTGGATTCGTCAGCTGCATGAGCAGTTGCATTACCATTAATTGTTAGTGCAGCAACTCCCAAAAACATTACCAATCCCAATGATGATAATATTTTCTTCATAATTTCCACTCCATCCATAAAAAATTTAATATATTTTATGTTTCTAATATAATACAAATAAAAACCGAATAATATTATTATGCACTCTTGTAAGAAAATCTTAACATTTTGGTAATATTTTTGACACGAGACTAAAAAAAGACACAGTCATGAAAACTGTGTCTTTCTTTTTAGTAAAGTTCTTCAACTTGTTTTTGAACATCTGGATGATTAACAAAATCATCGTAGTGGGTGTCGGCTCTTTGAACCATCCCTTTATCAGATACTTCAATAATATGATCCGCAATAGTTTGCACAAATTCTCTATCATGAGAAGTGAAGATGATTGAACCGTCAAATGGAATTAAACTATCATTCAATGCAGTAATTGATTCCATGTCCAAATGGTTAGTTGGGTCATCTAAAATCAATACATTTCCTTTTTGCAGCATCATCTTAGATAACATACAACGAACCTTTTCTCCCCCTGACAATACCTTGATTTGCTTTTGAATATTGTCTCCAGAGAATAGCATTCTTCCTAAGAAACTACGTAGGAATGGATCATCACTTTCTTCTTTCGATGCGTATTGTCTTAACCAATCAATAATGCTTAATGAATCGTCATCGAAATCAGAGTTGATGTTCTTTGGCATGTAAGTAGCTTTGGTAGTTTGACCCCAAACAACTTCACCTTCATCAGGTGCCATCTTACCAGCTAATATTTGCATCAAAGTAGTAGTAGCTAAATCGTTTCTACTAATGATGGCAGTCTTTTCACCCGGTCTTAATGTAAATGTGATGTTATCCAAAATCTTCTTACCATCAATCGTCTTAGAAACGTTCTTAACTGAAACTAAATCGTTTCCTAAATCACGTTCTTTTTCAAACTTAATGAATGGGTACTTACGTGAAGATGGTTGAATATCATCTAATGTAATCTTGTCTAATTGTTTCTTTCTAGAAGTCGCTTGTTTTGACTTAGAAGCGTTCGCAGAGAATCGAGCGATAAATTCTTTCAATTCTTTGATTTGGTCTTCCTTCTTAGCGTTAGCGTCTTGGCGCATCTTAGCTGCTAGTTGACTTGATTTCAACCAGAAGTCGTAGTTACCAACGTATAGTGAAATCTTCTTGAAGTCAACGTCACACATCATAGTACATACTTGGTTTAAGAAGTATCTATCATGAGAAACAACAATCGCGATGTTTTCGTAATCAGCTAAAAATTCTTGTAGCCATTCAACGGTATGGTTGTCCAAACCGTTGGTAGGTTCATCAAGCAATAGAATATCTGGATTACCAAATAGTGCTTGGGCTAATAAGACCTTCACCTTTTGACCTTCAGTTAGTTCACTCATCTTTTCATTGTGTAGAGATTCATCAATTCCTACATTTTGTAGTAATTGTGAAGCATCTGCTTCGGCGTTCCATCCGTCCATTTCGGCGAATTCACCTTCTAATTCAGCAGCTTTTACTCCATCTTCATCAGAAAAGTCTTCTTTAGCGTATAAAGCGTCTTTTTCTTTCATGATTTTGTATAACTTTTCGTGTCCTTGAATCACAGTGTCTAAAACTTCAAATTCTTCAAAGCCATAGTGATCTTGGTTCAAACTAGAAATTCGTTCATTCTTACCGATTGAGATACTACCTGTGGTGGGTTCAATCTTTCCTTCTAGCATTTTTAGAAAAGTTGATTTACCAGCACCATTGGCCCCGATAACCCCGTAACAGTTACCTGGTGTGAATTTAAGGTTTACATCTTCGTATAACTTTTTACCAGAAAAATGTAATCCCATATTAGTGACAGTTATCATTTCATACCTCCATCTAATCAATTTAATTAAAAACAGCCCTTGGTTCTCAATCGAATCAAGAGCTGCTTTATTTTATTGATTCTTTTAATAACTCAAATAACAATATCACATGAAGTCAGTTCCGACAAGCTAATTTATACAATCAAGCTATTTTGAAGTGATTTCTAAAATTTGGTGAATTGTTTGGTCATTGTGAATTGCATCGACTACGAATTGAGCAACATCTAATCTTGCGATACTCATCCCTGCTTCACGCTCTTCAACAACTTGGACTTGATCAGTTTGGTCGTCAAAAGTCAGTGCAGATGGTCTAACAATTGTGTAGTCTAGACCACTATTGCGTAAATGAACATCGGCATAATGTTTAGCAATGTAGTATGCATGTAGTCCTGAATCCGCCCAGAAACTACGATCATCCGCACCCATTGCACTAATCATTAGGTAACGTTTTACTCCTGATTGCTTAGCAGCTAACATTGATTTAATCGCACCATCTAAATCAATAATCATGGTTTGATCATCACCAGTCGCACCACCAGAACCAGCAGAGAAGATGATTTGTTCAACTTGATTATCTTGATATAGCTTAGCCATATCTTCAATCGTGCCGTTTAAATCGAATTCAATTGGTTGAACGTTTTCAAATTCAGCATATTCGCCAAATTGCTTTTCGCTTCGAACCCCTGCTAAGACTTGGTCGCCTGCTTGTCCTAGTTTTTCTACAATATGAATTCCCACATTACCATGGGCTCCAATTACTAAAATTTTTGCCATTATAAAACTCTCCTTTTGCTTACTTATTGTTAGCATTCTATCAAGAATGGATTTGATTTGAAAGTATCTTGAATCGTCAACTAAATTCGATGTAAAATTATGCAATAATAAGTTTTTTGGTATAATTTGTTGAAATAATTAAAAAAAGGAATATAATACGTTTAACGATTAAGCATTCTGTCACGTGACTTATCAAGTCTTATTCGTTAAATCCAAAAAGTAAGGAGATTATCGCATGAAACTATTTTATATTTGGATTAATAATGAATTGTCTAATGTTTCTGTAATCTCGAATTTTATTGCTGATTCAAAGAAGGTTATTAGTAAATAATCCATAAACAATCGCATTATGATAAAGAGATCACTTTTTAGACAACTTAGGAATAAAAAAACAATTATCGAAAGATTTTTGTTTGATGGTTAACAACAAGATCTTTCCTAATTGTCAAGAAAGGAGATCGCGCTATGCCAATTAACGTAGGAAAATAAGCTCAAGAAGCATAGTCAAATAGACACCGTTTTTTGAGGTAAAATAAAAATAAAAAAAGATGACCTGAACTCCTAAAGTTCAATGATGGTCATGCGATTTTATGGGAGGAATTAATCCGGTATTCAACCGGTAACATTTCTCCCATTTTTTGTATTAATCGAATATGAAGAAGCAAGTTGATCAAACTTTATAATAAATAAAAAAGATAGAGATTATCTCACCAGAGAGATAATCTCTATCTTTAATGTTAGTAATTTTTCTCTTAATTAATTGCTTTTTTTAACCTTATAATTAATAAAAACAATGTATGCCAATAGAACCAGCATGTATATTGCCATTAATTCTAAACTAAGAGTAACTGTCCATATATTAGCAACACTCATGAATATTAGTTGGCCTATCGGTAGTGTGAACGTCATAGTAGTTGAGATAAGTCCCAGAGAAAGTGCAATATTATCTGTTATATCTTGATTCATAATCCATGCATTTAGTTTTGGCCCAGCCTTTCCTTGTAAAAATCCAGCTAAAAATAGTAAAACTAAAAATACATATGTTGATAAAAACAATTCAGCTACGACAACACCTAATAACAAAATGAATGTCTGTAAACCAACTAAATTTAGAAAAGAAATCTTTTTAAACACAGATAGTGGGAAAAGAGCTCCCAGAACCTCAGCAACTGAAAATACTACTCCGACAAGAGCAATCGTAAAACCAAAAGAACTAATTTGTTGTTGTTGATAATTTGCAAAATATAAGGAGAATACATTTTCTAATGCAGACCCTACGATCCCCGCGACGGCATAAACCGAAATATAACATCCCAATAATGGAATGGAAAAAATCGTTTTTAAAGCTCCTAAAAAAGTAGTATTAGATGATTTCTTATCTTCAGTAATAGGATTCTTTGTTGACCCAGTATGTCTAGAAGATTCACTTAAGTTGCCCAATAATAAGGCACTAATACCAAAAATGAGTGCATTAAGTAATGCAAAATATTCATATTTGTAATTGATTAATACTAAAATACTAGGACCAATTAGTTGAGATACCATTGATAATGTTGAAATACTTCCGGAACTCCAAGAAATTATTTGTTCCCTATCATTATCGTCAACTACCTCTATTTCTTTTTCGTATAGAAGTCCTCCAGCGTAACTACCACTTACTTTGGAAAATGAAATTATTACTAAAATGAAAATCACCGAATAAATAGATAAACTTTTTGCAAATAATGCTATCAATACATATATAAACATCTGTACACATCTAATTATTCTCGACATTCTGATCTTTTTGCTAGTTTTGTCTGCGTAATATCCAGTTAAAAAATTTAATACAGAAGGAATAATATTTACGAAAGAAGCGGCAGTGATTAACCATCCTCTTTCTGATCCAGTAAAGTTATCAGCAATCATCATTAATAGTACTATTCCAAAAAGACTACTCCCAATACTTTGTAATGCACCAGATAAGAATAACCATTTAAATTGACTATGCCAGTATTTTTTTATCATTTATCTAACCTACTTTCGTTTATTTTATATAAATATTGAATTAACCTAATTCTTTCGGTTTCACTCTGATTGATAATAAAATGATAACTACCATAATCATGAACAAACTAATGCTTAAAACCGGGTTCTTTCCAATTAAGGTGTAACCACCAACTAAGAAGATACTACCAATTGGTGTCGCAACCGTTAAACTACTATTTAAAATCCCTAAAATGGTACTTAATGATGCCGAATCAACATTGTCCATTAACATTGCAGATAGTTTTGGATTAATTTTACCTAGCACGTACATGATACTGAATAAAACGATCATAATAACGAAGACACTTAAATTAAACATCAAAATGATAAAGAAAATCCCTAGTAGTCCTGCTGCTAGTAGCAATAATTTTTGAATACTAGTATTTTTCAAGAAATCATGGACAATCACAGAACCTAAAACATTTCCGAACACAAAAATGATATTAATAATTAAGATTGTCAATCCAAAGCCTAGTGGACTAACTTGTGGATGTTCCAATATATATAGATTTAAAATCCCATCAATACTTGCACCCAGTGCATTTAAGATGACCAATGCTCCTAAAATACGAATGATAGGTAATCCGGTAATATTACCCAGTGAAGAGAAAGCTTTTTTAAAGCCACGTCCTTTGCCAGATTTTTCACTTGCTTCTCTTTTGGGTTCAACATAAGATAAGTTTTTTCTTGATAGGAATAAAATACATCCAGAAATGAAAAAGGTCGCCGCATTAATGAAGCTTCCTAGTGTGTAATTCCCGGTTGACGCTATGTACGATAATCCAATCGCTTGACCGATGGGTTGCATAATCAAACCAATACTGTCATAAATACCAATTGTTTGTTGTCTTAATTCCTTAGGTACTTTATTTTGGATGATTGGTAGTTTTAATAGTCCAATCACTACCCCTACAATATCTGAGACTAAATTAATTCCAATCGCAATTCCTAATTCACTTGGATTGTGTGAAAGAAAAACGGTGAATAAAAACAAGAAAAATGCTGATTGAGCGAATGTTAATAAAATCACCCATCTAGCTTTATTGGTTAAATCACCAGCGATTTTACCTAATACTGCAGATAAAACTCCTGGGATTGTTGATGCGATGGACGCAATCGTCACCCATAAAGATGGTTGATTGCTAGACTTCGCCAGGATAAGCAATATCATATTAAAGAGGCTAATTCCTAGCACTTGAAAAAAGGTGCTTCCTAGCAGTCCAAAGACCGCTTTATTTTTTAAAATTT